>JAAVFP010000001.1 GCA_014800735.1 Bacteroidales bacterium
GCTTTTGGCTTAATTCTGCGGTCGAGTGCCAAGCGGCACACTCCCTTATCATTAAGCCAAAATCACTCAAAGACTGGCCGCCCAGAATTTAACAGTAGTTATTAAACAAGCTCTTAGTTCACACGGAAACGGTCGGTACCGTCGGCAAAATAGGCTACAATCTGATTGGCGGCTGCAACGCCGGCATTGAGGTTGGCCTCGGCGGTCTGGGCGCCGCTCTTCTTAGGAGTGAAGAACACACGGTCAGGGAAGCGGGCTTCGAGGTCGGCTGCGCAGGCGGGCTTCACGTCGGCGAAGTATTTCAGGTCGGGACGCTCCTCAAGCACCTGGGTAAGTTCGGCTTCGTTGATAACTTCCTTGCGGGCGGTGTTGATGAGCACTGCGCCCTTGGGCATCTTTTCGATGAGGGCACGGCCGATGGAACCGACGGTTTCGGGAGTGGCGGGAATGTGAATCGACACGATGTCGTTGCCACCATAGAGGTCGTCGAGCGACTCGGCCACACCTACGCCGTTCTGTGCCATGACCTCGACGGGGCAGTAGGGGTCGATGGCGGTTACGGTCATGCCGAAGCCTTTGGCAATTTCAGCCACATGGCGGCTAACCTGGCCGAAAGCCTGGAGGCCGAGGCGCTTGCCTGAGATTTCGAAACCGGTCGTGCCGCTGAACTTGTTGCGCGCAGCCATGATGGCCATGCCGATTACGAGCTCGGCCACGGCGCGGGAGTTCTGGCCGGGAGTATTCTCAACAATCACACCTGCTGCCGTTGCGGCCTTGAGGTCGATGTTGTCATAACCGGCACCGGCGCGGACCACGATTTTGAGCTTGGGAGCAGCGGCAAAGAGAGCTTCGTCCACAATGTCGCTACGCACAATCAGAGCATCGGCATCGGCGGCAGCTTCGCGGAGCTGCTCGGGCGAGGTATATTTTTCGATGATGGCGAACTCATGGCCGGCATCCTCGATTTTGGCCCGGATTTCCTTGACGGCTTTAGCCGAGAAAGGCTTTTCGGTAGCTACAAGAACTTTCATAATCAGTGAGTTGCTTCAAAATCCTTCATTGCTTCAACCAGCACCTGCACGCTTGCGATGGGCAGAGCGTTGTAGAGCGACGCACGGAAACCGCCCACCGAGCGGTGACCCTTGATGCCCACAATGCCACGTGCGGTGCAGAAGTCGATGAACTGCTTTTCGAGCTCCTGGTATTCGGGAGTCATCACAAAGCATACGTTCATGATGGAACGGTCGGCCGGGTCGGTGACAGTGCCTTTGAACATCTTGCTTTCATCGATAGCGTTGTAGAGCAGGGCAGCCTTGTCAAGGTCGCGGCGCTCAAGAGCGGCGATGCCGCCCAGCTGCTTGTAGTAGCGGAGGGTCTGGAGTGCGGAGTAGATGGGCAGCACGGGAGGGGTGTTGAACATCGAGCCCTTTTTGATGTGGGTGCGGTAGTCCAGCATCGTGGGGATAGGACGGTCCACATGGCCCAGTGCATCTTCGCGGACGATAACCAGGGTCACACCTGCGGGAGCCAGGTTTTTCTGTGCGCCGGCATAAACCAGATCGTACTTCGTGAAGTCGATGGGGCGCGAGAAGATGTCCGAGCTCATATCAGCCACCAGGCGGCAGGGCACATCGGGATCCTTGCGGATTTCGGTGCCGTAGATGGTGTTGTTGGAGGTGTAGTGGAAGTAGTCGGCATCGGCCGGAACAGTGTAGTCCTTGGGGATGAAAGTGTAGTTGGCATCCTTGGAGGAAGCAACCACATCCACCTCACCGAAAAGTTTAGCCTCCTTGATGGCGTTGGAAGCCCATGTGCCGGTGTCGATGTAGGCGGCACGCTTGGCCAGCAGGTTGAAGGGCACCATGCAGAACTGCAGCGATGCGCCGCCACCGAGCCACAGCACGTGGAAACCTTCGGGCACATTGAGCAGTTCTTTCACGAGAGCCGAAGCCTCGTCGATAACGGCCTGGAATTCCTTGCTGCGGTGCGACACTTCGAGAATAGAGAGGCCGGTGTCGGCAAAATTAAGGATTGCGTCGGCGGTGTTCTGAATGGTGTATTCACTCAGAATCGAGGGACCGGCGTAGAAGTTATGTTTCTTCATCGTTTGGAGGATTAAATTTATCTGCAATTTGGACTACAAATTTAAGAAACTATTCCGAGAAATCAAAAAATCCCAAGAAAATAAATGCCCCGGCCGTGCGCTTGCATCGGTCGGAGCAAAATTTCAGTTCATGATAATTGCCATTTCGGGCAGAGCCGGGTCAATATAGGCTGCGCGGGCAAACTGCCTGATACGCTCAATGGTGGAGCGCCGCGGTGCCGGACCGGCCGGTTCCAGAAGCGGACCGCCGAAGTAGCTTATCGTCACTGTGGTGGCTCGGGACAGACCCTCGCCGTGGTCAGGTGTAGAGTTTTTCTCCATAGGCAGGTGTTTTTATTGAAAAAACGAGATTCGAGGTGAAAGATTGCGGATAATTTTTATTGAATAACGAATATATAAGAATGAGATGCCGGCATCGCCGCAGTGGCTGCCGTACGATGATAAAACGCCCGGCCGGTACGAAATATTGTGATTGATGTGAAAAAATATTATTGTGTTTCACTTGTTAAATAATGCAAAACATAGGCTCGTTTATTTTGCGAATTGCCATAAATTGTCTATCTTTGTAATGCATAAAACAGACCGGTGCGACTCCGGTGGTAAAAAAGATTGATTAAACCTGTATTATTAACGTTAAAACCTCATTTCGCCTATAGCACAACTCTACTCTAACGAATAATAAGAATAGAAATGCGAAATACAACCAAGCTTACCGACGAACAGTTGGTAGCCGCTTATGCAGCAGGAGACAACGAAGCTTTTGACACCCTCCTTCTGCGCCATAAACAAAAGTTGTTCACCTACATCCTGCAGATGGTCAAGGACCGCGATGTGGCCGACGATATCTTTCAGGAAACTTTCGTGAAAGCCATCACCACCATCAAGCAGGGCCGATATAATGACCTGGGTAAGTTCTCGGCATGGATTGCACGGATTGCCCGCAATCTGGTCATTGATTCGTTTCGAGCCGAAAAAAGTGAGAACTCAATGTCGACCGACACGGCCGACTACGACATACTCAACCGCCGCGACCTGGCTGAGGATACAATCGAGGACACCCTGATTGACCTCCAGATTGAGGACGACCTGCGCCGTCTGGTGGACCTTCTTCCCGACGTGCAGCGCGAGGTGCTGGTGATGCGCTACTACCGCGACCTCTCCTTCAAGGAGATTGCCGAACTGACCGGTGTAAGCATCAATACCGCTCTCGGACGCATGCGTTACGCTATCCTCAACCTCCGCCGCCTGGCCAAAGAGAAGGCCGTGAGCCTCACCCGATAACAAAGACCCCGTTCGCCCCAAGCTTAACACATATTGGCGACCGGGGTCTTGATTTTGTTTAAATTCAAACACACACTTTAATTCCGGTGCGCCTGAATTGATTTTACGCACTCCACACCCACAATGCGTCACCGGCTATGGTGGCGCATCTTTTTTTCTTTTAGTTGGATTGGGATAGGGTCGACGAGCATGCAAAAAGAAAGACCCGCAGCCAAGGCTGCGGGTCACAAAAAGACAGGCAATTATTCGTGTTTCACATTACGATGCTTGGTTGGTGCCCGAGGTGATGGTTGAACCTACGGCGACTTCGGGGTTTGCGCCTTCGTCGGGGTTCTCGGAGTTGTCATCGTCGTTCTCGGTGGGCGGGAAGGGCAGGTCCTCGGGCGAGGCCACTACCACTACGTTGATGAAAATTGAGGCGTTTGCAAGCTCCTTGTCCAGCGCATAGACGGGGCATACAACACCAATCTGGTGCTCGCCCACGGGAGTGTACTCGTTGGTGACGAATTCAAAGCCGAAGGGAGGCATCACCGAGGTGCCCTGCAGACGGCCGTCCCAATAGTAGTCGGCGGCGGTGATACCGGCAGCCTTGCCGGCCTCGTTGTTCTTGACGTTGATTGCGGTGATGGCGAACGTTTCGCCCTGAGCCACATAGAGTTTACCGTCGGACTGCTGAGCGCCTTCGTACTCGTAGGAGAAGCTTACGTCGGGCAGGTTCTTGTCGTCGTCGCTACACGAGGAGAGCAGGCCGATGGCCGGAATCATAAGTAAAAGAGAATAGAGAAACTTTTTCATCTTTGTTCTGTGTAAGTTAAAAAGTTAATAAGTGAATAAGATAGTAAATACCACGCGGTCGCACCGTCACGGTAGCGCCCGCGTGGTATGGGGGATGATAAGTATTTTAGTTTTTGAAAACGAGGTCGCCGTTTTCAACGTCGATTACAATGGGTCGGGATTTGTCCACTTTCTGAGCCAAGATGTCCTTGGACAGCTGGTTGAGCACCAGGCGGTGGATTGCTCGCTTCACGGGTCGTGCACCGAATTCGGGATCGAAACCTTCGTCGGCAAGGAAGCTGAGGGCCTCAGGGGTAACCTTGAGCTCAATGCCCGATGAGTAGTTGAGCATCTTCTGGATACTCTTGATCTGCAGACCGACGATTTCCTCGATTTCCGCGCGGTTGAGCGGGGTGAACATGATGATTTCGTCGATACGGTTCAGGAACTCGGGGCGGATGGTCTGCTTGAGCATCTCGAGAACTTCCTCCTTGGTCTTTTCCACGGTCTCGGTCTTATTTTCCGGAGTCATCTTGGCGAAGTTGTCGCGGATAAGGTGCGAGCCCATGTTGGAGGTCATAATGATGATAGTGTTCTTGAAGTTCACGTTGCGGCCCTTGTTGTCGGTCAGACGGCCATCGTCAAGCACCTGAAGCAGAATGTTGAACACGTCAGGATGAGCTTTTTCGATTTCATCGAACAGAACAACCGAGTAGGGCTTGCGGCGCACGGCCTCGGTGAGCTGGCCGCCTTCGTCGTAGCCGACGTATCCGGGAGGCGCTCCGACGAGTCGGCTCACAGCGTGCTTCTCCTGATACTCGCTCATGTCGATACGAGTCATCATATTCTCGTCGTCGAAGAGGTATTCGGCAAGAGCCTTGGCAAGCTCGGTTTTACCCACACCGGTGGTACCCAGGAAGATAAACGAACCGATAGGTCGCTTGGGGTCGTTGAGGCCGGCGCGGCTGCGGCGCACGGCGTCGGCAATAGCCTGAATTGCTTCGTCCTGGCCCACTACGCGCGAGTGGAGTTCTTCCTCCAGGTGGAGCAGCTTCTCCTTCTCGCTCTGCACCATCTTGTTGACGGGGATACCGGTCCAGCGCGATACAACATCGGCAATATCTTCGGCATCGACCTCTTCCTTGATAAGAGCCTTTTCGCCCTGCATCATCTGGAGTTCCTCCTGCGCCTTGGCGCTGTCGGCCTCCTTCTCTGCGATGCGCGAATAGCGGATTTCGGCCACCTTGGCATAGTCGCCCTCGCGTTCGGCCTTGTCGGCTTCGAATTTGAGCTGCTCAATGTCAATCTTGTTCTGCTGAATGCGGTTGATCACATCGCGCTCAGCTTCCCATTTTGCCTTGTATTGTTTTTCTTCCTCGCGCATCTCGGCAATTTCGCGTTCGATGTCCTTTACCTTCTCGTCCTGGCCTTCGCGCTTGATGGCCTCGCGCTCAATTTCCTTCTGGGCTATACGGCGGGTGATGTCGTCCAGTGCCTGGGGCACGGAGTCAATCTCCAGTTTGAGCTTCGAGGCAGCCTCGTCGATAAGGTCGATGGCCTTATCGGGGAGGAAACGGTCGGTGATATAGCGCTCCGAAAGCTGCACGGCGGCGATAATAGCTTCGTCGCGGATGCGCACCTTGTGGTGGTTCTCGTAGCGCTCCTTAAGGCCTCGGAGAATGGCGATTGCGCTCATCTCGTCGGGCTCGTTGACCATGACTTTCTGGAAGCGGCGCTCCAGAGCCTTGTCCTTCTCGAAATATTTCTGGTACTCATCCAGGGTGGTGGCACCGATGCTGCGGAGCTCGCCGCGGGCCAGTGCAGGCTTCAGGATGTTTGCGGCATCCATGGCGCCTTCGCCCTTACCGGCACCCACCAGGGTGTGGATTTCGTCGATGAACAGGATGATTTCGCCATCCGAAGCCTGAACTTCGTTGACAATTGCTTTCAGGCGTTCCTCAAACTCGCCTTTGTACTTCGCGCCGGCCACAAGTGCGCCCATGTCAAGCGAATAAATCTGCTTGGTGCGCAGGTTTTCAGGCACGTCGCCACGCACAATGCGGTGCGCAAGGCCCTCGGCAATAGCGGTCTTACCTGTACCCGGCTCACCGATGAGCATGGGGTTGTTCTTGGTGCGTCGGCTCAGAATCTGCAGCACGCGGCGGATTTCCTCGTCGCGGCCGATTACGGGGTCGAGCTTGCCGGCGCGGGCGCGCTCGTTGAGGTTGATAGCGTATTTGGACAGAGCGTTGTAGGTTTCCTCAGCGCCCTGGTCGGTGGCTTTCTTGCCCTTGCGAAGCTCCTCGATGGCAGCTTCGATTTCCTTTTTGCCCAGGCCTGCATCCTTGAGGATGTTGGAGGCGGGGGAACTGACTTCGAAAAGTGCGAGCAGGATGGTTTCGAGGGTAACGTACTCGTCGCCCATTTTCTTGGCAATGTCCAGGGCCTTCTGAAGGACATCGTTGGAGGTTCGGCTCAGATAGGGTTCGCCGCCCGACACCTTGGGCAGAGCTGCGATTTCGCCGTCCACCTGGCGTTCGATAGCCACGTGGTTGGCGCCCACTTTCTGGAAAATGAACTTCACAACCGATTCGCCTTCCTCCATCACGCCTTTAAGGATGCACACAGGCTCGATGGACTGAGCCCCGGCACCGCGGGTGATTTCCACGGCTTTCTGGATAGCCTCCTGCGATTTGATAGTGAAACTGTTGAAATTCATAATTTATAATAGTTGAATGTTTGCTGATTTGAATTACTAATAAAAAAACACAATAAGCGTGCCAAAGGTTTTGATGCAGGTGAAAAACTTCATATCGCCTTGGAAAATCACAAAAAATGCCAATTTGGCACAATAGACCCCATTCCCCAATATTTGTTAACGCCGGGGCGGTCAAGCGTCGTGCAGATGTGTTCGCGCAGTGAGGGAGCAATGCGGTTGCATTGTGATCGAAACAAGCGGACGCAGATGCATGACGATTGGCCGTGGTGATGGTAATTTCTGCCACGGACAGCTGAGAATAAAAAGGCATTCAGAATCTTAAATATGTCAGCCATCGATTTCGAATTGAGAGTTTCAGGAAATTGTTCTAAAATTAAGTTGCGTTGTCTTAGTATCAAATCTGTAGTATATCTCATTCTAATCCAATAAGTTACAAATGCTTAAAATCATATAACTGAATTTGGGCGGAATTAGTGTGCTGATGTATAAAATTACCTTATCATCGCATCTCTCCGGCGCTTTTTGCCTTGTTCTTCGGTCACGTAGCTACGGCTACGTTCCTTCATCACAAGACAAAAATCACTCGGAGATATGCGACCCCAGCGTTAACAAATATTTGGGAATGGGGTCTTATAATACCAATAATTTTTCTTAACTTTGTTGCAATTCTGCACTTGTGGCAGTATTCGCTCGCTCGGCGATAGAGCGGAGGGATATATATGTATTTGTAAATTAAAAGTTTGCGATGCTTAAACGTTTCTTTATAACCGTGCTCGGCACAATGGCCGGCATCTGGATTTCGATTGTTGTAGTGATGTTCGGCGGCCTGCTGCTGGCCGGTGCCATGCTTGCCAAGGGTGGCAACGACAGCGCAGTGGAAGTCAAGAAAAAGTCGATTCTTTATTTTGACCTTGCAGGCGAGGTGACCGAGCGCTACCAACCCACGAGTTTCTTCGCTATGATTCAGAACCAGAGCAAGGGCGGTGGCCTGACGCTTGACGACATGGTGCACGCCCTCCAGGCAGCTGCCGACGATGATAAAATCGAAGGTCTTTACCTGGATTGCAACGGCGCTGCTGTGGGCACCGCTACGCTCGAGGAACTTCTGGAGGCCATCGGGCACTTCAAGGAGTCCGGCAAATGGGTAGTGGCCTACGCCGACGGCTACTCGCAGGGCGACTATCTGCTGGCTTCAACAGCCGGACATCTGGTGCTAAACCCCATGGGTAGCGTGGACATCCACGGTGTGGGTGCAACAACTCCTTTCTTCAAGGGCCTGCTGGATAAGCTCGGGGTGAAGATGCAGATTGTAAAGGTGGGCACCTTCAAGAGCGCCGTTGAGCCTTATATCCTCGACAAGATGAGCGAGCCCGCACGCCTGCAGATGCAGCAGTACGTTGACTCCATCTGGAACTTTGCCGCCGGCACCATTGCTGCCAACCGCAAACTGAGCGAGGCCGACATCAAGGCGCTTGCCCCGCAGATGATTTCGGCGCGCATGGGCGAATTTTTCGTGGACAGCAAACTGGCCGATAAGCTCGAATACCGCCGTCAGATTGAGCTCTACCTCAAGGACCTCTGCGACCTGGACGAGGACGACGAGCTGCGCCTGGTGGCCCCCGCGGCCTATCTTGAATCGCGCGGCAACGTGTTCAACTCGCCTTCCTCGCGCAAGCACATCGCCGTTTACTATGCCGTTGGCGATATTGTTGACAGCGGCAAGGACGGCATCGTGGGCGAAACCGTGGTGAACGACATCGTTGACCTGGCCGACGACGAGAACGTGGAAGGTATGGTGCTCCGCGTGAACTCGCCCGGCGGTAGTGCTTTCGCTTCCGAGCAGATTTGGGAAGCTATCCAGTACTTCAAATCCAAGGATAAGCCCGTGTATGTTTCGATGGGCGACTATGCCGCTTCGGGCGGTTACTACATCAGCTGCGGTGCCGACAAGATTTTTGCTGACCGCACCACGCTCACCGGCTCAATCGGAGTGTTTGGCATGATTCCGGACCTCTCGGGCCTGATTACCGATAAATTCGGTATCAACTTCAGCACCGTGCAAACCAACCCCAATGCCGCCGGCATTTCGCTCACCGAGGGCATGACGCCCACTCAGTACGAGGCCATGCAGAAAAGCGTCGAGGACGTCTACGACCTTTTCACGGGCCGTGTTGCAGCAGGTCGCGGCATGAGCCAGGATTCGGTCAAGGCTATCGCCGAGGGCCGCGTGTGGACCGGTGGACGGGCCATCCAGCTCGGACTGGTGGACGAACTGGGCTCCTTGCAGGAAACTATCGCTGCTATGGCCGACGAACTTGACCTGGACACTGACCGCTATGTGCAGTATCCTCTCACCGAGCAGAAACTGTGGGAAAAGCTGATGCGCCAGAGCCAGCTGGATTTCGACATGGCCGCCGACCTGGATGCCGAAACCCTCCGCGCACTCCACTTTGTGAAGCAGCTCCGCGATGCCTCGCCCATCCAGGCACGCATGGAATACATCGAAGTCCGCTAACAGCGTTTATATATTATAAGGTAATAGCGTTTCCTTACGCAACATGAAACAGCGCTCCCTATTCGCAAAAATGGTCCTGCTGCCGTGCTCCAAGCTCTACGGCATGGTCACTTTCATGCGCAATAAGTTTTTTGACTGGAGGTTGCTGAAGGAATCGGAGTTCAACGTGCCCATTATCACCGTGGGCAATATTTCGGTGGGCGGCACGGGCAAAACTCCCCATGTGGAATATCTGGTGAGGGCGTTCAAGGACACCAACCGTGTGGCCGTGCTCAGCCGCGGCTATCGCCGCAAAACCAAGGGCTTCATTATTGCCGGACGCCGCTCCACACCCTCCGACATCGGCGATGAGGCTTACCAGATGTACCACAAATTCCAGGGCGAAATCATCATGGCCGTGTGCGAGGACCGCGTGTTCGGCATCAACGAGCTTATGCGCCTCGATCCCACCATCAACCTCATCATCCTTGACGATGCCTTCCAGCACCGCTATGTCAAACCGACAGTCTCGGTGCTGATATCGGAATACTCCAACCCCATTTTTGAGGATAAGATGCTTCCCTACGGGCGGCTGCGCGAGTCGGCTCGCGGAGTGAACCGTGCCGACGTGCTTGTGGTGTCCAAGTGTCCGCCAAATATGCGCCCGCTGGACTACCGCCAGGTGAAAAACGAGTACGACCTCTTCCCTTCGCAGCACCTCTACTTTTCGCGCTACGCCTACCAGCACCTGCAACCGGTGTTCCCGGATGTTGCAACAGCCGTGCCTTATCTGGACTGGCTCACCGAGGCCGACAGCATCCTGGTGGTTGCCGGTATAGGCAATCCCAAGCCCTTCGTGCGCTACATCAAGCGTTTTGCTCCCAGGGTGAAGGTTGATGTTTATCCGGACCATCA
This sequence comes from Bacteroidales bacterium, assembly GCA_014800735.1. GTDB lineage: Bacteria > Bacteroidota > Bacteroidia > Bacteroidales > Muribaculaceae > CAG-873. The sequence continues at coordinate 10,288 of JAAVFP010000001.1, forward strand.
TGCCTATACCAAGAAGGACTTCGAGCACATCCTGGCGCGCTACAACAGCCTCAAGGGTCAGCAGCGCCTGATTGTGACCACCGAGAAGGATGCCGTGCGCATTGCCGCCAACCCCTACTACAACTTCGAGTTGCGGCAGCACACTTTCTACCTGCCAATCGAGGTCACCTTCGACGAATTCGAAAACGGCGGTATCCCCCTGGAGGACTCCATCCGCAAGCTCATCAAGGAGCGCACTCAGGTCACCGATTTTTCGTCCTATCAAGGTTCGGTCTGAACCGCGCAGCTCCCCGAGCGTTAATCACATAAGTAACATAAAAAACACTACATAATTTATGCTCGAAAAAATCAAAGAGACCGCCAACTATCTGCGCACCCGCATCGGCGGCGAAATGCCTAAGACAGCCATCATCCTCGGAACGGGCCTCGGCTCGCTCGTTGACCATATCGACAATAAGACCGTCGTGCCTTATGCCGAAATCCCCAACTTCCCCGTCAGCACCGTGCAGGGCCACAGCGGCAACCTGATTTTCGGCACCATGGGCGGCAAACCCGTCATTGCCATGCAGGGCCGTTTCCACTACTATGAGGGCTACGACATGAAAACAGTCACCTTCCCCGTGCGCGTGTTCAAGGCGCTGGGTGTCGACACCCTGTTTGTGAGCAATGCAGCCGGTGGCATGAACAAGGAGTTCGTCGTGGGCGATGTGATGGTAATCACCGACCACATCAACCTCTTCCCTGAGAACCCTCTGCGAGGCAAGAACTACGAGGAGCTCGGCCCCCGCTTCCCGGCAATGACCGAACCTTACGATAAAAAACTCATTGCTCTTGCCGACGCGGTAGCCGCCGAAAAGGGCCTGCGCCTGATGCACGGCGTGTACGTCGGCACCACCGGTCCCACCTTCGAAACTCCGGCTGAATACGAATACTTCCGTGTGATTGGCGGCGACGCCGTGGGCATGTCCACTGTGCCTGAGGTCATCGTGGCGCGTCACGGCGATATGCGTGTGTTCGGCATCTCCGTGATCACCGACCTTGGCGGCAAGGATATCACCGACGTTCCCTCGCACGAGGAAGTACAGCAGGCAGCCCTCAAGGCTCAGCCCACTGTGGAGGCTATCGTCAAGGAAATGGTTGTTCGTTGCTAATGCCCAGCCCCTATGGAAGATAAACAGACTGAAATTTCGCAGCTCGGCGAGTTCGGCCTTATTGACCGTCTCACCAAGGAGTTGCCGCGGGTCAATGAATCCACTGTCTACGCCGTGGGCGACGATGCCGCCGTGCTCAGTTTTCCGGCCGACAGCGAAGTGCTCGTCACCACCGATATGCTGCTCGAGAATGTTCACTTCGACCTCACCTATGTGCCCCTGATGCACCTGGGCTACAAGGCTGCCGTGGTCAATTTCTCGGACATCTATGCCATGAACGGCACACCGAAACAAATCACAGTGTCGCTCGGCATTTCGCGCCGCTTCACCGTGGAACATATCGAGGCGCTTTATGCCGGCATCCGCCGCGCTTGCGAAATCTATGGCGTGGACATCATCGGCGGCGACACCTGCTCGTCGCATCAGGGACTCGTCATTTCCATCACCTGCATCGGCGAGGCACCCAAGGGCACGGCAGTGAAACGCAGCGGAGCCAAGGACACCGACCTTATCTGTGTGAGCGGCGACCTGGGCGCCGCCTACATGGGCCTCCAGCTCCTGGAGCGCGAAAAGATTGCCTCGGCCGGACAGAAGGACTTCCAGCCCGACTTTTCCGGCAAGGAGTACATCATCGAGCGTCAGCTGAAGCCCGAAGCCCGCAAGGACATCATCGAAGCGCTTGCCCGCGAGGGCGTGCGCCCTACGGCTATGATGGACGTTAGCGACGGCCTTTCGTCCGAGCTCATCCACATCTGCAAGCAGAGCGACACCGGCTGCCGCGTCTACGAGGACCGTATTCCCATCGACTACCAGACAGCCGTTATGGCCGAAGAACTCAACATGAACCTGGTGACAGCCGCCCTCAACGGCGGAGAGGACTACGAGCTGCTTTTCACAGTGCCCCTCACCGATCACGACAAAGTAGAGAAAATCGAGGGCGTCAAAATCATAGGATATATCACAAAGCCCGAACTGGGTTGCGCACTCGTCACCCGCGACGGCGGCGAAATCCCCCTGAAAGCTCAGGGATGGAACCCGCTTGCTGACCAAAACCAGGACTAATGGCAAAGAACAAGAAGAAAAAGAAGCAGCCGTCGGCTGCCACAAGCACCAGCGGTTCGCCCGAGCGCTACATCCGCCAGGCTGCGCGCAAGCTGCCTATATATAAATGTTACATCAGTCCCGACTGGCGCGAGGCCGGCGAGGCTCATGTGATTGTGTCGCGCATCAATCAGCGCGGCGACATTGTGGCAGCATCCTACCTCGTTGACCTGTTCTGCCTCGGCGTGAAGCAGACCTACTGGAACATCGTCGATGAAAAGGACCTGCAGCAGTTCGTGGGCGATAGCGACCAATTCGTGGAAATATCATATCCCGAAGTCCACAACCTCATCCTCGGTGCCATCGAGTTTGCCGAGGAAGCCGGAATTGAACCCGCCGCCGACTTTGCACTCACGCAGTACGTCCTTTCCGAGGACACGGACGATATTGAGCTTATCGAGTACGAATACGGCTATCAAGGCAAGCACCATCTGGTTATCGGCGAGGACGGTGCCGAGCGTAAATTCCTGTCAGTGCTTGAAAAAAATCTCGGCGATAACTACACCTTCTCCGATTTCTCCGGCGAATATGATGAAGAAGAGGAAGCCTCCGACGAAGATTACGACTACGAAGGCTACCCCGAACTCCCGCATCACTATGATTATCCCGAGTACCCCGCCGAGCCGGCTGTGAAGAACCCCTTCCTGCTCGACATCCTCTATAATCCTGACGCCGCCGTGCTTGAGATGGCCGACATTGACAAGATAATGGCCCTCCCTTACGACGAGCTCTGCGCCGACATCGACACCATCGTTCGCTACGAAATCGGACGCACATACCAGGCCATAGCCGACGGTCAGGGCGCCGATATTGACTTCTACCATGTGCTCCGCCACTGTCTGGCAATCATCATTGCTACAGGGCAGCCCGAGAACTTCGCCACCGTGCGCGAGCTCGTGCGCCAGTCCGACGAATTTGTTGAGGAGCAGCTCGGCTACGAGCAGGATAGTCTGCTGCCCGAAGCGCTCTACCGCACCTGCGGCAACGACCTGACGAAGCTCGAGGATCTGCTCTACGAGCACGGCATGACTCCGTTCTCGATCGACCTCGTGCTGCGTGCCTTAGGCCTTGTTTACCACTACAGCCCCGACAGGAGCTACGAGGTGCAGGAAATACTGCGTCGCCTGCTGGTGAACATGGTGGACCGTCTGCCCGAAACCGACCGCTGCAACCCCCTGATGGCAGGGTTCGTGCTTGAGTTAGTTTCTGGTCTGCATATGACCGAACTCCTGGATGAAGTGAAAGCTGTTCTGGCCACCGGTTACGTCGATGCCGACGTCATCGGAACCCCCGCCGACTACCTGGCCTCCTTCGGCACCCGCACGCCCGACATCCCCGAGGACAACCCCAACATCTACGACTACTACACCGACCTCCGCCAGCACCTCAACTCCTGACACCCAGGCGGAATTTTTACGGGACTTCTTTTCGGACCTGTCTGACTCTTAAAACGGGTAGGGCGGGTCCGGATTTTTTGCGGATGTGCCGGAGAACATCTGATTTTATTTGTTGGGGTGGGATTTTTGAGCTATCTTTGTGGTGTTATTTCTAATATCTTAATATCATACTTTTTACCAATGAAAACTTATCTTGCAGCCCTGGGTCTTGCGTCGGCTTTCTGCGCGCAGGCGGCTCTGACTGTTGACCGAGTTGAACCGCCCTACTGGTGGACGGGAATGAACAACGATACCGTTCAGGTGATGCTTGCCGGCCCCGGCATAGGCAGTACCACCGCTTCGGTTGATTATCCTGGCGTGAAAATCGTTGAGGATGTTGAAGGTGTTACTGACAACTACAAAATTCTCTACCTCACTATTGCCGACAATGCCGCTCCGGGCAATGTGAAGCTGAACCTTAAGCCTGCCAAGGGCAAGGGCACGACGGTGGATTTCCCGCTGCACGCCCGCACATGGAAGGGCACGGACAATCCCGGCTTCGATGCTTCGGATGTGCTCTATCTGATTATGCCTGACCGCTTTGCCGACGGTGATCCCTCCAACAACGATATCGACATGAAGTACAAATACCGCTACGACCGCACGAGCAACAATGCTCGCCATGGCGGCGATGTGGCCGGTATCCGCAAGAATCTCCCCTACATCGACTCGCTCGGTGTGACTGCCGTGTGGGTGAATCCTGTGCTCGAAAATGATATTCACGGCGGTTCGTACCACGGTTATTCGACCACCGATTATTATAACATTGACAAACGCTTCGGCACCAACGATGAGTGGCGCGAGTTTGTGGCCGATGCTCACAGCCGCGACATCAAGGTGGTGATGGACATGATTTTCAACCACTCGGGCAGCACCCATCCCTGGATGGACGATATGCCTATGGCAGATTGGTATAATCACCCTGATGGCAATGTGATGACCAATCACCGCCTGGTGACTATCCACGACCCTTATGCAAGCGATAAGGATATGGACGAGGTTGTGAACGGATGGTTCACCCGCGGTATGCCCGACCTGAACCAGCGCAACCGCCACATGATGAACTACCTGATTCAAAACTCGATTTTCTGGATTGAGGATTCGCATATCGACGGCATCCGCATGGACACATATCCCTATGCCGACCTGAAGGAAATGGGCCGATGGATTGCTGAGGTGGAGCGCGAGTATCCCAATTTCAACATCGTGGGCGAGTGCTGGTATCCTCAAGAAAGCTCCGAGGCTTTCTGGCAGCGTAATAGTGCTGTCAACGGTGTGGACCCCAACCTCAAGACCGTGATGGACTTCAAGTATCCTCTCTCGGGCAAAAAAGCTTTCTTCGAAAAGACAGCTGACCGCAATGGTGGCTTCAACATCATCTATGACCATCTTGCTCAGGACTTCCTGTTCCCCAACACCGATTTCATCCTCACCTTCCTCGATAACCACGATACCGATCGTTTCCTTGATTCGATTCCCGAGAATCTCGGCTCGTGGCGTCAGGCTATGGCTTTCCTGCTGACTTCGCGCGGTATTCCTCAGATTTACTATGGCACTGAAATTCTGATGAACGGCACCCGTGCCAATGGTGGCGACGGCAATGTGCGCAGAGATATGCCCGGCGGCTTCCCCGGCGACGAGGTGAGTGTGCTGGATTTCAGCGGCATGACCGACCAGCAGCGCGAAGCGTTCGACTATCTGAGCAAGCTGCTGCACTGGCGCAAGGGCAACGATATCATTGCAAAAGGCAAACTGAAGCACTTCATTCCCACCAAGGGCCAGTATGTCTATGAGCGTCGCTTGGGCGACCGCGCCGTGCAGGTAATCCTCAACGGCACCGACGAGCCTCAGAACCTGATTGCTGAGCGTATCACCGAAATCCTGCCCACCGGCACCGTGCGCCGCGACGTGATCACCGGCAAGAACGTGACCATCTCGCCCGAGCTCGTGCTTGAGCCTCGCGCAGTTCTGATTCTGGAGGATGTGAAGTAAGGGATTTGGAGTATAAGGTCTTTAAGGTCTTTAGGGTCGTTAGGGTCCTTAAGGACTTTAAAGACCCTAAGGACCCTAACGACCCCTAACAGCCTAAAGCAATAACGGAGTGGAACGATTGAGTTCCACTCCGCTTTTTTCATGCCGGTTCGGTGAGAACCAGTAGTTTTTCATCGCGGGAGTCGGTCAGACCATATAGGCGTAGTGGGCCGGCATCGCGCACGCCCAGGCGCGCCCGGAGGGCATCGGCGCTCATTCCGAAGTTGCGCACGGCCACGTTGACGGCCGGATATTCGCGCGCAAAGCGCTTGATGACGCGCGAGGCATAGGGGAATATTTTCACAACTCGCCAGCATGTGCCGGGGAAGTTGTCGATTTTCTCGGGCGAGTGAAACAGGCGAGTATTGGGCTGGAAAGTGCGCAGGCCGTAACGGTCGGCCACCAGGCGAAACGCTCCGGTTTTCATCAGGCACGGCGAAGGCTCGTAGATATAGTTTCCCTCGGCCAAAGGAGCCGTGGCAGGCATCTCGGCGTTGCGCTCGGCGTCGGCGGTGAAGGCAAAGGTTTCCGCTCCATCGGCCGTGAGTGTGACCGCCTCAATCATGGTAGAGTAGGGGGCTTCGGCCCCGAAGTCGATGAGCATCATCAGCTCCTTGCACTCCGTGGGCGTACCCACGGCCATCACCGAGAGCGGGGCAGGGGATAGCTCGCCGATAGTGTGGGTAATGTCGAGCATAGGCGAGGCCTTGATGACCAACAGACGGCATATCTGCTTCAGTTTGGGTAGCATGGCAACCACATCAGGCTCGCAGTCGGCCAGAGCGAACACGCGGCTGCCATCGGCCGCGCGGCGGGCAGGGTCAATAAATACTGCACCGAAGCGCCGTCCCTCGGCAATGCAGCGATCCACAAAATCGCGGCAGTCGCCGTTGACTATTTCGAGATTTTCCACGTGCAGCCCGTCGGCGTTGAAGCGTAGAGCGTCCGTGAGCTCCTTGTTGCGCTCCACGGCCACGACACTTGAAGCGCGGGCAGCGAAGTGCAGTGCATCGATGCCCAGACCGGCAGTGAGGTCGGCCGCGGCCAGGCCTTCGGGCACCAGCGAGGCGTGATACCGGGCAAGGAGGTCGGAGGTCGATTGCTCGCCCGCCAGAGTGGAGGGGAAATAGAACTGCGGGAATGAGGCGAGTGTTTGCGCCAGCTTGGTGCCGAACTTGCGACGGCACTCAATCTGCACTATGGCGGCGGCAACATCCACACCCGGCACCTGCTTGCCGGCAAATTTCAGGCGCAGCCGCGCGGGGTCGTCGGCCATGTGTTGGTCAATCCAGTTGTAAAATTCTGTATTCATACATATAAAACAATTCCGGTGCACGGTGGGTTCGGAAATAAAACAAGGGTGCATCGGCTGACGCACCCTTGCTATGGTTATATTCTGAAACTCAGATTATTTGCCTTCGATAGCAGCAACGCCGGGGAGCACTTTGCCCTCGATAGCCTCGAGGAGTGCGCCACCACCGGTGGACACGTAGCTAACCTCGTCGGCCAGGCCGAACTTGTTGATGCAGGCAACGGAGTCGCCACCGCCAACCAGCGAGAAAGCGCCGTCCTTGGTAGCCTTCACAACAGCGTCGGCAATAGCACGGCTGCCGCCGGTGAAGTTGTCGAATTCGAATACACCGGCAGGACCGTTCCACAGGATGGTCTTGGAGCCTTCGATAGCGTTGGCGAAAGCCTTGCGGGTTTCGGGACCTGCGTCGAGGCCTTCCCAGCCTTCGGGGATGTCCATCACGGAGCAAACCTGGGTGTTGGCGTCGTTGCTGTAAGCGTCGGCTGCGATGCAGTCGGTGCCGAGCACCAGGTTGACACCCTTGGCTTTGGCCTTGGCGATGATGTCGAGAGCGAGGTCGAGCTTATCCTCTTCGCAGATGGAGCAGCCTACCTTGCCACCCTGAGCGCGGGCGAAGGTGTAGGTCATGCCACCGCACAGGATGAGGTTGTCCACCTTGTCCATGAGGTTTTCGATGATGCCGATTTTGGTGGAAACCTTGGAGCCGCCCATGATAGCGGTGAAGGGACGCTTGATGTCCTTGAGGATAGCGTCAACAGCCTTTACTTCCTTCTCCATGAGGTAGCCGAGCATCTTGTGGTCGGCGTCGAAGTAGTCGGCGATAACGGCGGTGGAAGCATGACGACGGTGAGCGGTGCCGAAAGCATCGTTCACATAAACGTCGGCGTAGCTTGCGAGCTTCTTTGCAAATTCTTTCTGACGTTCCTTCATTTCCTTCTTGGCAGCGTCGTAGTTGGGGTCCTCTTTGTCGATGCCCACGGGCTTGCCTTCCTCTTCGGGATAGAAACGGAGGTTTTCAAGCAGCAGAGCCTGGCCGGGCTTGAGAGCGGCAGCCATATCGTCGGCGGCAGCGCAGTCGTTGGCAAACTGCACGTCGGTGCCGAGAGCGGCAGCCACAGCGTCCTTGATCTGGCCCAGGGAGAGCTTGGGGTTCACTTTGCCTTTGGGTTTGCCCATGTGGCTCATGATGATGAGCGAGCCGCCGTCGGCAAGGATTTTCTTGAGGGTGGGGAGAGCACCGCGGATACGGGTATCATCGGTAATCTTACCGTTTTCATCCAGAGGCACGTTGAAGTCAACGCGGACAATGGCTTTCTTGTCTTTGAAGTTGAAGTTGTCGATTGTCATTTTCGTATGTTTATATCGATTCTATGTCTTAGTTAATTATTGCGGTGCAAATATAAAGAAATTTTTCGGTATTCGATTATTCGGGAGGGTGAAAAAAAGATAAAAAGAAAACCGGACGCAGTCACAAGACTACGTCCGGCCATGAACTTTATTGTATAGTATTATCGCATTTTTTCTATTTGAAGTTCAAAACTTTGCCCTTTGATTAGTAGTTCCACTGGCAGGCAATCATGTGGAGGTTGTCGCAACCGATCGTGCGGAGGTCGTTGATCATGTTGTAGCGGCAGTTGATGTAGGTAAGAGCCTGGTCGAAGGATACATCAAGCATGGTGAGCTCGTTGTTGTTGCAGAGCAGACGCTGCAGGAAGGTCTGGTTGGCGAGGCTGAGCGTGGTCAGGTCGTTGTAGGAGCAGTCAACGAAGAGCACGTTGGGGCACTGTTCGATGGTGAAGCTGGTAAGGTCGTTGTAGGAGCAAACCACGTCCATCAGGTTGCGGCAGTCGCGCAGGCCCAGAGTCTTCATGTTGTTGTCGGAGCAGATGAAGTTCGACAGCGAGGGAAGGCCGGAGATAATCATGTTGGAAATCTCGTTGCTATCGATGTTCATGTTCTGCAGGTTGGTCACACCGGCCAGGGTGATACCGCTGAGCTTGTTGTAACCGGCATAAAGGTTCTTGAGGGCGGTGCAGTTGCTCACCGTGAGGCTTTCCAGATGGTTGCTCTGGCAGTTGAGGGTCTCAAGTGTGGGAGAACCCTGAAGGTCGAGAGCGGCCAGAAGGTTGGAAGCGATGTTGATGCTCTTGATGGCGGGAACCTCGGAGAGCGAGAACTCGGTGATTCGGTTGTTGTTGAGGGTGAGCTTGGTGAGCGAGGTGTTGCCGGTGAAGTCGATTTCGGAAATCTTGTTGCGGGAAGCGTTCACTTCGGCCAGGGCGGCATCGCCGTTGGTGCTGATGGCGGTGATGGCGTTGCGGCTTACGTCAACCTTGGTGAGAGCGGCAAAACCGCTGAGGTCAAGGGTACCGGCCAGTTTTTTACCTTTCCAATCGATTTCGGTCACGCGGTTGCCCTCTACTGTAACACCTTCCCAGGTGGAGGGGTCCTTGATGTTGGAAATTCCGAGGGCTTCGGCGTTGGTTGCGGCTTCGGCTGCGGGCTGTGCCAGGAAGTTCTGGAGCTGTTTCAGTTCACCCTTGTTTACCTGGGCGATAGCGGCTACGCTGGTAAGAGCGGCGGCTAATACAAATGCGATCTTTTTCATGTCGTGAATTATAGTTATGTGGGTTATGAATGTTATATGACTTTATAACTTCCGACCTGCTAAAATTGTTTAGTGAACTTTAAAATTTTTCGATATAAATATTCGCCCCGGGGATGAAATAATATAATTTTTGTAAAATTATGGCTTGAAACATAGGAGGTTTCGAAAATCTTCGTAAATTTGCAAATAAATTTTCTTTAAAACAACTTCATTTACCGTCTATTCTTATGAATTTCAAAAAAATTCTGTTGGCAGTGATGGCCACTGTGCCTTTGCTCGCTAATAGCCAGCGGATTGCGGTGCTGAGCGACGTGCACGTCACTCCCGGCAATCTCAACGATGGCAAGCTGCGCGAGGCAGTGGCCGAAATCAACCGAGGCAACTTTGATTTCGTGGTGATGAACGGCGACATGGGCAACGAAGGCTCCGATGCCGAACTGAACAACGTGAAATCCATTCTCGACCAGGTGACCAAGCCCCTGTTCGTGCTGCCCGGCAACCACGAGAACAACTGGAGCCAGAGCGCCACCAAAACCCTGGTGGACCTGTGGGGCAATGACCGCTTTGTGGCCGATTTCGACTCGCTCATTATCATCGGCATCAACTGCGGCCCCTACATGAAGATGGGCGACGGCCACATCAAGCAGGAAGACCTGCACTGGCTCAAATCCACCCTCGAGGAGTACGTGAAGCCCGGCAAGCGTGTGCTGTCGTTCAACCACTACCCGCTGAAGGACGACCTTGACAACTGCCCGGACTATCTTGCAGTGCTTGAACAGTTCCCCGTAATCGCTCATGTGAACGGCCACTATCACCACTGGGAGGCTTACAACGCCGGTGGCGATGACTCCGGTAGCGACCTGCCCTGTGTGATGATTCGCGCACTCGAAATGGGACCCAAGGGCGAAAAGACCTATGGCTACACCATCCTCGACATCGACCGCGACTGGATGCACGTATATAATAAGGAAATCGGCAAGGAACCCCAGGCAATGTACGCTTTCGCTGCCCGCGACACCCACAAGAAGGCCAAGGTGCCCGTGCGCCCCGAAATCGTGGCTCCCGAGGGCTTTGAAGTGACTAAGGTGTGGGCCGACAGCGCCTCGATTTTCACCCGTCTGGGCTTCGAGGGCGACAATGTGCTCTTCGGCAACTCGCTGGGCCAGGCCCGTGCTGTGGGCAAGAACGACGGTCAGCTGAAATGGAGCGTTCCCACCGGTGCTTCGCTGTTCAGCCGTCCTGTGGCCCTGAAGGGTGGCAAGGTGGCTGTGCCTATGCACGACGGCATCATGATTCTCAACGGTGCCAATGGCAAGACCGTCGGCAAGCAGACTTCCAAGGAAGGTCCCTATGTGGCCGACGGCCTCGTGACCGCCGATGGCAAAGCCTACATCCAGGGCGGCTACAAGCGCATGGAGCGTCGCCGTGCAACGGATGGCAAACTCGTGTGGAGCTACGATTCACTCAATAATTACACCCAGGCAGCTCCCACCATCGCCGGCAACGATCTTGTGTTCGGCGCCTGGGACACCAATCTGCGCGTTCTTGACTTGAACACCGGCAAACTGCGCTGGGTGTGGAACAACGGCAAGACAGCCAATATGCTCGGCCCCGGCAACGTGGTGCCTGTCGTTACCGACGACAAGGTGATTATCGTGGCCCCCGACCGCTATATGACTGCCCTTGACCGTGCCACCGGTCGCCAGCTGTGGCGCGACAATTCGCACCGCTACCGCGAGAGCCTCGGCCACAGCGAGGACCTGACCAAGGTATATGCAAAGACCATGGACGGCGAGCTTGTGGCGATTGATGCCACCACTCCCGACTTCAAGGAGCTTTGGCTGGTTGACCTCGGCATCGGCTACGACCACGCTCCCTGCATCGTGCTTGAAAAGGACGGCTACATCTACGCCGGTTCGCGCCGCGGCATCCTCACCATCACCGATGCCAAGGAGCCGCGCCTGATTGCCTCGCTGCCCCTGGGCGTGAGCGAAATCAATGGCATCGACGTTGATCCCGCCACCGGTGATATCTACGTCAGCCTCATCGAGGGCACCATCTTCCGTGTGAAGAATGTGAAGTAATCACAACCAAGACCTTTAGTTTCAGGTCCTCATCTTTCAAATTAAAGTGGGTGAAACATTCCAAGTTGTTTCACCCACTTTTTTACTTTAATGGTTGCTATTTCAACAGCTCCCGGCCCCCACTATTACTCTCCAAAATATTCATTTGATGTATGGCGATCTTATTCAGTTTTATAAGCCGTTCTGTCTGCTCTATACCTTGTTCGATGAAGACAGCATTCAAATTCTCCATGTTAGACAAGCATATTAACTCATTAACGGTGGCATAATCGCGGATATTACCTTTTAATGTAGGATGAGCATCCCGCCATTCTTTGGCGGTTACGCCGAACATAGCCACGTTAAGGACATCGGCTTCATTCGCGTATATTACGCTTGCCTGGGTCTTTGTGATTTCGTTTGGAATGAGGTTGTGCTTTATGGCATCCGTGTGAATACGGTAATTGATTTTCGACAACTCTCGTTTAGCAGACCAACCTATGTGCTTTTGTTCAGCCTCTTTGAGGCGCTGGAATTCCCTGATTAAATAAACCTTAAATTCAGGGCTTATCCACATGGCAAATTCAAATGCGATATCTTTATGAGCGTAAGTTCCACCATAACGACCGGCCTTGGAAATAATTCCGATAGCTCCGGTTTTTTCCATCCATTCTTTTGCGCTGAGACGAAAACTATTTAATCCAGCCAAGCTTTTAATTCTGTCGAATTCGACAGAATTAAAATTAGGATTATTTACAGTTTCCCAAATGCCAAGGAATTCAATGGTGTTTCGATTCCTCAACCAGTTATAAAAAAAGAACTCGCCATCCCGTGCTTTAAGCATGTCGGTCAAGCAGATGTAATCTTCGTCATTGACTTTGATTACAGTTACAGAAGTGTTATTTACGTCAATTTTTGCCATGGTATTGCAAAGATACGCAAAATGGAGGGATTTTGCGTGTTGCCACCCTGTTTTGACTTAAACATTTAAGGAATGTCCGAATCTACTCTGTAATCACTTGCTTTTCTTGCGTGTGAAGAATACCACGATGCCGTAGGATATGAAGGCTACGACCACCGAGGGGAGGAATAGTCCGAAGTCGCCGCTCATTTCGGAGGTGAGAAATATGGCCATGAATGGCGCGCGGATGGTGCCGGCCATAATTCCGGCCATGGCGATGAAGGCATAGCTTGGCACTGCGAGCTGCACGCCGGGAATGAAGTTGGCAATTCCGGCAAAGAATAGGCCCACCATACAGCCCGCAAAAAGCGTCGGGGCAAACTTGCCGGCCACACCTCCGCCATTGTTCACGGCGGCTGTCACGGCACCTTTCACCAAGGCTATACCACCGGCAATCAGAATGATGGACCACGGTCCGGTTATTAAGCCGTAGAACGGTCCGTTGTCCACAATCGCCATCGGGTCGTTGTGAAAAATGCGCACCATCGAGGGATAGCCTTCGCCGTAGAGTGAGGGGAACACGAACAATAGAACCGAAGCGAACAGCCCCGAGGTGATGACAGCAACCCACGGGTTGCGGCGGCTTTGCATCCACTTTTTCATGGCACCGGCAGTGCCGCTATAATATAATGAGTAAAAACCGCAAAAAATGCCGAGGGCAAGTACGGGTATCACCCAGTGAGTATCGAAAAAATCGCTGCGGGTTGTGTAGGCGAAGCTGAAATCCATGCCGAGGAGAGCGAACGATGTTAGGCCTGCAACCAACCCGGCGGTGATAAGCACGAACACCGATAGTGTTGTCAGTTCCATCGCAAGCACTTCGAGGGTGAAGAGCATGCCGCCAACCGGAGCCTTGAAGATGGCTGCAATGCCGGCACCGGCTCCAACACCGACAAGGATTCGCATGGTGGCAGGCGATAGGTTGAACAGCCGCGCGAAGCCACTTCCCATGGCTGCACCGGCAAAGGCGATGGGCCCCTCGGCACCGGCCGAACTTCCGAACCCAAGGGTGAGGGCGTTGGCCAGCAGAGGCTGATAGGTGAGAGCCACGGGCATGCGGTAGGACTGCGAGGCGAGCACGCCGCGAACCTGCTCGGTGCCGTGCGCCAGAGGGCGCCGCGCCACGTAGCGGGTGTAGAGATACGCCAGTGTTATGCCTATAAGTGGAAGCACCAGGAAACGCCAGTTGGAGCCGTCGGTGCGCATGCCGCTCACGGCAAATAGCGAAATATAGCGGATGGTGCGCTTCACCAGAAAGGCGCCCAGGCCACAAGCTAACCCAATGAGGACGGCCGCAACGAAAGTGACCGTGGTTTCGGACACATTGCGGTGTCGCCACGAGCGGGAGAGGTCGGTGACAGTGTGTGATGAGTTGAAACGTGCTTGCATATCGGAATAAACTTTAAAAATTCAAACATACAATGACACCTAAAGGCTTAATAGATTAAGTTAAGATATGTTAATATGCACATAATCTACCGTCTTGTTGCTAACTTTGATGCAAACTTATAAAAATATGGAAGAATATAAAGCATCTATCCCCGACTGGGCTTGGGCGCTGAACTGCGCCATTACAGTGTGCGACGCCGATTGCACAATAATATATATGAACCAGCGCTCCCGCGAAACTTTCAGCGGTCGCGGAGAACTTGTAGGTAAAAATCTGCTTGACTGCCACAATCCGCACTCGGTGGAAATAATCCGTCATCTGCTTGCCACCGGCGGGCAGAATTGCTACACGATTGAAAAACGCGGTGTGCATAAAATGATTTTCCAGACGGCTTGGAAGCGGCCCGACGGGACTGTGGGCGGCCTTGTGGAACTGTCAATGATTATTCCCGAACATATGCCCCACCACGTTAGGGAATAGCATAATTACATAGTAGAGCAGTATAAAAATACAAACCCGCCCTGGTCCAACGGACCGAGCGGGTTGTGCTTTCGTGCGCATGAAGGGACTCGAACCCCCACGACCTGAGTCATTAGATCCTAAGTCTAACGCGGCTACCAATTACGCCACATGCGCGGGAATGTTGTGCAAAGTTAGGGAAATTTTTAATTCGATGCAAATTTTTCTGCGATTTATGCAACCATGAGCCACGGCGGATTGTTGTATAGACAGAACAAAGAATTAAATACTATCAATTATGAAAGAAATAGCATTATTAGGAACGATAAACAGAGTCCAGGCCGATGTGCTGGGTGAATTACTTGCCCGCGGTCTGAGCGTGAACGCAATGGTGGATTTTCCCGAGAAAGTTATGCTGGCTGACAGCCGCCTGACTGTTACCCATCTCCCGGTTGAGAACCATGAGCGCGTGGTTGAAGCTCTCGAAGGTTATTCCGATGCCGTGCTGGCATATAACGACGACCTGCAGGAGGCATATACCAACGAACTGACTCTTAAATACTTCGTCGATACCGTACACGCTGCCCGCGAAGCAGGTGTGAAACGTATTATCGTGGTCGGCTCGCCCGACTCGCAGGCATTCTTCGTGAGCGACCTGCGCCGTCTGGACGATATCGACTGGGTGTTCATCTCCACCGAAAATGCATATCCCAAACGTGTGGCCGACGAGGTGATTTCGCCTCGCTTCCACAAAGAAGTTTACACCGAAGAATAATCATTCTCTTTTCTCCTCGGCCATCGGGGCTACCGCGCAATCCGGCGTGGCAGCCCCGATATTTTTTTCAGGGGAGTTTTATGCGGATAAGCACGGGAAAGTGGTCGGAGGGTGTGCGGGCGGTGAAGGTGTGCATTTTGATTTCGGCCGGAGCGGCGTCGGGATCAAATGTTGCTGCATCCTCGGGTGTACGGTAGGTATCGGTGAGCACGCCGTACTTTTCAACTTCGATGCCTGGGGTGACGAAGATGTGGTCAATACGGCTGGTGGTGAAACCGTTGGTACGGTAACTGTTGAACGTGCCGTTGGGTGCGTAGACAAACTCCGCCGCCGTGAAAGCGTCGCGCAGGGCTCCGTCGGAGGTGAATGTGCCGTAGGATTGGTGAGTCTGGTCCACGTTGAAATCACCGGTGACAAAAGCCGGCAATCCTCGGCCCAGTTCATCGATTTTGCTGCGGATGAGTCCGGCACTTTCGATGCGGGCCTGCTTGCCGATGTGATCCATGTGGAGGTTGAAGAACATGAACTGCTGCCCGGAGGGGATGTGGCGGAACTGTGCCCATGAGCACACACGAGGCAGGGCAGCATCCCATCCGATACTACCTGCAACATCGGGTGTTTCGCTCAGCCAGAAGTCACCGGCATCAATCAGTTCAAACAGGTCGGTGCGGTAGAAAATGGCCGCATGCTCGCCGCGGTCCTTTCCATCCTCGCGTCCGTGGCCGGTGTAGGCGTAGCCAGGCAGGAGAGTGAGGATGTCCTCAAGCTGATTCTTGAAGCCTTCCTGAGTACCGAAAATGTCGAACTCGTGGAAACGTGCCAGGTTGGCAATCACCGGGAAGCGAGTGCCCCACACGTTGCCGGCAAGCGAGTCGTTGTCGTTCTGCATGCGGATATTGTAGGTGGCTACGTTGAACTCCGCTTTTTCCGAAGCAAAGACTGCAGAGGCAAGAGCAAATAGAAAGATTAGAACGGTTAATTGGCGGTGCATTATTTATTGTCTTCAGGTTTGAAAAGTTTGTCTTCCTCGTCCAGATGGTAGTAAGAGGCCAGCAGGGCGATGAATTTTGCGATCTGGTCAACGGCTTTCTGTGTGTCGTCCGACACCGGTTTGCCTGCCAGGCGCAGCATGAGCACGCCGTAGAGCGCGTTGAAGCAGGTTTCGATTTCGCCACCCTTCTCCTGCCCGGCTTTGGCGCGGAGTTCGACGATGTAGGGGAGTGTGCGGTAGAACTCCTGGCGGTACTGGTCGAAGCGCGGGTCGGCCAGCACGCGGCGGTTCAGGTCGGCAAGGTCGCCAATGATGTTCTTGTTCATCTGCAGATGGCCTCGCTCGGTCACCTCTTCGCGGCGCATCATGTCGATTAGCGATTCGTACCACTCGGCCATTTGTCGCAGAGTGGCTTCGTCGGCCGGGAAGCGATTCACCACGTTCTCCTTGATTTTTTCCAGGTCGAGACCGTTTGCGCGGATAATATCCTCAATCTGCCACATGTAGATGAGGTATTCGGCTATGTTTTCTTTGCGTTTCTGGGATGCTATAATCATATAATAATTGTTTTATGTTCATTACTAAAACAAATGAGGAAAGAAAAAGTCGCGGATGCTGCTTCACAGTGGCATCCGCGACGTAATCATTTTATTTAAGTCGAATCTTTTCAGTACCTGTAGTCTTTTGTATATTTGACGCACATGGGCCCGAAAAGTTACACGGCTTAACACTCATTAACTTATTTCCCGAAAATTGCGTTGTATTTGTGCAGGAGGTTCAGGAAGGTAAGGTCGTCGCGGAGCGGTGCCACGTTGACGCGGCCGTCGGCTGCCTCGGTCCAGTCGTGGTAGTTGGCGTAGCCGAGTTCGAGCGACTTGCGCGCGCAGTCCATGGCCTTGTCGGTGTCGCCGGCCTGGGCGTAGAAGCATGCGCCGTAGTAGTGGATAAGGCCGTCATTATCCACTGCAGTGTCGAGGATATTTTTCATCCAGCGGTCAGCCTCGTCGGTCTTGCCAAGGAAAAGCAGGGCGAAGCCCTTGAGGGAGCGGGGATTGTCAAGATTGAAGTTTTCGAACTCGCTCACTATCTCGTAGAGCTGTTCGGCGGGCTTGGCACGGTTGAGGAACTTTTCGAGCACCCATGCGCGCAGCATGCGGTACTGCGGGTTCTCGGCATCGTTCAGGATAGCCTCGCCCAGCAGGTTGGAGGCGTCGTCGTAGTTGCCTGTGGCCACGTAGGCCAGTGCCATTTCGGCCAGGGCAGGGCAGCTCTGGCGGTCAACGGCCAGTCCGCTTGCGGCAGCCTGCACGGCCTCGTCGTTGCGGTGGAGGGCACGCAGAATCTGCGAGCGCAGCACGAAGTAGCCGGCGTTGTCGGTGAAGGAGCCCAGGGCATAGTCGATGTTGGACAGGGCCTCGTCGTAGTTCCCGAGCGCATACTGACATTCGGCAATCGAAGCGTAGATGCCGTTGTAGTTGTAGAGGTTTTCGTCAAGAATCACGCGGTAGTCCTGGATGGCGGCCAGGTAGTGGTAGTGAGCCTGGGCGATGACGGCACGGATATAGCGGAACATGCCCACCTGGGGAGCCTGCGAGATAGCGCTGCTCAGGCCGGCCATCGTGGCGGCATAGTTGGTGTTGCCGTAGTCAATGAGTTCCTGTAGGGCGCGGCTGTGCTTATTGTCGGTGCTCAGGGCCAGAATGAGGTCGTCCACAGCACCGTTGTGGTCGCCGATAAGGCGGCGCACCGACGCACGGCGCACGTAGGTTTCGGCATTGTTGGGGTCGAGGTTCACGGCCGACTCAAGCATCTCGTTGGCAGTGCCAAGGTTGTTTTCCTTCACAGCCACGCGCGCCAGGCCGATGTAGGCCTCAGGGGCACGCGAATTGACACGCACCAGGCGCTGGAAGTCGCCGCGGGCCTGGGGGTACTGTTCGAGCATATACTCGGTGTTGGCCTTCTGGTAGATGATGTAGTACGAATCGGGCGAGATTGCATCGGCCGCGGTCAGGTCGGCCAGCGCATCCTCGTGGCGTTTGGTTTCGTTGTAGATGCCTGCGCGGAGCACAAGGGCACGCACCTTGATGTCCTCGTCGGTGGCCGGAACCAGCTCGAGCACGCGGTTCACATCGTCCAGGGCGCGGATGTATTCGTCGTGGCGGTAGTACTCGTCGGCACGGCTCATGAGCACCGAGTAGTCGTTAGGATTTTCCTCAAGCTCCTCGGCATACACCTGGAGCACGGCCTGGGTAATCGGATTCTGGATGCCCGATTGAGCGGCGGCTGTTCCGATGGCAGCGGCGCATGCGAGGGCGATTGCTATACGTTTCATAGTGTTCTGATTATGCGTTGAATGAGTCGATGGTACGACGGATTGCGGCCAGACGGATGAGCAGAGGCTCAAGCAGGTCGAGTCGCAACATGTTGGCACCGTCGCTTTTTGCTTTGGCAGGTTCGGGATGCGTTTCCATGAAAAGACCGTCGGCACCCACGGCCACGGCGGCGCGGGCGATGGTTTCAATCAGTTCGGGGCGTCCGCCGGTCACACCCCCGGCTGTGTTGGGCTGCTGCAGCGAGTGAGTGCAATCCACAATCACGGGGCAGTCGCAGGCGGTGTGCATTTCGGGCACACCGCGGAAGTCCACAATAAGGTCGCCGTAGCCGAAGGTGGTGCCGCGCTCGGTGACAGCCACCTGTGTGTTGCCGGCAGCGCGCACTTTCTCCACCGCGAAGCGCATGGACTCCGGCGCCAGGAACTGACCCTTCTTGATGTTGACAGCCTTGCCGGTGCGTGCGGCGGCCACCAGCAGAGCGGTCTGGCGGCACAGGAAAGCCGGAATCTGGAGGATGTCCACAAAGTCGGCAGCCATGGCGGCCTCGTGAGGCTCGTGGATGTCCGTCACTACGGGCACACCCAGCTCGCAGCCTACACCGGCCAGGATGGTGAGCGCTTCGATGTCGCCGATGCCACTGAAGGAGTCCAGACGGCTGCGGTTGGCCTTGCGGTATGACCCCTTGAAAGCAAAGGGGATGCCCAGAGGCTCGCATACGGATTTAATCTTGCGGCCGATTTCGAAGGCCATTTCCTCGCCTTCAATCACACAAGGACCGGCCAGCAGAAAGAATCCGGGACCTTTGCCGAGATATTCGAGTGCTTGTTCTATCATAGTTTGCTTATGAATTTGCTTGGTTGAGAATGTGGATTGTGTCAACGCCCACCAGTGCAGCGGTTTCGGTGCGCAGGCGGTTGTCGCCCATAGTCACGGGCACGAAGCCTGCGGCCCGGGCATCGGCTATTTCCTCCGGAGCGAAATCGCCCTCGGGGCCAATCATTATCACGGCGTCGGCCCCCGGAGTGTAGGCCTTGGCCAGCAGGCAGCGGGGCATATCGGCATCGCAGTATCCCACGAACTTCTGTGCCGTGTCGGCAGCTATTTCCTTCATGAACTGGCCGAAAGGTGTAGTATCGTCAATGACCGGCAGGACGGCTTTGAGCGACTGCTTCATGGCGGATACAGCAATCTTTTCCATGCGCTCGCGGTTCATTTCCTTGCGCTCGGAGTGGCGGCAGCGCAGCGGCACAATGCGGTCAATGCCAATCTCCACCAATTTTTCCACCAGCCACTCCATTCGGTCGTTGTGCTTGGTGGGGGCCACGGCCAGGGTGATTCGGGGTGCCCACACCTTGGGCAGCTCCACGGTTTCGTTCACTTCCACGGCCGCTCCCTTGGCACTGTCGCCGATTATGGTGCAGCGGTAGAGGTGTCCGGCGCCGTCCACCACCTCGATGGCATCGCCCACACGCTTGCGCAGCACGCGGATGGCGTGGCCGCTCTCGCCCTGCGGCAGCAGGCCGGTGGTGAGGATGTCGGGGGCATAGAAGCGTATCATTGCTGTTTCAATCTTTTATGTCAATAAAGCCTTCGGGTGCAGGGCCGGCTGTGGCAAGCGGGGTCTTGTCCTTGGCATCGCCCTTGGTGTCGCGGAACAGAAGCATGAAGCAGATAGCCACCACGAGGGCATAGGCGGCGAAAATGTACCACGACGTGCGCCAGCCTTCCAGCTGAGCTTCGGGCGAGGCGGTTTCAACCACGAAACGGTTCACCACACAGGTGCCGGCAAGCACAGTGCCGATGGAGGCACCGATACCGTTGGTCATGAGCATGAACAGGCCCTGGGCCGACGAGCGCTGGGCATGGTCGGTTTGCGAGTCCACGTAGATACCGCCCGACACGTTGAAGAAGTCGAAGGCGACACCGTAGATTATACACGAAAGGATGAGGAACACTACACCGGGTGTGTTGGTATCGCCCACGCCGAAGAAACCGAAGCGGAACACCCAGCCGAACATGGCGATGAGCATCACACCCTTGATGCCGAAGCGCTTCAGGAAGAAGGGAATGAGCAGGATGCACAGGGCCTCGGCGCACTGCGAGATGGAGATGAGGAACGTAGGGTTCTTGGCCCAGAAACCGCCGCTGTACTCAGCCACGCTGTTGAACTGGTTGATGAACGACGAGCCGTAGGTGTTGGTGATTTGCAGCGACACGCCAAGCAGCATGCTGAAAATAAAGAAAATAGCCATTTCGCGACGACGGAACAGGCGGAAAGCTTTCAGTCCCAAAGCATCGGCCAGGCTCTTGCCGCCCTGGCGGCACACAGCGCATTTGGGCAGAGTGAAGCAGTAAAGGGCCAGCAGCAGGCTGATGGCGCCCGAGGTGTAGAACTGGGCATAGGAGTGCTGGATGGTGGTACCGCCGAAGCCCACGAAGTTCACGAACAGCTCAGCCACGATGAAGCCCACGGTGCCGAACACACGGATGGCGGGAAAATCGCGCACGGTGCTCAGCCCGCTCTGCTCCAGGGCGTTGAAAGCCACGGAGTTGCTCAGGCCTATGGTGGGCATATAGAAAGCGATTGAGATAGAGTAGAGCGTGAACAGCAGTCCGAACTGCAGCGTGCCACCTGCGTCAAGCTGCGAGGCGGCTACTGCTCCGGTGGCGAACATGAACACACCGGCAATCAGATGGCACAGGCTCAGGGTGATTTGCGCCGGAATCCAGCGGTCAGCGATAACGCCTATCACCGCAGGCATGAAGATGGACACAAGGCCCTGGATGGTGTAGAACCAGAACACGTACGTCCCCAGGCCGTGGGTGCCCAGGAACATACCCATCGAAATCAGGTAGGCACCCCACACGGCGAACTCCAGAAAGTTCATCACCGACAGGCGCACTTTGATATTGGAACAACTCATTTCGCTTAGTTTTTTCAGATGATATGATTAGATAGGTCGTTGGTCAGTTTCGCCGTTGAGTTCGCGGCGTATTTTTTCTTTGAATGTTTCCCAGGCATCGGCGGCATCGGTGGCTTCGGGAGCGAAATCCACCTCCATCTCCAGCACCTCGCGCTTGGCCTGGTCAAGGCTTTCGCTGATTTGGGCGGCCTCTTCGTATTTCTCGCTCTGAATCAGCTCGGAAAGCTCTTTTTCCAGCTGTCCGAAGTACTGCGAGTAGCCCTCGATCAAGCTCTCGGATTCATTGCGGGTGCTGTTGTCGTCGGCATCGGCTCCGGGAGCACTTTCGGCCGGGCCTTCGGTGCGCTTCAGGCGTCGGCCTTCGCTCTCCTCGGGGCTATCGTCAATAATGAACCCGGTGCGTTGCACAATGTCCTCGGTCGTGAAAATCGGGGCACGGGTGCGCATGGCTATCGAAATAGCGTCGCTGGTGCGGGCGTCGATGCGGATGGTGCGCTCGCCGTCGGTAAAGGTAAGTTCCGACGAAAAAATACCATCCTCGAAACGATAGATGTACACCTCAGCCAGGCTCACACCGAAAGCATGGGCGAAACTCACGAACAGGTCGTGGGTGAGCGGGCGAGGGGTGCGGATGCCCTCCAGGCTGATGGCTATGGCCTGGGCTTCGGCGGCGCCTATCACCACCGGGATACGGCGCGGACCATTCTCCTCGGCCAGCACTAGTGCGTAGGCACCCGATTGCAGCTGGCTGATGGACAGCCCCAGAACGTAGAGTCGTACTCTCTTATCCATTGTTCTAAATCGTTATGTTAGCGCGCCCTGTGATTATGCCCGAACCGTAGCACAAGCGGGCATCGCGGTCGTAGATGGCGGCAAACTGCCCCGGGGCTATGCCCTGCACCTTGACGTCCGACTCCACCACATACTCGCCAGGAGCCCCGTCGGCCACACGGCGGATACGGCCCGGCAGGAAGTCGGGCGCATGGCGGTTCTTGAACCGGATTTCCACACCGGCGTCGGCAGCATCGCCCCAAGGGGCGGCCGTGATGAAGTGCATCTCGGCCAGGTGGAGCGTTTTCCCATACTGTTTTTCGGTGTCGTAGCCGCGCGACACATATATTATATTATCCTCAACATTCTTCCGCACCACAAACCAGGGGCCTCCACTCAGCCCCAGGCCCTTGCGCTGGCCGATGGTGTGGAACCAGAACCCACGGTGCTCGCCCAGTTTGCGGCCGGTTTCAATCTCGATAATCGGGCCCGGTTTTTCGCCCAGATGGCGGCGGATGAAGTCGTTGTAATTGATTTTGCCCAGGAAGCAGATGCCCTGCGAGTCCTTGCGGAAAGCATTGGGCAGGTGAGCCTCGGCGGCAATGCGGCGCACATCGGCCTTGGGCATGGAGCCAAGCGGGAAGATGATGTGCTCCAGCTGGTGGCCGCTGATGCGGGCCAGGAAGTCGGTCTGGTCCTTCACGGGGTCCACGGCTGTGGCCAGCCATTTGCGGCCCTCGGGGTCGAACCACGTGTCGGCGTAATGGCCCGTGGCCGTGAGGTCGAACTCGCGGCCCCATCGCTCCTCGAAGTAACCGAACTTGATTACGGAGTTACACATGATGTCGGGGTTCGGAGTCAGGCCGGCACGCACAGTGCGCAGGGCGTACTCCATCACGTTGTCCCAATACTCCTGGTGGAGCGACACCACTTCAAGCGGCAGCCCGTAGCGACGGGCGATGAGCGTGCACATCTCGATGTCCTCCTCGGCCGTGCAGCCGCCGGTATCATCGTCGCGGCCTATGCGGATGTAGAACAGATGCAGGTCGTGGCCCTGCTCGGCCAGCTTATGCACCACCACGGCGCTATCCACGCCGCCCGACACGAGCACAGCAATGCGTAGCTTCTCGGCGCTCATCGGTTGCGGCGCTTTTGTGTGTTAGCCACTCGGAAAGCCCCCAGCAGGTGATCGATGTCGAGCCCCTTGGCAAGCACCTTGTGGTCGGAATCAAGGTAGATGAACACCGGGGGATAGCGGAGGTCGAAAAGCGTGTCGGCGTCCTCCATCGCTCCCACCACCCAGTTCTCGGGGTAGGCAGCAGCTGCCTCGCGCCATTCGGCATTCGGTTCGTCGGGAAGCAGGCTGATGAGGGTCAGACGCCCTTTGTCAATCAGGTCGCGGGTATTCACATCGGCGCTCAGGCGCACGCGCGCCATGCGGCAGTCGTCGCAGTCGGGGTCGTTCACAAAAATAAGTACCGAGGCACCTTCTGCAGCATCGCTCAGGCGGCCTGTGGTGCCGTCGGGGCGGATGAAAGTGAAGTCGGGCACGGTGGCACCCACGGCGCTACTCTCAAGAATTTTCAGCTGAGCCTGGTAGCGGGCTTTCTCGGCCTTCGAAATCTTCTTGTTGGCCACGGCGGCACGCACAAATGGAGTATAGAGCTCTTCGGAGTGCATCGAGGCCGTGTCGGACCACATCCAGTTCTCGGCCATGTTGACCAGGGCAAGCGTTTCGGGGCCTTGCTTTTCGAAGCGTTTCAGCAGTTTGTTCACAGCGGCATGCACGGTGTCGGCCGAGGCGTGGGGCATCAGGCTGAGCCAGTCGCCGAACGACTTGTTGAACTTCACCGGATTGGCCATTGCGGAGCCAAAGTTACAGCGGTCCCAGAAACGGCTGATGAAATAATCGGAGCGTTGCTGAAGCGTCTGCATCGAATCCGGCGGGGTAGGGTACACGAACAGTTCCTGGGCCTGTGCGCCGGCAGCGGAGCACAGAAGAGCCAGAATGGCAAAAATGCGGTATAATCGGTGTTTCATTGCAAGCAAATGTTACTGACAGGGCATCATTACCCTAATATCCCACAAAATTAGCAAAAAATCTCGGAATATGAATAAAGTTTTTGATAAGAGATTTTGGGCGATGGGCGCGGCGGGGCTTTTTTCGACCGGAGAACTAAAGGACCAGAGTTTTTTTGACGTGAGGAGCGGCGGAGCCGCGATTTAGCCAGAAACCCCACACGGAGCGCCTCAAAGCGCGAAGTGTGGGGTGTGATATATAGCGCGATGGAGCTTCGGAGAAGCGATGTAATGCCTTGCTTAACAGTCGCTTCTCCGAAGCTCGAAGTCAACTCGTGCGCCCCCCACACTTCGCGCTTTGAGGCGCTCTGTGTGGGGTTTCTGGCTAAAACGCGGCTCCGCCGCTGTGCTTACAGTTATATCTCTTGCGCTATGGTTCTCTGGTCCAATAAAACTATAGTACTATGGTTCTCTGGTCAAAAAATACTATCCTACTGTGGTCCTCTGGTCAAAATCCTAAAGTAGGAACACGAAAAACCACCTCGGCTTCCGGAGAAGGGAGGCGGTTCCACGTTTCAACTATTTATTTATGAGAGCCTTCAGACACAGTATCACTACTCCGCCTGACGGACGAGGGATGCTGTTGCATTCATTCTTTAAGCTTTCTTTCTTGCAAATTGTACTACTATAACAGCTCCTGCAGGGGTGTTGCTTCATGATGAAAGATAAAAAAGGCTAATTTTTGGTTTAAAATATGTGAAAATGCCATTTTGAAAGAAATTTTCATGTTACAAACATGTGTCTTTGCGGCATTGTTAAGGCTGAAAATTGATATTTTTGAGGTTAATAAACGTTAAAAGCTGTAATTCGTGATAAATTATTCAAACCTATGCTGTAATTTTGCCGTACGAAAGTTGCGCTGCAAATTTTGTCTGTTGGTTATTTTTAACTCACGCTCTACAGCACCCCTTACCTGAAAAACGGGTCCAGAGATACTCAGAAGCACGATTATCATTTCCATAGGGCAGCAATTGACACTCATCTTTCTTCGAGAAACGAAACTATTTTTTATTATCATTATTCAAACCAAGCATTAAGGTATGAAAAGATTTTACACATTTTTCATCGTGGCAATGCTCGCAGTGACAGCCTTCGCACAGAAGACTATCACCGTCAACTTCGAGCATCCCGAGCATCTTGCGTCGATAGGCAGCTGGTATAATAGCCTGACCCTCGACGAGAATAATAAGGTTACCATCACCGGTAACGTACAGGTTAATACCACCGCAGAAGCCTATTTTGTTGAGATTCTGAATGGTGAAGAAGAGTGGCTTACCAATGGTACCAGCAATAACACCGCCTACACCATCAGCTACGACAACGTTGAGGACGGCGACGTGCTCACCTTTAAAACCGCCGAAAACGACCCCACCACTTTCCACATCATCGGCAATCCCGAACACCTCTACCTCACCAGAAACTATGGTGAATGGAGCGATCTGGAGAACGTGGATGGCGAGTGGACCATTATCGACAAGGGCCACTACAACTACGGCGTAGGTGTTAAGTCCGGCTATCAGATTGTGGACGTTACAAGCGGTAATCCCGAAGAAACTCCCAACTTCCAGGCTACTTCATGGAGCACTCCTTACAACTATACTTACGGTGAAGAGTACACTTACACCATCACCACTCAGTCACTCGACGAACTCCGCAACCTTACTGCAACCGTAAAGGTTTCCGGCGACCTGGCCAAGTTCGCCATGTACCGCAATACCTCGCGTTACAGCGACCCCATCGCACTTGAAGAAGGCGACAACGCCGTCAAGTTCCAGGAGAGCGAATCGCCCTTCCGTGTGGCTCCTGAATATGGCAAAGCTATCTATCAGGTAAAGCTCAACGGCGAACTCGTAGAGCCCAGCTTCTATGGCAATGACTACAGCGTTGCTGCTGCAGATGGCGACGTTATCGAAATTAATGCCGATTTCCCCGACAAGGATGTTCCTGTTAAGTTCACTTTCGTGAACGAAGGCACCGAAGGTGTTGTTTCCACATTCAAAGTCAACGACGTTGTCCTCACTCCCGAGGAATATCTGGCCGAAGGCTTCACTGTGAAGATGGGCGACAATATCTACGCCAACTTCAATAGCGGTGACTACACCATCAACAGCGTGAAGATTAACGGCAACGTAATCACCAATTACTACGGTGACAGCTACTATGCTAACGATGACAACGGTTACGAGTATGAAATTGACGCAGTTAAGAAGGATCCCTACCTGGTGCGTGTAAATTGCGAAGCATGGGAGCACGTGCGCTGGACCTCCGGCTACAATGCTAACGATGCTATCCCTCTTACTTCTGAAAGCTGCCTTATTGAAGTTCCTGCTTCTGCTTATTCCGTGACCTTCTACGCTTTCGATGACTACAATATTACTTCCATGGAAAGCGATACCGATGGTTTTGTTGATTCTTATAGTATCTCGAAGATTAACTTCTACGAGTACCTCGGCATCGTACCCGGTGAGGAATACGAAGTGACCATCAACACCAAATTCACCGATCGCAACCAGACCGCTACCTTCTACCTCGAGCCCTATACCGAGGAAGAAATTGAAAACGGCGACAAATACTGGTCGACCGCCATTCGTCTGAACTTCAAGAATTACAACGAATATAAGGAAATCATCCTTGCAGATGGTTATACCACTGTAAACTTCGCTGACACTGACAACCCCGTAAGCCTTTCCATCTCGCCCGCACCCAAGTTCGTCTACATCAACGGTGAAGTGCAGGAAGACCCCGATGGCTACGCTACCGCTCCTTCGGAAATCGAAATCGAGGACGGCGACGTTGTGAAGATCTTCAAGTCCGGTGAAATCGAAAACTACAATGTGGTTTACGACATCGACGAAGCTGCCGACGTTAAGATTTTCCACGACCAGGTTATCGAAGTGGCTCAGCCCGACAAGCACAGCGTGATGATGGGTACCGAAATCCGCATCGTGTTCAACGAAATCCCCGAAACCGAGGAATACGAGTTCAAACACGAACTGGTTATCAACGACGAAACCGTTGAATTTGAGAACGGCGAACATGTGCTGGCTGTTAACGCCGACACCAACATCGCCATCAAGGTGAACCAGTTCACCGGTGTTGAAAACATTGCAGCCGGTGCCAACGCTCCCCAGGATGTTTACAATCTGCAGGGTGTGCGCATCATCAGCAACGCCAGCGCCGAGCAGATCAAGGCTCTCCCCGCCGGTATCTACGTGATTGGTGGTGAAAAGCGTGCAATCCGCTAATAACATAAGCTCTCGCTTATAAAACATAAGTCGGGGCATCGGGAATTCTTTCCCCGGTGCCTCGATTTTTTCGATAACCGTAAAGATAAACTAATTTTTAAGAGTTATTTATAATGTTTAAACCAATCTCAATTCTCAAGCAAATGCTGGCGGCCGCCGTGGTGATGGTGGCTTCGGCCGGAGCGTTTGCGGCGGACCCCATCCTGAGTTTCCACACTCAGGTGTACAACAATGCGGGCCCGGAAAACGCCTTCCACTTCTACATCGGCTCCACCGAGAACACCACCATCCAGGTGGACTGTGGTTTCGGCAAGGAAACTATCGAGGTGAAGCCTGCTGTTTACGATTCCTCCTCGTCGGGCATCGCGGGTACTCTGGTGCTCTGCTCCGTGTCGGAGGCAGGCACGGTGAAAGTGTACGGCGACGCCGACCTTATCGACTACCTCGACCTTGAAGGTTGCTACATCGACCGTCTGGATTTCCCCAAGCTCACCTCGCTTGAAATTCTCAACCTGAGCCATAACCTGCTGCCGGAACTGGACCTCACGGGCTACAACGAACTTATGGCAGTGTATCTGAGCGACAACCCCTTCGACGTGAAGCCCCTGATTATCGGCCCGGACAAACCTGCGCTGTCCATCCTGGAAATGAATATCATCGAGGGTCTGGACAGCAGCTTCACGCTCACGGATTATCCGTCGCTGCAGGTGTTCAGCGCCTACCATTGCGCCACACTCACGCATGTTGACCCGTCGGGCTGCCCCGAACTGCTGTCGCTGGCAGTGGATGTGACCCCTGTGCGCAGTATCGATGTGAGCAAGAATCCCAAGCTGCTCATCCTCAACGTGGGCGACACGTTCGTTGACCACGTGGATGTGTCGGCCAACAAGGCCCTGCAGCAGCTCTACTGCAGCCACACCGGCGAGTACGCCGCTTCGGCACGCCTCACCAACCTTGATGTGACCAACAACCCCGACCTGGTGTATCTGTTCTGCGCCGGCAACAACCTCCGCGAGCTCGACATCACCAAGAATCCCAACCTGATTACTCTCAGCGCCTACTCCAACTATCTGCCCGGCATTGATTTCAGCAACTGCGAGGGCCTGCGCGAGGTGGATATTCACGACAACCTGATGGACTACGTGACCCTGCCCGCACCCCGCAGCACGTTCATAGACTACTATTATTCGCAGAAGCCTTTCCCCACCGAGCGTTCCTATGCTGTGGGCACCGAGCTTGACTTTACCGCCAAGGTGAACCGCCCCGAAACCACCACCACCGGCGTGCTGTGCTACACCAACAGCTACGGCGCGTCCGAACCGCTCGACGAACGCTACTACGCCTGGAACGACGGCAAGATTACGCTGAACCGCGCCTATGCCGATAGCGTGCACGTGCTGTTCAACAATACCCTGTTCCCCGAGTACCCCCTGCGCTCGGCCAACTTTATGGTGAAGAGTGCCGAGGACTACGGCAAGCCCTCGCCCCTGCTCACCTTCAGCGCCAGCACCAGCGTGACGGACCTCGACTTTTCCGTCGGTATTCTCGGCGCAAGCGCTGAGGCTCCGGTGACTTTCAGCGTCGACTTCGGCAACGGCGAACTGCTTGACTTCACCGCCACGAGCACCGAGCTGCCCGCACAGCCCAACGTGCACGGCACCCGCTCCGGCCGTATCACCATCTACATCCCCGAGGGGCGCGACATCTCGGCCTTCGGCATCGCCGACGTGCGCATCACCAGCATGGATATCTCCAAGGCCAAAACCCTGCAATATCTGGCAGTGACCGGCGCCGGCCTCTCGCGCCTGGATATGGCCAACAACACCCTTCTGCGCGAAATCAACCTGGCCGACAACAACTTCACCACCGTGGATTTCGACGGCAATTCCGATTATATCATCAAGAATTATCTGGACAAAATCAATCTGTCAGGCAATAAGTTCTCAACCTTCATTCTCGGCGGCAAGTACACCGAGGTGGACCTCAGCCGCAATGTGCTCACTTCGGTCACCGGTCTGGGTGGTTCGCAGGTGATTGTGAACCTGGCCGACAACCAGCTTGCCGATGTTGACCTCAGCGACTGCGCCGCCCTGGAGAGCCTTGACCTTTCGGGCAATCAGCTCACCGCAATCGACCTCACCGGCGCCACCGCGCTCAAAACTCTCAACGTTGCCAACAACAAACTTGTGCTCGGCAACTTCCCCGCTGACGGTGCTGTTGAAAACTACATCTACGCACCTCAGGCCAAATATGTGGTTCCGGCCAAGGCTCCGATGATTGACCTCAGCGAGCTGCTCTATCCGGCCCTGGGCTCGCAGACTGTGTTCACCTGGATTTCCGAGACTACCGGCCAGCCCGTGGCTGAGGATGCCGTGCGTTTCAAAAAAGGTGTGACATATTTCGAGGACGCAAGCCTGGGCATGGTGTACTGCTCGGTGAGCAATCCCGCCTACTCCGAATTCACCGGTGCTGATGCCTACGTCACCACCACAGTCGAGGTGGCCGAAATGCCCACCACCGTGTGCGCAAGCTTCGTGACGGCCGCAACACAGACCGGCACCCTCGTGATGACCGGCATTGAGAACGGTACCACCGTATACATCGACTGGACCGGCGACGGCGACATGGTGCAGTACATCCTGGCCGACTCCTACAAGCTGTTCCCCGTCAGCACCAAGGCCAATACGGAGGTCAAGGTGTATGCCTACGACGAGAACAACGGCCTGACCGTGTTCAGTATCGACGGCATCAAGCTCAAGAGCATCGACGTCAGCGGCCTGAAGCAGGCTATCATGTTCGCCGCCTACGACAGCGACCTGGAGGACGGTGCATTCAAGCTGCCCGACACCGACAACCTGCGCGAACTGGCCATCCAGGGCGCCAAGCTCACCGATATCGACCTCTCGGCCTACCCGAAACTCTACTCGGTGAACCTGTCCAATAACCGCCTCACCAGCTTCGATGCCTCCGTGCTCCCCGACCTGGGCAACCTGTTCATCACCTACAACTACATAGAGTCCGTCACCTTCGACAACGAGAACCTGTGGAACATTGACCTGGCTGTGAACCGCCTTGAAAACATCGACCTGAGCGGTGCTCCCTTTGTGAGCCAGCTCAACCTCACCGAGAACTTCCTGAGCAGCATCGACGTTGCCGGACTGAGCCAGCTGCGCGAGCTGCACCTGGGCAAGAACTTCTTCACCTTCGCCACTCTGCCCGCAGTGTCGACCCGCTACTATGTCTACGACTATGCCAACCAGTATCCCATGAACGTTAAGCAGACCGACGGCGTTGTGGACCTCAGCGCCCAAGCCAAGGTGGGCGGCGTGGAAACCGTGTTCCTTTGGTTCAGCGGTGTGCCCGAGTTCGACGAGGAAGGCAACCTCATCGGCGACCTCCTGGAGGACGGCGGCGACTACTTCATTGAGGACGGTGTGACCCGCTTCTACGAGCCTTTCACGGACATCATGTGCGTGATGACCAACACCGCATTCCCTCAGCTGCTGCTCTACACCGACCTCATGGACGTGGTTGAAACCGGCGTGGCCGATGTTGCCGCCGATAGTAGCGTGAGCGCCCGCGCCGAGGGTTCGGCAATCGTTGTTACCGCCGCAGCCGATGTGCCTGTGGCAGTTTATGCCGTGAACGGCACCCAGCTTGCCCGCACCGCTACCGTTGGTGGCACTGCACGCATCGAGGGCCTTGAGCATGGTGTCTACGTGGTTCGCGCCGGCACCCGTGTGTTCAAGCTCGCCATCCGCTGATTTTTCTCCGCATAATCTTTTCCAACGCCCTGCTTCCCTGAGTGGTCGCAGGGCGTTTTTATTCGCCGCGTGGCAATATTCAGGCTTTTTGTGCGTTGAATAACTATGATGAAATTTGCACGCCTGTTGATTGTCACGCTTCTGCTGCTGCCGGCACTCGCTGTTCCGGCCTCGGCGCGTGCGTTCAACGACAAGATACAGAACAAGCCCTACGCCGACCTGCGCAAGTGGCACCTGGGCTTCTCGGTGGGCCTTTACGCCGGCGACCTTATGTTTGCCCACAACGGCCTGGTGACCGAGCAGGGCCAGGAGTGGCGCATCGACCAGCCCAACTACCAGCCCGGTTTCTGCGTGAACGGCCTGGCCGATCTGCGGCTGAACAATTACTTTTCGCTGCGCTTCGCTCCTGGCATGTACTTCGGCAGCCACGACGTCAATATGCTCGAGCTCAACTCGGGCGACCGCTTGCGCCAGAACATCAAGCGCACGCTGGTGGTGCTTCCCGTGGAAGTGAAATTCGCCTCGCAGCGCTACCGCAACTCGCGCCCCTATCTTATGGCCGGTGTGATGCCGGCATTCGACGTCACAAAGAAGCGCACGGATTATCTGCAACTCAAATCATCGGACTTCTACCTGTCAGTGGGCTTCGGTTGCGATTTCTATCTGCCTTATTTCAAGCTCAATCCGGAAATCAAATTCTGCTTCGGGCTGGGCGATGTGCTCCAGCACGACCGCCCCGACCTGGCCGACGACCCGGATAGCTTCAAATTCACGCAATCGCTGGTGAAGGCCACCTCCAAGATGATTGTGCTCACCTTTTATTTTGAGTAATGCGAATTCTACGATTTCTGATCATACTGGCAGTGCTCGGTGTGTGCGCCGGCAGGCTCAATGCGCAGACCGACGTGCAGCTCTCGCAGTTCTACGAGGTGCCGTCGTTCTATAACCCCTCGGCCATCGGCCTGACCGACAATCTCCGCATCCGCGCCGGTGCCCGCCTGCAGTGGGTGGGTATCACCAACGCCCCGCGCACCTTCCTTGGCGTGGCCGACATGCCCTGGAAGTTCGGCAAGCAGCGTGTGGCTGTGGGCGTGAACATACAGCAGGAATCCATGGGTCTGTACAGCACCCTGACAGCCGGGGCCCAGTTCGCCTACAAGCTCCGCAAACTCGGCGGTGAGTGGTCCGTGGGCATCCAGCTCGGCATGTACGACCAAGGCTTCAAGGGCTCCGAGGTCTATATTCCGGACGACGACGAATACCACCAGGGCACCGACGAGGGCCTGCCCCAGACGGACATCCACGGAACCGCCTTCGACATTGCCGCGGGCATCTACTACACTCACAAATATTTCCACGCCGGCCTGAGTGCCACACACCTCACCTCGCCATCAATCACCATGAGTGCGGCCGGCTCAAGCGGCGGCAGCGAGGGCTCAAGTGATAAAAAATATGAATTTCAGGCCCGTCGCACCCTATATTTCACCGCCGGCGGCAATATTCCGATAAAAGATACGTTATTTGAAATAGTTCCGTCATTGATTGTCCGCACGGACTTCACGTTCACCACCGGAGCGCTCATGGGGCGGCTGAGGTGGAAAAAATTCCTCAGTTTCGGAGTAGGGTACCGATGGGACGACGCCGTTCTGGCCACCGTGGCCGCCGAAGTAAAGAATTTCTACATAGGCTACAGCTACGACTACACCACCTCGGCAATACGCACCGCTTCGTCGGGCAGCCACGAACTGTTCGTGGGCTACAGTATGAAGCTGGATTTCTCCGAGAAAAACAAGAACCGCCACAAAAGCGTGCGCCTGATGTGACGGAAACCATCTTCCACCGCCCCCAGGGCTTATCATTAACAACGACATCCTTAATTTGTATATGAAAATAATAAGCAACATATTCCTGACCGGCCTTGCTGCCGCTGCCATGGCTTCGTGTGCCGTTTCGGGTTCCAACTCCGGAGCCGGAGGCGAGGTGACAGGCGTCGGGAGCACTGTGTGGGCCGAGCCTACCCCCTACGGCATGGTGCTGGTGGACCGCGGCTCCATGAAAGTGGGTCCGGCCGAGGCCGACTCGCTGTGGAACCTCGAGGCCAGTGCCCGCGGTATCTCGGTGGACGGCTTCTGGATGGACGAAACCGAAATCACCAACAGCAAATACAAGCAGTTCGTCTACTGGGTGCGCGACTCCATTATCCGCGAACGCCTGGCCGACCCTGCCTACGGTGGCAACGAGGACTTCAAGATTGAGGAGGACCGCGAGGGCAACCCTGTGACTCCCCACCTGAACTGGAACAAGCCCATACCCTGGAAGAACGCCAACGAGGACGAGCAGCGTGCCATCGAAAGCCTCTACCGCACCAACCCCATCACCGGCGTGCGCGAGCTGGACGGTGAGCAGCTCAACTACCGCTACGAGGTGTACAACCACACCGAGGCTGCCCGCCGCCGCAACCGCCTGGACCCCAAGCGCCGCCAGTATAACACCGACAAGCCCGTGCCCACGGACATTCCGGTGATTTCTAAGGATACCGCCTACATCAACGACGAGGGCGAGATTATCCGCCAGACAATCCAGCGCGGCCTGACGGGCGACTACGACTTCCTGAACACATATATAGTTAATGTGTACCCGGACACCACGGCGTGGATCAACGACTTTGAGAACGCTTACAACGAACCCTACGTGCGCATGTATTTTTCCCACGGCGGCTACAACGAATATCCCGTGGTGGGTGTGAGCTGGGAGCAGGCCAATGCCTTCGCCAACTGGCGCACCGACTATCTGAAGCGCTCGCTGGGCAAAGAGGGCGTCTATATCGAACCCTACCGCCTGCCCACCGAGGCCGAGTGGGAGTACGCCGCCCGCGCCGGTGTGAACGAAAACATGTATCCCTGGGACGGCGACCTCACCATGAGCGACGACAAGGGCTGCTTCTACGCCAACTTCAAGCCCCAGGAGGGCAACTATGTGAAGGATGGCCATGTGATCACCTCGCGTGTGGGCACCTACGCCCCCAACGATTTCGGCCTCTACGATATGGCCGGTAACGTGAGCGAGTGGACCTCGACAGCTTTCACCGAGAGCGTCGGTCGCCTCACCAACGACCTCAACCCCGAGTACCGCTACGACGCGGCCGTGGAGGACCCCTACAAGATGAAGCGCAAAATCATCCGCGGCGGTTCGTGGAAGGACGTTGCACACAACGTGCGCTCCGACCTCCGCATGTGGGAGTATCAGAACGAGCAGCGCTCCTACATCGGCTTCCGTTGCGTGCGCACCCAGATTGGTTTTGCTAAGGGCCAGAAACAGAACAAAAAACGATAACTCCCCATCCACCATATTCTCTCCATCGTTTTAACAAATCCGACAAGAAATGACAAGAGTTCAAGCATACAAGCGCGGTATTTCCGCATTCATCAGCAGCGAAAAGGGGCAGCGCTTCTTCAACTTCGCTTACTCCATAGGCGCCGCCATCGTTATCTGGGGTGCACTGTTCAAAATTCTTCACCTTCCCGGTGGCAACGCCCTGCTGTCCATCGGCATGGGCACCGAGGTGCTCATGTTCGTGCTCACCGCCTTTGACCGTCCTGCCAAGGAGTATCGTTGGGAGAATGTGTTTCCCGCTCTCGACGGCCAGGAAGCCGAGGAGGGTAGTCAGCCTGCCATGCCGCTCACCGGCCACAGCGCCGCTCAACCCGCAGCCGGTGTGGCCCTGCCCAAAGTGGGCGAGCTGAGTGCCGACGACACCCGCACGCTTTCGGAAAGCATAGCCAAGATGGCCAATGCCGCCGAACAGCTCTCGCAGATGGCCGACCTGGCCGAAGCCACCCGAAGCTATCTTGACCACATGCAGGCCATCGCTGCCGACATGCAGCAGCTCCACGCCACCACCACGGCGCTCAACAACGTTTCCTCCACTCTGCTGGAAAGCTATCGCGCCATCACCGAGAACTCGGCCAATATCTCCGAGGCATCGCGTGGCTATGTGGACCAGATGCAGCACCTGCACCAGAACATCGGCGGTCTCAACACCATCTATGAGCTCCAGCTGCGCAGCGTGTCATCGCAGATCGACTCCATCGACCGCGTGAACCGCGGCATCAAGGACATCCGCGACATGTACGAAAAGAGCGCCCAGCAGAGCGCCCGCTACTGCGAGGAGTCCGAGAAGATGGCCCGCAACATGCAGCAGCTCAACGCTGTCTACGAGCGCATGGTGCACGCCATGACTGTGAATATGTACCGTCCCGGAATGCCCGACCTCAATGGCATCCCCGTGACACCCCACGAACCCGCAGCCGCTCACCCCGCCGAGCAGGCCGCCCGTGTTAATCTTTGATAATCAACGTAATCAATTTATATGGCATCAAACGGCACAAGGCTCTCTCCGCGTCAGAAGATGATTAATCTAATGTACATCGTTCTGACGGCAATGCTGGCGCTCAACGTGAGCTCCGACGTGCTCGACGGCTTCACCCAGGTGCACGAAGGCCTGAAGCGCTCGAATACCAATTTCGAGACACGCAACGGTGCCATCTACGCCCAGCTGCAGGCCTTTGCCGAGCAGAACCCCGACAAGGGCCGGGCCTGGTACGACCGTGCCTCGGACGTGCGCCGACGCACAGCCACACTCTACGAATATATCGACTCGCTCAAGTATGCCATCGTGCAGAAGGCCGACGGACGCGACGGCGATCCTGACAACATCAAGAACCGCGACGACCTGGAAGCGGCTGCCGTGGTGATGCTCAATCCCGGCAATCCCCGCGGCCAGGTGCTCCGAACCCGTGTGGACGACTACAGTGGTTTCGTGCAGGGCTATATCCCTGACAGCCTGAAGCGCCGCACCATTGCGGAAGCTCTTTCCACCGATGATGTTTATGCCCACGGTTCGCTCACACCCAGCCGTTGGGAGGAAGCCAAATTCGAGCAGCAGCCCGTGGTGGCCGCAGTAACCCTGCTGTCCAAGCTGCAGAGCGACATCCTCTATGCCGAGGGCGAAGTGCTCGGTTCGCTGCTGTCGCAGGTGGATGCCGGCGACGTGCGTGTGAACGAACTCAACGCCTACGTCCTGCCCCAGTCGCGCATCGTGATGCGTGGCGGCAAGTACTCGGCCAATATCCTGCTTGCGGCTGTGGACACCACGCAGCGTCCGGTAATCTACATCGATGGCAAACCTCTGGAAAGCGCCTCCGGGCTCTACGAAGTGAACACCGGTTCCACCGGCAACTTCACCTACAAGGGCTGGCTCGAGGTTTCGCATGGCGACGGCACATCGGACCGCCTCGATTTCACTGACTCCTACACCGTGATCGAGCCTATGGCAACCGTCTCGGCAACGATGATGAATGTGCTCTACGCCGGCATCGACAATCCCGTGAGCATTTCGGTGCCAGGTGTGGCCATGGGCGATATCTCAGCCACAATGACCAACGGCACCCTCACCCGCAAGGGCGACGAGTGGGTTGCGCGTCCCTCCACGGTCGGCACCGACGCAGTGGTGACGGTAACCGCTAATATGGACGGACGTCCCGTGCAGATGGCGTCCACAAAATTCCGCGTGCGCAAACTGCCCGATCCCACACCTTACATCGCCTTCAAGGATGCCGCCGGCAACACCGACCACTACCGCGGTGGCAAGCCCTTCCAGAAAGCACTGCTGCTCAACGCTCCCGGCCTTGAGGCTGCCATTGACGACGGCCTGCTCGACACTCCCTTCACCGTGGAGAGCTTCGAAACGGTGTTCTTCGACTCCAGCGGCAACGCCATGCCCGAGGTCAGCAACGGCTCGCAGTTCTCACCCCGCCAGAAACAGCAGTTCCAGCGCCTGTCGCGCGGCAAGCGCTTCTATATTTCCCGCATCCGTGCCAAGGGTCCCGACGGTATCACCCGCGACCTCTCGCCCATGGAAGTGATTGTAAATTAACCCACGATTATGAATAAGTTCATCAAAATATCTCTTTGTGCCCTCGGCCTTATCGGCGGCCTTTCGCAAGCTTTCGCTCAGGATGAAGCCGGTGGGGTGGTGCGCCGTCGCGCCGCCGACCGCAATGCCCCCAAGCAGCAGGACGGAACCGTGGTGACCGACCGCATGCAGAGCTTCTTCTCGGACGATAACTCGTCCGTTTCCGATGCCGACCGCCAGTGGATGCGCGTGATATATCGTGCCATCGACCTGGACAAGGACAAGAACGCCGCCCTCTATTTCCCCGAGGAGCCGGTGGAGGGACAGGAAAATCTGTTCCGCATCATTCTGCGCCTGCTGGCCGACAACACCATCCCTGCCTACGAGTATCTGGACGGCCGCGAGGTGTTCACCGACCAGTACCGCATCAAGGTGCGCGATGTGCTTGACCGCTTCTACATTCCTTATACCGACGGCCGAGGCTCCACGGAGAAGAACCCCAAATTCGTAATCGACGAGAACGACGTGCCCACCAACGAGGTGCTGTCCTACTACGTGGTTGAGCGTTGGGAGTACGACACCCGCAACAACCGCCTGCGCCCCCAGGTGGAAGCCATCTGCCCTGTTCTTCACCGCTCCGGCGATTTCGGTGGTGATGCGCTCAAATACCCCATGTTCTGGGTGAAGTTCTCCGACCTGCGCCCGTACCTGGCAGCACAGACCATCTTTGTGGACGACGACAACAACCTGCCCACATGCACCTACGATGACTTCTTCACCCTCAACATGTACGACGGTGACATCTACAAGACCCGAAACCTGAAGAACCGCTCCATGGCGCAGATGTACGCCGACCCGGACGACCTGAAACGCGCCCAGGACAGTATTCAGAATCGCCTGGATAACTTCGAGAAAAAGCTGTGGGTGCCCGACCGCGAGGAAATCCTTGCCGCACGCGAGGCCCGCGAAGCTGCCGAAGCCGACCGCCTGAGTGCCGGTGGCGATTCCACCGCAGTTGCCGCCGCTCCGGCCAAGACTTCGACCCGCAGTTCGGTGCGTTCCAGCAAGCGCTCCTCCAAATCTTCGGCACCCAAAAAGGTGAAGGAGAAAAAGCCTAAGACGGTGTCTTCCTCGTCGTCGTCGAATGCCACCCGCTCGGTCCGTCGCCGCAAGTAATCCTGCCGCCTTATGAACAAAGGACTGCTGGCACTGGCTATCGGCACCTTCGCTCTGGGCATTGCTGAGTTTTCCATGATGGGAATTCTGAGCGATGTTGCCCAAGAGCTGGACATCAGCGTGGTGACTGCCGGACATTTCATTTCAGCCTACTCAGTGGGAGTTGCCGTTGGCGCTCCCGCTTTGATATTCCTGCGCAAAATGCCTTTGCGCAGGCTTTTGTTGCTTTTGGCGGCTGTGATTGCCGCGGGCAACACGGCGGCGGCACTTTCGCCAGGCTATCACGCCCTGTTGCTGTCGCGCTTTGTGTCGGGCCTTCCCCACGGAGCCTTTTTCGGAGCCGGGGCCATTGTGGCTGCGCGTCTGGCCGCCGAGGGCAGGGGAGCCTCCGCCGTCGCTGTTATGGTGGGCGGCATGACCGTGGCCAACCTTGTGGGAGTGCCCGGCGCCACATGGCTGAGCAATGCCTTGAGTTGGCGCTACGCCTTTGCCGTGGTGGCACTTGCGGGAGCTTTGGCTTTCGTTGCCATCCGCCTGTTTGTGCCCGTGCTGAAACCGCTGCCCGACACCGGCCTGACCGGGCAGTTCGCTTTCCTGCGCAAGGCGGCACCCTGGCTGGTGTATGCCGGTGTGTTCTTCGGCCAGATGAGTGTGTACTGCTGGTTCAGCTACATCAACCCGATAATGATTCACGTGACCGGTTTTGCCGAGCAGTCCATGACATGGATTATGGTTATTGCCGGAGGTGGCATGGTGTTCGGCAATCTTGTTTCAGGCAAGCTTGCCGACCGCTACGGCGCCGCGCGTGTCACGGCATGGATAGCCCTGCTCCTTGTGTTTGTGATGGCTGCCATCTATTTTTGTGCCGGTAACAAAATTCTCTCGCTCTTGCTCGCGTTCACGGCCACGGCAGGCCTGTTTGGCATCGGTGGTCCGTTGCAATATCTCATCACCCGTTATTCCAAGGGCGGCCAGATGCTTGGAGGTGCCGGTATCCAGATAGCCTTCAACGTGAGCAATGCCATTGCCGCCGTGCTTGGCGGCGCCGTCATCCATTATGGCCTTGGTCTGGCAAGTCCGGCGCTTGTAGGCGCCCCCCTGGCCGCAGTGGGTGCCGCGGCTCTATTTATTCTTTCGAAGCGTTATGGAGATACTGATTAAGAACATGGTCTGCCGCCATTGTGTTGCCGCTGTAACCCGCATCCTGGAGCAGCTTGGAATTCCCTATACCACGGTGGAAATAGGTAGGGTAGAGCTACCTGCCATGCCCTCCGATGCCGTGCTTGATGCTTTCTCCGACGCACTTGCCCGGGAAGGCTTCGAGCGTATCCTCGACCCTGCCGACGCGCTTGTTGAGCGAATCAAGCACACCGTGCGCCACCACGTGCGCACCGAGGACCAGTGTCGCCTCAACCTTTCGGGTTGCCTTGAAAAGCGCCTGCACCAAAGCTACGACACCCTGAGCCGCGCTTTCTCGCAGCACGAGGGTCGGACGATTGAAAAATACCACATAGCGCTCAAAATCGACCTTGTGAAGGAGCTACTGGCCGATGCCTCCATGACCCTTGCCGAGATAGCCGACCGGGTGGGCTATTCGAGTGCCGCGCATCTGTCGCGCCAGTTCAAGAACGTCACCGGAATGACGCCCACGGAGTATGTGCGCCGTGGCGACTTTGCCAGATCATCCGTGAAATAGTTAAATAATGTAGAGCCGAAGCAAAAAAGCGAGCATTTATTCACTGCAATTCAGTGAATTTTCTTACTTTTGAGCCTTGAAAACACCTTCGCTCTCCAATTTACTACCATGGAAGATCTAATAGAATTTTTTATAACCATACTCAAACAATCGGATAGTGTTGACATAGCCGAGGCAGAATTCAAGCGTCAACTGGTTGACGATGCCGAGCTGCGGCGCCAATACCGCGAATATTGCCGCGAGAACGGTACCTCGGAAAAACGCGGATTCCTGGATTTCTGCGAGGAATATGTGGAAAATCAGGATTCTATCTGGGAGTCACTGAGTGATTATGACAATCAGGAATGAACGAAAATTTCGACAAGGATATTGAACCCTCATTGCGCCTCCCTGCAGAATGGGAACCCGTAGATGCCGTCCTGGTGGCCTGGCCCCACGAGGGCACGGACTGGGCTTACATGCTTGATGATGCCCGCCGGTGCATCGGGAAGATTATTTCGGCTATCTCGCGCTTTGCCCGCGTGATTGTCATCGGTCCGGAGGCTCCGGCATCCGAGTATCTCGCCGAGCCATGCGTGCCCGAAAATATCCAATATGTCGAGATTGACATCAACGATACCTGGACCCGCGATTATGGGCCCATTACCTGTGTGGATGCCGACGGCAATACTTTGCTCCACGATTTCAAATTCAACGGCTGGGGCCTGAAATTCGCCTCCAACCACGACAATCTGGCCACACTCCGCATGTTCGAAAAAGGTGTATTTGCCGGTCGGCGTGCCAACCGTCTGGGCTTTGTGCTTGAGGGTGGCTCCATTGAATCCGACGGCGAGGGCACGCTTATCACTACCGAGGACTGCCTGCTGTCGCCCAACCGCAACGGCGAGCTTGACAAAGAGGAAGTGGAACTCTACCTGAAACAGACCTTCGGGCTAAACTCCGTGCTGTGGCTGAGCCACGGTGCTCTTGAGGGCGACGACACCGACGGCCACATCGACACGCTGGCACGCCTGGCCCCTCCGGGCGACGTGATTTTCTACGTCGGCTGCTCCGACCCCGACGATGTTCACTACGATTGCCTGGAAGCCATGAAGCGCGACCTCGAAGCGCTGCGCCGCCCCAATGGCTGTGCCTACTCGCTGGTGGAACTGCCTCTGCCCGACCCGATTTATGACCCCGAGGACGGCCACAGATTGCCCGCTACCTATGCCAACTTTCTGATTGTGAACGGCGCAGTGCTCCTGCCCGTCTACGGCCAACCCATGAAGGACCTTATGGCCGTTCAACTCATTGAGGCCGTTATGCCCGAATATGAAGTGGTGCCCATCGACTGCCGTGCGCTCATCCGCCAGCACGGCTCACTACACTGCACCACAATGCAATTACCAGTCAACTCTCTTGCACGATGAAACGTATTATCCGAACCGGACTTATCCAGCAGGCCAACACGGCCGATATTGCCGACAATCGCCGGCGCTTAGCCGAAAAAATACGCGCCCTCGCAGCCGACGGCGCCCAACTGATTGTTAACCAGGAACTCCACGATTCTCTCTACTTCTGTCAGACCGAGAATGTGGACCTGTGTGACCTGGCTGTGGCCATTCCCGGCCCGGCCACTGACTTCTACTCAGCGCTTGCACGCGAGTGCGGCGTGGTGCTGGTGACTTCGCTTTTTGAACGCAGGGCTCCGGGGCTATACCACAATACAGCTGTGGTGTTCGACACCGATGGTACCATCGCCGGCAAGTACCGCAAAATGCACATTCCCGACGACCCCGCCTACTACGAAAAATTCTATTTCACCCCCGGCGACCTCGGTTTCGCTCCCGTCCAGACTTCGCTCGGGAAGCTCGGTGTGCTTGTGTGCTGGGACCAATGGTACCCCGAGGCTGCACGCCTGATGGCCCTGGCAGGAGCCGAAATTCTGATTTACCCCACGGCCATAGGCACCGAGAGCTCCGACCCTGTTGAGGAGCAGGAGCGCCAGCGCGAGGCCTGGATTACCATCCAGCGCGCCCATGCGGTGGCCAACGGTCTGCCCGTGGTGAGTGTGAACCGCACCGGCTACGAGCCCGACCCTTCGGGCGCTACCGGTGGCATCACTTTCTGGGGCTCGAGCTTCGTGGCCGGTCCGCAGGGCGAATTTCTGTTCCGCGCTCCCCGCGATGCCGAGGAAACTGCGATTGTGGACATCGACATGACCCGCAGCGAGCAGGTGCGACGCTGGTGGCCCTTCCTGCGCGACCGCCGCATTGACCACTACGGCAACCTGACCAAACGTTTTATTGACTAAGCCTCCGCACATTATGGAAAAACAGGAGCTTCTGGACAAGCGCTATCTGCGCATGGCCACTATCTGGGCCGAAAATTCATACTGCGAGCGCCGCAAGGTGGGCGCAATCATGGTTAAAGGCAAAATGATTATTTCCGACGGTTACAACGGCACGCCTGCCGGCTTCGAGAACGTGTGCGAGGACGAGTATGGCGCCACCAAGCCCTATGTGCTTCATGCCGAGGCTAATGCTATCACCAAGGTTGCCCGGAGCAACAACTCGTCGGAGGGCTCGACGCTCTATGTCACCGCCTCGCCCTGCGTGGAGTGTGCCAAGCTTATAATCCAGGCCGGTGTCACCCGCGTGGTGTTCAACGAGCTCTACCGCCTGACCGACGGTGTAGATCTGCTGCGACGCGCCGGTGTGGAATGTGTGCATATTAATGATATTAACTGAAGTCTGACAATTTATGTCATCAGAAAATAACAGCAGAAAATATCTGCTTTGGCTGCCCTTAGTGGCCGCTCTCTTTCTTGTTGCCGGCATTTGGGTCGGTGTGCTGCTGTCCAAAAGCGACCCTCGCAGCGCTGCCCGCGAGAAACTCGATATGGTGCTTGACCGCATTGAGCACAACTATGTGGACGCTGTTGATTTCGACAGCCTCGTTGAGCTGACTATCCCCGAACTTCTCCGTAATCTCGACCCCCACTCGGCCTACATCCCCGCCTCGGTGCGCACTGCGGCCAACCGCGATCTCGAGGGCTCGTTCTACGGAATCGGCATACAGTTCCAGATGATGAACGACACTGTCTATGTGCTCGACGTGATTAGCGGAGCGGCTGCCGAGGAGGCCGGTCTGCTTGCCGGCGACCGCATTGTGCAGGTGGATGGCGAGAATATCGCGGGCGTGGGCAAGACCACGGACGATGTCTTCGGCATGCTGCGCGGCGAGCTCGGCACGCACGTGGAGGTGGGCGTCCTGCGCCACAGCGCCCCGGGTATCCTCAAGTTTGACCTTGAGCGCGGCGAGGTGCCAGTGAGCCCCATCGACGCTACCTATATGATCAACGACAG
Source organism: Bacteroidales bacterium (assembly GCA_014800735.1). Classification (GTDB taxonomy): domain Bacteria; phylum Bacteroidota; class Bacteroidia; order Bacteroidales; family Muribaculaceae; genus CAG-873. The sequence continues at coordinate 53,815 of JAAVFP010000001.1, forward strand.
CATCGGCTATCTGCGCCTGGGCAAGTTCTCGGAAAATACCTATGGCGAATCGCTCAACGCACTCTCGCAGCTGCGCTACGATGGTGCCACCTCATTCATTCTCGACCTTCGCGGCAACACTGGCGGATATATGAGTCCCGCCGTAATGCTCGCCAACGAGTTCCTGAGTCCCAACCAACTGATTGTGCTCACCAAGGGCCGCAACATGGGCGACAACAATGTGCTGTTTGCCGATGGCTCCGGCTCGTTCGGAAGCGAGAAAATGGTGATTCTGGTGGATGAATACACTGCCAGTTCAAGCGAGATTTTCTCCGGAGCGATGCAGGACAACGACCGTGGTCTCATCGTGGGCCGTCGCACATTCGGCAAGGGTCTTGTGCAGTCGCCCTTCGAATTGCCCGATTCGTCGGAGTTCCGCCTCACCGTTCAGCGCTATTACACCCCCTCGGGCCGCTGCATCCAGAAAACCTACAAGCCCGGCAAGGACTTCGAATACGAAACCGAAATCTACAGCCGTTATGACCGCGGCGAGCTGTTCAGCGCCGATAGCATCCGTCTGGATTCCGCCCAGATTTTCTCTACGGCCCATGGCCGTCAGGTGTACGGCGGTGGCGGCATAATGCCCGACATCTTCGTGCCCTCGGACACCACAGGCATGACCTCCTACTATCTCAAGGTGGCCAATGCCGGACTGCTGCGTCAGTTCGCCTACGAGTACGCCGACCTCAACCGCGACCGCCTGGTGGAGAGCCGCGATGTGGCCGAAATGCTTGCCAAACTGCCTTCGGACTATGTGCTGCTGCAATCCTTCGTGAACTACGCGGCCAACAAAGGTGTGCCCGCACGCTGGTACTACATCAACATTTCGGCCAATTTGATTGTTAATCAACTGAAGGCTCTTATCGCACGCGACATTGTTGGGCTCGACGGCTATTTCGAGATAATGAACTCCACCGACCCCGTGGTGCTGGAAGCTATCAAACAGCTCGAAAGCGGCGGTGCCAACTTTCCGCTCAGCGATGAATAGGCCATTGATTGACAATAAAAAGCTACCATTATGAAGAAAGATAGAATCCGCACTCAGGTGCGGGCGCAGAAGGCTCTGCTGGATGCTGCCGAACGTGTGGCGGCATCCCGGCGCGTGTTCGAGCGTCTGCGCCAACTGGCAGCCTACACTATGGCTGAGCATGTGCTGCTTTACCACTCGCTGCCCGATGAGCTTTCTACGCTCGAATTTCTTGATGCAGGGCATGAGAGCAAAACTTACTATCTGCCGCGAGTGAATGGTGTAGACCTCGAAATTTTACCCTACGAGCGCACCCGCACTCACCTGGGCTCGTTCCGCATCGAAGAGCCCGATGGCGATGATACCATCGACGTTCGCGACATCGACCTGATTGTGGTGCCGGCTGTGGCCTACGACCGCGCCGGCAACCGTGTGGGTCGCGGCAAGGGCTACTACGACCGCCTGTTGAGCCGTTCGCGCGCAGTCACCGTGGGTGTGTGCTACGACTTCCAGCTGGTTGACGAAATCGACACCGACGAGCACGACATCCCTGTGGATTTCATCATTGCCGACGGTCATCCTCTGATTCGCCGCAAGAAGTAAACCTCATTTTCAAAACGCCGAAGGCCGCAGACGTGAGCACAATCTCATAATCTGCGGCCTTCAGTGTTTTGCCTGGTTTAACCATTTATTGCATTATTTATGCGGGCAGCCCATTTTGCCTTCACCACTTCTGCCTCACGTCGCATTTGGGCGAAGTAGGCTTCGGTGGCTCGCTCCTGGCGCTCCTTGGCATCGCGGGCTACCTCCTTCATAATCTGGGCCAGCATTTCGTCGCTCGGCTCCAGGCCGGATGTGAAGCGGTATGAATTCATTTCCTGCTCTGACATACTCACGTGATATTATTTCACAAATATACAACAAATAATTCATATTCCGGGTTTCCGAAGCAACATTTCGGAGGGTGTGAACAAGGCGGTGCGCTATAAGCTTTTTCAGGTGGGATTATATGTAAAACCGTTAAGCTAATATATCATATAATAAATATTTTTATTATCTTTGCGCTATTAAAAGATGTATTGAGAATGGCAAAGAATACAATGGGGACAAAATTACCCCGAAAGTTGGAGCAAAAAATGGCGATAATGGGTGAGCAGATTAAGCTTGCCCGGTTGCGTCGCAACCTTTCGATAGCTCAGGTTGCCGAACGTGCCACCTGCTCGCCTCTCACGATAAACCGCATAGAAAAAGGTTCTCCGACCGTTTCAATCGGTATCTATGCCCGTGTTCTCTATGCCTTGCAACTTGACGATGATCTACTTTTGATTGCAAAAGAAGATACCCTCGGTCGTACATTACAGGATTTAAGCCTCAAACATCGTCAACGTGCGTCAAAGAAAGACTGAGCTATGAAGACACTTTTCGTTTATGCCGATTTTGATTGGCTTGACACGCCACAGTTGATTGGAGAATTGTCGTGCGACTCGGTGCGCGGCAGCGAAATATACGGATTTTCGTATAATAAGGAATGGCTTGCAAAATATGGCGATGTTTTCCTCAGTGAGGATTTGCAGAGCTATCCGGGAATTCAGTACTCACGCCCTGAAAATGATATATTTTCCTGTTTTTCCGATGCCCTTCCTGACCGTTGGGGCCGGACCCTACTTAACCGCCGTGAGCAGATTGCAGCATCGGATGAGAAGCGTACGGTGCGTCGTCTTACATCCTATGACTATCTCATGGGTATTGATGATGCGTCGCGCATGGGCGGATTTCGATTTGCCGAAACTCCGGGTGGCAAGTTCATAAATTGTGAGGCAAGTTTGCGAGTGCCACCATTGGCAAGTGTCAGAGCACTGATGCGCGCAGCGCATGAGATTGAAGCCAGTGAGGAAAAGCATCTACTGCCTTCCAAGAAGTGGCTTGCGCAGTTGTTGCATCCCGGCACATCGCTGGGTGGTGCAAGGCCAAAGGCCTCGGTAATAGATGAAGACGGCAGACTGTCCGTTGCCAAATTTCCATCTCGCAAAGATGATTATGACGTTGGACAATGGGAGCATTTCTGTCATCTTGTGGGACGTAAAGCCGGATTAAATGTTGCAGAAACCCGCACTATTTCGGGAGAAAAATTTCATATATTGCTTTCTAAGCGCTTTGACCGCAATGAGAATGGCAAGAGAATACACTTCGCTTCTGCGTTGACTCTTCTTGGGCTAAGCGATGGCGACAACGCATCAACCGGTTGTGGTTATACCGATATTGTTGATTTCATCATCCGGCATGGAAGCAATGTTGACCGTAACTTAGAGGAACTATATCGACGGGTTGCCTTCTATATCATTATCGGCAACTCCGACGACCACTTCCGCAATCATGGTTTCCTGCTGACGCGCAAAGGATGGGAACTTGCCCCCGCCTACGATATCAACCCGACCCTTTCCGATAATCAAAGTCTGCTGATCGACCGCTCGACAAGTGAGTCAGACCTGAACATTCTTCTGAAATCGGCAGGAGAGTATATGCTATCGGTCGAAAAAGCTAAAACCATCATTGATGAAGTTAAATCAGCGATGAAATCATGGCAAAGTGATGCACGGAGGCTCGGACTGCCGCAACGTGATATTGATATGTGCACCAAGGTTCGAGAAATGGATTTAAGCTCCTTTTCTGCAGCCATCCCGGATAATGGAGTGATTTGCCCGCAGAACTAAGGAGTGCCAGAGGCGACCCACGGAAGGCGCCCGACTGTCGGGATAACATTTCGGCGGGTGTGAACAATGCGGTGTGCTGAGGCTTTATATTGTATGTAATATGTACGATATGAGCAAAAGAACAATATACTCGCGGTTCAGGGATATGGTTGAGAAATATCCTGAGAATGTTGCGATAGCAGAGGACGGGCGCACGGTGACTTACGCCCGGCTTGACGAGATGGTGGATGCCATCCTGGCTAAATTTTATGACAGTAAGCCGACATTCGTCGGTATTGTGATGCATCATGGTGTGGAACAGATTGCCGCAATGCTTGCAGTGCTAAAAAGCGGAGGGGCCTATGTGCCTGCGGAGCCTTTTCTGCCCAAGGATCGTATTGACTATATGATGAAGACTGCCGGTGTGAAACTTGTGATTACGGATGAATACTGCGAGGACTTGACCACCCCGGCCGGTCGTTTCGAGGACCGCTCGACACCTGACGGTATTGCCTACATTCTCTACACTTCAGGCACCACAGGCAAACCGAAGGGTGTGATTCAGGAAAACCACTCGGTGGTGAATTATTGCGAAGCTTTCGAGGCCGAGATGCACACCGGGCCGGGCGACGTGATGTTGCAGTACTCGGTGTGCTCATTCGATATTTTCGTTGAGGAAGTTTTCACAACCCTGCTCAACGGTGCCACACTGGCAATCCCCACGGCTGAGGTACACAATGGCCCGCTGGAGGAGCTGATGGAGTTTTGCAAGCGCCATGATGTGACCATTGTGGACGGTTTCCCCTATCTGATAGCCGACATCAACAAGCGCCCGGAGCTGCTTCCGAAAACCGTGAAGCTGATTATCAGCGGCGGCGATGTGATTCGCGCCAGCTACATCACCAATCTGCGTGACCGCGGTATCCGCATCTACAACACCTACGGCCCCTCGGAAACTTGCGTGTGCTCCAACTACTTCCGCGTTGACAACGCCACGCCGCTCCAGGATGGCACATTCTCCATCGGCAAGGCTATCAAGGGTGTCGAGGTCAAGATTCTTGATAAGGACTTCCGCGAGGTACCCCGGGGGCAGGTGGGCGAAATTTGCATCTTCGGCGAGGGCGTGAACCGTGGCTACCTGGGCAATCCGCCCGAGCAGGCTAATTTTGTGACGCTCGCTGACGGAACCCGTATGTACCGCAGCGGCGACATGGGCTATGTGCTTCCCGACGGCAACCTTGCGTTCCTGCACCGGCGCGACGAGCAGGTGATGATTCTTGGCAAGCGTGTGGAGCCCGAGGAGGTTGAGAATGTGCTCAACGCGCACCCGGATGTGGAGCGCGGCATAGTGCGTGCGTTTCTCGACGAGGGCGGCCTGCACTATCTGGTAGCCTATGTGGTGCCACGCAAAGGCTTCTCGCTCCACGCTGTCCGCGAGTATCTGAAATCCAAGCTGACCGACTTCATGGTACCGGAATTTTTCGTGGCCGTGAGCGAACTGCCGCTCACTCACCGCGGAAAAATTGACATGACCGCGCTGCCGAAAGTGCTCAAGGAAGGAAGTTATAAATGATAGGGCTGAAAGGAATACGCGACATACCTGAGCTGCTGCGCTGGCGCGCGGAGGTGATAACGGAAGTATTCGGGCAGGAGCCCGACGCAGAGCTGCTTGAGGCGAATCGCCGTTACTACGAGCTTCATATTGCCGATGGAAGCCACGCCGCTTTCGTGGCCGAACGCCGCGGGGTGGAAGTGGGATGCGGGGCAGTGTGCTTCACTGATGAACTTCCCTCGCCCGACAATCCGACGGGCCGCTGCGCCTATCTGATGAATATCTACGTGCGCTGGCCGTTCAGAAACCATGGGGTGGCTCACAAGATTGTGTCGCGGCTGCTTGAAGAAGCCCGTGCGCGTGGCTGCGGAAAGATTTATCTTGAAACTACCCCTGCGGCACGACCGGTGTACACGTCGCTCGGTTTCCACGATCTGCCGGACATGATGAAATACGCTTCACTCAAAGCTTAGCTCCGGGCCGTCAGTGCCATCGGTGACGCGGATGGTGCCGGAGTGAAACGAGGTTGAATGAACCTCGCGGACGAAGGGCTCGATGCTCACGCGCCGGGTGCCGTCGGGCCGCTCGATAAGTTCGAGCACAGCCATGCCGTGGTCCTTGCCACGGTATATGATGTGGTGTGCCAGGTAGCGGGTGCTCATTCTTCGGCGGGTTTCACGGAGTCGGCTTCAAGATAGTTCAGGATGCGCTTCTGGGTGTAGTGCCTGGGATAGTCCACTGGATTGACGCGCTTGCGCACCATCTCCACACTGTCCAGCACTGATTCGAAGCCGGGGCGGTTGGATGCTGCAAGGAAGCCGTAGATGCGTTTGGCGGTGAGGGTGGAGTCGGTGATGAACATCAGCTCGTGCCATCCGTCGCCGTTCACGTTCGAAATCTGATACTCGATGGTGCCGTTGGTGTACTCGGCCACGATGCCCCATCGGTTGAGCTCGCCCGAATTGAAGAACTTGGCACGCCAGGTGTAGATGTCACCCGGCTCCCAGTTCTGGTCGGCCTCGTAGCTGAACGCGAAGTTGCGCGAGGGGATGCGGTCGTTGATGCGCAGCAATCGGGCGCCTGACCACACATCCACCGAGTCGCCTGCAATGGAGAGGGCCGCGGCAGCAACGCGGTTGCCGCTTTCAACCAACCGGTGCTCAAGAATTTCGATGGTGCGGTCGTAGACGTCCATGTAGAACGTGATGTTACGGCCATACCAGGCCAGCGATGAATCAACCTGCTCGGGTGTCACTCCGTGGCGCATGAACACACTTTGGCGCAGGGCCTGGCGCGACGAATCGGTGCGGTACAGGCGGTGATTCATGTCGATAACACCCTCGGCGGTGTGCACATCGGCCATGAGCTGAGCCATCTGCTCGGGCTGGATAACCGAGCCGGGCACCTTGCGGCATGCCGTGAAGGCTGCCGCAGCCAGCAGGGCCGCAACGAGGATTTTATTTTGCCTGTACCTTTTCATCCTTATCGCCTACTTCGCCTAAATATTTGGTGTAGAACAGTATAATAAGGCACATACCGACGGTGATGGCGGCGTCGGCAATATTGAACACGGGGTCGAAAAACGAAAAATATTGGCCGCCGACAAAGGGAATCCACTCGGGCCAATAGAAGGCGAACAGGGGGAAGTAGAGCATATCCACCACATAGCCGTGCATCAGGCCTCCATAGCCGTGGCCCCAGGGCACGAACTGCGCTATGGCCGGGGGATATGGGTCATTGAAGATTTCGCCGTAGAACACACAGTCAATGATATTTCCGAAGGCTCCGGCAGTGACCATAGCCACAGCCACAATGAAGCCGGCTGGCACCTTGGCTGCCTTGACAAGCCGACAGATATACCACACCAACAGCCCCACGAGGCCGATGCGGAAGAGTGTGAGGAACAGCTTGCTGCCCAGCTCGATGCCGAAGGCCATGCCGTTGTTCTGGATGAAGCGCAGGTGGAAGAAAGGCAGAATTTGAATGTCCTCGCCCAGATAGAACGAGGTTTTCACCCAGATTTTCACGAGCTGGTCAATGATAATCAGGGCAAAAATGATGACGGCAGCCAGAATACCCAGATTGCGGCTGCGTGAAGCTTGGATAGAAGTGTTCAATGGTCCTTGTTGTTGTTTTTTTCCTCGACGCAGAGGGTGGCGTGGGGCACAGCACGCAGGCGTGCTTTGGGAATGAGGCGTCCGGTGGCACGGCAGATACCGTAGGTTTTATTGTCGATACGCACCAGGGCCGCCCGCAGATGCGATATGAACTGGCGCTGACGCTCGGCCAGGCGGGCATTTGCCTCGCGTTCAAGCACATTGGAGCCTTCCTCCAGAGCTTTGAAAGTGGGCGAGGTATCGGCAGTGTCGTTGCCGTCACTGTTGTTGAGCGAAGAGCACAGGTCTTCGTAAAGCTCGGTGGCCTTGGCCAGTTTCTCCAGAATTATCTGGCGAAATTCCTCCAGTTCTTCGTCGGAGTAGCGCAGATGTTCACTCATGATTAGCGGTTATATGGTTAAAATTACGTAGGGACGTGCCTTTGGCACGTAGTACGGATTTCCGTGGCCACGTGCCAAAGGCACGTCCCTACCTGTTATGCGGGGGTGATGACAACACCGAGCTTCAGGTCGTCTATGTCGAAAATCACCACGTTGTCGGAGTCGGACGGTGCCGAGGCGCTGATGGAGTCGGCCAGAACCTGCTCGGCGATATATTTGCCGTACTGTTCAAGCACTTCCTCAAGCTCGGGCACAGGCACGAAGCACACGTTGATGTGGTCGGTGATGTCGAAGTTCTGCTCCTTGCGGTAGCGCTGGATGCGGTTGATGATGTCGCGCGCCAGGCCTTCGCGGAAGAGCTCGGGAGTAACGTCGATGTCAAGAGCCACGGTCAGGGCGCCCTCGTTGGCCACGAGCCAGCCGGGCATATCCTCGGAGATAATCTTCACGTCGGTGAGCTCGACGGTGGTCTTGGTGCCGTCAATGTCGAGGTCGATGCGGCCATCGCGCTCCAGGGTGCGGATTTGCTCGGGAGTGAAAGCCTTGATTGCTGCGGCTGCCTGCTTCATGAGCTTGCCGAATTTCGGGCCGAGCTTCTTGAAGTCGGGGTCCACGCGCTTCACAAACACTTCATTGTCGGGAGCCACCACCTGGAGCTCCTTCACATTGACCTCGGTCTTGACAATGGGTGCGCAAGCCTCGATTTGGGCAGCTGCCTGGTCGCTCACGGCGGGCACGAGCATCTTGGCCAGCGGCTGGCGCACCTTGATGTTGGCTTTCTTGCGCAGACTGAGCACCAGCGAGGTAAGACGCTGGGCCACATCCATCTGAGCTTCAAGGGCCGGGTCAACGGCCTCGGCGTTGTATTTAGGGAACTCAGCCAGGTGAACCGATTCGGGAGCCTCGTTGAGGTCGCGGAACAGGCGGTCGCTGAAGAAGGGAGCAATAGGAGCCATCAGGCGTGCCAGCGTGTCGAGGCAGCTCTTGAGGGTCTGGTATGCAGCAAGCTTGTCGGTGTTCATCTCTCCGCCCCAGAAACGCTTGCGGTTCAGGCGCACGTACCAGTTGGAGAGTTCGTCGGTGAATTCGCTGATAGAGCGTGCGGCGCGGGTGGGCTCGTAGCTTTCGTAGGCTTCGGTCACGTTCTTGATGAGGGTGTTGAGTAACGACAGCACCCAGCGGTCGATTTCTGGACGCTCATCCACAGGAACCTCAGCCTCCTGGCCGGTGAAACCGTCCACGTTGGCATACATAGCGAAGAAGTTGTAGGTGTTCGAAAGGGTTGCGAAGAACTTGCGCGCAACTTCCTTCACACCGTCCGGGTCGTATTTAAGGTCGTCCCATGGCGACGAGGTGGCAATCATGTACCAGCGCACGGGGTCGGAGCCGAACTGCTCGATGGTTTCGAAGGGATCCACGGCATTGCCTTTGCGCTTGGACATTTTCTCGCCTTTCTTGTCGAGTACCAGACCGTTGGAAATCACCGCTTTGTAGGAAACACGGTCAAACACCATGGTGGCGATTGCGTGCAGGGTGAAGAACCAGCCGCGGGTCTGGTCCACGCCTTCGGCAATGAAGTCGGCGGGGAACACGGTGCCGTTTTCCACCAGTTCCTTGTTCTCGAAGGGGTAGTGCATCTGGGCGTAGGGCATGGAGCCGGAATCGAACCACACGTCGATGAGGTCCGTTTCGCGGCGCATGGGCTTGCCGGATTCGGACACAAGGATGAAATCGTCCACGTAGGGGCGGTGGAGGTCAATCTTCTCGTAATTGGCCTTGGAGTAGTCGCCGGGCACGAAGCCTTTGTCGCGCAGAGGGTTGGAGGGCATGAAGCCTGCGGCAACCGATTTATCCAGTTCATTGTAGAGCTGCTCTACGCTGCCGATGCATATTTCCTCCGCACCGTTTTCGGTGCGCCAGATGGGCAGGGGAGTGCCCCAGAAACGGCTGCGCGACAGGTTCCAGTCCTGGAGGTTCTCCAGCCACTTGCCGAAGCGGCCCGAACCGGTTGCTGCGGGCTTCCACAGGATGGTATCGTTGAGTTCCATCATGCGCTCGCGGGCAGCGGTGGAACGGATGAACCAGCTGTCGAGAGGGTAGTAGAGGATAGGTTTATCCGTGCGCCAGCAGTGGGGGTAGTTGTGCACGTGTTTCTCGATTTTGAACACCTTGCCTGCCTGCTTGAGGTACATGCAGATTTCAACGTCGAGAGTTTCGGTATTTTCATCGGCATCAGGGTTGTAGGCGTTCTTTACGTACTTGCCTGCCCAATCCTTGTATTCTTCGGAAACCATCTTGGCCACGAATTCGGGGTCGAGGTCCTCGAGGCGGAAGAAACGGCCGCTGAGGTCAACCATGGGGCGGAGGTTGCCGTCGCGGTCCACCAGGTGCAGCGGGGGAATACCGTTCTGTTTGGACACACGGAGGTCATCGGCACCGAAAGTACCGGCGATGTGCACGATACCCGTACCGTCCTCGGTGGTCACGTAGTCGCCGGGAATCACGCGGAAAGCACCCTCGCCGGGGTTCACCCAGGGGATGAGCTGCTGGTAGCGCAGACCCACAAGGTCCTTGCCCTCGACGGTGGTGACGATTTCGTAGGGCACGAGCTTGTCGCCGTGTTTGTAGTCATCAAGCGCAACTTCCTTGGCTTTGGGGTTGAACACACTGTCCACCAATGCCTCGGCCACGGTGGCGGTGATGGGCTCGCCGGAGTAGGGGTTGTAGGTGCGCACGATGGCGTAGCGGATGTTGGGGCCTACGCACAGTGCGGTGTTCGAAGGCAGAGTCCAGGGGGTGGTGGTCCAGGCCAGCATGCACGCTTTGCCCCAGCCTTCCATGGCGGGGATGGTGTCAAGCAGTGTGAACTGCGCGGTGCAGGTGGTGTCCTTCACATCGCGGTAGCAACCGGGCTGATTGAGCTCGTGCGAGCTCAGGCCGGTGCCTGCGGCCGGCGAATAGGGCTGGATGGTGTAGCCTTTGTAGAGATAATCCTTGGCGTAGAGCTGCGACAGAAGCCACCACACCGACTCGATGTAGCGGTTGTCGTAGGTAATATAGGGGTCGGTNATGTCCACCCAATAGCCCATCTTGTTGGTGAGTGTTTCCCACTCCTGGGTNTATTTCATCACCTCGCGGCGGCAAGCAGCNTTGTACTCGTCGACGGAGATGGTCTTGCCGATATCTTCTTTCTTGATTTTGAGGGTCTTTTCAANGCCAAGCTCCACGGGNAGACCGTGGGTGTCCCAACCTGCTTTGCGCTTCACCTGGAAGCCCTGCATGGTTTTGTAGCGGCAGAAAAGGTCCTTGATTGTGCGNGCCATCACATGGTGGATGCCGGGCATACCGTTGGCCGAAGGGGGCCCTTCGAAGAATACGAACGAGGGTGCGCCCTCGCGCAGTGCCACACTTTTCTCGAAAAGACCGGCGGCATTCCAGTCGGCAAGGACTTCCTTATTTATATCGCTGAGGTTCAACCCCGCATATTCCTTGAATTTTTTCATTGGGAAAATATTAGAATTGGTATAAGAATCAGGACACCGCAGTGCGACGACTCCTAATAAGGTTAGCTTAAAAGTAGAAAAGGGTGTGTCGGCAGCTAAGCGGCGGACACACCCTTTTTTATCGGGTCAGCTGAGCGGCGCGGGGCCGGCCTCGGCTATAGCTTCGAAAGAATTATTCAGCTGCGGGAGCTTCTTCTTCAGCNGCAGGAGCCTGTTCGGCAGCTGCGGCGGCNGCGGCAGCGGCCAGGTCAGCTTTCTTCTTTGCNACGAGTTCGGCTTTAGCCTTGTTGCGAGCTGTTTCAGCCTCGAGGCGCTGCTTGGCAGCGAGTTCGCGCTGATCAGCCATCGAAGTCTTGTCGGCTGCTACTTTAGCGTCTTTCTTAGCTTTCCACGCTGCGAAGCGGCGCTGAGCTTCTGCTTCGTCGAACGCACCCTTCTTTACACCGCCCATNAGGTGGTTCATCAGGAGGACGCCCTCATTGCTGAGGATGGAACGTACGGTGTCGGTGGGTTGAGCACCGTTGGTCACCCAATACAAAGCCCGCTCGAAGTTAAGAGTAATTGTAGCAGGATTAGTGTTCGGATTATAAGAACCTATCCTTTCAATAAATCTACCATCTCGTGGTGCCCTGCTATCGGCGATGACAATCGGATAGAACGCATAGTTCTTACGACCATGACGTTGTAAACGGATTTTTGTTGCCATTGATAATTATTAATTTGGTTTTGTATTGTTTTGCGCCGCAAAGGTACNANTTTTTTTTCGNACTGCAAAATTTTTCGATGTCTTTCTTTTATATATAGTGGAATATATTGCCCGGAAGAGCTTTCCTCCTAATCATTGCCATCATATCCGCCACGAGCGGGAATCAGATTCATTTCAATGGTTAAAATTGTTACAATAAAGTGACTAAAAATCGTGTGTAACAAATTTGTAATAAATTTTGTCGCTTGTAAATAGCAGTAAATCAGAATTGTAAATATTTAGAACTAATAAATAATCCACATTAACATTTATTTACATTAAAAATATTGCTACCCGCAAAATCAGCCCTAAATTTGCAATGTCGAAAGACAAAAAGATGAACTACTACTGAAAAAATAGATTAGATTGGTTAATGATAATGAGCACCCCGGGCCCGTCGCGACGACGGGCCCGGGGTGTTTTCAGAATTTCAGGTTGGCAAATGGCAGACAGCCATGCGTGGCTGCAAAATCTTTCAGCATGGTGGCCTCCACCTCTCTCGTGTCTTCATTAGGGGTTTCTTTCCAGGCAATCAGTAACTCGTTGGAATCAGCGAGTTGCCACAGTAATCGGCCACCATAGTGTCCGACAGAGGCTCCTGCTCCAAAACGGAGCAAATCCAGCACGCGTTTTCTAAGGCTTGTTGCTTTGCCTATATACATTATTTTGCTGTCAGTTACGTAGTTGGCTTCCAGGGTTGAGATTGGTACGTTAGGGTCCCTATCTTTGTGGAAACCACCTGTTCCTATTTCGAGGAACGTCGGGTACACATCACTATCACGCACAACGATATATATGCCTCCGGTGGTTGGTACGCGGCCTATATCGTTTCGGAGTTGGGCAACCGAGATAAAGCCGACGAAGCCATCGGCCTCCGGGATTGTAATTTTTGAACTTCTTTCTGACATATACTTAAGATTAATGGGATTCTTTATATTGTTTATACGGGTCGATATAGTTTGATGGGTCCCAAGTGATGGGCAAATGAGTGGAAGTTATCGGAGTCTGGCTGCTTGAGTAATCTTTTTGTCCCCAATCGGTAAACCACCCTAAGAGCATGAACATAATCCATCCAATTAAAATATTACGGTGATTTTTTAAAATCTGTCTTTTCTCCTGCGGCCATCCTTTAGGGTCCTCAGCCATGTTCTCAGCATCGTATTTTTTACAGTACCATTGGGCGAACATGAAATAGACTGGGGCAAGGAGGGGTGTTAATATCAGATATAACCAAAGGGCACCTCCCCATATTCGGCCGAGCAGGACTAACCATGGAGTGATATCAGTGCTCGTACCTCGAAAATTTCCATTTTGGTCATGGTATACTCTTGTTGAGGGGAAAAGAGCGTTATGTAAGAGAGTACTGAAGCTTTTCATATCTTATTCCTCAGGAGAGCTTGTTCGTAAACTTCATTTATCCTTTTTCGCAGAGTGAGAGGCTTAATGACTGTCAGGGAATTACTCCGGGCAAGCAAAGCCATGACAAAATCATTTGTTATGCGAAGGTTGAGCCTGATACGAAATTCCGTGTCGTTGTCCACCAATATCTGCTGTGAGTGGTGCAGCGGAGTTGATTTCAGAAAATGACCATCGAGTTGAGAATATGAGAGTTCAATTTCCTCGATAGGTATACTTTCATCATCCCAGATACCGTAGCTGTGCTTGAAAAGCGCGTCGGGATTTATTTCGCCATCCTTTGTGAATGAATCTTCCAGAATCTCGAGGTTTGAAATTCTGTCAACGGCAAAGGATTTCATCGCACCGCTTTCATCCTTTGCTATGACATACCACAGTCCTAAGGATTCTTTCAGGAAATAGGGAGCCACAAGTTTGTGAATAATCCGGTTGTATTTCCTAACCAATTTATAATCAAACGATATGGTGTTGCAATGCTTGATTGCGTTTATGAGAGCTGGAAAACAATCAATGTCCTTCGGGCGGTGGTGCTCAGGGATTATGAAGCTCTTCGCACCCGATGAGTGATTGATTGATGTGAGTAAATCGAAATTCATCAGTAG
>JAAVFP010000002.1 GCA_014800735.1 Bacteroidales bacterium
CCCAAAGTCGTGAAGATGTCGAGCAGATGTATCGCAGAATGCTGTTCAATTACCTCACTGATAACAAAGATGACCATTGTAAGAATTTCAGTTTCTATGTTCTCAGGGATAATGATCTAAAGACATGGAGGTGGCGACTTGCACCTGCATACGACCTTACCCTTTGCACAGAAGGCTACAACGGAGAACACGCTACTTCCGTCAACGGTACCGGGCATCCACGATTGTCTGATTTTATTGCAGTCGGCAAGAAAATCAAACTTTCCGAGGATAGATGCCGGGAATTAATTGAGGAAGTCCGATCCGGGTGTACGGTTTTGTGCCACTATGATATAAAAGGATAGCTTCTGCCTCAAATGCCTCAGCAAGCGGCATAGTCGCGTCTTAGCGAGAGGTTGGCGAATGATATACGATGCAGCGTTACTCAGGATGAGCTACATCGCTTCTCCGAAGTTCTGACGCTCTATCAGTCCTCCCCCCACAATGCGTGTGGGGTTTCTCATTAAGATGCGGCTGCGGCGCTTTTGGGCTTTATTTTGGCTCGTGGTTGTAGGGACGTGCCTTTGGCACGTGTGCCTGGTAGTCAGCATGTTAACGCCTACGTGCCAAAAGCACGTCCCTACGCCTGTGCACTGCGCGTTAGCGGCGGAGGATGTTTTTGTAGGCGAGCCAGGAGGAGGGGGGAGGGTGATAGCGAGGGTGAGCCAGTTGCCGATGAGTTCGCACAGCAGCAGGCATGCGATGGCTACTCCGACTGTGCCCAGCAACAGACGCAGGGAGCTGCCGCGCAGGCGCATGCCATAGCGGCGGAGGCACACGGCGCAGGTGATGGCACAGTAGGCGCCGTACCACAGCACGTAGGCGAGGCCAAGGGCTGCGAAGCCGCCGTAGCGATAGGCCGGGATACTGAGGGCAAGGTAGATGGCGGCGCTTGAAAGCTCGGTGAGGATGTAGGCGCGCCCGTCGCCACGCGCAATAATCACGAATGCCACGCACCACGACACCGCGCGACGCTAAAGGCATGTTGGCTTACTGTCACTCACGCCGGATAATCGCCTTAATGTCTTTGAATGGTATCCGTAACCTCATGGAATTTTCGGTAATACTCTTCGCCGGATTCAAGTTTGAAATATATTAAACCATATTTTTTACTGATAATATAGCAACAGACCGGATAGCTTATACTCTTGGAATTAGATTGATATTCAGAGTTTAAGCTGTCAATTATTATACAGTTATTAAATCGTTTTCCACGTATTTCGACATCTTGAATTTTAAGGGGTTGCTTATTTGTAGATAATCTTTCATTGAACTCACATTCAAAAATTAACGAATCATTTTTAAGAGATTTTCTTGCTTCGAAGAATCCACTCAGCTTCGTTTTATATTTTGGCAAATTTACAGAGTAGAAATATTTGCTCCAAGCCTCATACTCCCATTGGCCGCCTTTTTCGATATTTGAGTTCAGATAAATATGGCTCGTGGCATTTGATATATTCCAGAAATCACGGGAATATGATGCCCCTTCTTTATAATCCGATTCAAAAATGCCCGTTTCATATTTCGCAGGACCTTTCACCCATTCCAGTTCATCCTCCGATAAATGGGTCATCCGGATATAAAAAAGCCCAAAGCAATCTTTCAGGATCAGAAAAAAAATGCCAATGAGTATTATTCTAAAAAAAAAGATACAGAATTTTTTCACTTTCGCGCTTTTAAGGCGTTTACAATTCCATCGATACCATGGGTGAGGAAAAAGTTGACGTCAATTGGAATGACTTGACCAGGAGCATGCAATCCCAAAAAACTTTGTCCCAGAGTGACGTAATCAGCTGTTCGTTGAATACCGAATATTGTTGAAGAACTTTCAATATAATTCACAATATTCCCTTCTCCCCTAAGCCCATGGAAAAACTTGGTCGGTTTGCTTATTACGGCAGGATTAAAAGTTATAGCTTTTATTCCAGTTTTCATACTTGCCGCAGATGCCAGGACAGCTCCAAAGGAATGACCCAGTACTGTTAATTCAGAATCACCGATAAGAGTTTTTAATTGCTTTACGGCCTTGAGTGCCATACTTACTTGGGGGCTATAACCATATAATTGAGATAAATCTTCGAACATGTCTTCCAATGAATTTGTGCCCGCAAACACAAGTGCGTATTCTTTCGTTCCATCATTGTCCCGATAAAAAATCATTGCTTGCATACCAATATTGGTTTTGGCTCGGTGATTCAATTGGATTTTCTTGTCAAAGCCGTGGTATACATACCACTTTTCGTTTTGTAATTCCTTTAATAAAATTTGAAAATTCGAATGTATTTCTCCCTTTTGAATGGTATGATCACGGTAAACAGCGCTGCACATAAGTGCCGATTGATAAGGTGTCGGTTCCTCTCCGTCTGGGTCCACAAATAAGATTGGGTTCCCAAAACAGTAGGAGTAGGGTGATGCCGATGGCATTTCGGCTGCTTTCGGGTCAGCTCCTGAAAAGAGAGCTTTTGAAGTGTTTGATATTCTAAATTTGGCAAGGACATTTTTCTCACAATCCGTTAATACTAAGTTTTCACCGCAGAGTTCCATCTTAGCTATGGTTGAGTCTGGCAAAAGAACGTAAATTTGCCAAGGAGTGTCCATGCTGGTGTGCTCTACGTCGCGGACGGGGGTTCGGTCTCCGAAAATTGCGTATGGACTCTCCATATTCTTTTGCGAAAAAGCAACGCCGGAAATACCGATTATTAGTGTCAATGTTATAATTATATTATTCATAGCTTGCTTCATGTTCTTGGGTGTAACGTCGGCCTTCTTCCATCCTCTCATAATAATCCTCCAAAGAATAATCATAAAAACCTAATTCAGCTAAACGAATAGATACTCTTTGGTATTCCTCGTAGTCATTATCAAGGAAATGACTCCCGTCAGGGCCGAATAGATCAAGATAGGTTACTCCTCGTTCTCTAAGCAAGTTGTGCTTTAGGACAAGTGTTTCGCACAAATTCGGAAAATTTTCAAGAACTTTATTTACACCTCTTTCCACAAAATAATCGTAACTGTCATACTTGTGCAGATATACGTTAGAAAGTAAATTAATCAGTAGTGCAACATTCTCCATATCGGTTAGAGCAACCATGTATACACCGTTTTTTTTAGCCTCGGGAGTAACATGCATAGATTCCATAATCCATTCATCGCTGGAAAATGTTCCATTTGTCAGTTCAATGTTCACCCATTTACCATCTTCGCCTATATGCTTGATGTACATATGCATGGGTGCGAGTGCAAATGCCGATTGAGAACCTAATTCATCGCATAATATTTTGTACAGCATAGGCAGAGAAAAACACTGACCTTTGTGTGTTTTTATCAGATTAGATGCCATATACACAGAAAAATCCTTTTCTCCGATGGCATCATCAAAATCATAGGAAAATTTACGGTTTCCGTTCATCATACTCGGTTTGGTAAAGTACTCGAAGATTGCGAAATTTGGGGCTGTCCGATATTGCCTTATATTATTTATATCAATAAAATAATTTAGGACTTTTACAATACTGTCAATATCGTGACAAAATTTAGCATAGTCAATCTTACCATCATAATGCGCATATTCAACCAGATATTCGGCACGTTTAAGTGAATAGGGTATTTTACCGTCAAGCATATCTGCTAATTCATTGTATGCTTTCTCAAAATTTGGATTATATACCATGTAAGGGATTGTATCAAATCTTATGTCTTTAGGATTTGATATGAGTTTTACTTCAGCTTTCGTAGAACTTATCAAAAAGCAAAAGCAAAAGATGATAAAAATGATAGGTTTAGACTTCATTTGTTAGATTTAGGTGAAAAAGGATTATGAAGAAATTCCGCTTGGTTTCGCAAATATAAGGCTTGCCTTTCATTTGAGCAAAAATTTTTCCGAATATTTGCTCATTTGTATGTGAAATAAGTTCTTTTATTGATTTTGAGCTTGGAAATATGGGTAGCGGTTAGCGGCGGAGGATGTTTTTGTAGGCGAGCCAGGCGGAGGGGGGAAGGGTGATGGCGAGGGTGAGCCAGTTGCCGATGAGTTCGCACAGCAGCAGGCACGCGATGGCTACTCCGACTGTGGCGAGCAGCAGACGCAGAGAGCTGCCGCGCAGGCGCATGCCGTAGCGGCGGCGGCACACGGCGCAGGTGATGGCGCAGTAGGCGCCGTACCACAGCACATAGGCTGCCCCCAGGGCGGCGAAGCCGCCGTAGCGATAGGCCGGGATGCTGAGGGCAAGGTAGATGGCGGCGCTTGAAAGTTCGGTGAGAATGTAGGCGCGCCCGTCGCCACGCGCAATAATCACAAAGGCCATGCACCACGACAGCGCGCGGAAGAAAATGCCGATGATCCCGATGGCGAGGTAGGGCAGGATGGCTTCGAAGCGGCTGCTGTAGAGAATATCCACAATCATGCTGCGGCAGCAGATAAAGGCGATGACTATTGGCAGGAGTACCCAGAGGGCCACGCTGATTTCATGGGCCACAAGGATTTCGGTGCGCATGCGCGAGCGCACCGAGGCGCTCAGGCGAGGATAGTACTCCATAGCTATGGACGTGAATATCAGTCCGGTGTAGGAGTTAATCAGCGTGTAGCCGGCCTGGTAGAGGCCGACAGTGCCGGTTGAATACGAGCGGTTGAGCCAGGCGATGAAAATGTAGGATGCCAGGGTGGTGACGATGGAGCTGACGGTCATGTAGGCACCAAGCGACAACATTGGCTTTCCGGCGCTCAGTGCCTGGCGCAATGTGAGGGCGTAGGTGCGGTAAGGACGGTTAAAAGCCAGAGCGTAGGCGCAGTTGCACACTGCAAAGGTGATAAGCACGGGCAGAATGCCGTTCAGGCGGAAAAAATAGAACAGCGGCACGGCGATTACCGTTGCAGTCAGTGCGGCGTAGAGCGTGCTCTTAGCCAGGCGTTTAAGGCGTCCCAACCCCTGCATCACAGCCCATTCGCCGGATGCTACGGACGAAAGGAGCATGACGGGCGCAAGAATCACGAACGGGAGAGTGTGGGAGAAATCGGAGAAGGCGGCGATGCCAAGCAATGACGAAGCGAGGAGCATGAGAACAGTGCCCGCAATGCCAAGCAGCAAGGCAAGGATGCGCACGGTGCCGACCACGCGGTCGGGCGCGGAGCGCGACTCGGACAAATCGCGCACGGCGCTCTGGCGGAGGTTGAGCTGAGTGGTGGATGAAAAAAGGTCGATAGTCTGGTTGTAGATGCTGATGAGGCCTACGCCCACCGGGCCGAGCCAGATGGCCACAAGCTTGGTGCGGACAATGGAGCAGAGGATAGTGACCACCTGCACACCGCCGAAGATACTCAGCGCTTTGAGTATCTTGGCAGTGGTTGGCGATAGTTTTTTGGGCTGATTCATCGGAGCCAGTCGGCCGGATTAAGTTTTTCCTTTTCGTGTCGCACTTCGAAGTGCAGGCGGGTGCGGTAGCCGTCGGCGGGGTCGGAGTAGAGGCGACCGAGTATCTGCCCGGCGGCCACTTCCTGGCCTTTGCGCACGGACAGCTCTTCGATGCCGGCATATACGGTCAGGTACTCGCCGTGGCGCACCAGCACCACGTTTTGGTAGCCATCCATCACGATAATCATCGACACCACTCCGGGGAACACGGCGCGTGCGGAGGCTCCCGAGGGGGCTTCGAAATCGATGCCGTTGTTCACCAGTTCAACCTTGGAGAACTCGGAGTGAGTGTGTCGCCCGAAAGTTCCTGTCACCGTGGCCGCCACATCCACCGGGCTCGGCAGCTTGCCTTTCTGGTCGGCGAAATTCCCTGCGGGTTTGGCTGCGGGCTGGGGTTGAGGCTTGGCGGCCGGAGCAGTGGGTTTTGCTGCCGGAGTTTCGGCGGGTTTATCCTTGGTGGAGCCTTTCTTATCCTTCTTTTTGTCCTTTTTCTTATTGTCCTTTTTATCCTTTTTGGACTTTTCTTCATTCTTTTTCTCCTCGGCGGCGCGGCGCTCGGCTTCCTGCTGCTGTGCGCGGGCTTCCTCGGCGGCTTTGCGTTTAGCCTCCTCCTCCTGGGTTGCCTTGCGCATTTCCTCCTCGATAATGCGGTCCAGCTCGCGGTCCAGTTTGCGAGCTTGCTCCTGTTGCTGCGCCAGCACTTTGTTGAGGTTGCTGCCCTGGCGCTTGAGCGAGGCCACAAGGTCGGAGGCCATGGTCACGTTTTCCTGTAGCTTGACGCGTTCGCTTTCCATGCCGCGGATGGTGACGTCCAGGCGCGCGCGCGTGGAGTCGAGTCGCTCCTTGGCGGCTTCGAGTTTGGCGGCCTCGGAGCGGAGTGCCCGGGCTTTTTCGGTTTGCCACTTGCCCAGTTCGCGCAGGTAGCGGATGCGGCGGTAAGCCTCGCTGACTGAGGACGATGAGAAAATGAACGCTGTGGTCGAAGTTGTCTGGCGCTGGCTACGGATGGTGCGCAGTGCCGATGCGTAGGAGCCGCGCAGGGTTTCCACCCGCGCCTCGGTGGCCGCAACGGAATCGGCCATAAGGCGGGACACACGGCTCACGGAGTCGGCGCTGCGCTTCATGGCTGCAATGCGCGCGTTCTGCTCCGAAATCTGACCTTGGAGCAGGGTGAGACGGTTGAGTTCGCGGCGGGTATCCTCGATATTGGTCTGAATCTGTCGCTTGGTGTTGTCGATTTTTTTTGAGGTGGCAGCTCGCTCCTGGCGTACGGTTTTCGACGTGCGTTTCGGGGCGGCGGCAAAGCCTGCAGCCAGGGTGAGAATCGTCAGTACAACAGCGAGCAGTCGTTTCATAGTCCTTTTAGCATGCTGAGGAGTTGCGCAGTGGTCATGCGGCGGGCGCCTGAGGGAATGGATGGGCGGCGCACGGCATTGCCCTTGTTCCACTCGGCTTTGGCAGCGTTGGTGGTGAGGCTACATTCCAGATTATGGTCGCGGACCGAAGCGCGCAGGCGGATTTTTTCGGCCACGGTGCCGGCGGGCGTTGTGCGGAAATCGGCAAAGTTGCAAAGAACCGGATTGTGACCGGAAATTTCCACAGCCAGACCGGTTGCAACCGGAGCCGAACCGAACTCGGCGGTGTAGAAGTAGCCGTAGCCATCAGGTTGCACCGCGGGCATGAGCAGATACTCGGCATCGGGCAGGCGCTCGGCCTTGAAATCGGGAGCCATGGCAGCGTTGAGCTGTCCGCTGCCGGGCACGAAGGCACGGCCGAGCAGGAGGGTCTGGATGTCGGGGAGTCCGAAGCCAGCGGCGGCGGTGAATTTGGCAGTTGACTCGGCATAGAACATGCCCATGGGTTTAACCACGGCAAGCACGGAGTCGGCATCGACGTAGACATTGCCAACCTCCATGCCGAACATGCGGAGCGAAATGCCGATGGCTTGCCCGGCTGTCATGGTGAGGTTGCCGGAGACAGAGAATTTGGTGGGTTGCTGCAACTCGATTTTCAGGGGCATTTTCACGTCGGTCCATCGGCCATAGGTGGCCGCGAGGGTTTCGACAGGTTTCTGCTCAACTACTTCGGGTGCGACCGGAGTGGTGGAGGGTGCGGCCGATTTGGAACTTTTGCAGGAGTTCAGTGCCATGACCGACACCAAGGCAATTATTATGAGTAGTTTTATTCGATTCATGGCTTATCGTGCATAATATGCTTTGTTAGCAACTTTTTTCTGAAGTATTTCGTCGTCGGGCTCCAACTCCAGGGCTTTCTGCCAGAATTCGAAGGCTCCGTCGTGGTCGCCGGTCAGATAGTGGATGTCGCCGGCATGGTCGAAGAGTTCCCAAGTGAGTTGCATATCGGCCATTTCGGGGTCGATTTCAGGCAGTACCTCGCCGGGATTGGGCGGCAGGACGCCCAGCAGACGCATGGCCAGGTCAATCTGCTCGCGCGCCTTGGCAAAATCCTGCTTCTTGAACAGCACCCAGGCATAGGTGTCGATGTAGGTGGGGTTGGACGAGTCGGATGCCACGGCAATCATCGAATTGATTTCGGCCTTATCGAGGTCAATGCCTTTCACAGCCATCATGTAGGCGCCGTTGTTGAGAGCGCTGTAGTTCTCGGGGTTGAGCGTTGTGGCCTTGTCGAAGTATTTCAGAGCCAGCTCAATGGAATCGTTCTGGATTGCGGAGGCGTGCATTTCGTAGACCGACGACGCCCACATTTTGGAGCGGTCGGACGTGGGCCGGATGGTGTCAATCATCGCTACGGCTTCAGCATCGCGCCCCTGAAGAGCCATGGAGATAGCCATGAGGAAGCGCACCTGCTCCAGGTCGGGGAAATGGTCGAGGGCCTCGCGGGCTACGCGCTCAATTTCGGCGGGGTCGCCCTTGGAGGTGTAGGCATTGATGCGGAGGTCCCAATTTTCAAGGCTGGTAGGGTCCAGATTGGTGGTGTAGTCGAATTGCTCGATAGCGCCGTCGATGTCCTTTATATACTGGAGGTAGCTGCCGTACACGTTGTGCAGCGCAGGCTCGTCGGGGTGGTCGCTTTCAAGCACTCCGAACAGTTTTTTGATTAGCTCGGTTTTGGTGGAGTCGGAGGCGTTCTGCTGCATGTATTCGCCCCAGAGTTGAATTTTGGTTTCGTAGGGAAGTGCGGGCATGTCCACGGCGCGCACCACTTCGTCCTCGTATTCCCGGTCCATGCCCTCGTGCTGGTACACTGTGGCGCGGGTTGGGTAGATTTCGACCAGGGTGGAGTCAAGAGCCTCGGCCCGGCCAAGGTGGTAGAGTGCGGAGTCGGGTTCCTCGATTGACGCGAAGCACTGGCCGATGAACAGCTGAATCTGCGCATCGAGCGGAGCGGTACTGCCCAGGTGGGCAAGCTCGGAAACAATCATTGAGTCGCGCCCGAACTGCTGGTAGACGGCCAGTTTACGGGCAAAGAAGTAGGGCACGAAGCCTTGCTTGAGCAGCATCTTGTTGTAGAGAGCCACGGCTGAGTCGGCCAGAGCTTCGTCGGTGGTGCGGACGGCCTGCTCGGCGTAGGAGTCGGCCAGGATGCTGGCGGGCGAAGTGCGGTCCGGGTGGATGGCGGTGAGCAGCTGCAGGGCTTCAACCACATCGGTGAAGCGGCCCTGGTTGCGGGCGGCTGAGATGTAGCTGTTGGCAAACTCATCCGACGCCGGCATGGCATAGAAGCGCTCCTTAAGGCCGGCGTAGGCATTGGTGGCTATGGCCGAGTCGGGGATGTCGATTTCGATTTCGGCGAGAGCTCCGGCAATAAAGGGATCGGAGGGGTTGAGCGAGGCCGCGCGGCGCAACAGCATGTAGTAGTCGTCCAGGCGTCCTTCGGAGTAGGCTGCCGAGGCTTCCATGAAGATGAATTCGGCCTTTTTGACGGAGTCGTCCGTGCGACGCTCGGCCGCAAACATACCGGCTGCCATCAGGACAACTGCAAAAACGAGGAGAAAACGGTTGGTGTGCTTCAATGTGTTGATTGTGAAGTGAGTTACTTATTTGCGACCGGAGTGGCCGAAGCCGCCCTCGCCGCGCTCGGTGCCTGACAGTTGATCGGTTTCCACCCATCGGGCGTGGGCATAGCGTGCTATCACCATCTGGGCAATGCGGTCGCCGGGAGCGATGGTGAAGGGCTCGGCGGAGAGGTTGGCGAGGATGATGCCTATTTCGCCGCGGTAGTCGGCATCGATGGTGCCGGGTGAGTTTAGCACCGCTATGCCGTGCTTGAGCGCCAGACCGCTTCGGGGACGTATCTGCATTTCGTAGCCTTCGGGGAGCTCAACGCGCAGGCCTGTGGGCACCAGGGTGCGGGCGCCGGGCGCCAGCACAACAGGCTCGGCCAGGGCGGCGCGCACATCCATGCCGGCGGCCTGGGGTGTGGCGTAGGCCGGGAGAGCGTTGGCCGACGAATTTATTATCTTGATTTCTACGTTGTCCATATTCTTTCAGAGGTTTACACGGCGGGTGGTGGCGCCGGCTTTGAGAATGTAGATGCCGCGATTGCCGAGGGTGAGGCGCATGGTGCCGGACTCCACGGTGCGTTCGGTGACGAGCTGGCCCAGGATGGTGAACACCTGCACCTTGCAACGCTTGTCGACGGTGATGTAGACCTGGCCGCCGACGGTGCGGACATCGAGCGCGGGGCTGCTGCCATCGGTTGCCGCAGCGGTGCCGCTATCGGTTGTGGCAACCACTTCCCACAGCGGGGTTCGGGTGCTGGCCAAGGCCGGTGCGGCATTTGCCAGCAGGCAGGCCAGCATGATGGTGAGTGCTATCCGGCGCAGGATGGGCATGGTAAAACTATTTTTATTTCTGCGACACGGTGAGCTCGCCGGCAATGGGGATTGCAAGGCGGCGGCTCACTTCGCCGGCGTCCAGCCCGAGGCCGAAGAGGTACATCATCTTGGTGATAGCGGCTTCGAATGTTAGGTCATGGCCCGAGATAATACCTGTGGCCGAAAGAACGTCGCCGGCCACATAGCGGTTGGAGTGCACACCGCCGTTGGCACACTGAGTGACATTGAGCACCACGATTCCGCGGCGCACGGTGTCGCGGATAGCGGCCAGGAACCACTCGGCTGTTGGCCCGTTGCCGGCGCCGTAGGTGCGGAGCACCACACCTTTGATACCGGGAGTGTCCAGGGCGTGGCGCAGGGTGCGCTCGGTGATGCCGGGGAAGATTTCGATAGCCACAACGTTGGTGTCCAGCTGGTAGTGCGGCGCCAGTGGCAGGCTTCGGTGGTGCTTGGTGAGAGCGTCGCGGTCAAAGGATATGCCCAGACCTATTTTGGCCAGGTAGGGGTAGTTGTTGCTTTTGAAGGCGTTGAAATTGTCGGCCGAGCGCTTGGTGGAGCGGTTGCCGCGCCACAGGTAGTTTTCGAACAGGATGGCCACCTCGCGCACCATCGGATTGCCGGCCTCGTCGCGCTCGGCGGCAATCTGAAGTGCGGTGATAAGGTTTTCCTCGCCGTCGGTGCGGACCTCGCCGATAGGGAGCTGCGAACCGGTGATAATCACCGGCTTGGTGAGGTTCCCGAGCATGAAGGAGAGGGCCGAGGCGGTGTAGGCCATGGTGTCGGTGCCGTGAAGCACCACAAAACCATCGTAGTTATCGTAGTTGTCGGCAATGCTGCGCGCAATCTGCTCCCAGTAGGTAGGGTTCATGTCCGAAGAGTCGATAGGCTCGGTGAACTGGATGTTGTCGATTTCATAATCGAGCATCTTGATTTTGGGCACATTGGTGAGGAGATGCGAAAAGTCGAAGGGCTTGAGAGCCTTGCTCACAGGGTCCTCGATCATTCCGATAGTACCGCCGGTGTATACGATAAGAATACGTGGTTTCATAAGCGTTTGGGGCACATGTGTGGGTTATTTAACCTGAGCGCCGTCGGTTGACGGGGCCGAAGGGCTGATTACACGCAGCGAGCCGTCGGCGTTGAGAGCCGACAGAATCATGCCTTGCGATTCAACGCCTCGGATTTTGGCGGGAGCGAGGTTGGCGATGAACACCACCTGCTTGCCCACGAGGTCCTCCGGGGCGTAGTGCTGTGCGATGCCGCTGACGATGGTGCGGCCTTCGCCCATGCCGTCGGCAATCTTGAATTTGAGGAGTTTGTCGGATTTCTTCACACGCTCACATTCAAGCACGGTGCCCACGCGGAGGTCGAGCTTGGCAAAGTCGTCGATTTTCACCTCGGGCTGCTGGGGTTCGGGCTTGAAGGCTGCAATTTCGTTCTGTTTCTTGATGGCGGCCAGGCGGTCGGTCTGTGCCTTGATTGCCTCGTCGTCGATTTTCTCGAACAGCAGTTCGGGCTGGCCCAGGTGTGCGCCTGCGGGCACAAGGTCGGTGCAGGCAAGCATGTCCCAACTGATTTTGTCGCCGCCGAGCATTTTCACAAGCTTTTCGCTCATGAAGGGCAGGAAGGGCTCCATGGCGATAGCGATGGAGGCGCAGATCTGGAGGCTGACGTTGATGATGGTCTTTACGCGCTCGGGGTCGGTCTTGATCACCTTCCAGGGCTCGCAGTCCTGGAGGTACTTGTTGCCGAGACGGGCAAAGCCCATGGCGTCCTTCACGGCCTCGCGGAAGCGGAAGTTCTCGAGGTTCTCGGTGAGTTCTTCCTTCAGGCGGGCCATTTCGGCAAATGCCTCGCGGTCAACGTCCTGAAGCTCGCCGGCAGCGGGTACAACACCATCGTAGTACTTGTGGGTGAGCACAATCACGCGGTTCACGAAGTTGCCCAGGATTGCCACGAGTTCATTGTTGTTGCGGGCCTGGAAGTCGGCCCAGGTGAAGTCGTTGTCCTTGGTTTCGGGTGCGTTGGCTGTGAGCACGTAGCGGAGCACGTCCTGCTTGCCGGGGAAGTCAGCCAGGTATTCGTGGAGCCACACGGCCCAGTTGCGCGAGGTGGAAATTTTATCGCCTTCAAGGTTGAGGAACTCGTTGGCCGGCACATTGTCCGGCAGCTGGAAGTTGTCGCCGTAGGCCATGAGCATGGCGGGGAACACGATGCAGTGGAACACGATGTTGTCCTTGCCGATGAAGTTGATAACGCGGGTTTCGGGGTCCTTCCACCATGTTTCCCATGAGTCGGGCAGCAGTTCCTTGGTGTTGGAGATATATCCGATTGGAGCGTCGAACCACACGTAAAGCACTTTGCCCTCGGCACCCTCCACGGGCACGGGGACGCCCCACGACAGGTCGCGGCTGACGGCACGCGGCTGCAGGCCCATGTCGAGCCAGGATTTGCACTGGCCGTAGACGTTGGATTTCCATTCCTTGTGCCCCTCCAGAATCCACTCGCGGAGAGCGGGCTCCCACTTGTCCAGGGGGAGGTACCAGTGCTTTGTGGCGCGGAGTTCGGGCACGGCGCCGGTGATGGTGCTGTGGGGGTCGATGAGGTCGGTGGCGTTGAGCGAGGTTCCGCAGGCTTCGCACTGGTCGCCATAGGCGTTCTTGTTGTGGCAGTGGGGGCACTCGCCGGTCACGTAGCGGTCAGCCAGGAACTGCCCGGCCTCGGGGTCGTAGAGCTGCATGGATTCGCGCTCGATGAACTCGCCCTTGTCGTAGAGGTGACGGAAAAATTCCGAGGCGGTGTCGTGGTGGATGTCGCTTGTGGTGCGGGAGTAGATGTCGAACGAAATTCCCAGACCCTCGAAGGATTCCTTGATGAGCTTGTGGTAGCGGTCCACGATATCCTGGGGGGTGACACCCTCCTTGCGGGCTTTCAGGGTGATGGGCACACCGTGCTCGTCGCTGCCGCCAATCATGGTGACAGGGCGCCCGGCAAGGCGCAGATAGCGTGCGTAGATGTCGGCCGGCACGTAGACGCCGGCAAGGTGGCCGATATGTACCGGCCCGTTGGTATATGGCAGAGCCGTTGTAATAAGAGTACGCTTATATTCTTTGCTCATAATTTTCAGTATCTTTATATCGGGTTTAAACCCTTGAATATACGAGTTGCAAATTTAATAAAATTTTCTAATACGAGCAAAATGCAAGCAAGCCCCCGGGGCTATGCTCCGGAGGCTTGAAACGGCACGATGGCAGGTGATTGGGGCACCGTATAAGAATAAATAGGCATCCGCGCTTGCAGGATGCCTATTTTGATACTCGTAGGAGTGAAAATGCTTGCAATAAATTATATGAAGAGGGAGGTGAAAAAATTAGAATTTTTCAGATTTATCCCGTCAATGGAATACAAAGGCTGAAAAATGTGGCATTTCGGTGTCAACGCACCAGGGCGTCCATCAGTGTGGCAAAAGTGGTGTCGAGGTCGGCTGTTTTGCCCGGATGTGGGCGCGATGTGGTGAGGGATGCACTGCGCACGGCCGTGAGCCAGCGGAAACGCTCGTGGGCTTCGAGGCTGCCGATGGGCGAACGGTCGCCGCGGGCCACACTCAGGAATCCCTCAAGCTGTTTTTCGAAGCTGTCAAGGTCGGCCTGCGGGGTGAAGGCCATGATGCGGTTGCGGTCAAGGGCGATTTCGGCTCGCAACCAGCGGCGGCGCTTGCACATCATCACCAGGCCGATGTTGACAAACTCCTCGCGCTCAACATTGGGGCAATAGCGCACCACGGCGTACTCATACAAGTGCTTTTCGGGCTGTGATTGCATTGTCGACAAAAATTTTGGAGTTTGACAGTCGTTCTTTCAGGAATGTGCGGTACACGTGGCGCTGTTCTTCGGGCGATACGGTTTCCGAAGCCTGGCTGAGCCACTCGGTGGGGATGAGGTCCACAAGCCGGTCAATGAACTCGGGAATAATCAGGCGGTGCATTTCGGCATCCACTTCCTCCAGGTGTGCGGCGTAGGGCAACAGGGCGTGGTCCTTGATGTAGGCGAAGGGCGACAGGGCGGCTTTTTCCCAGCCGTTCCAGGAGTGGTGGAAAAGCAGCGACGCACCGTGGTCAATGAGCCATAGCTCGCGGTTCCAGATGAGCATATTGGTGTTGCGTGCGGTGCGGTCCACGTTGGTCAGGAAGGCATCCACCCACACTATTCTTGAAGCCTCGTAGGGGTCTGGGCTGTTGGCGGCAACGTCCCATGCCAGGGCACCACCCAGGAAATGAAGGCCGAGATTGAGGCCGGTGCTGGCCCGGAGCAGGTCCTGAATTTCCTCATCGCCCTCGGTGCGGCCGAAATCCTCGTCGAGGTCCAAAAACACAAGTTCAGGCACACGTAGCCCGGCTCGCCGGGCAATCTCGCCGCCGATAAGTTCGCTGATAAGAGCCTTTGAGCCATGTCCGCCGCCGCGGAATTTCACCACATAGCGAAATCCGTCGTCGGCCTCGGCGAGGGCCGGCAGCGAGCCCCCCTCGCGCAGAGGGGTGATGTAGCGGTTGAGCTGTTCGCGTCGTAGTTCTAACATATAAATATTACAAGTGCCGGCAGAAAAAGTTAAGTAACTTTTTTGAACACTTACTTATTGCTGTCTATAATGTTTACTGAGGTACATATTCTCCTGTAAAAACACACTCTGAAACTGAGGCTTTTTTTCAGAAGGGGTAGCCGATGGCGAGGTGGAAGGCGAGGGATTTGCCGAAGCTTTCCATGTTGTAGTAGCCGCCGTGGCCGGTGTTGTAGGGTGCGTGGATGCCGATGCCGAGGTCGCCGCGAATCACGAGCATGCTGATGTCGAAGCGGAGTCCCACGCCGGTGCCCAGAGCGAGGTCGCGCAGGAATGTCGAGCCCTTGAGTGTGCCGCCGGGACGCAGGGGGTCGTCCTTGAGCAGCCAGATGTTGCCGGCATCCAGGAAGGCGGCGCCGTGAAGAGGCCCGTAGATGGGGAAGCGGTACTCCACATTGGCCTCGAACTTGAAGGTACCGGTGCGGTCAAAGTAGTCCTGAGGCTGTCCTTCGGGGGCGCGGTAACTGCCCGGACCGATGGAGCGCACGGTGAAGGCGCGGATGGAGTTAGCTCCGCCCACATAGAACTGCTCGGAGTAGGGCACCTGGCTTGAGTTGCCGTAGGCATGGGCCGCCCCGGCAGCAAGGCGGGTGACAATCCAGTTGTCGCCGGTCAAAATGCGGTGACCCCACACCAGCTGACACTGGCCCTTGACGAACTGCGAGAAGGGGGTGCCGAAGAGTTTTTTCTCGCCCTTTTTACCGCATGCCTCGTAAATGGCCCAGAAAACGTTGCCTGCTTCCTGGACGGTGAACTGCCAGTTGAGGGTGTTGTCGCGGCCGAAGGCGCGGTCGTAGACGTAGGAGTAGGACAGCTGCGGAATGAACTGCGATTTGAAGCTCTGTGCCACGGCCGGGTTGGCGGCCATGATGGAGTCGAATTCGGCCGTGCTGTGGATGAGGTTGGTGTAGGTGAGCTTGAAGAGCGTGAGGGTGTTCTGCACATGGCGGCGGAAACGCCAGTCGTAGTTGACGGAGGCATTGAACTGCGCCATCTTGAAATAGTGCGGGCGATTGAGCAGGTCGGCGTTGAGCTGGAAGCGGGTCCAATTGAGCTGATATCGGCTGCGGGGAATGAACTTGGGCGCAAGCAGACGCGGGAATGCCAGCGAGCCTGTGATGCCCACTTCGTAGGAATTGAAGATGGAGCTGCGTCCTTTGCCGGTCTGCCACTCGTAGGTGCCGGTGGCTTTTACGGACAGCTGCTCGCCGCCGCCGAACACGTTTTTGTTCGTCACTCCGAAGCTGAGTCCCGGGCCGATGTAGCTGTTGGATTTGGACGATACGTTGACTTCGAGCGAGGTCTCAAGGGGCGAGTCGAAGGTGCAGTAGATGTCCACATTCAGGTAGCGGCCATCGGAGCGGGTGCTGTCGGGGTGCGCTTCGATGCCGATGTTGTTGAAAATGCCCAGGCGCGAAAGGTTGGTCTGAGTGCGGTCCATGTTGCGC
This sequence comes from Bacteroidales bacterium, assembly GCA_014800735.1. Taxonomy (GTDB): domain Bacteria; phylum Bacteroidota; class Bacteroidia; order Bacteroidales; family Muribaculaceae; genus CAG-873. The sequence continues at coordinate 16,329 of JAAVFP010000002.1, forward strand.
ACGGAGAAGGTGCGCCCCTGGCGGAAGGCAATGCACTCGTTGAGCACACTGCGGCGCAGGCGGGAGGGCATCATCTGCACAAGTGTGGCGTGCTGCAGCTGGAAGGTGTCAGGGCGTCCGTGGCCGCTCTGGCGGTCGACATAGACGGTGATGTTGCCAGTTTTGAAGGGCTGCAGCGAGATGCGCGGCGCGTTTTTGGCAATCATCATTTTGAGTTCAATCTGGCCGGGCTTGGCGATGCTGTCGGCCAGGTACTCGATGAACTCAGGACTGAAAAAATAGTATCCGCGGTTGCGCAGGGCGTTGGTGATGCGGGTGCGGGCCACGCTGAGCGAGTCGGTGCTGTAGCGGGGGCGGAAAGAGGACAGATAGGAGTCGCGCCGGGCCACAGAGTCGATGAGCGCGTTGAGGCGGGTGGTGTCCGGCAGCATATAGACAGTGTCGATGGGATAGCCGGGACCGGTGACCACGTTATAGAGAATTTTGGCTTTGCGGGGATTTTTGCCTTTGATGAGCTCGTAGGTGGCGGTGCCGCGGAAGTAGCCGTTGTTGTCCAAAATCTGTTCAATCATGTGCGTGCGCACTTCGGGGCGAACGTCGCTCACGAGCACGGGTTCCTGCACGAACCTATCGTAGAACTTCTTCTTGAGGCCTCCCTTGGGCTCGTCCATATTATTGTACACCCACAGGCCCACGGGAATAGGGACGTTGAAGTCCATAATCTTGAAGCTGTTGGGCGCCACGGCCACCGATGTCTTGATGGCATCGGCCATGCCGGCGGGCACTTTCATGCCGGAGTCGGGGCGGATTTCCACTTTCTTCACGCCGGTGTAGAGCGTTTCGTCGGCCGGCAGGCGGCGTGTGGTGGAGCATGCGCCGAGGATGGTGAGCGCCGCTGCTGCGATGATGGTTATTGCGAGGCTTTGTTTCATTTTTCGTCCTTACTGTCGGTGTGATCAATGTTGAGTTTCTCCATGGCCTTGCGTTCGCGGGCTTCCTCGCGCGCCTTGGCCACCTTGACCGGCAGGAACATATCGCCGATGCGCTGCAATTTGCGGCGGTAGACGAAGCCGACGCCGGTCTGGGTGATTTCGCCCTCGAGAATACTTTCGTAGCCGGTGTGGCGGAACAGGCGCAGATACATGGAGCGCGCAGCGTTCAGGTAGTACTCGAAGGAGATGTCGTTGATGAGGTTCTGCGAGAAATTCTCGTCGGCATTTGCATCGGTGGAGTAGTTGCCGCCCACCACAATCTTGAAGCGGTCGTTGAAGAGCGACTTGCTCACCTGGTAGGAGTAGCTCATGGTGTTTGAGCTTGAACCGTCGACGGTGCGGTTGTACTGGTCGATGCCGAAGGAAATGTCCACGCCCTTGATGTTGTTTGCGGCCCAGGTGTTGAGCTGCGATTCCAGGAAGGAGAACAGCGGGTTGCCCGAAAGGGATGCGTTGCCGCGTGTGCCGGGACCGGTGTAGACGTTGTAGAGGAGCATGTTCATGGCCTGGCTGGCGCGCTGCTCGGGGCTCATGGTTTCGAGCTCGTTGGCCACGGTTATATCATCGTTGGTGGAGAGGTCGAACACCACGTTCATGCGGTTCAACGTTCCTGTGACGGCCAGGCTGACATCGAAGTCCACCAGGCGCGAGTTCTGGCCCTCCTGGGTTACGTTGGCTTTGAGCACATCGACGGCGTGGATGTTGAGGGTGGGATTCATCATGTCGCCGTTGAAGGCCACATAGCTGCCCTCCTGGAAGGTGAAGTATTTCTCGGAAATCAGCGGCGGGGTGTAGCGCACGAAGCCTTTGTCGATGATGATTCGGCCTGTGAGGGAGCCATCCAGGTCGAGGGGCGACATGGAGTAGTCCACAGTGCCCTGCGGTTGCAGCTGCACGCGGTTCTTGCCGTCGGCCGAAAGATACACATTTATAATAGCGCCCTCGTTGATGTTGAGCGAGGCATCCAGGAACATTGCGGTGCTCATGGTGGTGATGGAGTCGGCCAGGGCCACGGCTGCGGAGTCGGTGAAGTTGACGAATTTCACCATGTCGGCGTTGCTCTGGCTGGAGAGCATGGAGGTTGCCTCGGGCATCACGTAGGTAACGTTGGTTTCAGGCAGGATGGTGAGGTCGGCGTTGACACGCAGCAGCGACATGGAGCCGCGGGCGTTGGCATCCAGGTTGATGAACGCTTTGCCGAACACATCGGCACCGCGGGCGGCACGGGTGCTGTTGACCAGCTGCATATTGTCGGCCTTCAGGCTGAGGTCAAGCTTCATATCGGCCATATCCGAGATGTCGACATTGCCGTTCACGTGCAGGGGATTGGCGTTGCAGCCCATGATTTCGAAGTCGGAGAAGGTGACACGGCTGCTGTCCACGGGGATACGGACCTCGCTGAAGGTGTATTCCTGGCCTGTGATGGCCAGCTTTACGGCGGTTGAGTCGAAATCAATCCAGCCGTCCAGGATAGGATGGTCCGAGGTGCCGGAAACCTTCATGGTGCCGTTGAGCACGCCGCGGAGCTTGCCCACGGTGCCGGGGATGAAGGGGTTGGCTGTGGCCAGGGGGAAGCGAATCATGGAGAAATCCATGGCCAGAGGCGAGGTGGCGGTGGAATCGTTGAGCGCACCGGCCAGAGTCATGGTCTTTTCGCCGTTGACATACACGTCGGCCTTGGCGTTGAGCGCACCGCCCTGTGCGGCGGTGACATCGAACACTGCCTTCATGTCGGCAACTTTCTCGCGGCCGTAGAACATGTCGGTTATAGCCACATCGCCGCGGCCCAGCAGGTGATTGTCCACGGTGTTGAGGCGCACGTCGGCACTCACGTCGCCCTTGACCGGGGGCGCGAAGGGGTTGAAGGCAATCCAGTCCTGAATGTGGATGTCGGTGAGCTGAATCACAAGGTCCTCCTGGTCCTGGTCGCCCTCGTGGTCGTGATTGTGTTCGCCCTCGGGGTGCTCGGTGAAGATGGCCAGCGAGGAGTTGGCGCCGTGCATGTGCAGGTTGGCGTCGATGTGCTTGTCGGGGAGGTTGTAGGAAATGAAGTTATCCTCGTTGACGCTCCAGGGCTGATAGCCGATGATGGGTTCGTAGGGGCGGACGTTGAGGATAAATGTGGAGTCGGCCAGCTGCGCCGTGAGGGCCATGCCCACGTCGAAGCCCGTCTTACCCTTTACGTTCTCCTGGTGCAGGTGTGCCACCATGTCGTTGCGGTCGATGATTCCGCGGAAGTTCACGGAGTGCCACTCGTCCATATTGCCGGGGCGGTTGAGGATGCCGGCGTTCAGGATGAGCTTGTCGGCGAACTGGTCGGTTTCGAAGTAGATGGAGTCGATGAGCATCGAAGCCGTCTGCAGGCGGCGCACTCCGGCCAGGATGGTGAGGGTGCTGTCGTTGTCGGCGCTCATGTTGAGCGAACGGATAGCCATTTTTGAGGGTGCGAGCACGTCGTTGATAAGGTTCGACGAGCCTGCGGTGAGGGTGAGGTTGAAGGGAGGCAGAGTGCGCTGCAGGGTGTCGATGTTGATGGAATAGGCACCGATTTGCTCCGCCACGAGTGTGCCCACACTGCCGAAGCGGGTGGCGAGAGCCTGGAGGCTGAGCGGCGAGGTGAAGTTGGCGTAGAGGTCGCGGTTGGTGAGCGACAGGTTGACGAGGCTGTCCGTGCCGTTGAGGTGGGCATTCACGTCCGAGAGGCCGATGGTGCCGGTGGCGCTGCGGTAGAACAGGTCCTGAAGCACCAGGCGGGCGTCGATATTGTTCATGCCCGGGCCGATGCTGGCCTGGGCGTTGGCGGTGAGCTCAAGGCTTGAAGGCTCGGTGGCGAGTTTGAGTGCGAACAGGTCGATGTTTGTGCCGTCGATGTCGGCGGTCCAGTTGTAGACCTTGCCGTCGAGATTACCGGCGGCATTGAGGGTGAGCTCGGCGTTGGGGTCGGTGGAGCGGAGCGCCACATCAGCCCGGCCGTCGGTCAGCTTCACGTTGCCGGTGACGTTGGTGTAGGTTGCGCCCATGTATTCAAGGCTCTTCAGGTCGAGGTCGGCATTGATTGCGGTGCGGGGCGAGAAGGGGTCGTAGCCGTGGCCATCCACTTTCACCGTGGCTGTTACGGGGCCCACGCCCAGCAGCGGCATGAAAGCCTGGATGGGGAACACGGTTGTGCCCAGGTCCACCTTGTAGGCCTCGGCATTGCCGTTCCAGCGGGCCAACATGCGCAGGGCGCCCTTGCCGGTGCGGGCGGCCAGATTACCGTTGACGTTCATGCCGTGCATGGTCACGTGGCCGTTGAGGGTCATGGGCGGAACCTTGATGGTTTTGGCNGTGGCGGGGTCAAGAAGNCTGTTNTTGAACGAGTTGACGTTGATGATGTTGCCGCGCAGCGTGATGTCGGCGCCCATGTCGTCGGGGTTCATGAAGTTTTCNACATAGCCGGTGGCNCCNAGGTTGACGCAGCCGTTTAGCTGCAGGTCCAGGGCCTGGATGTCGAGGCGGCCGGTGGTGCCGTCCAGGTCGGCGGTGAGCTGAACATCGTCGGCNGTAGGNATGCCGGCCAGATAGGGAGTGAAGGCCGGNAACATGAGTTGAAGGTCGGTGGGNTCGAACACGCCGTGGAGGCGCAGCTGCAGGGGCAGGGAGGGATCGGTGAGCATGTCGCCCATGCCGAGCTTGCCGCTGAATGCGGCGTTGGTGCCGTTGGCCGTGGTGAGGCTCACACTCTTGAAATCGAGGGCAACGGAGTCGATGTCCAGCTCGCCNACGATGTCGAGGTCAACGCCGCAGCGCTCCTTGCCCGAAATGTTGAGAGGCAGNCGNACGGTGGTCTGCTGGTTGTAGAAATCATGGATGCCGAGCTCNACATCGCTCACCTGGATGTAGGTGAAATCCAGGCCCGGCAGCGGTTCGACGCCGGCNGTGGCGTAGAGCGCCCGGCTGCGGCTGAAGCCGATGGTGTCNATCTGCACGGTCCAGGGTGCGACGGTGTCGTTGTTTCTGGCCTGGATGGCAAGTTGCTCGGGNGTGGGGTAGGGTCCGGAACTGAGGATGGCNGCGCTGTCCGGGGCGATGTAGCGCGCATCAAGNCCGCTGCCGGTGAACTGCCCCAACTTGATAGTCTGGCCCAGGAGGTCGATATGGCCACCGGNGAGCAGGGCNGCGGGCACGTGGGCGCTNAGGGTGTCGATGCTGGGCATCAGGCGCATGGTGTAGTCAAAATCCTCAAGGCGNATTTTGCCGAGCGCNATGCTCATTTTGGTGGGNGGAGTGGCGGGTTTGGGGGCCGTGGAGGTGTCCGGGCGCAGGAAGATNCCCAGGCGGCCTCCGCGGATGGTGNCCTCGTCAAGGCTGATGGCCATATCGGCAAGCTGCACTGAGGCGGGGCGGATGCCGAGGCTGTCGGCGGCGATGGTCATNTACATCAGCGAATCGGGTGCCCCCATGTTGTAGCGCGCACCGGTGGCGCGTGCCTCGGTAATCTCGGCNTTGCCTGNNAGCAGAGGCATGAGGGCCACGGAGGCATTGAAGTGCTCGGCGGCCATCAGGGTGTCGCCATCGGTCACNAGCGCCACGCCTCCGGCCTCAACGTCNAGCGGGAAGNGNAGGCGGAAACTGGCCAGGTCGAGGCGTGTGGAGCCTTGCGAAAGCTTCTTCACNACGCCCTGCCGGATAAGCTCCTGCGACCATGGTGAGTACAGTATTATAACGGTTCCCGTGAGTATGAGGATGAGTGCGAACACCACGCAGAGTGTCACTCGTAATGATTTCTTGATTGCCGCCTTGATATTCACGATGTTTCAAGGAATTTTTGGTGATGAATAGACTTTTATGGAGAGCACTGCAATCCAAACACCTGTGTTATCCATAAAGTTCACCTGCAAAATTACTCTTTATAAATCAATCCACCGAATTTGCGGGCCAAAAAAATTTTTTCTCTNCNGNGTGTGCGGGTGGGGATGGTGTGTTTTGTCGTGAATTGTGTGACCAACGGGCGGNATTCTTTTNGACCAGAGAACNATAGTTTTTTGAACAAGAGCGGCGGTCAAGGCACCTAACGGTTTAGACCAGAGGACCAAAGAACTATAGGTTTTATAGAACAGGAGCGGCTCCGCCGCTCCTATGCAATAACACGCTTATTACCAAATACACGTGCCGAAGGCACGTCCCTACAACCCTGAGCCGCTATTTAGCGAAATCCCCCACACGTAACGCCGGAAAGCGCTCCGTGCGGGGTTAGATAACAACATCTCGTCTGTACTCAAATATTACTTAATTATAATCTTGCTCACTTCGCGTCCCTGACGGCGGATGTAGATGCCGGGAGCGAGAATCGAGCGGTCGACTCCTGCAGGAAGTCCATCAAGCGTGAAATATTCTACAATTGCATTCTCGGCAATTTCTACGTCCTCTACCCCGGAATTTTCGGGCACTTTGATTGTGCAATATGCTGATTCCGATTCGCCGTTGCTGTCAGTGACGGTG
>JAAVFP010000003.1 GCA_014800735.1 Bacteroidales bacterium
ACAATGGCGTCCGAAGGCCGCCGAAAAGGTAGAATGCAGATTGTCACCCTTTTCGGCGGCCTTCGGACGCCTGTTTTAGTCTTTTACCTGTCCCACGGCGCCTCCGCAAGCTTCGGCGGCGTGGGTTACGATAATTCNGCGTCCTACGGACGCGTTTCCGCATTACGACAANGCCTCACANTGTCTTATTTGTATCGGTNGTAGTGGGCGCCTTGGGGGGTGGGGTCGGTGACTACAACCGGTTTGCGGTAGAGTTGCTCCATNAGGGACCNGAGGTTTTGGGCACCTTCGGCGCGGGCGCGGCGGACCGTGCCGTTGCGGTAGAGCTGACGCTTGGATTTCTCCTGAATCCTGGNTTTCAGGGCATTCTCCTCGGTGTCGCTGAAGCGGTCGGAGCGGAAAACAGCCAGCCGACCTATAGCCTTGGTGTCAATCACCTCCCACGAGTTTGGCTCGGTGGCNTCGTATAGCTCCACGATTTCGGGCGATAGGGTGATTTTCACGGTGTCGCCNTCGGCGTCAATCTTCAGGTTTTCGAGGTCGAAGGATATNCTGCCTCGCTGCTTCTGGATGGCGAACATCACCTTGTTGTTGATAGTGTCGAGGATAGGCATTTCGCTGTAGAGGTCCACCGTGCACAGCTGTGCCATGGTTTCTATNTTGCTCACCCATCCCTCGCGGACATCCGTGTGCTTCTCGGGCTTGGTGAATGACAGATATANAANCGCTGCAAGCGCCACCGCCGCAACTACCGCAGCTATCATCACTTTCTTATTCATGGCTGANAGGAANTGAGGATTTGAAATCGATGCTGGCNGTGTANCCGTTGGCNTCGAACAGTGCTTCGAAGTATTTGCGGGCTTTNCGCTTGGCCGCATCCGTAAGCTGGGCCCGGAACACCGGGTTATCCTCAACNTCGGCGCGGAAGGAGNCATTGGCAATCTCCTTGATTTCAGCGCGTTCTTTGGAGTCGAGGCTGTCGCGGAATAANCCGATATTATCGTATTCCTTGCGCATCTCCATGTCGCGTCCTGTGATTTCGGTAATTACAGGTGGCAGCGTCACTTTCACTGTGCGTGCCTCGTCGTCGAACACAAGGTCGTCCATCTGGAGTTCCGAAAGGTCAATGTAGGCACGCATGTAGGAATCGTAGGAGTACACCGCGAGNCGCTTGCCGGCGGTGTACCATTGCGAGCTTTCCATTTTGGCCGTCTTGGTGATTGCCATCGTGGCGAACACCATTTTGTTGACTGCNTTGAGCTCCTTGTAAATGTGCGTGTTGTCAGGCTTAGAGCACGACGACAGCAGGGCCACAGCCAACGCAATGAGTAATGATTTGGTCTTTAACATAATATTAGAGGTGTGTTGGTTTTCAATTATCNGTTTTCACNACTTTCATNCCGCAACGGGCGCAGTCGAAATCCAGGCGGTAGAGGCCCGACTCNTTGCGCAGAAACAGAGGCGAGGGCAGNCGCTTGGCATCTTTTTCACGCAGACAGGCGCCGAGTTCGCGGCGGATGCAGTAGCGTGTGGTCATCACAGTCACATCGCCCTNGGGCTGCTTCACCTCGATGGCAGGAGCNCTGACNGTGGCACCGTGGNCTTCGTAGAATTTGCGAGCCANCCGGTTGGCCACGTTCCAGTGATAATCCANAGGCCCCACGGAGGCAAAGGCATCNGGAGCCAGGCGGTCGGGGCGACGGCGGTCGNAAGNGTAGCGNGCNGCTGCGTCGTGGCCGAGCATTTCAAGCACCTCGCGGCGGGCGTTGGTGAGCACCGAGGCNGCCACGAAGCGNANNCCCAGGCGGTCATCCACTCGGCCGAGTGAATAGATGGTGTCGCCAAGGCGCCCCAANGTGCGCAGGCGTTGCTCAGTCTGCTCGCTGCGNGCCTCCTGGCGTNCGCATTCAATATTGCATACGGCCGACGCNCCNCGCTCATCGGTGGCACGGATNGCAAAGTACTGTTCATCCACCTCCCATAGCTCGAAGTCGACTGTTATGCGGCGCTCGCACGGGCGCTCGAGTTTATCAAAGAAGGCCTTGTCNTTGTTGCGATAGAGTGTNNTGCCTGGGCGCAACTCGGGCTGCGGTTGGGCNGGAAACAGCANATCNCCNGCCACACGGTTCAGGCGGAAGCCNACAAAATGACGGTCGGNATCGAAAAATCCGAGACCGTCGCCGTTGGCAAGCTCATCGGTGAGGCGTGCGCGGAAGCATCCGCGCTTGGCATCGTAAGCCCCGGTTACTTTGCCNACGGGGCGTCCGGCCCACTTGGGGGTGTCCAGCGAGGCCATTTTCAGGCCGGATTGCGGGCGGCGGAGAAAATAGGAAGTATATCCGCGGTTGAACGTGCGGTCAGGGTCCGGTTCAAAGCCGTAGTCCGATTTTCCCCACGCAGCGCGGTGATATTTTTCNGGGTTGCGGGCAATGATTTCGTCCAGNCGNCNNGAGTAGGCCGCCACCACGTTGGTCACATAGCGCGCATCCTTCAGTCGGCCCTCAATTTTGAACGACGATGCACCGGCATCGGCCAGGGCTTCGAGGTTCTGACTCTGGTTCAGGTCGCGCAGCGACAGGTANTGGCGCTTCGGAGCCACCTGCTGCCCCCTGGCATCCACCAGTTCGTAGGGCAGGCGGCACATCTGCGGGCACACGCCTCGGTTGGCGCTTCGGCCCATTGCCACAGCCCCGGCCTGNCAGTCGCCGCTGTAGCTCACGCACAGCGCTCCGTGCACGAACACTTCCACCGGCACTCCAGCAGCCTNGCGCGCGGCCGTGATTTCCTCAAGCGAGAACTCGCGCGGAAGCACCAGTTGCGAGAACCCGGCCTCGGCCAGCANACGGGCCTTTTCGGGCGTGCGGATGTCGCACTGCGTGCTGGCGTGCAGAGCTATGGGCGGNAGGTCCATNTCCAGATAGGCCATATCCTGCACGATGAGAGCATCCACCCCGGCGGCATAGAGCTGCCACACAAGGGNGCGGGCATCATCAAGCTCGTTNTCGAACAGGATGGTATTCATGGTCACGTACACGCGTGCNCCATATTGATGGGCGAAAGNNCACAANCCGGCGATATCCTCAACCGAATTACCTGCGGCTGCNCGTGCTCCGAAGGCCGGAGCTCCGATGTATACCGCATCCGCACCGGCCAGCACAGCCGTGCGGCCTATTCCGGCATCGCGTGCCGGAGCAAGAAGTTCAAGCGGGCGCGAGCTCATTTTGCAGTGNNTTTAGTCAATGAATCAAGTAGTTCGAAGGCCTCGGCGCGCGAAGCGTCGAGACGGTCGGGCCGATGGGCGTCGCTGTTCACCAGAATCTTCACACCNGCATCCACCAGNCGGGGCAGATAGCGCTCGCCGGGGAAAAAACGNCCGTGCTCGGTGCGNGCCTTGGTGTTCAGNTCAATGGTAATGCCACGGTCAATAATCAGGTCGATAATTTCGCCCACGCGGCTGCGGTAATGGCTGCCGTCCTCAATGCCGGGNGCGTAGTAGCCCGAATTTTGNCCNACCTTGTCAAAGTGGCCCAGAATGTCGAAACCNCCGGCAAGAATCATGGCTTTGGACTGGTNGTAGAACGTTTCGACCACGTAGTCGATGTCGCCGCGGAANTGGTCGCGCATCTTGCGCTTGAAGTTTTCGAAGTTTCCGTCCACATCCACCGGTTCGCCGTCCTGAGCGGGGATGAAATGCACCGAGCCGATAGTGTAGTCCAGGCCCAGCGAACGGAAGTAGGGATGAGAGGGCCCCCAGTCAGGACCAAGATAGTCCACCTCCATGCCTGCGAAGAAGCGGCACGAAGCAAGCTCGGGCAGGGCCTGGATACGGCCTACCTCGGCAAGGTATTCCTCCACGCGGTCGGCGCTCATGTTGCAGGGCGACGCGATGGGGATAGGGGAGTGGGGTGTGAAACCATAGGCCTTGAAACCATCGGCGACAGCCGAACGCGCCATTTCAATCATGGGCGCGCGGCCGTCGCAAAACTCGGTGTGGCTGTGAAAATTATACGCACGGCTTCCGCCGCAGGCTTTTTCAAAATCCATACAGTGATGTTGGGTTGATCAATAAGCCACGTTGTGGACGATAGCGCCACGGCGCAGCAGGATGAGATAACGGGCGAAGAGAGCGGTGAAGATTGCGGCCACCAGCACTCCGATGCCCGTAGCATAGGCAATGCCCAGCCCGAAACCTTCGGGTTGCGGAGCAAAGAGGATGTAGGTGATGACAACCACGGTCATGAAAATGGCAGGTACGAGCGTTATCACATACGCGCGGTTGTGGCGTGCAAGGTAAACAGTGGCTGCCCACAGGGTGAACACCGACAGCGTCTGGTTGCACCAGGCGAAGTAGCGCCACAGAATAGAGTAGTCAATCATCATCAGCGCGGCGGCTGCGGCAAAGATGGGAACCGACACAAGAAGTCGCTTGGCCAGCTTGGACTGGTCCACATGGAACATGTCGGAAACAATCAGTCGGGCCGAGCGGAGGGCGGTGTCGCCCGTGGTGATGGGCGCGGCCACAACGCCAAGCAGCGCCAGCAGACCACCCACGGTGCCGAGCCATCCCATGGAGATGTCGTTCACGAGGTCGGCGGCAGCGTTGGCCGACAGATAATCGCCCAACTCGGCATAGCCGCCCGTGAAAGTGATTGCGGCAGCGGCCCATATCAGAGCCACGATGCCCTCGGCAACCATCGAACCGTAGAACACCGGGCGTGCCAGTTTCTCGTTCTTAAGGCAGCGGGCCATCATGGGCGACTGGGTGGCGTGGAAACCTGAGATGGCTCCGCAGGCAATGCTCACGAACATCATCGGGAACACGGCCACCTCGTCGGCTCGGCGAGTCTGCAATCCCTCGGTGAAACCGTCGGGAATGTGATGGCCGCCGGTAAGAAGCACCCACAGCAGCCCCACAGCCATAAACAGGAGGGCGAAACCGAAGATAGGGTAGAAGCGGCCTATCAGCTTATCCACCGGCACAAGGGTGGCAAGCATATAATACCCGAAAATCACCAGGGTCCAGAACAGAGGTCCGGCCCAGTCGGGCGACATTTTCACCAGCAGTGCCGATGGGGTGAGCACGAACACAGCGGCAACAAGCACCAGCAGCAGGATGGAGAACCAGCGCATGGTCTGCTTGACGGCTGGACCGAGTTCGCGCCCTACGAGTTCGGGCAAGGAGTCGCCGCCGGAGCGGATGGACATCATAGCCGAAATAAAATCGTGCACGGCGCCGCCGAAAATTGTGCCGGCAACAATCCAGATAAAGGCTGCCGGACCGAACATCACGCCCATGATGGCCCCGATAATCGGGCCCAGACCGGCGATGTTGAGGAATTGAATCAGGAATACTTTCCAGGTGGGAAGCGCCACATAGTCCACGCCATCGGTCTTGGTCAGTGCCGGAGTGAGCCGCGCGGGGTCCACGCCAAACACCTTCTCTACAAGAAGGCCGTAGATGAAGTAGCCGCCGATGAGGACGGCCAGGGATATAAGGAGAAGAGTCATATTAATCGATTATTCGTTGATTTCGGGCATCTGGGCCGAAGTGTTGCCGAGGTTTTCGCGCATGTTGGTGTCGGCCTCGATATTCTTCATCTTATAGTAGTCCATGATGCCGAGATTGCCGTTGAGGAAAGCCTGAGCCATGGCCTTGGGCAGTTCGCACTCGGCCTCGATCACCTTGGCACGTGCTTCCTGGGCCAGAGCCTTCATTTCCTGTTCGCGGGCGATAGCCATTGCACGGCGCTCCTCGGCGCGGGCCTGGGCGATGTTCTTGTCGGCCTGGGCCTGGTCAATCTGCAGGGCGGCACCGATGTTGCGGCCTATGTCGATGTCGGCGATGTCAATCGAAAGAATTTCGAAAGCAGTGCCGGAGTCAAGACCCTTGCGGAGCACGAGTTTGGAGATAGAGTCGGGGTTTTCGAGCACTTGCTTGTGGCTTTCGGCTGAACCGATGGACGACACGATACCTTCACCCACACGGGCCAGCACGGTGTCCTCGCCGGCACCGCCCACCAGCTGGCGGATGTTGGCACGCACGGTCACGCGCGCCTTGGCAATAAGCTGGATGCCATCTTTAGCCACTGCAGTCACGGGCGGAGTGTCAATCACCTTGGGGTTAACGCTCATCTGCACGGCCTGGAACACATCGCGGCCGGCAAGGTCGATGGCGGTAGCCATCTTGAATCCGAGGTCGATGTTGGCCTTGGCTGCTGAAACAAGTGCGTGAACCACACGCTCCACGTTGCCGCCGGCCAGGTAGTGAGCCTCCAGGTCGTCGCGGGTCACATCCTTCAGGCCGGCTTTGTGGGCCTCGATGAGCGCGCGCACAATCACGGCGGCAGGAACTTTACGGATGCGCATCAGCACAAGCTGAATGAGCGATATTTTCACACCGCTCACTCGCGCCGAAATCCACAGGAAGAAGGGGCAATAGTAGAAAAATACTATCAGCAGCGCCACCACGGCCACTGCAAGAAGGATGATGGTAATTTCCATTTGTATTTGATTGATTGGTTACTTAATGACTTTATTTGGTTTCCAGGCGCACGGCATTGTTGCGCATTGCCGCGGCGCGCCGGCGCATCTGAGCGGTGGTCTGCTCGGACTCCAGGATGTCCTGGCTCACGCTGCGGTCGCCCTTGCGCCAGCGTTCGCGCAGGGCTTCCTCGCGGTCAAGCTGCTTGCGCAGCTCGGCTTCCACTCCCAGTGCCTCAAGCATTGCGCTGCGGGCACCGCTGTTCTTGAAATCCGACAGGCGTGTGTAAACCGTTCCCCTGCCGTTGTCAAGCTCAAAGCGGGGCGACGAGGAATCGTCAGCACCGTTCTCGGCCTTCTCGGGCAGCCGCGAGGCCAGCAGGGACTTATAGTCCGTGCCGGGTTTCTGAGTGAGCGTAATATCGCTCAGGCGTGCCAGGTCGTGCAGGTTGGGGTCGTCGGGGGCGGCGTTCACGCGCACTTCCGAGGGGATGAACACGTACACCGTCACCTTGCCCGGCTCGGCGTTGCGGTCAGTGGCCCACCAGCCCAGCCCCGAGGCCTCGTCGATGGCCAGCAGGTAGTCGTTGAAGGGCGAGTTGTAGGGCATGCCCACGTTCTGAGGCTGGAAGTATTCGGGTCCATCGTCGCCGGCAGTGCGGCGGGTCATGAAAATATCGTAGCCGCCAAGCGAGTTCTCGCCGTCGTTGGCAAAGTACAGCGTTACACCGTCGGGCATCAAGAATGGGAACAGCGCGTTGCCCCCTTCGGCCAGTTGGTCGCCCAGCGGAGCAGGGTGGCTGATAGTACCGTCATCGAGAATATCGGCGCCGTAGAGCTGATATTTGCCGTCCTCGCCGGTTTGCGCCCACAACACCTCGGTGCGGCTTTCGGGCAGATAGGCTGCCGAGAGCGTCTGTGTGTCGCTGCCGGCTCCGATGCGTCGCACCGCGTCGCCCGGCAATATTTTGCCGGCTTCGCTGCTCAGGCGGTAAGCCTGGAAAAAAGTGGCCGCATCGCAGCTGATGGAGTCGATGACCTCGATTTTCTCCACGCGGTCCATCATGTTGCTCAGCTGCACCACGCGCGAACTCATTTCGGCATGCTCCTCGGGCACAGGCTTGCGGCTCTTTTTCAGCTGGGCTTCCCACTTGTCGAGCTCCGTTTCGGCCTCCTCCACATCGTAGCGGTCAATGGCATACTGCGCCAGCAGTCGCGAGGCATCTGCCACACCGCGGGTCTGAGCCTGGCGCAGTGGTGCCAGTGCCTCATCCGTCTGACCGACAGCCATAAGCGAGGCGCCGAGATAGTAGTTCACATTGCCGTCGCGCGGCGACTTTTTCAGCAGAGCCTGCAGCTGTTCGATGGCTGCGGCATAGTCGCCGTCGGCATACAGTTTCTTGGCATCATCTATGGGTGCCGCGAAAGCACCTGAGCACGATGCTGCCAAAGCCAGGGCGAAGATATGTCGGAAAATTCCGTGTTTCATCTGTATTTCTGCATTATGGACTACAAAGATAAATAAAAAGAACGAAAAAAGCCCGGAAAAAACCGGGCTTTCGCACATTTATTCAGTACATTTCACAAAATTATCTCAAATCAGCGAGCTAAGCAGGGCGCCGACCAAGGCGCATACGGCGGCTTCCATCTCGTTAGTAATTCAAGCCGATGGTCAGGCAGATGCCGGTTGCGATGAGTATGAGCTCGAGCACCAGGGTGGAAATCACCACTGCCCTCGAAGCTCCGCGCACATTGGACACAAAGCAAAGGGACGTCCACACAAGGGCCGACATGGCTATTATGCCTACGAGCACCCACACGAGCACCATGATGATTCCTATCCCCACGTTGGCATAGTAGGGCACGTGCAACCCTTCGAATATAAAGGGATTGGCAAAGAAGAAATATGCTATTGTGCCTACCAGGCCGACGATGAACGCCACCACCAGGCCGAGGTCAATTATTCCGGCCACCATGCCGAGGAAGCCCATCAGTATTTTGGCTGCGATGTTGAAAAAGGTGCCGATGAAGTCATTTTCGTTGCCCGAAATAGGCGGAGGTGTAACACCTGTATTGGAATTATCGATAACTGTCTGGCCCACAGTGCCGACATTGATTGGGTCGCCCTTCATTTCAAGTATCTGACGCGGGCTGACAGCCGGCGGAATAATCATCCACAGCACAAGGTAGAGGATGGTGCAGGGCCAGAAGTAGGTGAAGCAGGTGATTACGGCGAACAGCAGGCGCATGATGTTTGCGTTCCAGCCAAGATAGGCTGCCAGGCCGCCGAACACGCCGCCCAGCACCTTGTCTTTCATGTTGCGGTACAACTTGCGGTGGCGAGGCAGATTGATGGTGATGAAGGGATCGTTTTCTTCATTCGCTGCTTCAGCAGCTGCGGGTGCGGATTGCTCCGAATGTTCACCGCCCGTTTCTTCGGACAGCTGTTCGGGGCGCCCCATGGTGGCAATCACCGTGTTGACATCGGCAAGGACTATCACGGCAGCCCCCGACTCGATTTTTTCGGCGAAAAGCTCGCGGATGCGGCTCTCGATGTCGGCAACGATTTCGCCGGCTTCTTCGCCCGAGAATGTGTTGCGGAGCTCCTGGAGGTAGTTCTGCAGGAGGATGAAGGCGTCTTCGTCGATATAAAATATCTGGCCGTCGATATTTGCGGGATAACTGCGTTTCATTGTTCGGTGGTGCTTGTAGATTGATTGAGTAGGTGATTGACTGTGAGGGAAATCTCGTTCCACGAATCGTTGAGCTGCGCCAGGAAGTTAAGGCCCAGTTCCGTAATCTGATAGTATTTTCGGGGAGGACCCGACGGGGATTCTTCCCAGCGATACGTCAGCAGGCCGTCGTTTTTAAGCCTGGTCAGCAAGGGGTAGAGCGTGCCCTCCATCACTATAAGGTGGGCTTCCTTCATGCTGCTGATGATTTGCGAGGCATAGGCATCGCCGTTTTTCAGTAACAGCAGCACGCAAAACTCAAGCATCCCCTTGCGCATTTGTGATTTTAGATTGTCGATGTTCATTTTCGGTTGAACTGTTATAGATTGTAGATTGTAGAGGGATGTCCTTTCTTGTTTACGCTGCAAAGTTACGACCTTTTATAGTACCTTGCAATACATAGTACCTTAAAACTTTCTCAGCTTAACACTAATTAACAAAACAATTGGGCTAATTAGACATTTCAGTCCAATTAGCCCAATATAGAAATTTAGAAAGTAAAGTGTTACTTCATCCGGAAGTTATATCCCAACGTGGCGGATATGGTCATGTTGCGCGAGGCTCCGAAAGTATCGGCTTTGCTCGATGGATAAATGTTGCCCAGGCCGAAGTAGTAGCGGGCTTCCACCACCAACGAATGGCGGGGTTGCACATAGAACTCGAAGCCCAGCGAGGCGCAGATGCCGTAGTCAAACTTGGTGCTTACCGGCATAGCCAGCTGTTCGGTGCGCCGGTTGTGGGGATAGTCAGGCACGGCCGCGGGGTTGGTATAATCGAAATCCGCCGTGATTTTGTCCGACAGATAAAGCCCGAACTCGGGACCCAGGTTCACGAAACACTTGAAGCGGCTCGACCCGAAATAGATGTGGGTGAGGATAGGTAGGTTCACATAAGTAATGGAGCGGCTGTAGCTGAACGGGTGCTCCTCGTAGTTTTCCTTCCATCCGCGCTGCGCCCAGCCCAGTTCGGCTATTACGCCGAAAAGTTTTTCCTCGGAATAGCGGAAGGTGATGGCGCCCGTGGATCCCATGGCCCACGACTGTTTTACCGATGGCGAGAACGACATGCGCGACATCGTAACGCCCGCACGCCCGCCAAGCCAGATGTACGGTTTGTAGTGTACTTCAGCATGTGCCGCCAATGCTCCCAGGCTCAGCAACAGCGCAGCAAGCAGACCCCGCATTCTCATAGCACACGCGCTGACATCCGGCCCGTGGGCAGGTAGTGAATAAGATAGAGAGCCGTGTTCACATAGCCCCCTTCGTCGTTCACGCGCTCAAAACGGAAAGTGGACTGGATGCCGGAGTACGACTCAGGGTTGGTGGGCGAGAACTGGCCGTCGTTGGCACGCAAGTTTTTGATGAGGTAAGTGCCTGCGTCAAAACCCATAATGCCGGTGCTGGGGATGCTCTCGGTCATGGCCGAACCATACCAATATTTGAAGTCGGCCTCGATATTTCGCGCGCCAAAGCCATTGAAGTCATCGTAGAAACGCGAGAAAATGGTGGCCTCGAGCTTGTGCAGCAGGTCCTGCGCATCGCCGCGGAAAGCTGTCCAATCAGGATAGCCGAAAACAGCCAGGCGCGCCGGCTCGGCAACATTATCTTCGAATTCGGAGGCCGCCATGCGGTCGCGCATGGATTTGAGCACGTGGGCGAACTTATTGAACTCCGCCAGGCTGCCGCTGGAGGGTATCACCACGTACTTCTGCCCTGCGTCGGTCGGGAGCACATCCAGGTCGGCGCTCAGCAGGTTGGTGTTGTATTCGATTTCTATAGGCTCGATGCCGTCGGCGCGGTAGCTCTCGGTCAGATAAGCCGTGAACGATTCCTTGTCGTTGCGCCCCGTGGCACTGCGGATGATTACCGGAGTGTAGTCAGGCATTTCCATGCGCAGGCCTTTCACCGCCGTTTCGTACATCAGCTGCTGGGGAATGTTGGCAAGCATCATGTTGGGGTTGGTCAGATAGGTGGTGTCGCGGAAGTTGAGCACGTTGAGCACATAGGTGCTGCTGCCGCGCACAATCTCGCCTATAGCGTTGAGCGTGGCAGCATCGTCAGGCGCGATAATCACAGCCGAGCGCGTCAGGATGGTATCGGTGGCCATGGCCGTGCGCACTGCTGCCGGGTCGTTGCGGGTGTCATAAACACATATTTCAATGTGTTGTCCGCCGCGCGATGCAAGGCTGTCGGCGGCTATCAGCAGTCCCTTGTAGAATTCAAGAGCCATCTTTGAACTGCTTTCGGAGGCTGAGGAACCTAAGTTGAAAGGCATCATCACCGTGATGCGGGGCGCTGTGGCCGGAAGTTCAGGCTCGACTTCCGCAACCTCCACCACTTCAACATCCGGGTCCACGGGCACATGCTCGGCATATTCCTCGTAGGGGAAATAGAGCATCATGTTTTTCTTCAGGCCGTCGGCTGCCGAGGGATTATGGCGCACGATTTCCTCGCGCGTCAGGCCGAAGCGCTTGGAAAGACCGTAGATACTTTCGTTCTTCTGTACTTTATAATAATAGTATTGCTGGCCCTTGATTTTTTTTACAGGCAAATCAAGCGCTGCGGCCGTAAAGGCTGCGGCCACTGCCAGCGAGGCAAGGAGCAGTATGCGGGAAATTGCTTTCATAATCTGCAAAATTACGCAAAAAATCGCTATTGTAGAGAAATTAGTTCGTCGTATTCGAAATCACGCACTGCGCGGGTGCCTATCACGCTGTCCCACAGCATGGGCGATATGCCGCTGCCCGGACGCTTCACGGTGATATTCTCCTCCGTAAGCATCTCGCCTGCGCTGATGGGCTGGGCGGCCACAATGCTCTTGCGTGCAATGGCAATGTTGGGGCGCTCGGCCTCGGCAGCTTGCTTGCATCCGTCGCCCAGAGCGGTTTCGGCTCGGCGAACGGCATCCACAAGCTCCTTGAGCTCCGCCGGTTCCAGCGAGGCGCGGTGGTCGGGCCCCGGCAGGGTCTTGTCAAGCGTAAAATGCTTTTCAATCACGCACGCGCCGCGCCCCACGGCCGCAACCGCCACATCCGTTCCCACGGTGTGGTCGCTATAGCCCACTCCGGCGCAGCCCAGAGCCGCAAGGGCATCCATGGCGCGGAGGTTAACCGACTCGAGCGGGGCAGGGTACTGGGTGGTGCAATGCAGCAGTATGACCGACGTGCGCGGTGTGCCGGCGGAGGCAAGCACATCGAGCGCTGCCTCCACTTCGGGCACCGTGGCCATGCCGGTGGACATAATCACGCGTCCGCCCTGTGCGCCGATTTTGCGCAGGTAGGGCAGGTTGGTGATTTCGCCCGAGGGAATTTTCCAGTAGTCCATTCCCAACGGGGCCAGGCAGTCGATGCTCACAAGGTCGAAGGGCGTGGACATGAATCCGATGCCAACTTCATCGCACAGCGCCTTGAGCTCCGCGTAGTCCGACAGCGGCAGGTGGATGGCCCTGCACATGTCGAGCTGGCTTTCGGCGTTGCCGGTGGTTTCTTTCTGGTACTCCGCCTTCGGGGCGAACACCGAGATTACGAGCTCAGGCACAGCGGTCTGGAATTTGACGTAGTCGGCGCCGGCCGCTTTGGCTTCAAGCACCATGCGCCGGGCCATGTCCAGGTTGCCGTTGTGGTTCACACCGGCCTCAGCTATGATAATTACAGAATTTTTATCGGTCTGCATCAGTTTTCGGGATAAAATACAACATCGTCCAGATAGCGGGTCACCAGCACTCCCGGCTGCGGAGTGAGGGGCGCAAGCTCCTCGCCGAGTGCGTCGCCGATAATCAGGGCCGGAATATCGGCCCCGGCATGCACCGAGGCCACCACGCCGCCGCCAAGACGCGGATTTATTTCCATCACCATCAGCCGTCCGCTGTCAAGGTCGCGGATGAGCTGAACGGTCACAGCTCCGCGCAGCCCGGTGGCTTCCAGGGTGTGGCAGGCAAGGTCCACGGCCTCGGGGTCGTCCACGGTGAGGGTGCGCACGGACTCGCCGCCGCTCACCTCAAGGCGAACGCGCGGGCTCACGGCATAGATGCAGCCGTCATGCACGCCCACGTAGCAATCCACGGTTATCTCGCTGCGGTTGTCAATACGCTCCTGGATCAGGTAGCGGTCAGTCAAGGCCTCCACCTCGCGCAGCTTCTTTGGGGAGTCGATGAACACCAGGCCTTTGGAGGCCGACCCGTAGCGAGGTTTGGCTATCAGGGGCCTGAACAGCTCGCCGGGGCGGTGGGTGGCCGGGATGGGCAGCCCGAGTTGCTCGAAGAGGTCGGCGGCTGCGCATTTGTCGAACATGCGCGTGGCAAGCTCGTGGCTGCTGACGGGCGAGAAGATTTCGTGGCCGTAGTGGTTCATGGCGGCGTAGCGCGCGGCAATACCGACAGCGGGGTCAACGAAGGGAATCACAATGTCGATGCCGTAGGCGTCCGTCACCTGGTCGAAGGTATCGAAAATGGCCGGGTCGCTCCACCGCAGCCCCTCCACAACATCGCCGATGGCGGCAAGAGGGCAATGGCGGTCAAGCTCGTAGCCCGTGATGTCGCACCCAAGCCCGCGCTCGCGGCAGGCATGCTCGAACATGCGGCCCACGGCCACTCGCTTGGCACCGCCCAGAAACAGCAGGCCCAGGCGTCCGTTGTCAGGAACTATACTCATCGGTTGTAGATGTCCGGTTTATATTTTGCCAGATTTTCCGGGCGGCTGAACCACTCGATGGTCCGCTCCAGGCCCTGCTCAAGCGTGTAGCGCGGGCGCCAGTCGGTGAGGGTGGTGATAAGCTTGTTGTCGCCGCACAGGCGGTTCACCTCGCTTTTGGCCGGGCGCAGGCGTTCCGGGTCGGTCACAACGTCGGTGAGCTTCACACCCATCAGCCGGGCGATGGTCTCCAGGGTATCGGCCATGGAAATCTCAGTGCCGGTGGCAATGTTTATCTCGCGCCCCTCCAGGCCCGGAGTCTCGCCAAGGGCGATAAATCCGGCCGCCGTATCGGCCACGAAGTTGAAATCGCGCGTAGGAGTCAGGTCGCCCAGCTTCAGCTTCGGAGCCCCCGTGGCAATCTGCGTGATAATCGTGGGGATAATGGCGCGGGCGCTTTGGCGAGGACCGTAGGTGTTGAAGGGGCGGGCAATCACCAGGGGCAGGTCGAAAGCGTTGTAAAAACTCATGGCGATTGCATCAGCTCCGATTTTGGTGGCGGAGTAGGGCGACTGCGGTTGCCGCGGGTGCCCCTCGTCGATGGGCACATAGCGGGCCGTGCCGTAGACCTCGCTGGTGGACGTAACCACAACGCGGCCCACACCGGCATCGCGCGCTGCCTGGCAGATATTGAGCGTGCCGCGGATGTTGGTGTCAACGTAGGAATCGGGCGCAACGTAGCTGTAGGGGATGGCGATAAGCGCTGCCAGGTGGTAGACCGTGTCCGCTCCCCGCACAAGCATGCGGCAGAAGTCGGCGTCGCGCACATCGCCGCACACAATTTCCAGGCCCTCGCGCGGAGCCACATCCTCGAGCCAGCCCCAGTTGTTGAATGAGTTGTACTGCGCCAGTGCGCGCACCTTGTAGCCACGCGCCAGCAGAGCCTCCGTCAGATGCGAACCGATGAAGCCGTCGGCTCCGGTCACAACCACTGTTTTGTTATCGTTCTCTACCATGTTCGCATGAATTTGTAAAGATAGGTGCGGCCCTCGGCATCGGTGCGCACAAAGTCCAGATGCCCACCGTCAAGGCGCGTGATGGTAGTGTGCGTCACTGCGTTCGTTTCGAAGCCAAGCCACGTCGGGGCCATATAACCCTCCTGGCCCGGCTCCACCTCGTTGTTGTGATGGGTGAAATCGAAGTCGAGCGTATCGTCGTGGCGCGTCCATGTGCCCAGATAGCTGAGGTGAAAGTAACCGTCGGAGTAGTGCAGGACCACTCTCACCACGTTGGCCTGGAAGCTGAACGTGGTCTCATCGTCCTCAGCGATAGTGGTGGGAGCACCGTCGATGCTTACTTCCTCCAACACCCACGAGCCGAACAGGTCGCCGATATCGCCGTTATTTTGCGTGCATCCCGCAAGAAGCATGGCCACGAGGCCAAGGATGCTGATATACAGATGTTTCATTATTTATCGAATGTGAGTGAACCAATCCACGATACTGTTGCCATGGCTCCGAAATTATTGCCGCGCAGTTTGCCGGCATCGAATGCCACCTGAGCCTTGAGGTGAAGCGCCGGAATGGCCTCCGAGGGCTGCCATGAAGCTTCCACCATGGCCGAAGTGCTCTCCAGCCTGTGAAGCCCCGGCTTGCGGCCCCAGCCGCCCGCCTTCTGGTAGCTTACCATGGCGCGGTACTCCCACCGCAGAGGCAGATGGCCCAGCACCGCGGCATGGAAACCGCGGCAGCGGTTGTGCAGGAACATCAGCTGGCCGTCGCTGTTGTAGAGCGGACTCACCGGGAAAGCCGAACCGATGCCCATGCCGAAGTTGGAGTAGGGGCCGTACACGTCGTTGTTGTAATAGTTGTCGCCGCCGGTAACCTCGGTGGTGATGCTGGTGCCGTTGTTGTCCGAGGTAGCGAAGTGTATCGGGCCCGACTGATTGGTGAAGTCAATGTACTCCATCAGCACCGAGCTTACTATACCCCGGCGGTTGAAGTCGTACTGAAGGCCGTAGAGGCCGTCCCACCCGTTCTGGCGCCCGATGCCCGAGCCGTCCTCGAACAGTCCCTGGAAGTAGGCCGTCAGGCGCGAGTCGTTGCGGAAGCGGTAGGCCACCTTCAGGTCCCATGAGCCCAGCGAGTTGCCCTTGTAGTAGCCCTCGCCGCTACCCTCGCGGGGCAGAAGCATGTCGAACACATCCTTCACCTTGAAGCCGCGCTTTACTTCCTCGGTCAGCTCTCCGCGCCTGTAATAAGCCGTGGAGCCGCCGAACTCGCCGGCCGTCTGCATGCCCAGGGTCACAACAAGCGGCTCGGTGGGCTTGCTGCGGAAGTGCACGTACTTGTAGGTGTACCACAGCCCCAGCGATATCAGGTCGTTGTAGTAATTATATGTGTCCTTGCGGTAGCCGTTGTCGGCCATCTTGCCGTAGGAAATCTCACCGTTGATTTGAGCCCAGCCGTTGGTGAAGGGAATGTTCTGGAAATCCAGAAATCCGGCCGACAGCGCCGGGATGGGCCGCGCGTTGTTGCTCCGCACCAGGTCGCCCGACGACAGGTGGCCGTCCACCATAGCGGAGTGGCTGTTCTTCATGCCGAGCGTCAGGAACACTGCGCGGTATTTCAGCTCCGCATAAATCTGCTGCAGGCGGAAACTGCTCTGGCGGTTGCTCACGGTGCCCATGCTCTGCGTGCTGCTGTTCCAGCGGTTATAGTCCGCCGCCGAACCATAGCCCAGCATATATTCCAGGCCCGCGCCCCAGCTGAAGCGACGGTCCATATCAAGAGCCTTCGTGGCCTCACCGTTGTGCCATATTCCGTTGGCACCCGTCACACGCCCGTAGTTCCACGAGCCTATCATGTAGGGCGCATAGTCGCCCGTCGACGCATTGACCATCACCGAGCCGCGATAGTCAACCGTGGTTTCTGCCGTGGCCGCTCCGGCCGCCGACAGCAGTAATATTACAGGGAATAATCTGCTTATTTTCATATCAACTGCAAAAATAAGCAAAAAAATCAAGTTTCGGGCGATTTTACGCGAATGATTTATCCAGCAGCGCCATGATAATTCCCACAACCGCCATCACCAGCAGGATAAGGCCGATAATCCGGTTGATGAGCTTGAGCGATCGCACGTTGATGCGGCGCCCGAGGCGGCTCACAAGCGCCGTCACACCGGCCCACCACAGCAGCGCACCGAGCACAATCGTCAGGTAGGCCAGTACATGATGAACCACCGAGAACTCCGGCAAAATGAAATTGAAGCGCGCGAAAAGTCCGATTATAAAGAAGAGAATCAGAGGATTGGAGAACGTCAGCAGGAAACCCGTGGCAAAGTCGCTCCAGTAGTTACTGGCATCCACAGCCTGAGCCGTCAGCGAGCGGGTGGGGTTCTTGCGGAACAGATACAGGCCGAACGCCGCCAGCACCACACTGCCGATAACCGTTATCAGCATCTGATGACGGTCAATAAAATCAGTGATGAAGCTAAGGCAGAAACCCGTGAGCAGACAGTAAATCACATCGCTCAGCGAAGCGCCGACGCCGGTGAAGAATCCCGCCCAGCGTCCCTTGCCCAAAGCTCGCTGAATCACAAGCATACCGATAGGGCCCATCGGGGCCGAAATCAGCGCTCCGATGGCTATGCCGCGGGGTAATATGTACAGAATGTTCTCCACTCGTGCTAAAAATT
This sequence comes from Bacteroidales bacterium, assembly GCA_014800735.1. Lineage (GTDB taxonomy): Bacteria > Bacteroidota > Bacteroidia > Bacteroidales > Muribaculaceae > CAG-873. The sequence continues at coordinate 17,536 of JAAVFP010000003.1, forward strand.
CAGGCAAAAATACACATATTACTGCAATTTATCAAGGCTTGAGCGAACTTTACTTGTGAAAAAATCCTTATCTTTGTACGAGGCAATTTTCTCCCGGCCGAGTTTTTGAACATATAATTTCCGATAGATGAAAAAATTATCTCACATATCAGTCCGCCTGCTCGCATCAGTGATGCTGCTCGCAGCAACCGCCCTCGGCACAGCAGTTCTCACCTCGGCCAAGCGTAGCACCCCGCGCCAGGGCGAGCTACGCACAGCCACCTACACCTACACCGGCGGCGTGACCGACGGAAAGCAGAACGGTTATGGTGTGTGCCGATACACAAACGGCAACACCTACTACGGCTACTGGAACATGGGCTATAAGGAAGGCCTCGGGCGCCTCGAATTTGCCGACGGAACCATCGACTTCGGCCGTTGGAACCACGGCACGCTCGCCAAGAAAAAAGGCCAGAAATTCAACTCCGGCATCAAGGTCTACGGCATCGACGTGGCAAAATACCAAAAGACAATCGACTGGGAGAACCTCTCACTCCGTGCATCCGCCGACGGAACCGTCAGCTCAACCGCCAAGAACGGCAGCTACCTCCAGCCGGTGCTCTTCGCCCTCATCAAAAGCACCGAAGGCACCACCATACGCGACCCCCAGTTCGAGCGCAACTTCTCCGAAGCCAAGCGCTGCGGCATCATCCGCGGTGCCTACCACTTCCTCAACTCCCACGTTCCGGCCGAAGCACAGGCAAAATACTTCATTGCCAACACGCCGCTCGAAGCCGGCGACCTCCCGCCCGTACTCGACCTCGAAATACCCAAAAAAGTCATGAAGCGTGACCACAAGAAAATCGTCAGCATGGCCCTCGAATGGCTCCGATACGTCGAGCGTCACTACGGCGTCAAGCCCATCGTTTACACCTACGAAAGCTACTACAAAGACTACCTCCACGGCCACGGATTCGACAACTACGACTTCTGGATTGCACGCTACGGCAAGCAACCATCGGCACGCCACTGGGAAATCTGGCAATTCACCGACAAAGGCAACGCCACCGGCATCAACCACGCCGTCGACATCGACCTCTTCCGCGGCAACTTCCACGACCTCAGGCAGTACGTAAAACAAAAAGGCCTCACCCGCACCCCTCCCCGCCACACCGTCAAACGCCAGAAATAACCCGACATCAAATAAGCGGCGGAGCCGCGCCGTATCGAGCCCCCCGCACGCAGTGTGGGGACGACGGAGCTTCGGAGATGCGCCCACTCCCGCGGCAACACCCACAACCTCAGATAGTACGTAAAGCAAAAAGCCCTCACACACCACATCGTAAAGACCCGGGAATATCCCCCTGCCTGGAAAAATCTATTGCCACCACGCCGCAATCTCAAAAATTATCGCTAAATTTGCGAAATATGGATAAAAAGAGATATTCTATAAATAGAATACTCTAAATATACGAGTATCGAAAAAATGGATAAAGCAGTCCTTCCGGCAACCGGCATTGACAATATATTTCAGAGAGCATCAAATATTGTTGAAAATGCTCGCTCTGATGCATATAGTTACATCAATGAAACATTGGTACGTCGAAATTGGTTATTAGGGAAATTAATTGCCGAAGAAGAACTTCTCGGAGAGGAGCGAGCTACTTATGGTTTGAATGTCATAAAAAATTTAAGTCAACGTCTTAGCGCACAATTTGGCAAAGGTTTTACTCGTAGGGATTTATACCATTATCTCACATTCTTTAAAGCATATTCCAATCTATTTCAATCAACGGAAGCAAAAGTGTACTCAGCGAGTACACAATCCCATATTCTTCTGTCATGGACTCACTATCGCACCCTGCTTCAAGAGCTTAATACCGATGCCCGTAACTGGTACGAAAGAGAAGCTGCTGAACAGAGTTGGAGTGTCAGAATCCTACAGCGCAATATTAGTTCTCAATATTACTTTCGCAGACTCGCTTCACAACAGAAAGATTTGGTAGACGCCGAGATGCTGAAACTTACCAAACCACTGCAATCCACTGACCCTACCGAATTTATAAAGAATCCCGTTATCGGCGAGTTTCTGGGTTTTTCGGCGCATAGCTCTTTCCGCGAGTCAGAATTAGAGCAAGCAATAATAGACAATCTTGAAAAGTTTTTGCTTGAACTTGGTAAAGGATTTGCTTTTGTAGCTCGTCAACAACATATACACACTGAAAAGAAGGACTATTATATCGACCTTGTATTCTACAATATCTACTTGAAGTGTTACGTCTTGATTGATTTGAAAACAAGTCAAATTACACATCAGGATGTGGGCCAAATGGATATGTACGTCAGAATGTACGATGAAATGAAGCGTACAGAAGGAGATAATCCAACAATCGGTATTATTTTATGTGATGACACCGACGATGACATAGCTCGCTTTTCCGTACTCCACGACAACGACCATCTTTTTGCCTCTAAATATATGCTCTATATGCCAACGCAAGAGCAGTTACGCAATGAGATAGAAAGGCAAAAAGCGATTTATTATCTTCAACACAATGATGCGCAGGATGAAAACGTATAATAGACGGTCCAACTAAGATATTATTTACCTGATTCGCTGAGGCCCTAAAGCTTGAGTATGGAGCAAGCTACAATAAACGCAATTTAAAATATTCCAGCAAATACTACTGCTATTCAACAATATACAGATTGTGAACGAACTCGTTCACAATCTGTATATAAGGTTTATTATCAGCTTACCAGCCCCAAGAATCGACAAATATTCGCCGCCAAATACATGACCTACATGCCCACCGAAGAAGAACTGCGCCGCGAAATAGAACGCCAAAAACAATTCTTCCTCGACCACCACGACAAAGACTGATTGAGACACCCGTATTCCTGCAATCGAAAAAATAGTTCCACCACGATAGAATCTCAAAAATTATCGCTATATTTGCGAAATATGGATAAACAAGAGATTTTCGATAGAATAGAATACGTCGTGGCGTGTGTCGGGGCCTTTGCGCAGCGGTACAACCTTTCCAACATGCAGGCCTATGCCTACCTGCGCCGCTTTACCGGCATCGACTTCCTGCTCGACTGCTACGCCGCCGAGCACACCCTCTCCATCGACGACGCCGTCTCCGACCTCCAAGCCATTTGCCAACGGAAAGGAGGCAGGATATGAAGCGTAAGACAGCTCCTTCAAATCGTTTGGCTACGCAATAGAATTCCTTGCGCAAAAAATCATTATAAAAACTTTTATGGACAACGGACAGATAATATTATTTCAGACGCAGGGAGGTGAGACTAAGATTGAGGTTAGGCTTGCTAATGAATCCGTGTGGCTTACTGCCGACCAGATGGCGGAGCTGTTCCAACGTAACAAATCAACCATTTCAAGACATATAAAGAATATCTACGAAAGTGGTGAATTAGAGCAAAATCGAACTGTTGCATTTTTTGCAACTGTTCAAAACGAGGGCAATCGAAAGGTCGAGCGCAACATTGCTTTTTACAATCTCGACATGATTATCAGTGTCGGGTATCGTGTCAATTCGCATCGGGGTGTGCAGTTCCGGCAGTGGGCTACTCAGGTGTTGAAGGAATACATGATTAAGGGCTTTGCACTTAATGATGACCTGTTGAAAAATGCCGGACATGGAAATTACTTTGATGAGCTGCTTTCGAGAATACGCGACATACGCAGTTCGGAAAAGGTGTTCTACCGAAAAGTTCTGGAAATATACGCTCTCAGCATTGACTACGACCCTCGTACTGAAACTACCCAGCAGTTCTTCAAGACGGTGCAGAACAAGATGCACTTTGCCGCCCATGGGCACACTGCCGCCGAGGTAATCTACGACAGAGCGAATGCCGAAAACGACTTTATGGGCATGACTACTTGGCGTGGTGTGTTACCAACCAAACAAGAGGCTGAGATTGCGAAGAACTATCTTTTGGAGAACGAAGTTGATATGCTCAATCGCATTGTCAACCTATATCTTGATTTTGCTGAACTTCAGGCAAAGAGCCACAAGCCTATGTATATGAAAGACTGGATTAAGAAACTCGATGATTTCCTTACACTGTCAGGAAAAGAATTGCTCACACATGCCGGTAGCATCTCGGCAGAGGTGGCAAAACTGAAAGCCGACACTGAGTATGAAAAATTCCGCGAGCGCACCCAATATCAGCTCTCTACGGTTGAAATCCACTTCATCGAAGCATTTGAAGCCGAGCAGAAGAAACTCCGGGGAAAGTAAAATCCTGCTTGCGCGATCCATTCCACATCCGGAAACCAACTCGCGGCGTGTGGATTTTGATTACTGGCGGATTTTTAGTAATTTTGCGGTGCGGTTGCGTGCCGCTTTTTTTGATATCAGAATAATCAGTCATTTATTGACGGTTCTAACAATAAAACGAAATGTCGACAGATAATCGAGAAGTGCGTGTGCGCTTCGCTCCTTCGCCCACGGGCCCGCTGCACATCGGCGGCGTCCGCACAGCTCTCTACAACTACCTTTTCGCCCGTCAGCACGGCGGCAAAATGATTCTCCGCATCGAGGACACCGACTCGCAGCGCTTTGTGCCTGGTGCTGAAGATTATATCAATGAGGCACTTGCGTGGCTCGGAATCGGTATCGACGAGGGCGTGCGCGAGGGTGGCCCCTACGGCCCCTACAAGCAGAGCGAGCGCCGCGACATCTACCGCCGCTACGTAAAGCAGCTCCTCGACAGCGGCAAGGCCTACATTGCCTTCGACACCCCCGAGGAACTCGAAGCCAAGCGCAACGAAATCCCCAACTTCCAGTACGACGCCAGCACCCGCGGCAGCATGCGCAACTCGCTCACGCTGCCCCGCGAGGAAGTGGAGCGCCTGATTGCCGACGGCCACAAATATGTGGTGCGCTTCCTCGTTGAGCCCGGACGCGACGTTGAGGTCAACGACCTTATCCGCGGCAAGGTGACAATCAAGAGCGATATCCTCGACGATAAAGTGCTCTACAAGAGCGCCGACGACCTCCCCACCTACCACCTGGCCAATATCGTGGACGACCACCTAATGCTCGTTACCCACGTGATCCGCGGCGAGGAATGGCTGCCCTCGGCACCCCTCCATGTGCTTCTCTACGAGGCCTTCGGCTGGGCCGATACAGCTCCCGCCTTCGTGCACCTGCCCCTGCTGCTCAAGCCCGACGGCAAAGGCAAGCTGAGCAAGCGCGACGGCGACCGCCTCGGTTTCCCCGTGTTCCCCCTCGAGTGGCACGACCCCAAATCCGGCGCCATCTCATCCGGCTACCGCGAGAGCGGCTATCTGCCCGAAGCCGTTGTCAACTTCCTGGCTCTGCTGGGATGGAACCCCGGCGACGACACTGAGGTGATGGACATGGACGAACTGATTGCCAAATTCTCGTTCGAGCACTGCTCGAAATCCGGCGCCAAGTTCGCCTTCGAAAAAGGCAAGTGGTTCAACCACACCTACCTCCAGAACCTCGACAATGCACGCCTGGCTCAGCTGTTCCGCCCCGTGCTGGCCGAGCATGGTGTGGACAATTCCAAATTCTCCGATGACTACGTAGCCGCAGTCGTAGGCCTGGTCAAGAGCCGCATCAACTTCGTGCGCGACCTCTGGGACAATGCCCGTTTCTTCTTCGTCGCTCCCGAGGAATACGACCCCAAGGCCGTGAAAAAGCGCTGGAGCGCCGATATGCCCGCCATCATGACCGAGCTTGCCGACATGCTTGCCTCGACTCCTGACTTCGACGGCAAAGTGCTCGAACCCATCGTCATGCAGTGGATTGCCGATAAGGGCTACCACCTGGGCAACGTGATGAACGCCTTCCGCCTCACTGCTGTGGGCGAGTGCAAGGGCCCCCACATGTTCGACATCACCGACCTGCTCGGTCGCGACGAAACAGTGGCTCGCCTGCGCGCCGGTGTGCAACGAATCCAGCCCGCTGAATGAGCCTGCTCTACAACGCCGGCATCCGCCTCTACGGCACCGCTGCGCGCCTGGCCTCCATGAGCTCTGCCAAGGTGGCGCGCATGCTCAGGGGGCAGACCGAAACCATTGAACGCATCCGGTCGTTCCGCGCCTCCATGGCGCCGGACGGCTTCGATGTGTGGTTTCATGCCGCGTCGCTCGGCGAGTTCGAGCAGGGCCGCCCCCTCATCGACATTCTCCTGGCCTGCCGCCCCGGCATCCGCATCCTGCTGTCCTTCTTCTCCCCTTCGGGCTACGAGGTCCGCGTCAACTTTCACCCGCAGGTCGCCGTGGTCTACCTTCCCTTCGACCTTCCCGCCAACGTGGATGCCTTCCTGGATGCCGCCGCGCCGCGCATGGCCATTTTCGTGAAATACGAATTCTGGGCCAACTACCTCGGAGCCCTTCGCAAGCGCCGGATACCGGTCTACATAATCTCGGCAATTTTCCGCCCCGGGCAGATTTATTTCCGCCCCTGGGGAGGATTTTTCCGAAATATTCTCAAAAATTTCAACCATCTCTACGTCCAGGACGAAGCTTCGCGCCGCCTTCTGGCCGGTGCCGGAGTTACCAACGTCACCGTGGCCGGCGACACCCGTTTTGACCGCGTCACCGCCATTCGCCGTGCCTGCAAGGCCGTGCCCGAGGTCGAGCTCTTCAAGGGCGCCGGTGCCACCGGCAGCGTCACCCTGGTTGTGGGCAGCTCGTGGGAACGCGACGAGGAGCACTACATCCCCTGGCTGAAGGCCCACCCCGAGGTGCGCGCTGTCATTGCTCCCCATGAGTTCGATGCCTCCCGCCTTGCCCTGCTGCGCGAGCAACTCGGCCCCGAACGCACCATGCTCCTGAGCGAGTTCCGCGCCATCGTGGAGCGCGACCCCGAGGAAGCCGCCCGCACGGCCGCCGGGCTCAACTATATTATCGTGGACTGCTTCGGACTGCTCAGCAGCCTCTACCGCTTTGCCGATATTGCCTACGTCGGCGGCGGCTTTGGCACAGGCATCCACAATATCAACGAAGCTGCCGTCTACGGCATCCCCGTGGTGTTCGGCCCGCGCCATCACAAATTCAACGAGGCCGCCGGGCTCATTGCCTGTGGCGGCGCTTTCGCTGTGGATTCCGCCGCCTCAGTTGCAACCGTCCTCACGCGCCTCAGCACAAACCCTGAAGCACGCGCCGAAGCCGGGCGTGCCGCCGACGCCTACATCCGCTCCCACATCGGCGCCACTCCCCTGATAATGAAAGAAATATTCGATATTACCGAAGATTAACCATAAATCTCCTCATAATGATTAAAGTAGGAATCTACGGCTCGGCAGCCGTCAACGACCCGGTCAGGAAACAACTGTTGCGCCTGCTGCTGCGCCACCCCGACGTCGACCTCCGCGCCGTGGCTTCGCCCGGCGGCAACACCGCACCCATAGCCGAACTGCACCCCGTGTACTCCGGCGAAACCGAGCTTACCCTTGAGCGCGTGCTCAACCTCGACAAGCTCGACGTGCTCTTTGTGATTGACGAGGAAAACCTCACTCCCGAAATCACCGCACGTTATGGCGATGACCCCGAGTTCCGCCTCATCGTCCTGGGCAACGCACCCAAGCTGATTGCCGGGCAGGGCCCTCTGCCGTTGGTCTACGGACTGGCCGAGTACAACCGCAAGGCCTTGGTGCGAGGCGAGCGTGGAGCAGTGTCGCCAACACCCGAGGCCATGCTCATGGAGCTCGCTCTCTTCCCGCTGGCCAAGCACGCCATGCTCAACTCCGACGTCCACATCAGCATAGCCACCTCGCAGCCCGACCTCACCGATGCCGTGGCCGAGGCACGCCGCACGCTGGGTGAAATGCAGCCATCGCACAGTGCCGACCTCGTAGCCACCGTACTTCCTCCGGCACCCTACGAGCGTCTGGACCTCACCGCCACCCTCCATACTCCCATCGCCTTGGAGGAGATTGAGAAGTTCTACGAAGAAACCTACTCCGACCACAATTTCACCTACCTCATTGCCGGCCGTGGCGGTGTGGACGAGGACCTGCGCGGCAGCAACAAGTGTCTCATCCAGCTCAGCAAGGATGGCGACACTCTCACCGTCAACGCCAGCATGGACGCCCTCACCAAGGGCATGACCGGCAATGCCGTCCACCTGATGAACCTGCTCTTCGGCCTCTACGAGCGCACCGGTTTGTCAATATGAGCAAATTCGACTGGCGCGGGCACGCATCCATGCTCGGAGCCAATGTAATGTGGGGCATGATGTCGCCCTTCGCCAAGCTCGTGCTTGTGGGCGGGGTGGTCACACCGCTTGTGCTCACCGACTTGCGCGTCGTAGGCGCCATGGTGCTGTTCTGGCTCGTGTCCTTCTTTCAGAAACCCGAGCGCGTTGCTCCGCGCGACATGGTGCGCCTGTTCGCCGCCTCGCTCCTGGCCATCGTGTTCAATCAGGGCTGCTTCGTGTTCGGCGTGGGCCTCACATCGCCCGGCGATGCCTCCATCATCACCACCAGCATGCCGTTGTGGGCCATGATTTTTACTGCCATATTCCTGCGCGAGCCAATCACCGGACGCAAGGTCCTGGGCATCCTTTCGGGCGCCGCCGGAGCCTTGCTGCTCATCATGGGCAGCCGTAGCAGGGTAGTGGCTGCGGGCCAAAATGCCATTGCCGGCGACATCCTGGTGCTTTGCGCCCAGATGAGCTACGCACTCTACCTGGTGCTGTTCAAGAACTTCGTGAGCCGCTACTCGCTGGTCACCACCATGAAGTGGATGTTCACCTTCGCCTTCGTCAGCCTTCTGCCGTTCTCGGCCAAAAGCTTCTGTGCCACGCAGTGGACAGCCTTGAGCTTGACCGACGTGGGTGCGATTGCCTTTGTGGTGTGCTGCGGCACCTTCGGCAGCTACATCCTGGTGCTCATCGGTCAGCGCCTGCTGCGCCCTACGGTGGTGGGAATGTACAACTACGTCCAGCCCATCGTGGCCGTGGCCTTTGCCATCTACCTCGGCCTCGACTCCTTCAACATTGCCAAAGTCTTTGCCGTGGCGCTGATTTTCGGTGGAGTCTTCCTTGTCACCTCAAGCAAAAGCCGCCGTGACCTTGAAGCCGAAGCGGCCAAAAATACCATAAAAAACAATGACAATTAAGAATATTATCGCAGCCGCAGTGCTGTGCGCCTCATTGCCGATGTCAGCTCAAATCAACTGGAGTGCCAACCCCGTTGGTGCCGTGTTTGCCCGCCAGGGTGGTCAGTCGCCCGAAGGAACTTTCCGCCTCACCAGCGGCGGAATCGAAGTCTACACCCTTGTCGGGAGCGAAACGCCCGATGTGGCCCGCCCGGCTTCGCTATTTTACGGCGCGGACAATGCCGACAAGGCCCGAGTGGACGCCCTTGCTCCGGCCGGAACAGTGCCATCGGCCATGAACTGCTTCCTGCTGCGCGTCGATGGCCAGTGGGTTATGGTCGATGTAGGCATGCCCGAAGGTCGAGGCAACACACTCCGCCGCCTCAACGCCCTGGGAGTCAGCCCCGCTGAAATCAAGGCTATCTTCATCACTCATGCCCACGGCGACCACGTCGGTGGACTGACGGATGCCTCAGGAGCGTGCACCTATCCCAATGCCAGGCTCTATATTCCCGCTGCCGAAGTTCCCTTTATGGAAAGCTCTATGGCCGAAGGCTGGAAAAACATCCGCGAGGCTTATGCCGACCGCCTTACGCTGATAGAGCAGGGCACTGTTCAGTCTTTCGGCTTCCTGCCCATTGCCGCTCCAGGCCACACGCCGGGCCACACCGTCTACCGCCTGGGCAATCTGCTTTTTGCCGGCGACATCCTCCACGGCGCCGCCGTGCAGCTCGTCGACCCGGCCATCTGCGCGTCGTTCGATGCCGACCGTGCTCAGAGCATCCTCAGCCGTGGCACCATCCTTGACTACGCCGTGGCCAACTCACTCACCGTGCTCGGTGCCCACGTGCCTCTCAACGGCGTGCTGTTCTAAAGTCGTCCGTTCAGTTCAATCACCTCACAGTCGCGCATCTCGGTTCCGTCAATCACCAGGCGGACCAGGGTGCGCACTTTGTGCCATCCTTGCTGTCCGGCTGCACCGGGATTGATGTGCAGCAGCCGTAGTTCGGGGTCGTACATCACCTTCAGGATGTGCGAATGTCCGTCCACCATCAGTTGCACGCCCTCGTCGCGCAGCAACCGCTTCATGCCCGGAGCCCAGCGCCCCGGATAACCGCCGATATGCGTCAGGAGTACCTTCACACCCTCCACCTCGAACGTCGACAGTTCCGGGCACTTGCGGCGCACCATGCCGCTGTCCACATTTCCGGCCACCGCGCGCACCGGTGCCACCTGGGCCAGACGTTCTATGATAGCGTAGTCGCCCACATCGCCCGCGTGCCAGATTTCGTCGCAATCCGCAAAATGCTGCGCATACCTCTCGTCCCAATATCCGTGAGTGTCGCTGAGAATACCAATCTTTTTCATAATCCAAAATTACGAAAAAAATCTCCGTCCGCCAAGGTCTAACCCTCCGGCAAGGGCAACATCGGATTCTTTCCATCCGTCACTTCTACAATCGGTGCCTGAAGGTCGGCTTCAACGTCGAGCGTCGGCGTTACCTTTGCAACTGCTGGCTTCTCATCCTTGTCCTTGCTTTCATCGCTTTTCTGAGCCGCTGCCTGGCGGCGTGCCTTGGCGCGTGCACGATATTGCGCAGCCTTTCGGCGCTTCAGAAGCGTCGGCACCATGTGATATTGGAACACTCTGTCGGCGAAATAAGTCAGTTCCAGAATCTCGCCCGTTTTGGCAAAATGAGCCATGGCCCTCAGGATTTCAAACACTTCATCCTCGTCCAGACCGTCCATAGCCTCAACCCACTCAACGCGGAAAGAAAAATTATTGTGTGTCATATTGCATAGTAAAAAATTCTGATGCAAAGTTACAATGCAAATCTCCGCCTATATTGAATTTTTTGCCAAATTGGAAAAAACTGTATGAAAATGGCGCCTGCCATGCCTGATAATCCTTAACCGCGGGTGTTCGTCCGCAACCACAGAAAACAAAAAAGCTTTCAGGGAGTCATTTCCGAAAACGATGGTTCTATTGAGTTGTATTTTATTACAACTTTTTATTGATATGGATGTTGTATGATTGAATAACTTTTCTTATTTTTGTGCCATGGTACGAGAAATTATAGCATATAAGAACTACTATAGTGACTTCATGGCTGATCTTAGCGAAAAGGAGCGGATGAAGATACGTAGAGCACTACTGCTATTTTCTGATACTGAAAGGATTCCGGCACATTTTATCAAGTACATCGTAGATGATATTTATGAATTCCGGGTTAATTATGGTAACAATGAATTTCGAATATTCTTCATATACGACGGTGAAAAGCTTGTGATTTTGTTCAATGCCTTCAGGAAGAAAACACAGAAAACTCCGAGAAACGAAATAGAGAAAGCTAAACGTCTTAAACGCGAATATTATGAAGACAAAAATGCAGACATATAATGTGAGTGAGGAACTCAACCGCACCTTTGGTGCTCCGGGAACAGAAAGCCGACGCCAGGCTGAGAACCAGGCATGGGAAGAATATAACGCTCAGATTTTGCTTGATGCCCGCAAGGAAGCAGGACTTACACAGTCGCAACTTGCTGAGAAAATCGGTGCAAATAAAAGTTACATTTCACGCGTTGAAAGGGGCCTTACAATTCCATCAATCTCTACGTTTTATCGTATGGTATCGGCCATGGGCCTAAGTGTAGAATTGCGATAGGATGAAGACGGGAATTGGTGGACTCACTTAATTTGTAACATGTTGTAGTTGCTGCAGACCTTAAGAGTGGGGGGAATGGCGCCGGCGGCTGTTAATAGCAATAGCGAAAAAAGCCCCGGCGGAGTCCGTGGATGGACTCGGCCGGGGAGTAGGGTTTATAATCTAAGCTTTCCGACTTACTGAAGTGTGCCGGCTTGGGCCTGCTGAATCATGGCCTCGTTGGCGGTAATGTAGATTTCAACGCGGCGGTTCTGAGCACGGCCTTCGGGCGTGTCGTTGCTGGCAACGTAGTCGGCCATAGGGATGCCCTGAGCGCTCAGACGTGTAGGCGCTACACCGCTGTTAGCCAGGTAGCTGAGAACAGCATCGGCACGCTCGGCCGAGAGCTTCTGGTTCACGGCGAAAGAACCCGTATTATCGGTGAAGCCGTAAATCTGCACGTTAGTGTCGGGGTTCTCGCGGAGCGAGGCAGCGAAGCGGCTCAGGTCGGCTTGTGCCTGAGGATTGAGTGTGTACTTGCCGGTGGGGAAGAGGATGCCGCCGTTGAAGGTCACCTTGATTGCGCGGAGGCCGTTCTGGTCGGTGGTCTGCTCCACAGTGGCCTGGTTCTTGAGTTCTTCCTGGAGCTGTTTCTGCTGTTTGTCCATCTTGTTGCCGATAAGAGTGCCGGCGCCGGCGCCCACGGCCGCACCGATAGCGCTGCCTATACCTGCGCCCTTGCCGCCGCCGATGAGAGCGCCGAGGCCTGCGCCGAGTGCTGCGCCACCACCGCCACCGATGAGTGCGCCTTTACCAGTGTTAGTCATTGACGAGCAAGCGGTTTCGCCAAACAAAAGAGTACCTCCGAGGAGTGCTATACATGCGATTTTCAGAAATTTCATAATTGAAAGCGTGTTAAAGTTGATGGATGCAATAAATAATACCTGCTAATAAGACAATCAAAATTAGCACAGAGTTTGGTGAGTGTGCAAATAATTAACTAATTTTGTGAAACGAAACCAGCAAACACTGTATGCGAAGCATGAATAGAGGCGTCCGCACGGCGGGCGGTAAATTTCTGGGCCACATAGCGGCTCTAATCACCATCACGATGTGGGGTTACTCATTTGTATCGTCGCGAGTACTGCTCGACAACGGTCTGGGTCCGGTCCACATCTACATTTTCCGCTTTGTGATTGCCTACGTCCTTGTGCTGTTCATCAGCCACAAGCGTCTGGTGGCATCAAGCTGGAGGGATGAGTGCATGTTTCTGCTGTGCGGTCTGCTGGCCGGTTCGCTCTATTTCATCGCCGAGAACACGGCGCTGGAGTACACGCTGACTACCAACGTGTCGCTCCTCACGTCCATGTCGCCGTTGCTCACAGCCCTGCTGGTGAGCCTGGTGTATAAGAACGAGAAGCTCGGCCTTGGCACCTGGGTGGGTTCGGCCCTGGCAATCGGGGGTGTGGCTTGCGTGGTGTTCAACAGTTCCGCTTCGCTCCAGGTGCGCCCGCTGGGCGACTTCCTGTCGCTGGCGGCAGCCTTCAGCTGGGCTGTGTACTCGCTCATTCTGCGCCGCCTCAACGCCAACTACGACGTGTGGTTCATATCGCGCAAAACGTTTTTCTACGGACTGCTCACCTCGCTGCCCTTCATGCTGTTCGAAACGGACAGTGCGCCGCTGTTGGAGGTGATTGGCCGTCCGGCCGTCTACGGCAACCTGCTTTTCCTGGGCCTCGGAGCCTCCACTATCGCCTACGTGCTGTGGGCGCAGTCCGTGAAAAGCCTCGGAGCCGTCACGGCCAATAATTATATGTACCTCCAGTCGGTTGTCACCCTCGTGGTGTCGGCCCTGGTGCTTGGCGAACGCATCACCCTGATGGGTGTCACGGGCATTGTGCTCATTGTGGGCGGCCTGTGGGTGGGCGACAATATCAACAAGCTGCTTGCCGGTCGCCGAAACAAACTCTAATGAAATTTGACTATGGATTTACCGCACGACCCCTTTATGCTGCTTAGCTTCGTGAACATGAAGCTTCGCGACGAATACCGCGACCTCGACGAACTGTGTGCCGCCGCCGGCATCGACCGCGACGAGCTGGTGAAACGCCTTGCCGAGGCCGGCTTCGAATATATGCCCGAAATCAATCAGTTCCGCTGATGGTCGGCAGTGATTATCTTGAACAGCTCAACGATGCGCAGCGGGCTGCCGTGGAGTATCTTGACGGCTCCGAGCTGGTGATTGCCGGTGCGGGTTCGGGCAAGACGCGTGTGCTCACCTACAAGATTGTGCACCTGCTGCACAACGGCCACAATCCGGCGCGTATCCTGGCCCTGACCTTCACCAACAAGGCTGCAAGCGAGATGCGTGAGCGCATCAGTAAGCTGGTGGGCGACGATGTGGCCTCGCGCCTGTGGATGGGCACTTTCCACTCCATTTTCTCCCGCTTCCTGCGCATGAACGCCGAGCGCATCGGGTTCAAAAGCAATTTTACGATTTACGACGCTTCGGACAGCAAGTCGCTGATAAAAAGCATTATCCGCGATATGAAGCTGGACGATAAAGTGTACCGCCCCACGGCGGTGGCTTCCGAAATATCCAACGCAAAAAACAACCTCTACTCCGCCGAGGACTACGCCCGCGACAAGGACATACGCCACGCCAACGAGGCTGCCAACCGTCCGCGCCTGGCGGAAATCTACACCACTTATGCCGAGCGATGCCGCATTGCCGGTGCGATGGACTTCGACGACCTGCTGTACTACACCAACGTGCTGTTCCGCGACTGTCCGGACGTGCTTGAACATTTCCGCGAGTATTTCACCTATGTGCTTGTGGATGAGTATCAGGACACCAATTTTGCCCAGCATCTGATTGTGCGCCAGCTGTGCGAGAAAAAGGACAACCTATGTGTGGTGGGCGACGACGCCCAGAGCATCTACTCCTTCCGCGGGGCCAACATCCGCAACATATTAGGGCTGAAAAAAGCGTTCCCCTCGCTGCGCACCTTCAAGCTGGAGCAGAACTACCGCTCCACGCGCAATATCATAGGTGCGGCCAACACCCTGATTGCCGCCAACAAGGAGCAGATTCCCAAGGAAGTATTCTCAACCAACGATGCGGGCGAGCGCATCGAGGTGGTGCAGTGCTACAACGACTACGAGGAGGCTTACACCGTGGCTTCGCGCCTTAACCAGGTGCGGATGCGCATGCACATGGCCTACAACGACATTGCCATCCTTTACCGCACCAACGCCCAGAGCCGCGTGCTTGAGGAGGCGCTGCGCAACCGCAATGTGCCTTACCGTGTGTACGGAGGTCTGGCCTTCTATCAGCGCAAGGAAATCAAGGACGCCGTGTGCTACTTCCGCCTGGCCCTGAATCCCAACGATGACGAGGCCTTCCGCCGCGTGGTGAACACGCCCAAGCGCGGCATCGGCGAAACGACCGTGAGCAAGGTGCTTGCGGCTGCCATCGCCTCAGGCGTGAGCATGTACCGAGTGGTGCGCAACCCCGAGGCCTGCGGGCTGAGCGTGAATAAAAGCACTGCCCGCAAGTTGGCCGACTTTGCCGACCTGCTCGATGATTTCAACCGCCGAAACGCCAAGGGCGAGGACGCTTCCACGCTGGCCAAATACATTATAAATAAAACCGGGTTGATGGCCGAATATGTCACCGACCAGACTCCGGAAAACATAAGCAAGCTCGAGAACCTCAACGAGTTGCTCAACGGCGTGGACAACTTTGTGGAAAACGCCCGTGAAACCAACGGCGAGGACGACCTCGGGCTGGGTGCCTATCTGGCCGAGGTGTCGCTGCTGACGGACCAGGATACCGATGCCGGCGGCGACGATTGCGTTACACTGATGACTATCCACGCCTCGAAGGGCCTTGAGTTCGATGCCATTTTCCTGGTGGGAGTGGAGGAGGACCTGCTGCCCTCGGCGCGCAGCTCCAAAACCGAGAGCGAACTCGAGGAGGAACGCCGCCTGATGTATGTGGCCATCACCCGCGCCAAGCGTTTCTGCATGGTGAGCTACGCCCGCCAGCGTGTGATCAACGGTCAGACCACCTACACCTTCCCCTCGCGCTTCCTCAAGGACATAGATGGCCGCTTCCTGCGCCTGATGACCGGCACTAACATCGACGATGCGCCGCAACGCACCTCGACGTCGCGCCCGTCGTTCTACGGCGCCCAGTCATCGGGCGGCGAGCGTCGTTCAGCCTCAGGCCCGGTTAAAGCATCGTCGCTTCACCCCACGTCGCAACCCGTCCGTGTAACAGTCACGCCGCCAAGCGGTTCGGCTGTGCCTGCGGGCTTCGAGGTGCACGCGTCGTCCGCGCTCAGCGCAGGCATGCGCATCGAGCATCCGCGCTTCGGCATCGGCACCATCCAGAGCATCGACACCACGCGCCCCGACCATCGCATTGTCGTGACCTTTACCGACGGCGAGGAACGTACCTTGCTGCTTAAATTTGCGAAATTCAAAATCTTATGACTCAGAAAGATATAGCCACTCCCTTCTTCATCGTCTACGAGGACCGTCTGCGTGCCAACCTGGCGCTCATCAGCCGTGTGGGCCGCGAGAGCGGAGCCGACATAATCATGGCCTTCAAGGCCAACGCCCTGTGGCGTACCTTCCCTATCGTGCGCGAATACTGCCGCAACTGCACGGCCAGTTCCATCAACGAACTCCGGCTGGGTGCCGAGGAAATGGGCGGCGAAATCCACACCTTTGCCCCGGCATACAAGCCCGACGAAATCGACACCTACCTGGCTCTGAGCAGCCACATCACGTTCAATAGTCTGAGCCAGTACGAGCGCTATGCCGATAAGGTGGCAGCCTCCAAGGCCTCGGCAGGACTGAGGGTGAACCCCAAATGCTCGGTGATTGAAACCGACCTCTACAACCCGGCTTTGCCCGGTTCGCGCTTCGGTGTGAGTGCCGAGGCTCTGGCCGGAGGACTGCCCGCTGGCATCGAGGGGCTGCACTTCCACGCCCTGTGCGAATCAAGCAGCTACGACCTTGAAAAGGTGCTCCAGGCCTTCGAAGCGCAGTTCGGTCACTTGCTGCCTGCCCTCAAATGGGTGAATATGGGCGGTGGCCATCTGATGACTCGCGAGGGCTACGACACCGAGCACCTCATCCGCCTGCTTCGCGATTTCGGCAGCCGCCATCCCAACCTTCAGATTATCCTGGAACCCGGCAGTGCCTTCACCTGGCGCACCGGCGACCTCGTGGCATCGGTGGTGGACATCGTAAACAACGACGGCATATCCACCGCCATCCTCGACGTGAGCTTCGCCTGCCACATGCCCGACACGCTTGAAATGCCTTACCGCCCCGATGTGCTTGAGGAGGTTGAGGCCGACAAGTCCACCGGTGTGGCATACCGTCTCGGCGGCAATTCGTGCCTGAGCGGCGACTATAAAGGTGATTACTATTTTGAACGTCCGCTCCGGGTGGGCGACCGCATCACACTGCGCGACATGAATCACTATACCACCGTGAAAACCACGCTGTTCAACGGCGTGGCACATCCGGCCATGGTGCTTGAGTGCCGCGACGGCCAGTGCGAAATCCTGCGCCGATTTGACTACGACGACTATAAATGCCGAATGAGCTAATTCCCTGATATGGCTTCCCCGCGATTTTCAGTTATTGTGCCGGTGTATAACCGCCCGGCCGAGGTCCGCGACCTGGTGGACAGCCTGCTGGCGCAGACCGACCGCGATTTCGAACTTGTGATTGTGGAGGACGGCTCCACGGTGCCGTGCCGCGAGATTGTGGAGGATGCCATTGCCCGCGGGCTCGACGCGCAGTATTTCTACAAGGACAACGAGGGTCGTTCCATTGCCCGCAACTACGGCCTGGAGCGTGCCCGGGGCGAGTATTTCATTTTCTTCGACTCGGACTGCGTGATTCCGCCTGACTATTTCGCCACCGTCAGCCGTGAGCTGGATGCGCGGCCCCTGGACTGCTTCGGCGGTCCCGACGCGGCCCACGAATCGTTCACCGACGTGCAGAAGGCTATAAACTATTCCATGACCTCCTTTCTGACAACGGGTGGCATCCGCGGCGGCAAGATTCAACTTGAAAAATTTGTGCCGCGAACGTTCAATATGGGCTTCTCGCGGGCGGTCTACGAGCTCGTCGGCGGCTTCCGCGAGATGTTTTCGGAGGATATCGACATGAGCACCCGCATCCGCCAGGCCGGTTTTTCGATCGGACTGATACATCCGGCTTATGTGTGGCACAAGCGCCGCATCGACTGGAAAAAATTCTTCCGCCAGGTGTATGTGTTCGGCATGTCGCGCATCACGCTGAAAATCCTTTACCCTGATTCCCTGAAGCTTGTGCACCTTCTGCCCGCAGTCTTTGTGCTCGGTGTGGTGGCGCTGGTGCTCCTTGGCATCTTCGTGTCGCCCTGGTGGCTGCTGCCGCTGGGTGTCTACTTCGTGGCTGTGTGGGCAGGTGCGCTCATTGCCACGCGCTCGCTGAAAATCGCCTGCCTGGCTGTCCCTGCTGCCATTATTCAGCTCGGCGGCTACGGCGTGGGATTTCTGCGGGCATGGTTTGTGAAAATTCTGCTTGGCCGCGGCCGCAATGAGCAGGAAGAAATTGCATTACGAAAAGGCAAATAATTGATTATGAGCAACGAAAATACATTTTATACAAGCGAGGTGATGACCGGTGCACCCGCGCAGTTCAAAACCGACACTCAGAAGCTTATTTACGAAAGCCTCGAGAGCGCCGGCATCCCCTACACGCGCATTGAGAGCGACCCAGGCATTTCGATGGACGACTGCCTCAACATTGACCGTGCTTTCGGCATCGACACCGTCAAGACCATTCTGCTTACCAACCGCCAGAAAAACCGTTTCTGGCTCTATGTGACACATGCCCGCAAGGCTTTTATAACCAAGGAATTCGGGGCAGCACTGCAGATACCGCGCGTGTCGTTCGCCGACGAGGAACTGATGCTGCGCATCCTCGGCACTCCCCATGGTGCCGCTACGCCTTTCGGCCTTCTGCGTCCCGAAGCGGCCGAGGTTACACTGGTGATGGACCGCGATGTTGCCGCACGCGACAAAATTGTTATTACCGACGGCAATCCCTGCGGCTTTATAGCAATTGCCAACACCGACCTTTTCCGCCTTCTGGGCAAAACGCCCGAGCTGATTGAAAATCCGGCCGAAATTGTTATGCCTGAGTGAGCGATGGAGGATGTTGAATTAGGCCACTGCCTGATTGCCGATCTGGACGTGGCGGAGCGTCCCCGCGAAAAGGCTCTGAAGCACGGCATCAAGGCGCTGACCGATGCAGAACTGATGGCGCTGATTTTCGCTACGGGTATCAAGGGCAAGAGTGTGCTGACACTGTGCCGCGAGATTCTGGACGACAACGACGGCCACCTTTCGCGTGTGGCTGAAATTGATACCCGCGAGTTCATGCGCCGCTACGCCGGCATAGGCCCGGCCAAAGCCCTGACACTGCTTGCAGCGCTGGAGCTCGGCAACCGCTCCGTGGCCGATGCTGTGTCGGTGCAGTCGCACATCATAAATTCATCGCAGTCGGCAGCGAAGTACATGTACCGTTTCCTGGGTGGCCTGGACCACGAGGAATTCTGGCTGCTGATGCTTCGGCGCAATCTCACCGTGCTGCGCGAAATGCGGGTAGGGCAGGGCGGTATGGCCGGCACGGTGGTTGATGTTCAGGTGCTTGCGCGCGAAGTGCTTCTGAGCAAAGCTGCCGCCGTGATGGTATTCCATAATCACCCCTCCGGAAATCCCTCGCCCAGTCAGCAGGACATAAACCTGACCAAGCGTATAGCCAACGCCTTGGCTTTGTTCGATGTCCGCCTAATTGACCACATCATCATCCGCAACGGTATCGACCCGGCTTCGCCCGGCGGATTCTATTCTTTCCACGATAACGGCAAGCTATAACACCGACGGCCGTCCTTTAGCAAGGGCGGCCGTCGGCGTTATAGCAGTATATTTTTATTGCGCGTTGATGGCGGCTTCGATCGCGTCGAGGTCGGCTGCAAGCTTTTTCTCGGTGGTCAGGCGGTCCTCGATGCTCGTGCAGCCGTGGATAACCGTGGCGTGCGTGCGGTCCAGCTTGTGTCCTATGGCCGTGAGGGGCATCTTGGCAATCTTTTTGGCGAGATACATCAGCACCTGGCGCGCATCCGAAATCTCGCGGCGGCGGCTCTTGGTGAAGAACAGGTCGGGGCTTATCTTATAGTAGGTTGCCACGGCCTCGGTAATCATTTCGAAATTCACCTGGCGACGGTTGATTTTCACCGCATTGGCCATCACGCGGCGTGCGAGTTCAAGCGAAATGTCGCGGTTGAGCACGGTGGCGTGTGCCATGAGCGATACGACGATGCCTTCGAGCTCGCGCACACTGTCGGTGACGTTGGAGGCGATGAATTCCGAAACTTCGTCGGGCAGTTCCACACCGTCCTGCTCGGATTTCAGGCGGAGCACATCACGGCGCAGGGCAATGTCGGGCTTTTCGAGCTCAACCTGCATGCCCCATTTGAATCGGCTGAGCAGACGGGCCTCGAAACCTTCCATC
Organism: Bacteroidales bacterium; assembly: GCA_014800735.1. Classification (GTDB taxonomy): domain Bacteria; phylum Bacteroidota; class Bacteroidia; order Bacteroidales; family Muribaculaceae; genus CAG-873. The sequence continues at coordinate 37,851 of JAAVFP010000003.1, forward strand.
TCGGAGGGAGCACAGTCGCTCGACATGATAATCTGGCGGTTGTGCTGGTGCAGATGATTGAAGATGTGGAAGAAGGTATTCTGCGTGCCGGGCATGTTCTTGAGGTCCTGAATATCGTCGATAATCAGGGTGTCGATGCTCTGGTAGAAGTGGAAGAAGCTGTTGATATTCTTTGCGGCAGCGGCGGTGTACTGGCTCTGGAACAGGCGGGCGGTGACGTAGAGCACGCGCGCAGCGGGGTTCTTTTCCTTGATGCGGATGCCGATGGCCTGGATGAGGTGGGTTTTGCCCACACCGGGAGCACCGAACACAAACAGGGGGTTGAAGGTTTTGAGCTTGGGGTCGTCGCCGATGGCCATACCGATTGAGCGGGCAATACGGTTGCTGTCGCTCTGGCAGTAGTTCTCGAAGGTGTACTTCGGGTTGAGCTGCGGGTCGAAATCCTGGCGCACCGGTTCGCGGAAGGGGTTGGCCGGGGCAGCCTTGGAGTGGTCGATGATGGTTTGTGAGTAGGCGTTGTCCTTCTGGGTCACGGCCGACGAGGGGTCGACACCGACTGTACGGTACTTGTAGAAGAGCTGGACGCCCTCGCCGTACACCTTTTTAATACCGGCGCGAAGAACGCCCTGGAAGCGCTCCTGAAGCTGGTCCACAAAAAACTCCGACTGCACCAGGAGCACGAGACGACCGTTCTCGAAACTATCGGAAGTGATGTCCCGGAACCACGTGTCGTACTTCTGCGGCTGGATGTTGTCCTTGAGGAACTGGCAACATTCAGCCCATAGTTCTTGGTGATTTTTTGTCGGATTATTCATAGAAGCTTACTTTCTCGACAACAAATTTCGGAATAATATTTTTCAAAAACAAATAGAAAAATATTTGGAAAATTGCGGTCTGATGTAACTACCCTAAAATTCAGCTAATTAGCGCATGGGAATAACAAGTGTGAATTTACAATTTTAAATTCACGCCTATTGTGCTGGGCCTTAGGGGTTTATATTGCTGTTTCTGTTGGCTATAAAAGGGCTTCCCTGTGGCGGGAAGCCCTCGCTGATAGCCTGTTGATGTGTTCTGCCAAAAAATTGGCAATATTTTTTATTTGAAATGATTTCAAATAAGCTTTAGAGGAGCTTTATGCTGATGTAGCGCTTGGGATTGCGCTTCACGTCGATGAGCAGCGAATCAAGCGATGCGGCTGCGGCGTTGAGGTTGTCGTAGAGCGCGGGGTCGTTGGTGAATCGGCCGATGGACGAGTCGGGATTGTTGAGCGACTCGGTGAGGCGATTCACGTTGGCAATGGTTTCCTCGATGTTCTGCATGATGCTGTCGATGGGAGCGTTGCGGAGCGATTCGCTTGCCACGGCCAGATTGCCCGAGATGCTGTCCACGTTGCCGGTTATGCTCTTGATATCGCGCGAAATGGGCTGAAGTGTGTTCACCACGCCGTGGAGCGAGCGCATGGTGGCTTCGAGCTCGGTGCTGATGTTGTCCAGACGCTTAAGGCTGGCTGTGAGGGCGGGATCGGTGACAAGGGCATTGAGTCCGGCCAGAAGTGTGTCAACTTTTGGAAGAATGGCACCGACGGCGGGCATGAGATTGTCCGACACCTTGGCCATCAGGCCTGCGTTGATGCTGCCGGTGATGGTGTCGCCAACTTTGCAGATGTCGCCCTGGCCCAGCTTGAGGTCCATGACGGTTGTGCCGAGAATATCGCTCACCAGCACCGCTTCGCTACCTTTGTGCAGGCGCATGGCCTTGTCCACACTGAATTCAACCACAACGTGGCCGGGGTGGTTATAGTCATATTTGATTTCGCGCACAAGGCCAACCTTGAAACCGTTGACATTGACGGGCGCCGACACGGCAAGACCTTCGACGTTGTCGTAGACCACATAGTAGTAATTGGCAGCTTTGAAAAGGTTGATGCCTTTAAGGAAGTTTATTCCGAAAACGAGAATTGCAATCGCTATGATTACGAGCAACCCAATTTTCACTTCTCGGTTCAGGATTGATTTCATTGGCTTAAAGGGGGTATAAATTTGTTTATGTTATTATTTGCGGATGAATTATATTATAAACGGATGAAGGCGCTGTCAAGTTCGGCGCGCCGGTGCGTTATGTTTGGCGCGGTATTGGCGGAAGGCATTGAACAGTGCCTGGGCGCACTTCTGGCGTCCGGCATCGGAGCCCAGGAACTTTTCGGCATCGGGGTTGCAGATGAAATCCAGCTCGACGAGCACGGCGGGCATACGAGTGGCCCACAACACGAGGAATCCGGCCTGACGCACGCCTTTGTCGGCGCGCCCGGCTGTACCGGTCAGCTGGTTCTGTGCCATTACGGCAAAATCAACGCTCTGCTCCATGTTGCGGTTCTGGCCCAGCTCGAAGATGATGTAGGACTCGGACGAATTAGGGTCGAAGCCCTGGTAGACCTCGGTGAAGTCCTCTTCGAGCTCAATCACGGCGTTCTCGCGCATAGCCACCGAGAGGTTGGCTTCCGATTTGTGCAGCCCGACGGTGTAGACTGAGGCGCCATGGACCGATGCGCGGCCCTTGGTGCGCTTGTCGAGCGAGTTTACGTGGATGGAAATGAACAGGTCGGCATCGGCTTCGTTGGCAATCTCGGCGCGGCGGAAGAGGTCCACGAAGTAGTCGCCGTCGCGCGTGTAAATTACATCTACGCTGTCCTTCATTTCATTGGCAATCAATTTGCCAAGGCGCTTCGCCACATCAAGGCAGATAACTTTTTCTTTTTGAGTTGTGCCGCTGCACCCCTGGTCCTTGCCACCGTGCCCGGCATCGATAACCAGAGTGAAATCCGGTTCCTCAGGCTCATGGGCTGCCGCACAGTGCAGTGCTGCCGCTGAAGCAACGGCAAGCAGACCAAGGCGGAAAAGGGCAGGTACTTTCATAAGAGCTAACGTAAAATCTTTGCAAAAGTACGACATTTTTTTGCCATAATAGTAGTCCGAAAGTCGAAAAATAATGTTTTAATGCCCTTTTTATGCTGAAAAGCACTTTTATGACTCTTCTAATTGGTCATTGTTGCGAAAAATAGTAATTTTGAGGTGATATAAATATTGTATGAAAAAGATAACATTAATCTCTGCATTGTGTGTGCTTCTGGCATCATGTCGGCCTGAAGTGCGCGAGGAATATCCCGCCGAACCGATTGTTCCGCTGTACGACATCCTGTACGAGTACGCCGACCTCGGTACTGCCGAGCGGGCGTACATCATGGACACTGATTCGGCCCTGCTGGCCGACTTCATGCAGGTGGTGAGCGCCGACCCGATGGACGATGCACTGCTGGAATGGTGGTCCGGCTCAATGCCGGTGCAGGTGTTCACGCCTGATGTTGATTCTGTTTTCCCGACACTTGAGCCTCTTCGCGCCAATCTGGGTTATATACTTGGCCGTGCCGAAGCCGATTCGCTCGGCTTGCCCCGCAGAGAGTATGCCGCGGTGGTGTATGGCCGGACGGAGAGTATTCTTTTCGTGGATTCGGCAATGTTTATAGCGCTCAATCACTATCTTGGCGAGGATTACCCCGGCTATTCGCATTGGCCAACGTATATGCGGCGCCAGAAGAACCCGCAGCGCCTGCCCTACGATATTTCCGAGGCACTGGTGGCAACGGCTTATCCCTACGAGGCAAGCGGTGCCGAGGCCACAGTGCTGTCGCGCCTGGTTTATGAGGGCGTACTGGTGCATGCAAAAATGCAGCTTGTGCCTGATGCCGATGCCGGAGAGGCCCTTGGCTACGACCGCGCCGAAATGAACTGGCTGCGCGAGCATGAGGCTGAACTGTGGCGCGATGCTGTGGCACGGCGTCTGCTTTATGACACCTCGACTACCTTGGCCGAAAAGCTTGTGGCTCCTGCGCCGCAGGTGCGCGAGTTGCAACCTTCGGCTCCCGGACGTGCGGGCCGATATATCGGCTACCGCATTGTTAAAGCCTACGTCAAGGCTCATCCCGAGGTGAGCCTGCGGCGGATGCTGTCACCGGATTTCTATGCCTCCCCCAATATTTTAGCAGAATCAAATTATAAGCTCTAACTATTTATGGCAAAACAGGAATATATAGCGAAGAACAAAGAGTGGCTTGCCGCCAAAGCACAGGAACCAGGTGTGAAAGCGCTGGACAAGGGCATATATTATAAGGTGCTGAAGAACGGCCAGGGTGCAAGCCCCAACCGCGGCAGTGTGGTGACGGTGCACTATGTGGGCAAAACCATCAATGGCAAAACTTTCGACAGCAGCCGCGGGGGTGTGGCTCCGGCCTTCCGCCTGCGCGAACTGATTCCGGGTTGGATTATAGCCCTTCAGCAGATGAAAGTGGGCGACCGCTGGGAGGTGTATATCCCAGCCGAACAGGCCTACGGCAAGTTTTCGCAGCCCGGCATCCCCGGCGGCTCCACCCTGGTGTTTGACATCGAATTGCTGGGGGTGTCGTGAAAAAGATTTTTGTTTTCCTGCTGTGCGTTCTTGCAATGTGCGCAGGAGTTAAAGCTCAGGATGCACCGCAGGATTCCACGGTGTCGGTCATCGCATGGTTCAACAAAGGCGATGTGAGGGAATTTGTAGTGAGGCAAGCCGAATATTGGTTTGCCAAAGGCGATACTGTGCCTCTTTACAGTTGCGGCGAACGATTCCGAATTGAGGTGACTGATTCAACGGCCCAGGGCTACAAGATGGCTTTCAATATTGTGGAGAGTTGGGTGGATAGTATTCCCGGTTCTGAGGTTAATGATTTGATGGCTCGTGTGAACAGTAAAATGGATAGTACAGTCCGCGAAGCGATTATACTATTTGAAACCGATGAGTGCGGTGCAATTACTTCGTTTACTAATCTTGATGATGTACGGGCTCGAGCTGAAGAAATTTACGCAAAAATCAAGAATGACATTGTTAATCAGGAAGAAATTGATTTGCTTGAGGAGAACGGTGTGGATATTAGTGAGCTACTTGATGAATCCAATATAAAGAAGCTGGTAGACGGATTTGTTGAGGAAATCCAGATGTTATTCCAAAACCACGGTAAGGCTTTTCAACTTGGTCAACATACTTCGCATGATGAGGAAGATGGTGGAGTGGTTGTGGACAGACTGATAGATGTCAAACGAGCAGATGATACTCATCAGTATAGGATTCTTTCGGCTATGGAGATGACAGTGCCGCAAAATACTGTACGCGAGGCTGTGAAAGAAGGTGTAGAAAGTATCACTGAAAATCAGGATTTAATCAACGCTGCTGATGCGGAGTTCAACCATCAGGTAGTTTTCGATACTGAATCGCGTGCTGTAGGGGTCGGATGCTATTATCCGGATGGTTGGCCTTATTATTATGCAAGGATTATAAAAGTCAATGTTGGCACTCAAGGTAAAATCATCCAAACTCAGATTGATATAGTTGATTGAGCCGTAATAATAAAGACCGCTAAAAATCATTCTTTAGCGGTCTTTATTATTACGTAGGTTATGAAATTCTTTTAGTTTTCGAGATTAATCAGGTCATAGAACATAAGTCGCGTAGGCTTATCGACATCTGCATTGTTTAGATATAGAAAACCGTTCTTGATATAAAACAGTCCTCGAAATTCATTTGGTTTTATTTCGAGCTAACATTTTCATTACTGTGTCGTACGCCTCATTTATCTGAGTTTTGCGCTCGGGAGTCTCGGGGCGAGGAGTGTTCATCAGCTCAATGAAGCGACGTGCGTCTTCACCGCTGAGTATTGGAGTATCTTGAATTGGACGTGCCATTTTATTCTCTTATTTCTAAATTTCTACAAAGATACAACAAATTTTCAAGATATTAGGATTTGAGACTATGCCTTTTTGTTGGCGAATATCCGGTCGATGATCTGGGCTATGGCGCCGTCGCCGGTGATGTTGCAGGCGGTGCCGAAGCTGTCCATGGCAATGTAGAGGGCTATCATCATGGCATTGTCGGCATCGGAGAAGCCGAGGATGGAGGAGAGCAGGCCGAGCGAAGCCATGATTGCGCCGCCGGGTACGCCGGGGGCGGCTACGATGGTGATACCGAGCATGGCGATGAAGCCGGCAAACATGCCGATGTCGTAGGGCATGCCGTGGACTATCATCAGAGCAAGGGCACAAGCCACGATTTTAAGGGTGGAGCCCGACATGTGGATGGTGGCGCAGAGAGGGATGACAAATCCGGCCACATCCTTCCGGACGCCCATCTTGATTGTGCGCTCCAGGGTTACGGGGATGGTTGCGGCTGACGACTGTGTGCCCAGTGCGGTAGCGTAGGCCGGCATCATGGTCCACAGACAGCGGAAGGGGTTACGACCGGAGAAAAGAGAAGCGATAGCGTACTGGAGCACGAGGATGCCGACGTGGAGCACGAAGATTACAGCGATTATCTTGATGAATGTCACAAGAATAGGACCGACCGTGCCGGCAGCGGTCATGGACATGAAGATGCCGAAAATGTAGAGGGGCAGCAGGGGCACAATCACTTTTTCGATCATGAGCTGTATGACGGTTCGGAAATCGTCGAGCAGGCGTTTGAGTGTGGCCGTGGTGTCCGGGCGGATGGCGCAGGCAAAGCCGAGCACGAACGCAAATACCAGTGCCGTAGTGACGGTCATCATCGGAGTTATGTCGATGCTGAAGAAAGGCTTCGGAGTGAGGTCGGGGGCATCGGCGGCAAGTTGCGAGCCGAAGTTGGCTGCGTTGGCCAGGATTTTAGGGAACACAGTGGCGCCGGTGAGGTAGGAGATTATGCCCGAGCAGAAGGTCATGGCGTAGGCCACCAGAACAGTGACGAGCAGCATCGACCCAGCGCGTTTGCCAATATCGGCAATAGCCGGAGCCACAAAGCCCAGGATGAGCAGGGGGATTATGAACCCGAGGAATGAACTGAACAGGGTGTTGACCGTGGCAAAAATGCGGGCAATCCAGTCAGGGAAAATGTAACCGGCGCCGATGCCGAGGGCTATTGCGATAACAACTCGGCCCAGGAGGCCGATGCGGGGCAGTTTGGTTTTCATGGTTCTTCGGGTTTATCCACGGGCACAAGCCGGGCACTCATTTCCCAGAGAGCGTAGATGGGGATAAATACAATAAACAAAGTGAAGGGGTCGCCGGTGGGGGTGATGAGCGCGGCCACGATGAGCAGCGCCACGATGGCATGGCGGCGGTAGCGACCGAAAAAGCCGCGGGTGAGGATACCCATCTTGCCAAGTAGCCACGCCAGCAGGGGCAGCTCGAAGACGGCGCCCATCATCAGCAGGAGGGTGAAAAAGTTGTCCATGTAGGAATCCAGCGACACGATTGGCCGGATGGCGTCGGACAGGCGGTAGTCGGCCAGGAAGCGCAGGGCCAGCGGAAACACCAGGAAGTAGCCCACGGCCACACCGAGATAGAACATGATGTTGCCGAAGATGAACGCGCGGGTGATACCGCGCTTCTCGTGGTCGTAGAGCGCCGGGGCCACAAAGCCCCACAGCATATAGATAATGACGGGGAATCCCACAATCAGCGCCGCCCAGCAGGCCGCCGACAGGTGGATGAACAGCTGGGATGCCAGCTCGATACTTACAATATCGACCGTAAATGTCGAATCCGTGGCCAGGTCGGAGGCACCGAAGCTGGAAGCGAGGTCGTTGAACAGCCGGTAGGTGACGAAGGAGCCCGAGCAGGGAGCCATAATCACCTTATCAAAGATAGTGGGCATGGCAATGAACGCTGCGATGCCCAGGACGGCCATCACAGCGAGTACACGGAAAATCACCTTGCGCAGAGCGTCAAGGTGATCCCAGAAAGTCATTTCAGTCTCAGCCATTCAGCAGAGTAGGGGGGCAAAAAATCAGGAACGGTCCTTGCCGAGCTGCTCGTCGGACTCGCTTGCCTGGGGAGCTTTGGGGCTTTCGGGTTTGGTGGAAGCGGGCTCTTCAAGGGGCTTCTCCATTTCGCGTTTTGCTTCCTGCACACCCTGCTTGAAGGAATGGATGCCTTTGCCCAGTCCGCGCATCAGCTCGGGGATTTTGCGGCCGCCGAACAGCAGCAGCACAACCAGGAAAATAATCAGCCATTCCCAACCGCGGAGGTTGCCGAGGAACAGGCAAATAAAGAGCGAAATATTCATGTTGTAGTATAAATAATTACATTAGTAAGTGTAAAGTTACGCATAATCCCCGAAAAATGCCTAACTTTGCACCGATATTTTAGGAATATTTTTCAAAAACATACCCAAAATAATGAAAGCATACGTATTTCCGGGTCAGGGTGCCCAGTTCGTAGGAATGGGCAAAGACCTGTACGACAACAACGAAGAAGCTCGCAAGCTTTTTGACAAAGCCAACGAGATTCTCGGCTTCAACATCACCGACCTGATGTTCAACGGCACCGACGAGGACCTCCGCAAGACTGCCGTTACTCAGCCCGCCATCTTCATCCACTCGGTTGTTTTGGCCAAGTCGCTGGGCGCCGATTTCAAACCCGATATGGTTGCCGGCCACTCGCTGGGCGAATTCTCGGCTCTCACCGCAGCCGGTGCTCTTTCGTTCGAGGACGGTCTGCGCCTTGTGGCTGCGCGTGCCAACGCCATGCAGAAGGCCTGTGAGCTCACCGAGTCGACCATGGCTGCCGTGCTCGCCCTGCCCGACGAAAAAGTTGAGGAAATCTGCGCCGGAATCGACGGTGTGGTTGTGTGCGCCAACTACAACTGCCCCGGTCAGCTTGTGATTTCGGGTGAAGTAGCCGCCATCGATGCCGCCTGCGAAGCTCTCAAGGCTGCCGGTGCCAAGCGTGCCCTCAAACTCAAGGTTGGCGGTGCCTTCCACTCGCCCTGCATGGAACCCGCCCGCGCCGAACTGGCCGAGGCTATCGAAAAGACGGAAATCCACACTCCGATCTGCCCCGTGTTCCAGAATGTGGACGCACTTCCCCACACCGACCCCATTGAAATCAAGGCCAACCTTGTGGCACAGCTCACCGCCCCGGTGCGCTGGACCCAGACCGTGCGCAACATGATTGCCGACGGCGCAACCGAATTCGTTGAGCTCGGCCCGGGCAAAGTGCTCCAGGGTCTTGTAGCCAAAATCGACCCCTCGGTGGCCGTAAGCGGCATGCAGTAATCAGCAGTACATAAGTAAGTATTCAAATTTAACCGATAGTAAGTGATTCAAAAATCTTTTATACTCTATGCGGCTTCTTTTTTGCCAATTTCAGATTGTCGTTCAGTCGCTTAGCTCGCTAAGCTCCTTCGCTCCGCACTGAAATTGACTAAAAATAAGCTCGCATATAGCATAAATTAAATTTGAACACTTACTTAAAAAATGAGGATATGCCACGGAGGCGTATCCTCATTTTTTATGCAGTTACCTGACTACAGGCTGAAGAATTCGCAGAAGGCGTCAGTAATATATACGTGGTCGGAGGTAGAGGCGGTTTCGCGGCATGAGTGCATGGCCCAGAGAGGAGCGCCCATGTCGACGCCACGCAGGGGCAGCTGCGAGGTGAGGATGTTTCCCAGGGTAGAACCGCCGGCCACATCGCTGTGGTTCACGAATTCCTGGCAGGGTACCTCGGCCATCTCGCAGATGGTTTTGAACACTGCAGCCGAGTCGGCATCGGTCATGTACTTGCAGTTGGCGTTAATCTTCACCACGGGGCCGCCACCCAGCACAGGATGGTTGGTGGGATCCTGTTTTTCGACGTAGTTGGGATGGAGTCCGTGGGCGTTGTCGGCCGAAATCATGAAGGAGTTGGCCACGGCGCGCATGAACTGCTGCTCCGTCAGGCCGCTGCACAGGCAGATCCGGCGCAGGATGTACTCCAGGATGGGCGATGCCGCGCCTTGCTTGGTGCCCGAGCCGGTTTCCTCGTTGTCGAAAATGGCCATTACGCGGGTTTTGCGCGAGGGTGTGTCGCACATGGCTGTTATGGCGATTAGGGCTGCATGGACCATGGAGAGGTCGTCGAGGCGGCCGCAGTTCATCAGCGATTCGTCAAGGCCCAAGGTTGCGAAGCCCTGGCAGTCATAGAGGGAGAGGTCGTAGTCGATGATATCGTCGGGCGATACATCCATTTTCCCGGCCACGAAGCTGCGCAGCGAGAAATCGGAGTCAACGCCGATACCGGCCACGGGAATCATATCTTTCTGCTTGGACAGCTTGTTGCCGTCGTTGACATTGCGGTTAAAGTGGATTGCGAGGTGGGGGATTACCAGCAGTGGTTGTTCGGCATCGAACAGCTCGTGGCGCGGACGCAGTGGATTGTCCGAGCGCAGAATCACGCGGCCGGCTACCGACAGCGGGCGGTCAAACCACGTGTAGAGAATCGGGCCGCCGTAGACCTCGGTGTTGAGTCGGAGCGAGCCGCCCTCGCCGCGCATTTCGCAGTGGGGCTTGATGCGGAAGCCGGGCGAGTCGGAGTGTGCGGCGATGATGTTGAAGCCCTGGTTGGCGATGTCCTCGCCGACAATGAAGGCGAAGATTGCCGAGTCGTTCTGCACCACATAGTGGCGGCCACCGGGAGTCAGGTGCCAGTCGTCGGTCATTTCGAGGCGGGTGAAACCGGCGTACTCAAGCTGCCGGGCGGCAGAGCGCACGGCCCAGAAATTGACAGGGGAGCCATCCATGAAAAAACGGAGGCTTTCAATGATTTCGTTGTCGATCATTCGTGTGTTAATGTTTTGCTTTGATAAAGTGAATTGGCTGCCCGCAGGGCGGAGCAGAGTGTGTCGCTAAGATATTGGTTGAAGCGGCAGAGCATGTCATCGACCACTTCGGGAATCATTTCGGCGGGAATCTGGCGTACGGTGCCGGCAAAGTCGCCCACGGCCTGATATATGTCGGCCAGCTGCTCGGAGAGCGACACGCCCACGGGGGTGTCGGAGTAGCGCATATCCTCCACAGGAGTGTCGAGGTACACGTCGAACTCGCCGAAGAGTGTTGCCATGGACTCGCGGGCAGCGTTGTAGCCGTCCTCGTCCAGAATCTGGTAGATAGTGTCGTTTTCAACCGGCTCCTCGTCGCGGTCCGAGAGGTCGGTGAGTGTCACATAGAACCGAGGGAGGTAGCGGAGCACTTCGCGCAGGAAGGCCTGGGGTTCGGTTTCGGGGGCGGCGTCCACCACCCGGCAGTATTCGACCGACAGGCCGACAAGGGTAATTGCGGCGGTGTTGATATTCTGATTTTCCATTACTTATCAGTAGGCAGGTAGAGTTTGTTGTCCTGGATGTATTTATATACGCCTTGGGGCAGGAAATAGTTGACGTTTCGGCCGCGGGCAATGGCGTTGCGGATGAATGTGCTTGAAATATTCACCATGGGAGCGTTGACCACTTCGAGGCCGTCCACGTGTATGTTCTCCACCGGATAACCGGGACGGCGGTAAACCATCACGCCGAATTCCTCGAGGATGCGGTCGGCATCGCGCCACTGGTCGAACACCTGCCAGTTGTCGCTGCCGATAATGAGCTTGAACTTGCACTCTGGGTAGCGTTCGCGCAGCAGTTCGAGGGTGTTTATGGTGTAGGAAGGCTTGGGCATGGACAGCTCTATGTCGCAGATTTCGATGTCCTTGGCTCCCTTGGCGGCGATGGAGAGCATGCTGAGGCGCTTCATGTCGGGAATCAGTTCGGCCTGGTCCTTGAGCGGGTTGCGGGGCGAGAGTGTGAGCCACACTTTGTCCACGTAGCCCCACTGGGTGAGAAATGAAGCCAGCATCATGTGGCCGATGTGCACGGGATTGAATGAGCCCCCGAGAATTCCTACAGTTTCCATAATGATAGATGTGTGTTAAGTAACTCTTAAAAATTAGTTTATATTTACGTTTATCAAGCAAACCCCTAGGGCCAATATATCTTTGCTCGTCTTTGCGGCGCTTTTAATTCTTTCACTCAGTCGGTTAGCTCGCTAACCTCCCTCGCTCAATAATCAAAATCCCTCGCAAATCCTTCACAAATATATATTGGCTAATTTTTAAGGGTTACTTATGAAGTTATTGGAGCGATGCGAAGGCATCAATGAGGTTGCGGGTCTGGCGGATGGCGGTAGCGAGGTCGTCGTTCACAATCTGCCGGTCGAATTCGGGTGCACGCGATATTTCGTACTCGGCACGGTCCACGCGGGTGTCAATCACCTCGGGCGACTCGGTTCCGCGGAGCTCCAGGCGATGGCGAAGCTCGTCGATGCTCGGGGGTGCGATGAACACCGCCAGAGCCTGGGGGCCGTATTCCTGCTTCACACGCAGGGCACCGTTCACATCGAGGTCCAGGATGATGTTACGGCCCTCGCCGATGATGCGGTCAATCTCGCTACGCAGGGTGCCGTAGAAGCGGCCGGGGTAAACTTCCTCGTACTCAAGGAACTCACCATCGACGATAGCGTCGCGGAAGGCTTCCTCGGTCATGAAGTAGTAGTTCACACCGTCCTTTTCGCCCTGGCGTGGAGCACGTGTGGTTGCCGACACGGCGAAGCCCAGGTTCAGGTCGCCGCCCTCGAGCAGGGCGTTGATGATGGTGGATTTTCCGCAGCCCGATGGTGCCGCGATTACTATGATTTTTCCTTTGTTCATGTGATGAATATTTAAGAGCTTGTTTAATAACTACTGTTAAATTCTGGGCGGCCAGTCTTTGAGTGATTTTGGCTTAATGATAAGGGAGTGTGCCCTTAGCACTCGACCGCAGAATTAAGCCAAAAGCGCCAAATAATGGCCGGCGATGGATATTTAACAACAGTCAACATTAATTAGTATCTTAATTTATGTAAGAGCAAGCTTTTCTCTGCCTTTAAGTTACTTGTTGTCTCTCATCTTTCGGGTGCCTTTTACGCTTTGTTTCAGTCGTGTACATTGAGTACACTCCTTCAACGTCAGCGAAAAATCCCCTCCGAAATATGAGACCCAGCATTTAACGGTAGTTATTAAACTAGCTCTAAGTGTATGCGCCTGCATGCACGCAAGCGCATACACAGTTTTCTTACTGGTGCGCGGGACGCAGGAGGTCGTTCACGGTCTTGACCGGGTTGAAGGTCGAGGCTGGAACTTCCACAAAGATTGTGTTCCACTTGCTCATGGCGCCGTTCCACAGGCCGGGGAGCTCGAGGGCACGCAGGTCGCGGCCATCGAAGGATTTTTCGCTGATGAAGCCGGTGTTATGGTCCACGTAGTCGGGCAGATGGTAGGCCGAACCGTCGGGGCGGCGCAGGTAGCACACAAGGTCCACGGGGTTGAAGTGGGTGGCCTTCTGCATCATTTCTTTATTCTCGGGTTTGGAGAGGTCAATCTGGGTTGACTCCAGAATCTGAGGTGCCACATAGGAGCCGTCGGAAGCCCAAGCGTTGTAGGGGCCGCCACCGGGTTCGCCCTCGTTGCGCACCATGCCGCACACGCGCAGGGGGCGGTCAAAGATAGCGAGCAGGGCAGCGCGGCGCTCGGCCAGCGGTTTTTCGGGGTCGAGGGCCTCGGAGCTGGTGCAGAGCATTTTCTCGACAAATTCGGTGGCAGCTGCAACGGTTTCCTCGGTGCAATCCTCGGCCAGGAGTGCCTGGGTGAGAGCCAGGATGCGGTCGTGGGCCAGCAGGAGCATGCCGCCGATGAGGCGCTTGTAGGTCACGGTGTCGGCGCGGTGTGCGTCGCCCACAACGTTGTCGATGTTCTTGATGAACACCACGGCCGAGTCGATGTCGTTGAGATTCTCAATCAGCGCGCCGTGGCCACCGGGACGGAACACGAGGCGACCTTCCTTGGTGCGGAACAGTTCGTTGTCCGGAGTGACGGCGATAGTGTCGGTGGAGGGTTTCTGCTCCGACAGGCTGATTTCATATTTCACGCCGAATTTTTTCTCCATGGCGGGCACGGCCTCGGCGATTTTTTCTTCGAAGAGCTTGCGGTGGTCGGCCGACACGGTGAAGTGGAGCTTCACCACGCCGCCCTTGGAAGCTGCGGTCTGGGCGCCTTCGGCCAATTGTTCCTCGAGCGCGGTGCGAACGGAGCCGTCAGCATATTTATGGAAGGTGAGGAGTGCTTTGGGCAGGCCGCCGTAGTTCATTCCGTCGGGCAGGATGATGGCACCGACGAGGTCCTTGTAGCGGCCGTCGGCAATGAGGCTTTCGGCTGTGGTGCCCTGGCCGTAGAGGCGGGCAAGGGTAGCCTGGAGTTTATCGTAGAAAGCGAAGTCCTTGATGCGTGCGCACAGATCGGCCACGGGGCTGCCCTGGGCGGGAATTTCCTCGGTGCCGTTGACAAAGGCAAAGAGAGCCTTGAACATGCGCGAGGCGGCACCCGAAGCGGGCACGAATTTGAGCACGTCGCCGCCATCGGCCAGGAACTGCTGCCAACGTGCCTCGCAAGCTGCGGCAACATCGGCATCCACCGGGGTGATGCCCTGACCCATTGCCGAGGGCGATTCGATTTTCAGATAGGGAAATCCCTGGCGGAAGCGCTCAAGCTGCGCCTCCACTTTTTCAACTGCTATGCCACGCTCGGCAAGCTGGTTCAGATCTTCAGGTGTGAAATTGGTAGACATACTATTCAGTTAGGGTTATTGTGTTTATCTTGAAATTCGTTTTATGAGGTTGTAAGCGGGAATAATACCGAGCTCGCCGGCTTTTGAAAGGTCGGCGATGCCGTTGTTGCGCATGCCGGCCTTCAGGGCTATGTAGCCGCGGTTGTAGTAGGCCTCGCCGAAGTCGGGTTTGAGTTCGATGGCCTCGGTGTAGGCCTTTGAGGCGCCGTCGTAGTCCTCCATTTCGAAGAGCACGTTGCCCTTGTTGAAGAAAGCCACGGCCATGCGGGGCGACAGCTCGGTGACTTTGTCCAGGTCGGCCTTGATGTTGGTCAGGGCTGCGGCGGCCTGCGCCTTGCGTGCAAAGGCATCGGTGTGCTCGCCGGGGTTGTCGCGCTGAAGCAGATATTGGCCGTAGCGTGCCTGGGCGCGGATAAGGTAGGCCAGGGCAAGGTCGGGAGTCAGGCCGATGGCGCGGTCGGCGTCCTTTTCGGCGTTCTGGTAGTCGCGCACGGTGAGGAAGTCGAGGGCGCGGCCGATGTAGTCCACCGGGCGTGCTGTGTGGCTGGCCAGGTAGGAGTTGTAGTAGTCAATGGACTGGAAGTGGCGGCCGACGGTAGCCTCGTCGAGTGTGGGCACCGCGTTGGTCACCACCAGCACGAAGCGGAGTACTCGGGTTGCGTTGAGGTCGTCCACCTCGCGGATGTAGTAGGTGCCGCTTCGCAGCTCGGTGGGCGAGGAGTAGAACGACAGCATCATCATCGGTTCGATTTCGATGTTGAGGTTGCGGTCCTGGATACGACCTCGGATAGCGGTGTTGTTGTATTCCTCGCGGAAGTCGGCGTTATCATCCACTGTGAGCAGGGTAGCGAAGCGCTTGGAAGTGGCATCGTCCATTTCAAGCGGGTTGGTGTCAGCGGCGTTGGTGGGAGTATCGGCCTCGGAGTAGTCGGCGTTGGGGTTGAGTGCGCGCGCCAGCTTGTCGGCTTTCTTGTAGTCGGCCTCGGCTTTGGCAAGCTGACCGCGGTCGCGGTAAAGCGAGGCGCGAAGATAGAGGGCACCGGGGAACTCGGGGAAGCGCTCGGCCACCCGGGTGATGTCGGCAATGGCGGCTTCGGTGTTGCCCTTGGCGCGGTGAATCATGGCGCGGTTGTAGAGGGCGCGGTAGTCGTCGGGGTCAAGTTCAAGCACGCGGTTGAAATCCTCCAGCGCAAGGTCGTTGGCGCTGACTTCGGTCAGCAGCAGGCCGCGGTTGAACAGGGCAGTGGAGTTGAGCGGCTCGAGGGTGAGGGCGTAGTCATAGTCGGCCATTGCGCCGTTGTAGGAATCGAGCTTGTAGCGGATAAATGCACGGTTGATGTATAGGCCCGCCATGTGGGGCTGCAATTTTATGGCCTCGTCAATGTCGGCCAGGGCACGCTCGTAGTCGCCGTTGGAATTAATCGAGATATCGGCGCGCATGATGTAGGCGTTGAGGGCGTTGCGGTTGATGGCGAGCGCTTTCTCAATATCATCCAGGGCTGCGGTGGTGTCGGCGGCCACAAGGTTGACGCGGGCACGGCCCAGGTAGGCATTATCGAAGTTGGGATAGAATCGAATAAGTTCCTCGAAGGCAGCGCGGGCCTCGTCGTACTCCTTGATGTCGTTGAGCGCCAGAGCTTTGTTGAAAAGAATCTGACGGTTGCGGGGCAACAATTTCAGAGCCTCGGTATAGTCCTCGATTGCCTGGCGGTCGCGTCCCATGTTTTGGCGCGCCACACCGCGCACCTCCCAGGCGTCGGTCAGGAAGGGGTTTAGTTCGAGCGCTTTGCTTGCGTCGGCCTCGGCACCGGCGTAGTCCTCAAGGTTGATTTTGGCGATTGCGCGCAGGAAATAGGGCTGGGCAAGGTAGGGCTTAGCCAGGATGGCCTGGTTGAAGTACTGGATGGACAGCATATAGTCCTCGAAGTAGAGGGCATTCTGGCCAATACGCATCACCTGGTCGGTATTCACCTGAGCTTCAGCCGAAAAGCAGCCGGCAAGAGTGGCAGCCGCAATAATTGTCCGGGCAAGGACTGAGATATATTTGTGGAAAAAAATCTGCATTTTCATATTTTTGACAAAAATACGAAAAATACTTTTTGCCACGTTCATAAAAAATCAAAAAATAGGCATGGAGGAAAATCGGAAGTGTGCTGGAATGTGATTTAGCCATAGATAATTGATAAAGGAGGCGCCCGAAGGTTCCGGAAAGATGTCAACTATCTTTTCGGCGGCCTTCGGGCGCCATTATATGTGCATTTTTACCGCGGGCGCCTTCGCTAAAGCTACGGCGACCGCGGTTACGAGTAATTCAGCGTCCTGCGGACGCTGTCAGGTGTTATGACACGACTTATTACAATTCGAGTGCGTGAGATTTATTCTGCGGGGGCTGACTGCTGGTCGGCGTCGTCGAAGGCGCGGGTGGAGTAGCGGTAGCCCAGGCGGTCGTAGCGCTGCATCATGGGCATGAGGCGCATCTTGAAGTCCTCGTAGTCCTTGCTCTTGCCGTCGGTCCACTGTATTTCGCTCAGGGCAGCCATGCGGGGCAGTTCCATGTACTGAGCCTGCTCGAAGGTGGGGATGTACTCCGTCCAGAGGTTGGCCTGCACGCCGATGATGTGCTTCTGCTGCTCGTCGGTGAGCACGGCGGGCACGGGTTCGTAGTTATACACCTTTTCCAGAGGCACGTAGCCGCCGATTGCAAGGGGCTCGTTGTCCTTGTCGGTAGTCTGGTAGTAGTCGAAGTAGAGGTACTGGTTGGGAGTCATCACCACATCGTGGCCGCGGGTTGCTCCGGCAATACCGCCTTCCTCGCCTCGCCACGACATGATGATGGCGTTCTCGTCGAAGTCGGCATCCAGGATTTCATCCCAGCCGATCACTCGGCGACCTTTTTCGTGCAGGAAATCGCTGACGTAGGTCATGACGTGGTTCTGGAGCTTGGCCTCGCGTGTGCCGGACGCATCGGTCCTCAGGCCGAGAGCCTTGGCTTTGGCCTGGCACTTGGGGCACTCTTTCCAGCGGTCCTTGGGGCACTCGTCGCCGCCGATGTGGATGATTTCGGAGGGGAATATGTCAACCAGTTCGGCGAAAACGTCCTTGAGGAACTCGTATGTGGAGTCGTTGCCGGCGCAGAGCACATCCTTGGATATACCCCAGCGCTTCCACACCTCGTAGGGGCCGCCGGTGCAACCCAGGTTGGGGTAGGCTGCCAGGGCAGCCTGCATATGGCCTGGCAGGTCGATTTCAGGGATGATGTTGATCTGTCGGTCGGCGGCGTATTGCACCAGGTCGCGCAGCTCGTCCTGAGTGTAGAAACCGTCCACGGGAATGGAGTCGTACTCGCTCGTGTTGCGACCTATCACGGTGCCGTCGCGGTGCGCGCCGATGGTGGTGAGCTCGGGGTGGCTCTTCACCTCCCAGCGCCAGCCCTGATCCTCGGTGATGTGGAAGTGGAAGTTATTGAGCTTGTGCATGGCCATGAGGTCCACGAACTTCTTCACGGAGTCCATCGGGAAGAAGTGGCGGCACACGTCCAGGTGGGCGCCACGGTAGGCAAAGCGTGGCTCGTCGCGGATTTCGGCAGCGGGGAGCACCACTTGGTCGGCATCGACGGCCGGGATGGAGTTGCGGAGGGTCTGCACGCCGTAGAATGTGCCGGCGGCTGAGGCTCCGTTTATCAGAATGCCGTCGGCACCGACGGTCATTACATACGCCTCGGGGTTTTCGGCATCAAGGTCGGAGGTCAGGCGGATGTCGCCGGCGGCGGGAGCCACGCCGATGCGGATGCCGGTCTGGTCAAAGATGTAGTCAGCAAGGAGTTCGGCCTGCTTTTTAAGCTCGGCGTTGTCCTCAGGATAGCCGATAATGCTCTTGGTGGAAAGCGTGAACGGCGACAGCGAGCCGTTTTCTACGATAAGGGCCGGGCGGGGAACTACATTGTAGTCGGCCGTGGTGGCTACACCCTGTTTACACATCGACAGGCTGAGAATGCAAGCACAGCCAGCGATGATACTACTGATTGTCTTCATGTATTTTTTAAGGTTAAAAATAGTTACTGTGCAAAGATAGCGAAAACGCGGCTCACCGGAAAATTGTTTTTGTGAAAAATAATGCTTATGTTTGCATATCCTTTCAAAAGAGGTGTAACGAAATGAGATTTGTCAGTACGAATTTCGCATCTGAGCCCGTAGGGTTGGCCGAAGCGGTAAACCGTTGCGTTGCAAGCGACGGCGGAATGTTTATTCCGCAGGAAATACCTGTGTTACCGCGAGCCTTCTTCAATAATATCGGCGAGATGAGCTTGGCCGACATAGCATTTGTTGTGGCCAGCTCGTTTTTCGGGCAGGATATTCCCCCGGCCGAGCTGAAAAAGATAGTCGACGAAACTTTTGCCGCGGATGCTCCGCTGGTGAAGGTTGGCGACCGCTATGTGCTGGAGTTGTTCCATGGTCCGACGCTCACGTTCAAGGACTACGGGGCGCGCTTCATGGCGCGGGTGATGCAATGGCTTGACCGCCGCAATCCCGGCCGGCGGCGAAATGTGCTGGTTGCCACCATGGGCAACAGCGGCGCTGCCGCCGCCAACGGTTTTGCCGGAATGGACGGTGTGGATGTGTACGTGCTCTATCCCAAGGGTGGGCTGTCGCGCCTGCAGCGTGCCACAATTTTCGCTCCCGGCGGCAATATCCACCCTGTGGAGGTGCTTGGCACGATTGACGACTGCAAGAGCCTGGTGCGCACGGCCATCGAGGATCCCGCGCTCAAGGGGCTCAACCTCACCGGGGCGAATTCAATCAACATCGCCCGCCTGATTCCGCAGATAGTGTTCACGTTCTACGCCTACTCGCGCCTTCGGGCAATGGGTGTTGCGGATGCCGAAAAGGCTGTCTACAGTGTGCCTTGCGGTAATTGCAGCAATCTTGTGGCGGCCGTGATGGCTCTCCGCACGGGCCTTCCGGCCGGAGGAGTGATTGCGGCCACGAATCTCAATATGCCCCTTCAGACAGCTTTAGGAAATACTGTCGCTGGAAAGCTTGAACCGAGCTTTGCACCCGGCATGGACACCACTCACCCCTCGGGTGCTCCGCGCTTGCAGGCGTTGTATCGCAACGACAGGGAGCGCTTCGGCCGCGAGGTGTGCATTGCTCCGCCGGTGAGCGACGAGGTGATTGCCGATACTATCCGTGGGCTTTCCCGCGACGCCGGGTATCTGATTGACCCGCACGGCGCGGCTGCGTATGCTGCGTCGCAGAGGGCCGACGTGCCTCCAGGCTTGCCTATGGTGGTGTTCGCCACCGGCCACCCGGCCAAGTTGCAGAGCACCATGGAGCGTATCACCGGAGTATCGATACCCCTACCCGAATCCTTGGCCCGCTCGCTGGGTCAACGCCATCAGCATGTGCTGATTCCACCCACACTTCCTGCACTTAAAAAATTACTTAACAAATAAATACATTATACAAATGGCAAACAAACGCAACCTCAAGAAATACGTGCGCTACGCCTGTGGCGCCCTGGCTTCCGAAATCCGTACGGCCCACGCCCTGTTCCCCGAAATCGACCATAAGAACGTGTACGATATCCTGGTGGAAATCGCCGGTCTGCAGACCACCACACTCGCCAAGGCCAATATCGCTTTCCCCGGCGGTGCTGACAAGAACGAGGAAGGCTCCAAGGCCAAGAACCGCGCCGCCCGTGCGGTGTACTACCGCGAGGCCT
Organism: Bacteroidales bacterium; assembly: GCA_014800735.1. GTDB lineage: Bacteria > Bacteroidota > Bacteroidia > Bacteroidales > Muribaculaceae > CAG-873. The sequence continues at coordinate 58,077 of JAAVFP010000003.1, forward strand.
ACGGCAAGCTGCTGGATGAATTCGACGCCCGCGTGGTTGAGATTGTAAAAAATATGAACGCCGCTCTGCCCGAGGGTGTGAAGATGGCTCTCAAGCAGGCTGTTAGCAAATGAATCTGAGCGGACTGATACTCAAGGCCTTCGGCTGGAAGGTAAAGGTCAGCGTCCCGGACTATCCCAAGTGCATCATCTGTGTGGCTCCCCACACCAGCAACTGGGATTTCATCATCGGTAAACTCGCCTATGCGTCCATCGGGCGCAAGGCGGGTTTTCTGATGAAGGACACATGGTTCTTCTGGCCAATGGGTTGCCTGTTTCGTGCAATCGGTGGTGTGGCAGTGCCGCGGCGCCGCAAATCGGGGCGGCCGCTCACCGAGACCCTCGTTGAAAAATTCCGCGACTCGGAGCGCCTGACACTTGCCATCACTCCCGAAGGCACGCGCAGCCGAACCACTGAGTGGCACACCGGTTTCCTGCAGATTGCCCGCCAGGCGGATATCCCGATTGTGCTGGGTGTGATTGACTTCCCGACCAAAACGGTGCTCCTGGAGCACACCTTCACGCCCGGTGCGGACGTGGCTGCTGATATGCGCGAGATTAAAGATTTCTACCGGCCCTTCACCGGCAAGTACCCCGATAAATTTACTGCTGAATGACAAATTTCTCCGACCGCCTGAGGGTGGCAGCGCTGCCGCTCAACATAGCATGGGCCGACAAGGCTGCCAATCTGGCTGCCGTGGAGGCCGCTTTCGAGCGCCTGCCCGAGAGCACCGATGTGGTGGTGCTCCCCGAGCTGTTCTCAACCGGATTTATTGACGATCCCGAACTGATGCGCGACATCGCCGAGCGCAACACCGGCCATACCGTGGATTTCCTCAAGGAGCTTGCCGCGCGCCACTCGGTTGCAATCGCGGGCAGCTTCCTTGCTACGACCCATCCGCGTTTCTTCAACCGCGGTTTCTTCATCGAACCTTCGGGCGAGGAAACGTTCTACGACAAGCGTCACCTGTTCTCGCTGTCGAGCGAGGCTAATGTTTTTGCACGGGGCATGGACACGCTGCCCGTGGTGCGTTTCCGCGGGTGGAACATAGCGCTGATTGTGTGCTACGACCTCCGCTTCCCGGCCTGGTGTCGCAACCGCATGGGGGCCTACGACCTTCTGCTTGTGCCGGCCAACTGGCCGCAGTCGCGCGCCTATGCGTGGCAACATCTTCTCATTGCACGAGCCATCGAGAACCAGTGCTGCGTGGTGGGTGCAAATCGCGCGGGCGAGGATTCCTATGGCTTGTACGACGGTCTGACGTATATCTTTGACGGTCGCGGCCGCCCCGTAGGGCTTATTCTTGATGATTGCCCCTTTGTGGTGGCCGACCTGGACCGCGCCGAGCAGGAGAAGTTCAGGAAAAAATTTCCCGCCATGCGCGATGCCGACGATTTCCGGCTGCTGGGTGAATAAAAAGATTAGCGCTGCAAGCGCATCACAATGTCAATAGGTTGTTGCAAAAAAACGCATAATGGGCCAACTGTAGGGACGCGCCGCGGCGCGTCCACTACGAATTAATTACTCTTTGGCGGTGCGGTGGAGGTAGTAGAGGAGGGCGGCGGTGGCGAGGAAGGAGAGGGCGATGACGGGCCAGGAGAATTCGATGGTCTGGCCGCTGAGCATAGCGTCGGGGTTGCGGCGGAGTTCGGCCCAGGCGGTGATGACGAAGATGGTGTTGTTGAGTGCATGGGCAAGGACGGGAGCCCAGATGGAGCGCGTCCAGAACAGGAGGTAGCCGAAGTAGGCACCCAGGAGCAGACGGGGCACGAAGCCGAAGGCCTGGAAGTGGAGAGCGCTGAACACGAATGCCACAATCCAGATGGCTGCGTGAGGGTTGACACCACCGGTGACCAGCAGACGCTGGAAGCAGCCGCGGAACAGGAATTCCTCGGCAAATCCGGCGGCTACACCTATAATCAGAATGTTGACAATGAGAGCGGGCACCGAAGTGTCGGCAAGCAGAATGCGCATGGCGCCCTGGGCTGCATCCTCCATGGCGCGGAAAATTGTCTCGGCCGCGGCAGGGAAGTGTAGGTTTTCGTTCCAGCGGATGATTAGTTCCTGGGCAGGGATGGACACTACCATCACCACAATTATCGCAGCCATCCACAGCGGGTTGCGCAGGCGAGTGATGGCGAGCAGTTCGGCAGGCTTGCGGGTGACGACGCAGGCTGTAGCCACGGCGGGGATGATGAAGGCGAGGATGTCCTGGGCCATGGCTGTGATGCGCATTGCTGCAGCGGGTTTGGCTACAAGAATTTTGCCAAGGAGCATGGCCAGAACGGATGTGAGCACGTAGCACACGATGAATATGCACAGTAGCAGGCCAAGGCGCTGCCCGAGTGTGAGAACGAGGTCGGATTTTTTCATATTTTAGTATATAAATCGCCGACGAGGGCGATGTAGTTTTCGTCGCGGATGGCTAATTCGCTGATGACAGGCGTGGTGTCGAGGCGCGAGAAGTCCAATAGTATTCTTGTGGGGGCCTTGCGGGGCGAAGTGCGCACGCGGCACAGGCGGTTGAGGCACAGCCCGGCAAGTTCGGCACCGAAAATAATGTCGTCCTCGAACTCGGCCGGAGCCACCAGACCCAGATGACCGTGCGGAGTGAGGTTGCGGGCGGCAAAGGCTGAGAGCGAGGCGTAGGTGAGGGAGCTTTGGTGGCGGGCGGTGGCGCGGCGGTTGCACTGCGCTTTCTCGCCGTTGGTGAAGTAGGGCGGATTGCTCACAATCAGGTCAGCTTGCGTGGCGGGGAAGTTCTCGAAGCTGCCTTCGAACGTGTTCAGGCGCGTGGCCCAGGGTGAATGGTCGAAATTATATGTCGAAGTCCGTGCGGCCGCGGGGTCGATTTCGATGCCTGTGATTAGGGCCTGAGGGCAGAACTGGGCTGCGATAAGCGCAAGCACTCCCGAGCCGCTGCCGACATCCAACACACGTGCGGCACCGGGGTAGGGACGGAAAAACCAGCCGCCGAGCAGAACAGAGTCGGAGCAGATTTTCATGCCGCAGTCGCGGTCATCCACATCGAATTGGAGGAAGTGAAATACGGCCATGGCACTGTCAGTGTTTAAATTCGGGCACACCGATGTTGTGCTTGTTGAAAATGTCGCGTGCGCGGCGGCTGAACTCCTGTGCGCGTGGTCGCCAGGCAGGGTCGGTAACGCTGTCGGCTTCCATCACGCGGAAGTTGGTGTTGCGGCCGGTGGCAGGAATGGTGAACAGCAGGCGATAGTCGGCGGTGCTAACCATGGGCCTGTGGTCCTCGCCGCGGAACAGGCGGACGTGCACCAGGGCTCCACCGCGTGTGTCGGGCGTTTTCATGTTGGACACGAAATTGCCAAGCGAGTACACCAGCAGCACGTTCTTATCAGGATAATAGCGGTTTGGCCGCAGTTCCATGGGTTGGATGACGTGGGGATGCGCGCCGATAATCATGTCCACCCCGAGCGCCTCGAGGAAATCGGCAGTTTTCTTCTGGGTGTTGTTGGGTAGCAGGTGGTACTCGTCGCCCCAGTGGATGCACACGCAAATCATTTCGGCGCCGGCGCTCCGCAGGCTGTCCACGTCGGCCTTGATCAGGGGGCGGTCGATGTAGTCCACCACAACGCCATCCGTTGGGGTAATGCCGTTGGTGCCGTAGGTGTAGTTGAGGAAGCCGATTTTGAACTTGTTGATGTTCTTAATCAGCGGCAAGGAGGCGCGGCGGGCGGAGTCGCTGGAGTAGGTTCCAAGGTGGGCCAGGTGTCGCTCGTCGAGCGCGGCAATGGTGCTCCGCAGTCCTTTGGCCCGGCGGTCCAGGGTGTGGTTGTTGGCGGTGAGGAACAGGTCGAATCCGGCGTCGGCCAGCTCGTCGAGATACTGCACCGGGGCGTTGAAGCACGGGTAGCCCGAGTGGGGCGCCGGGCCAACGGGTGTTTCGAGGTTCACCACGGCATAGTCGGCCGCGCTGATAATGGAGTCGATGGCCGTGAAGTAGCCGTCGTAGCTGTAGTCCTTGCCGCGACGCGCGGCATCCAGCTGGGCCTGATGCTGCATGGCATCGCCCACGAACACCAGGTCGGCCTCGTCGTAGCCCAGAATTTGCGAAAGCAGCGAGATGAAAAGAGGAAGGAGCAGCATCGGGTAAGTTTGTCGTGTGGCTTACAATGTAGGGACGTGCCTTGGGCACGTAGACGATAATATTCAGTTTATCATTACTACGTGCCCAAGGCACGTCCCTACATTGTTATTCAAATTATGAGGAAACTTTATTCACCAAGGGCGCGCTCGTTGGCCAGCAGGGTGTTCTGCATGAGCGAAACGATGGTCATCGGGCCAACACCGCCGGGCACAGGGGTAATCCAGCTACACTTGGGAGCGACGTGTTCGAAGTCCACATCGCCGCACAGGCGGAAACCGGACTTGCGGCTCGCGTCAGGCACACGGGTAGTGCCGACGTCCACAATCACGGCACCGTCCTTGACCATATCTTCGGTCACGAAGTGAGGGCGACCAAGGGCAGCCACCAGGATGTCGGCACGGCGGGTGTAGTCGGCAAGGTTCTCGGTGGCGGAGTGGCACACGGTGACGGTGGCATCGGCGCCTTTGCCTTTCTGCATGAGCATGGCAGCCAGGGGTTTGCCCACGATGTTGCTGCGGCCCACAATCACCACGTTCTTGCCTTTGGTTTCGATGCCGTGGCGCTTGAGGAGCTCCACGATGCCGGCGGGAGTGGCGGAGTGGAAGCAGGGAAGGCCGATGGAGGCGCGGCCCACGTTGACGGGGTGGAAGCCGTCCACGTCCTTATCGGGGTTAATCGCTGCGATGATAGCCTGCTCGTCGATGTGTCGGGGCAGGGGGAGCTGCACGATGAAGCCGTCGACCTCGGGGTCGTTGTTGAGGCGTTCGATTTCGGCCAGGAGGGTTTCCTGGGCCAGGGGCTCCTGGTCGGTGGACTCGAAGCGAATCAGGCTGGAAGTGAAGCCGCACTCGGCGCATGCTTTCACCTTGGCAGCCACGTAGGTTTCGCTGCCGCCGTCGTGGCCCACGAGGATAGCGGCCAGGTGGGGTGCGCGCAGGCCGCGGGCAGTGCGTTCGGCCACTTTTGCGGCTATTTCGGCCTTGATGGCCGCTGAGGTTGCTTTTCCGTCAATAAGATTCATAGCGTGATATTGTGGAGAGGGGGTTATCGTCGTTGTTTCATCTGGCGCATCTGGCGCATCATGGCAGCGGGATTGTTGCCCATGGTGCTCACCTGGTGCATCATTTTACGGATGCCGTCGAACTGCTTGATAAGTTTGTTGACATCCTGGATTGAAGTGCCCGAACCGGCTGCGATGCGCTTCACGCGTGTGCCGCGGATGCTTTCGGGGTGCTCGCGCTCGTAGGGGGTCATGGACATGATGATGGCCTCGATGCCCTTGAAGGCGTCGTTGTCAATGTCGACGTCCTTGATGGCCTTGCCCACGCCGGGAATCATGGCGGCGAGGTCCTTGATGTTACCCATCTTCTTGATTTGCTGAATCTGCGACAGGAAGTCGTTGAAGTTGAACTGGTTCTTGCGCAGCTTGCGGGCAATTTCCTCGGCTTCCTTTTCGTCGTACTGCTGCTGGGCGCGTTCGACGAGCGACACGATGTCGCCCATGCCCAGGATGCGGCTTGCCATGCGGTCGGGGTGGAACACCTCGATGCCATCGAGCTTCTCGCCTGTACCGATGAATTTGATGGGCTTGTCCACCACGGAGCGGATGGAGAGGGCAGCACCGCCGCGGGCGTCGCCGTCGAGCTTGGTGAGCACCACGCCATCGAAGTCGAGGCGGTCGTTGAAGGTCTTGGCGGTGTTGACGGCGTCGCTACCGGTCATGGCATCCACCACGAAGAGGATTTCGCCGGGGTTGATGGCTTTCTTGATGGCCTCGATTTCGTTCATCATCTCCTCGTCGACGGCCAGACGGCCGGCGGTGTCGACAATCACGAGGTCGAAGCCGTTGGACTTGGCGAACTCGATACCACGCTTGGCAATGCCTACGGGGTCCTTAACGCCGTCCTCGGTGTAGACCTGTGCGCCGATGGAGTCGGCGAGCACTTTGAGCTGGTCGATAGCGGCGGGGCGGTAAACGTCGCAGGCCACGAGCAGCGGGCGCATGCCTTTTTCATTTTTGAGGCGCTGAGCCAGTTTGCCGGTGAAGGTGGTTTTACCGGAGCCCTGCAGACCCGACATGAGGATTACGGCGGGCTTTCCGGCAAGATTAAGGCCGGTTGCGTCGCCACCCATCAGGGCGGTGAGCTCGTCGTGAACAATCTTCACCATCAGCTCGGAGGGCTTGATGGCGTTGATAACGTTCTGGCCCATAGCTTTCTTCTTGACCGTGTCGGTGAAGCTTTTGGCCACTTTGTAGTGGACGTCGGAGTCCATGAGAGCCTTGCGCACGTCCTTGAGCGTTTCGGCTACGTTGATTTCAGTAATTCGTCCTTGGCCTTTGAGGAGCTTGAAGCTGCGCTCAAGGCGTTCGCTTAGTCGTTCAAACATATATTATTCAGGGCTCTGGATTGCAGATTATTTAATGAGTTTATTGGTGGCGGTATCAGGGAAGATAACCTTGGGAGTGAACTGGCGTGCCTCGTCGGGGGTCATGGTGGCGTAGCTCATGATGATGACGATGTCGCCGGGTTGCACCATACGTGCGGCGGCGCCGTTGAGGCAGATTACGCCCGAACCGCGCGGGCCGGGGATGGTGTAGGTGTCCAGACGGGCACCGTTGTTGTTGTTCACAATGTAGACGCGCTCACCGGCGAGGATGCCTGCGGCATCGAGGAGGTCTTCGTCGATTGTGATACTGCCTATATAGTCAAGCCGCGATTCGGTGACCGTCACGCGGTGGATTTTCGATTTAAGAACCTGGATGAACATTTTTTTCAGTATCGGATGTTGTCAATCAGGCGGACATCGCCGCAGTAAACAGTAACACAGCCGACGGTACCGCGGCTTCCGGCCTCGTCCCAGCGGGCGATGGGCTGCATGGTGAGTGCGTCGACAATCCGGTAGTACTCGGTGCGGAAAAGTGCGTCCGAAGCATCGATTGCCTCGGTGACGGCCTTTTCAACCTCGGCGGGCTGCATGCCCTGCGCCTTGAGGTCGCGGCTGGCCAGGAGCACCTGGTGGATGCGGGGAGCGATAGCGCGTGCCTCGGGAGTGAGGCGAACGTTGCGCGAGCTGAGCGCAAGGCCGTCGGCTTCGCGCACGATGGGGCAGTCGATAATCTCGAGGGTGTCGAAGCCTTCGAGCTCGGCCATCTTGCGGATTACGGCAATCTGCTGGAAATCCTTCTCGCCGAAGTATGCGCGAGTGGGCTTGGCCCATGCAAAAAGCTTGCTCACAATCTGAGCCACGCCGTTGAAATGGCCCGGGCGCATGGCGCCTTCCATCACTTCGGCCACAGGGCCGAGGTCGAAGGTGCGGGTGTCGGGCTCGGGGTAAACTTCAGCCACCGAGGGAACGAAAGCGTAGTCGGCGCCAAGGCTCTCAAGGAGAGCGCAGTCGGCTTCCTCGGTGCGCGGGTAGGTCTGAAGGTCGGTGGAGTTGTTGAACTGAGTGGGGTTGACGAAAACACTCACCACCACAATATCATTTTCTTTGCGTGCGCGTTCAACCAGCGACGCGTGGCCGGCGTGGAGAGCTCCCATCGTCGGTACAAGTCCTATTGTCTTGCCTTCGGCGCGTGCAGCGTCGACGACTTCGTTAAGGTGCTTGACAGTACGGATTATTTCCATTTCTTGTTTCGTTAGGGCCTTGGCCCATTTTTTTCAGTCTGCAAAAATACGAATTTCCATTCAATCGGCAAAATTTACATAAAAATCCGTAATATTGCAGCTGCGCCGGGCAAGCCCCACCGGGTCCAGGCGTAGGCAAAGCGCAGGAGTCGGCGGCGAGAGGCTGCGGGTGTTGCGGCGAGCGAACGGCGGAAAAGCGCCTCGGCTTCGGGTCCGCGGCTGTTGGCGGCCAGAATCACTCGTTTGAGCTCGGGCCAGTGGGCGCGCCGTGGACCGAGTGATGCAGCGATGCCGGTGAGCGCCTCGTCGATTTGCGCGATGTTGGCGGCAAGCTCGCCCCGGCTGATTGAGTCGGCCTGCAGGTGGCATTGCACTGAGGGGCGTCCGTGCAGTTTCACTATTTTAGGGTTGAAGCACAGCAGGCGGGCACCCAGCTCAATGTCGTCCCACACGGAAAGGCTTGCGTTCCACCCCCCTGCGCGGCGGAACAGCGAGGTGCGTGCGGAGTAGCGTTGGGTGGCCATGGTGCCGTTGAACAGCGATCGGTACTGGCAATCACGGGCGGAGAACACGCCGGTGCGGTATTTACGGCCGTCGCGGAGCATGTCGATATTCCAGCCGATAATATCGGCGTCGGGATGGCGACGGATAGCTTTTGCAACCCTCTCCATGTGGCCTGGCAGCATCTCGTCATCCGAGTCGAAAAACAATGTCCACTCCGTTGTGACGGCATCCAGGCCGCGCTGGCGGGCGGCAGCGGCCCCGCAGCGCCCCTCGGTGAGCAGGGTGGCACGGCCGGTATGATTGTCGGCCCAGCAGCGGAGGATATCAGTTGTGCCGTCGGTGGAATTATTGTCGACCAATATCACGCGGAAGTCCTGCCACGACTGGGCATCGAGCGACTCAAGCGTTCGCCCGACCACCCTGGCGCGGTTATAGACCGGAATAACTACAGTGATCAACATACTTTGCAAAGGTACGACATTAGATTAAATAAGTGAGCCTGTGGCAGCGAAAAAAATGCGCATGCCGCAGGCCCGGGGGAGTGTGTCAGACAGTATCAGAATTGTTCTAAAACCACAGCGCAAAATTACGGTGGTCGTGTCCCAAATTCCGATACATGTAATATGTGGGATTATTTTTTCTGATTAAACAGCCAGGGCATTAGTCCGGGATCGTTGAATGCGTTGTGCCAGCTGCCGTGGGTTACGCCGGGAAATTCGAAGTATAAAACGTTGGCACCGGCGTTTTTCAGTGCCTTATAGGCCTGGCGCGAACCCTCGACGGGTACAACGGCATCGGCGTCGCCGTGATAGATACGGAAGTTTACGTCTTTCGCTGCCGGTAAGCGTTCGGGGTTAACCGTGCCGCAAATCGGCACAGCAGCNGCGAACACGTCGGGATAGCGCACGGCAATGTCGTAGGTGGCCATACCGCCCATCGAAAGGCCCATCACATATATGCGGCTNCGGTCTGCGTTNGGCAACGCCNTCACGCTGTCCAGCAGCTCCATCACAGCAAGCTCGGCCGGGGCTGCCTGATCAGGTAGCGGCATTTCTGCCGGAATAAATGATTCAGGNCGGTNGGTGTAAGCCCAATAGCCGNTGTCGGGGCACTGAGGAAAGAGCACNTAAGCCGGATATTTTTCGCGATTGACCGGATTGAGCCACATCTGGCCTCCGTGGAGCAATTGCTTTTCGTTGTCCGANCCTCTTTCGCCTGCACCGTGGAGAAAAAGTACAACGGGGTATTTCTGGNCGGCGTTTTCAATCTCNGGGCGGAGNAAACGGTAATTCAGTGTGTCGGAGCTTGAAGACACAAAAGTTTTTCNTTCGAACTCGACCGCACCCTGTGCAAACGCACTTGNGGAAAGCATCAAAGCNATTNCCGCACAAAATAGTTTTTTCATACTGTATAGTTTCNTAATAAGATTTCGNGANGGCAAAAGTAGCCAAAAAATCCGTTATGTTGCAAGGTTGCCGGCAATTTCGTTGTGCGTAGGAATNGCAGCAGTGATTATTTAGACTCTNGAGTATAACATTTATCACCAAATTTGGTTATTTAATATAGAATAACTAACTTTGCATTGTGAAATAAATCGTTATGTACGAACGCTTTCTTGATTGTCCGAATNTGACTTCCGGTTCCGTTTTAAAGCACATTTTAAAGCGGAAAAATATGTCGCAGCGCCATCTTGCCGANATTTCCGGCATTCTTCCGCAGNGAATCAATGATTTCATTAATGAAAAAAGAAGGATTAGTGCCGATACGTCATTAGCAATAGAAANAGTTCTGGGAATAGAAATAAAAGGCTATTTCTATAAGATTCAGTCAAATCATGAGATTTTTCTTGCTGCGGAAGCAAGCGCAGATAAATCTCAGCCNGATTTGCGTTTTTTACGAAAATCGATTTTTTGGGATACCGATGTCAGTAAAATAGATTGGCATAAAAATGCAAAAACTGTTATTCAGAGAGTATTCGAATATGGTGATGACGAAGCNATACGAGAGATAATAAGGTTTTATTCGCCNGAAGTGGTGTCCTCACAAATAAGAAACATTCGTTTAACGCGCTTTCCTGAGCAACTCAAGGGACTGATTCAAAAATATAAGTTGTGAAACTTTACTATAATACAGTAACTTCGAATCTGAAGGAGTATCTTTTGCGATTGATGAGCCATTCGGACTTCGACAAGTACTATCTTGCCGGTGGTACTTCTCTTGCTCTTCAATTGGGGCACAGAATGTCCGTGGATATAGATTTGTTTACAGATGAACTATACCCCGGTATAAATTTAAGTGTCATTAAGCGGGGACTGCAAGATTTGTTTCCACATATACGCAATATTGAAACTCTTGAATCGCATAGCATGGTGCAGACACTGTTTGTAGGAGATGATGAGGGTTCTGAAATCAAACTTGATTTATGTTACGATGAACCGCGTTTCGATAACCTGGTGTTAACCGACGGCTTGCGACTTGCATCNATAAAAGAAATNGGAGCTATGAAAATGAATGCTATCGTTAATGGTGAAAGNCGCAAAGACTATTGGGACGTGCATGAGCTAATGACCCAACACACATTGGAAGAAATTATTGATTGGAGTTTGGAAAAGTACCCTTTCAGTTTATCACGTGAAGATATCCTCAATAGGATTGCATCTGTATGGGATTTGCCGGATAAAACAGAAATAATCANTCTTAGAGAAGGTATATGGGAGTTTGTAGCAGATGATTTGTGTGATGAAGCTGTGAAATTACTTAAAAAGGGATTATAGAGAGGCTGCGTCAAAAAAAGCAAGTGTCCGACGGACGCATTTCTACACTATGATAATAACAGGATTTTAAGTTTTTTAATGCAGCTTTTACTGCGCTTACGGCTTTTTTTCGTAATTTTGCCGATTATTAACGAATCTATTATATAACATCAGAATATATGGCTCAGCAAGATGACGTATTCAAGAAAATCGTTTCCCATGCAAAGGAATACGGTTTCGTCTTCCCTTCAAGTGAGATATACGACGGCCTTTCGGCAGTTTACGACTATGGCCAGAACGGCGTAGAACTCAAAAACAATATCAAACGCTACTGGTGGGACGCAATGACCCTTCTCCACGAGAACATCGTGGGTATTGACTCAGCAATCTTCATGCACCCCACCATCTGGAAGGCTTCGGGCCATGTGGATGCCTTCAACGACCCCCTGATTGACAACCGTGACTCCAAGAAGCGCTACCGTGCCGATGTGCTCATCGAGGACCACATTGCTAAAATCGACGAAAAGATTGCCAAGGAAGTAGCTAAGGCTGCCAAGCGTTTCGGCGAGTCGTTCGACGAAGCTCAGTTCCGCGCCACCAATGCCCGTGTGCTTGAACTTCAGGCCAAGCGCGACGCTGTTCACCAGCGTTTCTCCGACGCCATGAACGCCAGCGACCTTGAAGGCCTGCGTCAGCTGATTCTCGACGAGGAAATTGTGTGCCCCATTTCCGGCACACGCAACTGGACCGAAGTGCGCCAGTTCAACCTGATGTTCAAAACCGAGATGGGCTCCACTGCCGATGGTGCTATGACCGTGTATCTCCGTCCCGAAACCGCCCAGGGTATTTTCGTGAACTACTTGAACGTGCAGAAAACCGGCCGCATGCGCATCCCCTTCGGTATCGCCCAGATTGGTAAGGCTTTCCGCAACGAGATTGTTGCCCGTCAGTTCATTTTCCGCATGCGTGAGTTCGAGCAGATGGAAATGCAGTTCTTTGTTCGTCCCGGCCAGGAGATGGAGTGGTTCAAGTACTGGAAGGAATGGCGCCTGCGCTGGCACAAGGCTCTTGGCATGGGCGATGAAAAATATCGCTACCACGACCACGAGAAGCTGGCACACTACGCCAACGCCGCCACCGACATCGAGTTCCAGATGCCTTTCGGCTTCAAGGAAGTGGAGGGCATCCACTCGCGCACGAACTTCGACCTTTCGCAGCACGAGAAATTCTCCGGCAAGAAGATTCAGTACTTCGACCCCGAACTCAACCAGAGCTATACTCCCTACGTGATCGAAACCTCGATTGGTGTTGACCGTATGTTCCTGAGCGTGCTTTGCTCCAGCTACGAGGAGCAGCCCCTGCCCAATGGCGAAACCCGCACCGTGCTCCACCTGCCTGCACCGCTAGCTCCCGTGAAGTGCGCCGTGCTGCCGCTGGTGCGCAAGGACGGCCTGCCCGAACTTGCCCACAAGATTGTGGACGACCTTAAGTTCGACTTCGCCACCCACTACGAGGAAAAGGATGCTATCGGCAAGCGCTATCGCCGCCAGGATGCCATCGGTACTCCCTTCTGCATCACCGTGGATCATCAGTCGCTTGAGGACGGCACTGTCACCCTGCGCGAACGCGACTCCATGGAGCAGTCGCGCGTGAAAATCGCCGACCTCCACGCCTTGATTCACGACCGCGTGAGTCTGGCTTCGCTCCTTCGCAAAATCAATTAATAACAACTCTCCCCGATGAAGAAGTATATTATTATAGGTGTAATCGTGGTGCTCGGCATCATTCTGTTTGCCAGCGGACGCAGCACCTACAACTCCATGGTGACCCTCGACCAGGACGTGGAGAACCAGTGGGCCAAGGTGCAGGTGCAGTATCAGCGCCGCCTGGACCTTATCCCCAATCTGGTGGAAACTGTCAAGGGCTATGCCGCTCATGAGAGCGAGACCTACGAGAAAGTCACCCAGGCCCGAGCAGGCCTGACCGATGCCTACAACGCAGCCAATGCCGAAAGCGCCGCAATGCCTGCCGCCGAGGCTGACTTCACAGCCAACCAGCGCACGCAGGATGCACTGAACCGCGCCCTGAGTATTTATGTGAACGCTGTGCACGAGGCGTATCCTGACCTGAAGGCCGACACGCAGTTCATCAATCTGCAGACTCAGCTCGAAGGCACCGAGAACCGCATCGCCACCGAGCGCGGCCGCTACACCGATATCGTGCGCGAATACAACGTGGCTGTGAAGCGTTTCCCCGCCAACCTGTGGGCCGGTATCTTCGGTTTCTCCGCCAAACCTCAGTTTGCCGCCGACCCTGAGGCTGCCAAAGCTCCAACCGTTCAATTCTGATTGCAGATGAAAAAGATATTCGGTTTTATAGCAGTAGCAGCCGCTGCAGTAGCGCTGGCAGCCTGCGATGACGACAACGATACCTGGAGCGACTACCAGGAATGGCGCGAAACCAACGCCAACTGGATTCAGTCGTTTCAGAACAAGACCAACCCCGACGGCACGCCCTATTTCCAGCAGCTTGTGCCGTCGTGGAATCCCGCCGGTGCTGTGCTGATTCATTATTTCAATGACCGCGCGGAAACCGAGGGTAATCTGAGCCCTCTCTACACCAGCACCGTAACCGCCCGCTACGAACTGCGGATTTATCCGGATTCGCTTGTGGACCAGTCCTACAACGCCACCTACAATCCCAGCGGTCTGTTCTCGACCACTGTCAACGGCACGGTGGATGGTTTTGCGGCCACACTGATGGATATGCGTTGCGGCGACACTTGCGAAATCATAGTGCCCTATGTTCTGGGCTACGGTGTCACCGGCGGTAGTGTGCCTCCTTACACAGCGCTGCGTTTCAACATGCGCCTGGAGGATATCCCCGACTATGAAAAGGCGCCCTACTAAGCAATAAATTGAAAACAGGAAGCTTTCATCGGCTTCCTGTTTTTTTTCACCATATGCAGAAAAGAAAAAGAGGTGCTCTCACGAGTACCTCCCTTTCCATTCATCACATTATGCTTAATTAAAGTGCTTTCTGTTAGTCATGTAGGGTAGAGTGCCGAGCGGGTCGGCATTCAATATCTTAATCTTAGTAGCGGCTTTCGACCACAGCCCAGTCAACGATGTCCCAGAGCTTCTGGAGAGCATCGGCGCGGCGGTTCTGATAGTCGAGGTAGTAGGCATGCTCCCAAACATCAAATGTGAGCAGGGGAGTGAGACCGTCCACAATAGGATTCATTGCGTTGGGACCCTGGGTGATGAACAGTTTGCCGTCCTCGTCGCGCGACAGCCACACCCAACCAGAGCCGAACAAGCCTACACCTGCGTCGACAAAAGCCTTCTTGAATTCTTCGAACGACCCGAAATCGCGGTCGATGGCACGGCGGAGGTCGCCTTCGGGTTCGCGACGGCCATTAGGCGAGAACGTGAAGAAATAAAAAATGTGGTTCCAAGCCTGCGAGGCGTTGTTGAACAGCGGGCCTTTGGCGTGAGCAATCACTTCTTCCAGTTCGCTGTCCTCGAATTCGGTTCCCTTAATCAGACGGTTAAGGTTGTCGATGTATGCTTTTTCGTGCTTTCCGTAGTGGAATTCAACGGTGCGACGGCTGATAGCCGGTTCGAGAGCATCTTCGCTGTAGGGTAATTCAGGTTGTTCGTAAGTCATATCCGTTTTGTTTTTGAAGTTCGTAATTGTATTAATAAAACAACCGACAGTTATCAAAGTTCAGTTAAAATTTCCTTTTGACATTTGTTAAAAGGTCGGTGGCTTGTATAAGATTAGTCACAATGTTTCGTTGTGCTTGATTATACAACGCCGGGACTCCCGCAAAAGTTCGGACACAAAAAAAGCGCTGCCATCCCGGCCGTGGGATGGCAGCGCCTTTATTGAGGGGGATAAGGGCTTAAGGTCCTTGAAATTTTTTGGATTTATTACTTGCTGTAGAGGATGTAGGAGCTCAGGGGCTCGAGGGTGCCGGTGAGCATGCCGCCGGCTGCGGTGAAGTCGTTGCCGTGAACGCCATCGGTGTATTTGCCGTCGGGGAGTGCGGTCACGATTTTCACTTTCTGCTTCTTGTCAGTGAAGTTGATGAGCGATGCGCCCTTGTGGCCGCGGGCCACTTCAACCACAGCACCGTCGTTGGCGGTGAACAGCACTTCGGGTTCGCCGCTCATGGCGTGGCGGAAGTTGTTGACAGCCACAACTTCGGGGTGGAAGAATTCGTCGTTGCCGCGGTGACCGATGCGGTTGTCGCCCCAGTAGTTCTGACGGGTACTACCGGCAGGACGGCTATAGAACAACGGGCGACCGTTGGCACGCGATGTGATGAGCACCCAGCCGGCGCGAATCTGGTCGTCGGTCAGATGTGCCGACTCGTGAGCGTTGCAGTAGGTGTCGTGGCTCTCAACCCAGGTCACGAGTTTGGAGGGGTCGGCGGGATTGTGCCAGTCGGTGAGACGGCCCAGGTCGAAGTTGCCTTTTTCCAGAGCATCGCGCAGCACATGGCCGTAGCTGCTGGCCACGAGGCCCATGTACTCAGCGTACTCCTCCTCCTTGGTGTTGCGGCCCTGAAGCACTTCGCCGTAGATGAACAGGCTGTCGGGCATCAGCAGCGAAAGGCCTTTCACTGCTTCGCGGCCGGTGGCAACATCCCAGAAGTTATTGCGTTCGGATTTGGGGTCCAGCGGGTCGGAGGGCAGACCGATGTGCTTGGCCGTGTCGTAGCGGAAACCGCGGGCGCCCAGGTTAATCAGGTCGTTCACGTACTGGAGATAATAGTACTGGAAGTCAGGATTCTCGGTGTTCACGTCGGGCAGGCCACCCATCTGGCCGGTGGTGCACTCCATGCGGTCATCCCACTTGCGGATGGGTGTGAAGCCATTGGCGTGGAACAGATTCTCGTGTCCGCCCACTGCGGCATCAAGGTCGGGGAGCACAGCGGTGTGGTCGACAGCGGTGTGGTTGGGGAGCACGTCCACAATCACTTTTACACCGTATTTATATGCGGAGTCGCACATGGCCTTGAAATCGTCGCGGTCGCCCAGCATATAGTTGCCGATTTTCCAGTCGGTGGGCTGATAGTAGTAGTACCATTTGCCGCGAACACTGTCGCCGGGCTCGCTGAAGAGGGCCATTCCGCCGTCCTCGCCCACGAAGCAGCGCTGAACGGGCGATGTCTGCACAAAGTCGTAGCCGCTTTCGGCAATAAGTTTCATGTTAGCAGCGATGGTGTCGAGCGACCAAGTCCAGGCGTGCAGAATGGTTTCATCCTGAGTGGTCTGAGCGCTTGCGGTGGCACCGGAAAGCATAAGGGTAGCGGTAGCCAGGCCGAAGCCGAGTTTTGTCAATTTCATGAAATAATCTCGATTGTATTATATAAGGTGATAGAAAAAAGTATTTCAGCCGTAAAATTAGTGATAATTGGCGGGACAGGCAAAATTATCGGGAGGAAATTTGTAATTTTGGCCGAAGATATGCAAAAAGTAGTTATAGCACCGGATTCGTTCAAGGGTTGTCTCAGCTCCGCCGAGGTGGCTGCAAGGGTTGCACGCGGAGTGCGCAGTGTGCTCCCCGAGTGCCGCCTGAGCTGTGTTGCGGTGGCCGATGGCGGCGAAGGTACCGTGGATGCCCTTGTGAGCACACTGGGCGGGATTAAGGTTGAAGTGGATGTCGCCGGGCCGCTCATGGCCCCTGTTAAGGCAGTTTATGGTGTGAGTGCGGACGGCCGCACGGCCATAATGGAAATGGCAAGTGCAAGCGGCCTCCCGCTTGTGCCCGATACACTACGCAATCCCATGAAAACCACTACTTACGGCACCGGTCAGATGATAATGCATGCCATCCGCTCCGGTTGCCGCAAGGTGCTGATTGGCATAGGCGGAAGCGCCACCAACGACGGCGGCCTTGGGATGCTACACGCCCTCGGTTTCCGCTTTTTTGACTGCGCCGGTGGTGAGATAGCGCCGGGTTGCGGTGCCGATTTAAGTAGGGTAGAGCGCATCGACAGCGCTGACGTGCCGCCTGAAGTGCGTGCCACCGAATTTGTTGTGGCATGCGATGTGACCAATCCTTTGTGCGGGCCCGGCGGAGCTGCGCATGTTTTCGCACGGCAGAAAGGAGCAGATACTGCCATGATTGAACAGCTGGATGCCGGTATGCGCCACTTTGCCTCCGTGATTGAGCTCTCGGGGCTAACGTCGGTGGCCGATATGCCGGGTGCCGGGGCAGCAGGTGGCCTGGGAGGTGCGTTTGTGGCTTTCCTTGGTGCCGAACTCAAAGCGGGAATCGACATGGTGCTTGATGCGGCCAAGTTCGACACTGTTCTGGCGGATGCTGACCTTGTGATTACCGGCGAGGGGCGTCTGGACGGCCAGACGGCTATGGGCAAGGCTCCGCAGGGTGTGCTCAGGCGCGCGCAGCGTTGTGGCGTCCCGGTGGTGGCCATCGGCGGAGCAGTGCAGGATGCCCGGGCACTGAACGAGGCAGGGTTTGCGGCTGTTTTTTCCGTTCAACAAGGCCCTGTGACACTATCCGACGCCATGAAACCGGAAGTAGCATCGGCCAATATTTCGCGGACAGTGGCACAAATCATCCGTTTATTCAATCATTAGGGGGGCGCTTTTCTTTGCATTTTGATAAAATAGTGGTATCTTTGCGACAAAGAAGAATCTGACTCTTATTTCAACCTTGTTTAATACCATAATGCGTTCCACCGTATTTTTTATTGTTTCCTGTTTGCTGATTGCCATGCTCGCCTTTGGCACCTCGTGCTCCGAGCCCCGGAGGAATTCCGATGCATATCTTGTGCAGTTGGATTCACTGCTCAGGCACCAGCCTGAGCTGGACCAAGTGAAACAGATGCGCATTGGCGAACTGAAACGTAAGCGCGCGACTGCAACGACGCTCACCGACCGCTACATGATAAATTCGCTGCTCCTGGACGAATACTCCACCTACAATGCCGACTCGGCCTTAAAATACGCGAATGCCAATCTGGAAATTGCGGAAAAAACCGGTACGCACGACTGGCTGGTAGCCACCCAACTGAAGAAGGCGGGGTTGCTTGCCGCGACAGGACTCCTGGGTAACGCCGAGGAAACCATGAAGGAAATCAACCGCTCCGGCCTTAAAGCCTACCAGCTGGCTGACTACTACGAGATGATGATTTATCTTTATAGCCATCTGGGTAATTATGCCGGACCTGCCGGCACGGATTTCTATGTCATGGAGCGTGCCTACAAGGACTCGATTATGGCTGTCATCACCCCGCAGCATCCGGAGTATCTTTGGAATATGGGTTGGGCTGCCCTGGGTACCGACAGAATGGACGACGACCTCATCGACACGATTACCAACAAGGTTGAAACCTCCTCGCTGTGCTCGCAGACAGATTCCAAGAACGCTTACGTTCTTGCGAAGCTTTACCAGCAGAAAGGCGATTACGACAACTACGTGAAGTATATGATTCTGTCAAGTATTTCCGATGTCAAGATGGTGAATGCCGACGTTTCGTCGCTTGAGGACCTTGCCAAGATTATGTTTGACCGCGGCGATATAGAGCGTGCGTACACATATATAGACTACTGCCTGAATAAAGCCATCTCTTTTCCCAACCGCGTGAAGGCCTACGGTGTGACCAATACCCTTGACCGCATCAACAAGGCATACCAGGAGCGTGGGCATAAACAGCAGCGGCGCACCATGTTTTTCCTCGCACTGGCTTGTATTCTGGCGGCCATCCTGCTGGCTTCGATTGCCATAATCATTGTGCAGAACGGACGCCTGCGCCGCCAGGGCCAGAATCTGGACGCTGCCAACAAATCGCTCAAGGATAATGTGGCCAAACTATCGTCGGCCCAGCAACAGCTCAACGAGGCCAACGGTCAGTTGCAGCAGCTCAACGCCGACCTCAAGCAGCTCAATGCCGACCTCAAGCAGAAAAACGACGAACTCTACGAATCCAACTATGTGAAAGAGGAATATATCGGCTATATATTCACTATCTGCTCAAATTATATCGGTAAACTCGAAGAGCTGAAAAAGAACATTCATCTGAAAGTAGTAACCAAGAAATACAAGGAGATTGAGACCTCCACGGCCAATTTCGACATGAAGGATGAGCTGAAGGAATTCTACCAGTCCTTCGACAGTGTTTTCCTGCACATCTATCCCAATTTTGTGAACGATTTCAACTCGCTGCTGCAGGAGGACAAGCGCATCAGCCTTCGTGAGGGCGAACTGCTCAATACCGAGCTGCGCATCTACGCTCTGGTTCGCCTGGGCATCACGGACAGTGTGAAGATTGCCGAGTTTCTGCACTGCTCGCCCCAGACGGTTTACAACAACCGCTTCCGCGTGCGCAGCAAAGCCCTGCTGCCAAAGAAGGACTTCGTGGAATCGGTGCGTACGCTGGGTGCATTCATGGATCGGGGTGCCTAATCGCGGCGAATTTTCAACTTACCTTTTTGTATAAAACCGTTTCGGCAATGCGTTGATTTTTATTGTGTTGCAAGGAGGCGTGGTTTACCTCGTCAATTTACCTGCTGCCGGAGGGTTAGCGCTTTTTCTTTAATTTTGCGGTAGAGTTATTTAACGTCTGACCATATAGAATTATACCGTGAAACTGACTAATCGCAAAATTCAAACTGTGCTTGCTTGCCTGTTTGTGTGGCTTGGTGCGTGGGGAGCCGAATCAACCGTTCCGCAACCGCGATTTACCAACGCCGACCTGACAGCAACCGACATTGAACCGGGCGTAACCGTGATTGAAACCTCCGACAAGACTACAATGTATCTGGTCGAGGGCGACTCGATAGCTATGCTGATTGACACCGGAACCAAGTGTGAGGACCTTGATAAAGTTGTAGAAGCTCTGACGGATAAACCGTATATCGTCGTTGCTACCCACGGCCACTATGACCATATCGGCAATGTGAATTATTTCCCTGAATTTTATATGCACCAGGCCGATCTGGCGCTTGACAGCAAACAGCTGAAAGAGTACACCGGCACAATCCTGCCTATGGCCGACGGCGATGTGTTTGACCTCGGCGGCCGCCGCCTGGAGGTAGTCCTCACTCCCGGACATACTCCGGGGTCCGTCTGCCTGGTGGACTATGACAACAGGATGGCGTTTACCGGGGATGCTTTCGGTTCGGGTCAGCTGTGGATGCAGCTTCAGCCGCAGGTGCCTTTCGCCACCCTTGCCGAGAGCTGCGGCCGCGTGATTGAGCTGATGGCCGGACGCGGTATCGACAAATTATATGTAGGCCACTATCCCTACCTGAAGGCTCCGCTTGGCCTGGACTATCTTATTGAGGTTGCCCTGATGGCCCGCCGCCTTGATGCGGGCGACACAGCCGGTAGTACCGAATTCGGCACCGATGGTGCGCGACTGCTGCAGCAAGGCGCTGCCCAGATAGTGTTCCGCCCCGAAAACACAGGAAAGCAGAAAATCAAGGCTCCGACGGTGCTCCTTAAGCTGGACGATATCCACTACGGCTACGCTACGCCGGTGCCCGAGCGCTGGGACTATGTGCTGGACTTCATAAAGGATAATAATATCAAGGCCAACCTGGGCATCATCGGTTTCTCGCTCGACTCCGACCGCGAGGACTACTTCCAGTGGCTGCGCGATGTGGCAGCACGTGGCGACATTGAATTCTGGAACCATGGTTTCCGCAATCGCCAGGGCATGGACGAGGTAGGGGAGTTCGAGGAGGACTACGCCACCCAGTACCGCGCCCTGCACATGACCGACTCGCTCGCGACTGCCAAAGCCGGACTCAAGCTGCGCGGCTGGGGACCGCACTGGACCGAGTGCAATCAATACACCGACAGCGCTCTGGCCACTGTGCCCAACATCGAGCTCGCTTTCGGCTATCCCGTGCCCCACGAGCAGTTCGCCGGTGTGTTTGTTCCGTTCAGTCTGGAAATGGAGTATCCCTTCCACAACCCCGTGTACCGCGACTTCCTGATTAACTATCTTGGCCGCTACCGCAATCTGGATTCTTTCTATCTTCAGGGTCATCCCAATTCGTGGGATGAAGGGCGCCGCCACGAGTTCGAGCAAATCATCCACCAACTGCTGGCGGACCGTGCCCGCTTCGTGACAATCAGCGAATTCATCGGCATGCAAAGCGCCGACTGAACTTTTCAACCGGGGTGTGCGGTTCTACTTTTCACACCCCGGTCTTGCAGACTAAAGTATTGTGAATTAATGTCTTATTTTTGAATCTTATTTACTTCCGGCTTTTACTCGCGCGTACATCGCACCATATCTTTTAATAATTTTGCAGCGTGAGTTCAAACCTTAAAATCGACCATTATCAAAACCCTAAAAAATAAACCTAAAAATTTACTGAATGAAAACCAAGCGTAATCTATTACCATTGGCGCTTTATCTCGTCATGGTTCTGACAGGTGCGCTGTCGGCCTTCGCAGCGGACATTGCAGTGTCCGGTACAGTGACCGACAACACCGACGAAACGCTCATTGGCGTAAGTGTTGTGGCCAAGGGCCACTCCAATCTGGCCACAACAACCGACATCGACGGTAACTTCTCCATCAAAGTACCCGAAGGAACCGTGCTGGTGTTCTCCTACATCGGCTACGACAAGCTGGAGCTCCCCGCCGCTCCCCGCATGAAAGTAGTGATGGAATCCGCCTCCACCGACCTCGACGAAGTGGTAGTTATCGGTTACGGTGCCGTTAAGCGTAAGGACCTCACCACCGCCGTATCCACCGTGGGCGAGGAAGCTCTTGCCAATCGTCCCATCGTGTCGGCCGCCCAGGCCATCCAGGGCAAGGCTCCGGGTGTTTCTGTGCAGCAGCCCACCGGTACTCCCGGCGGTAGCATGACAGTGCGCGTGCGCGGTACTACGTCGTTCAACGGTTCGAACGAGCCTCTCTATGTTGTTGACGGTGTGCCCGTGGATAATGTGAACTTCCTGTCGCCCGGCGATATCGAGAACATGCAGATTCTCAAGGATGCCTCGTCGGCCGCAATCTACGGTTCGCGCGGTGCCAACGGTGTTGTTATCATCACCACCAAGCAGGGTCGCTCGGACAATGCCAAGGTGTCGCTCAACGTTCAGGCCGGTTTCACCAACGTGGCCAAGAAACTCGACGTGCTCAACGCCGCACAGTACAAGGAACTGATGGACGAAATCGGCCTTGTGAAGCTGCCCGACGGCCTCACCGACCAGACCGACTGGTTCGACGCCACCTACCGCACCGGTAACACCCAGACCTATCAGCTGGCCGTGTCGCAGAACGCCGAGAAGTTGAGCTACTACCTTTCGGGCGGCTACCAGCGCGACCAGGGTATCCTGAAGAGCTCCTTCTTCCAGCGCTTCAACTTCCGCGCCAACGTTGAGGGCAAGGTTCGCTCCTGGCTCACTGCCAAGGCCAACATCGTGTACTCGGACTACTCCTCGAACGGCGGTGGTGCCATGGGTACTGTGGGTAACCGCGGCGGTGTGATTCTTGCAGTTGTCAACACTCCCACCTACGCTCCTATCTGGGACCCCGAGAACCCTGACCGCTTCTACAATAACTTCTACGGTCTGAACATGCAGAGCCCGCTCGAAAACGAAGCGCGCCAGCAGTCCAACCGCAACCGCGAGAACCGACTCATTGCATCGGGCGAACTCCTGTTCAACATCGTGAAGGGCCTCACCTTCAACACCAAGTTCACCCTTGACCGTCGCCAGGGCTGGAATACCTCCTTCCTGGACCCCGAACTCACCACTTACGGCCGTGAGCAGGGCGGTACTGCCTACGATGGCCGCACCTACAACACCGTTCTTACCTGGGATAACGTTGCCAACTACAATATCCAGTTCGGCAAGAACAAGTTCGACATCATGGCCGCCACCTCGTGGACCGATTCCAACTACTCCTCCAGCTGGATCAACGGCCAGTACTTCCGCAACGGTCTTATCCAGACCCTGAACGCCGCCAACATGATCAGCTGGACCGGCACCGGTACATCCGGTTCGCAGTGGGGCATCATGTCCTACCTTGGCCGTGTGGCTTACAACTTCGACTCCAAGTACCTTGTGACCGGTAACATCCGCTACGACGGTTCCTCCAAGCTGCACCCCGACCACCGCTGGAAAGCCTTCCCCTCGGTTTCGGCCGCATGGCGTATATCGCAGGAAAACTGGCTCGAGGATGTGACCTGGATTTATGACCTCAAGCTGCGTGCCGGCTGGGGTAAGACCGGCAACCAGGACGGCGTGGGCGACTACGCTTATCTGCAGCGCTACAACATCAACCGTCTGCCCTGGTTCGAGGAAGGCAACGGCACCGCAGTGCCCACCCTTTCGCAGGCCAACCTCCGCACCCGCGACCTCACTTGGGAAACCACGACCCAGACCGGTGTCGGTATTGACTTCGCTGTCCTGAACAACCGCATCGAACTCAGCGCCGACTGGTACTACAAGAAGACCACCGACATGCTCATGTGGGTATCGCTCCCCTCGGGCTCGGCTGCCGCAAGCTCCATCCAGCGCAACGAAGGCGAAATGACCAACAAGGGTTTCGAATTCGGCATCACCTCGCGCAACTTCATCGGCGAGTTCACCTGGACCACCAACCTCAACATGTCGTTCAACAAGAACAAACTCACCAGCCTCGAACTGCAGAAGGTTTATCTTGACGCAGTAACCAGCGAAACCGTCAACGAAGCTGTTGTGCGCAACGAACCCGGCCGCGCCCTCGGTGGCTTCTACGGCTATATTGCCAACGGCGTCGACCCCGAAACCGGCCTCATGATCTACGAGGATATCAACGGCGACGGCCGTATCTCGTCGTCGGACCGCACCTACATCGGCGATCCTAACCCTGACTTCACTTTCGGTATGACCAATACCTTCAGCTACAAGAATTTCAACCTGAGCATCTTCCTGCAGGGTTCCTATGGCAACGACATCTTCAATGCCTCGCGCATGGAAACCGAAGGTATGTACGACGGCAAGAACCAGACCACCGAGGTGCTCAACCGCTGGCGTATCCCCGGCCAGATTACCGATATGCCCAAGGCCGGCTGGAACATGCGCAACTCCACCTACTTCATCGAGGATGGCAGCTACCTGCGCGTGAAGGACATCTCGCTGTCCTACGACATCTCCGGCAAGTGGATGAAGAAGGCCGGCATCAGCCGCATCCAGCCTTATTTCACCGCTTCCAACCTTATCACCTTCACCCACTACTCCGGCATGGACCCCGAAGTTAACCAGTGGGGCAACAGCGGTGCCGTTCAGGGTATCGACTGGGGCACTTACCCGCACTGCAAGAGCTACGTGTTCGGTGTAAACGTTGAATTTTAATCCCGAAAAACTTATATGAACACTAAATATATTCTCAGCAGCATCGCTGCACTCTCGCTCATGGCGAGCTCCTGCGGTCTTGACTACGACCCCGTGAGCGACTACTCCGACGTGACCGAAGGTATCGAAAATGTAGAGGAAGAGGTTATCTACAAGAACCGTGCCGACGCCGAAAGCGCCCTGACGGCTCTCTACGAGGACTTCCGCGGCAACCAGAACCAGCTGCAGCTCGACTTCCTCCTGATTGGCGACGTTCACAGCGACAACGCCTATGCCGGCACTACCGGTTCGGAAGTTGTGGACCCCGCTACCAACGACCTCAACGGTACCACCTTGTGTGTGAACCGCGACTGGAACTACTATATGCTTCAGGCTGCCAAGTGCACCAAGTTTATCGTAGGGGTTGAGTCCGTTGCCGACGGTAGCCTGACCCAGGCCGAAATCAACACTATGCGCGGCCAGGCCGAAATCATGCGTGCCTTCATCTGGTTCCGCATGGTGCGCATGTGGGGCAATATACCCATCATCACCACCGTGCCCAAGGATATTACTTCGGACAACATCGCCGAATCCTACGAAAGCTACTTCCCCGCACAGAACACCGAGGCCGAGGCCTACGAGTACATCCTCAAGGACCTGAACGACGCTATGGCCAACGCTCCCGAAGGCACCGGCGACAAGACCCGCTTCAGCAAGGACGTAGCCCGCGGTCTGCTCGCCAAAATCTATGCTGAGAAACCCGTGCGCGACTATGCCAAGGTAATCCAGTACGTTGACGAGCTCACCGCCCGCGGTTTTGCTCTCAACCCCGAGTATGCCGACCTTTTTGCCGTTGACGGCCCTGTGAAGGATGGTTTCACCGCCACCATGCTCAAGACCAATACCCCCGAGTCCATCCTGGAGCTCCACTACATCCCCGGTTCGGGCAACTGGGCCGACATGATGTACGGCCGTCGCTATGCCGACTGGGAGAATAGCTTCTCGTGGGCCAAGTGGATTACTCCCTCGCGCGACCTGATTGCTGCATTCGATGCCGAAGGCGACACCAAGCGCAAGGACCAGACCGTGGTTTACTACGAATGCCCCTGGAGCAACTACTATCCCTCGGACAACTATGCCTTCATGTTCAAGGTGCACTCCGAGTTCAGCAATATCTACTTCCTGCGCTACGATGACGTGCTGCTGCTCAAAGCCGAGGCCCTCATCATGCGTGAGAATCCCGATCTCAGCGGGGCTGCCGACATCATCGACCAGATCCGCACCCGCGCCGGTGTGGCCAAGCTGACCGCTGCTGAAAAGAGCAACAAGGACAATCTGTTCAAGGCCTACGTGAACGAGCGTCGCCTGGAGCTTGCCTGCGAAGGCGAACGCTGGTACGACCTTGTGCGCCTGGATATCCTTGAGGAAACCATGGCTGCCGCCCAGCGCAACGACCCCGGCCGTCTGCCCATGGCTGTGCCCTTCGACAAGAACTCCTACCTCCTGCCCATTCCTCAGGATGTGCTGG
Organism: Bacteroidales bacterium; assembly: GCA_014800735.1. Lineage (GTDB taxonomy): Bacteria > Bacteroidota > Bacteroidia > Bacteroidales > Muribaculaceae > CAG-873. The sequence goes on from JAAVFP010000003.1 coordinate 83,969, forward strand.
ACACCAACCCCAACGTAGTTCAGAACCCCGGTTATTAATCTCCTCAACCAAGAACAATGCTTAAAATCAAACTGACCCTTGCCACCATCTTCGCAGCAGGCGCTCTGAGCCTTGCTGCCTGTGGCGACGACCACAAGAGCACCCAGGAACCCGGCAACACCGACAACCCTGCCACTCCCGAGAATCCTGAAGCTCCGGCCACGGCCGATGTGCGTGTGATCACCACCACTGCCAACCGCTCCAAGGACCTGACCGAGAGCACAATCTCCTTCAGCAAGGGCGACAACATGTCGCCCTCCACAATCAAGCTCAACCCCTCCGAGGAATTCCAGAGCATCGACGGTTTCGGCGCCGCTATCACCGGCTCCACCGCCTACAACCTGCTCAAGATGACCCCTGAGGACCGCACGGCTTTCCTGAAGCAGACCTTCTCGCCCACCGAGGGCTACGGCATGAACTACATCCGTATCTGCATCGGTGCTTCCGACTTCTCGCTCAGCGACTACACCTGCTGCGACACCCCCGGTATCGAGAATTTCGCTCTCACCGATGAGGAAACCAAATATGTGATTCCCGTGCTCAAGGAAATCCTGGCTATCAACCCGAATATCAAGATTCTGGGTTCGCCCTGGACCGCTCCTCGCTGGATGAAGGTGAACAATCTGACCGACCTCCAGCCCATCGATACCTGGAACAATGGCCAACTTAATCCCAAGTACTACGACGACTATGCCACCTACTTCGTGAAATGGATCAATGCGTTCAAGGACAACGGCATCACCGTGAATGCCATCACTCCCCAGAACGAGCCTCTGAACCGTGGCAACTCGGCATCCATGTATATGGGTTGGGAAGAACAGCGCGACTTTGTGAAGAACGCCCTCGGTCCCAAACTCCGCGAGGCCGGTCTTGACACCAAAATCTACGCTTTCGACCACAACTATAACTACGACAATCTGGCCGACCAGAAGAGCTATCCCACACGCATCTATGCCGATGCCGACGCATCCAAGTACCTTGCCGGCGCTGCCTACCACAACTACGGCGGCAATGTGGAGGAACTCAACACGGTTCACGCCGCCAATCCCGACAAGGAACTCCTGTTCACCGAGTCGACCGCAGGCGACTGGAACGACGGTTCCAACCTGCAGACCCGCCTGGTGGACGACATGGAGCAGATTGCACTCGGCACTGTGAACCGCTGGTGCCGCGGCTCCATCATCTGGAACCTCATGCTCGACTCCAAGCGCGGCCCCTGGCGTCCGGGCGGTTGCTCCACCGGTTTCGGTGCGGTTGACATTGCCGATGACTACAAGACCATTCGCCGCAACTCGTTCTATTACATCATGGCCCACATGTCGGCCGGTGCCAAACCCGGCGCCGTGCGCATCGGTACCACCGGTTTCACCACCAACGGTCTGACCTACTCGGCATTCAAGAACACCGACGGCAGCTACGCACTGATTCTGAGCAATCGCAAGTCGGAGGACGTGAAGTGCACCGTGGACGACGGTTCCAACCACTTCAGCGCCACCGTTCCCGCCAATGGTGTTGTCACTCTCACCTGGAAGTAATCTATCATTTTCCTAAAAGCTAATCCCAAAATGAAATATACAAAAATTCTCACCGCGGCCCTTGCAGCATCAGCCATGTTCTGTGCCTGCAGCGACGATGATGTCAAGGTGCCCGGCAACCCCGTGATGAACATAACGGGCAATTTAGGCGAAGCCCACTTCGGCGACAGCCTCCGTTTTGTGGTTAAGGCCACCGACGAGACCGTGCCCCTGTCCACAATCCACGCCGAGCTCTATTTCGGCGACGAGATGGTGAGCGAGCAGGTGATCCGCACCAAGGTGAGCGGCGCCGACTATGAGGCCACCCTCTTTGTGCCTTACTACGCCAACATCCCCGACGGCAAAGCCACCCTTCACCTGATGCTCCAGAACATCAACTTCACCACCACGGAGCAGAATCTTGAAGTGGCAATCTCGCACGCCGATTATCCCTCGCTCACCTTTGTGGCCGAGGACGGCACCGAGTATGTGATGGACCGCACGGCCAAGAACGTATATGCAATGACCGGCCGTTTCCCCGCCGAAATGCGCGGTGTAATCAAGGCCGAGGCCATGGGTGAGTTCGGCAACCCCATCACTTTCGGTTACGAAAACAGCGAAATCAAACCTTTCACCGAGGGTTCGATTCCGTTCAGCAACTCGGTTCCCGGCCGTTATACCATTGAGTTCAACACCTTCACTCTTGAGGGTTCGCCCTTCGTTGTGATGAGCCTCAACGGCGAAACACTCGAAGCTATCGACGAAACCACAATGAAGATCGACATGAATCTCAACAAGGGCGACGTGCTTGTGCCCGATGGTTTCCCCAACTACAACGACTGGTGGATTAACCCCGACTACTTCCTGAAGAACGAGGATGGTTCGCTCACCTTCAATGCTTACCAGGGCACCTACCGCATTATCGCTGACACCAAGCGCCAGTATCTGCGCGTCTACAAGCTGCTCGGCTCTGAGCCCGCTACCCTCAACGAGGACGGCACCGGCGCTCTGTGGGTAATCGGTACAGGTGTTGGTCATCCTTCGCTGTCCAACGAGGTTGGTTGGACCACCGAGAATGCAATCTGCATGGCTCCCGTAGGCGAAAAGACATATCAGCTCACCCTTGTCGGTGGTAAGACCGTTTCGGTTTCCGACCTCAACTTCAAATTCTTCGGCCAGATGGGCTGGGGTGTTGAGCTCGGTGGTGCCGACCTCGTGTCGCAGTCCAACCTTATCGGTGTGGGCACCGGCGACAACGGCCACGACAGCGGTAACCTGTTCCTCGAGGATGGTGTTGTGCTGGCCGACAACGGTGTGTATGTGTTCACCGTTGACCTTACCCAGGGCATCCACGATGGTATCCTCACCGTTGAATATAACGGCGAACAGCAGTTCGAAGAAAAGCCCATCTATCTCAATGGTCAGAAGATGGACACCTCGGACAATGCTCTCTATTCAACCGTAATCAGCCTGGAGCAGGGTTCGACCCTCGAATTCCGCGAGTTCACCGCTCTTGATGACCTCTACTGCGACCCCGACTTCTTCAACTTCGACGAAGATGCTTTTGCAATCAGCTTCCTGCCCGTGAGCGGCCACTACAATGTGGTGCTCGACAAGCTCAACGGAACACTCACTGCACAGGCAGTTGACGCCAACGGCACTCAGCTCACCCTGCAGAACGACGGCACCGGCGCTATCTATCTGATGGGCTGGGGTGTGGGTTCGCCCTCGATGGACAATCAGTTCGGATGGGAGCCCGGCAAGGCTTATCAGCTGGCTCAGGTGTCGCCCAAGGTATATCAGTTCACCGGCCAGGCCGGTCCCGAGCACGGCTCGGCCATCGGCGACCGCTTCCGCTATGACTACCTCAGCTTCAAGTTCTTCTACCAGGACGGTTGGGGCGGTGAATTCGGCGAAGGCGCTCTCAAGATGATTGGTTCCACCGACACACTCATCAGCAATCCCGGCAACTTCGAGCTTGCTCCCGACACTCAGCTGGAGCAGGGTGCAACCTACCGCATCACCATCGACCTCACCGCCGGTGTTGAAAACGGTACTATCAACATGGAAAAACTTTAAAAGAAGTTTAGTTTGGTTAAGCCAAGGGGTGCACCGCGAGGTGCACCCCTTTTTTAGGCTCCGCCTGATTCTACGGACAATCCGACGAATCACTTTAAGTGGCGGATTCTCCTGCATAAAAAATCCGGGCGCCCGTTGTGGACGTCCGGATTCATTATGTTGTGTGGGTAGTGATTAGTAAACAATCAGTTTTTTCATTCTTTTCTTGCGGAGCTTGTCGTTCTCGGTGTTGCGGACTGCCGGATTTTCATCCATATAGTTAAGGAATGCAATGCGCGATGCAGTCGAAGGACGGGGAGTGGGATCGTTGGCGTAGATAAGGTCAACGTCAGCACCTAAAAATTTGAGTGCGTCGATATAGGCATCTTCTTTTCCAAGGAACTGCATGAATCGGAACGCTGCCAGGTCGGCCTCGTATTCCTGATTCACGGAGTATTTATAGGCGAAGATGGCGTTTTTCGCTTCTTTCTCCTTTTCGATTCTTTCCGCTTCCTTGTTGACAAAATAATTGTTGGCGGCATAAGAGTTCGCATCGGGATTATACGCAGCATCGGCAGCGACAACAACTGCATAGGTCAAATATGAAATATTGCCTAATATGTTATTGGTGCGTTCGTTGTGCAGGCGTGCGTAGATGTCGCGTGCGGAGTGTTTGAGTGCCCCGTGAGCATATTCGTGAGCCACGATTCCGAGGAGCATGTCGCGGTTCAGGCCCGGACGGTCAAACAGGCCTGAATTCAGGCAGATGGCAAAGCCGTCCTCGGTAAGCACGGTGTAGGCGCTTGCATTGTCATCGAGGATTACGTGCATAGTGCAGTTGGGGCCATCTGAAGGAACACCAAGTTCGGTTAGCAGGCTGTCGCAGAAGCTCTGCTTCGAGCGGTCAACGTAGGCGCTGTACTGTGGGTAGAATTTCGGCGCTTCAATCATCATTCGTTTTGCTTTCTGCTCAAGGCCTTTATTCTTATCCATGTCGGATTCGAATTTCAGGTAGGCCTCGTTCTTGTTCAGGAAGGCGTTCCAGTAATCCTGGTTGCTTACGTCAGAGAGATTGCGGACCTCGATGGGCACATCGAACTTCGAGGCGATTTTCTGATAGTCCTTTTCAAGCGACCCTGCAAAAGCCGCGATTGAAAATAGGCTTGCGTAGATTAGGGCTAATTTTCTCATATCTCTATCAGGTTAAAGGTTAATGTGCTCGCAAATATAACCTATTTACCCGAAAATTCCAAACAAATGGATATAAAAATAGCCAAAACGACCAACTTTGCGGTAGTTTTGGCTTGCTTCTTAGCCTTTGCGGTCGGCCATGTCTTTGATAATCAGCCCTGCAAGGGTCATGCCGAAAATTGCGGTGATGTGGTGCAGCGAGCCGTTGATGCGCGTTTTAGCCTCGGTTTCGCACGATGTGTCGTTGCCTTGGTTTTGAAGTAGCTCGTCGCTATATACGCATAGGAACTTCTTTTTGGGATAGTGCTTGGTGCGCTTGAAACGCTGGCGGAGCGTGCGTGCCAGCGGGCAGCCAATCACTTTCCAGAACTCAGCCACACGGATGCGCGTGGGGTCGAGTTTAAGCGCCGCGCCCATCGATGAGAAAAAGCGTGCCCGGGTGGCCGTTGCATTCTCGATGAGCAGAGCCTTGTCGGCCACGGAGTCGATAGCGTCTACTATATAATCGTAGGTATCCAGGTCGAAGCGATGAGCGGTGTCGGCGCAGTACACCTCGCAGCGGGCGTCAATCTCAGCCTCCGGATTTATGCGGAGCAGATACTCCTTCAATGCCTCAACCTTGACCTGGCCTACGGTCGTGGTGTTTGCCATGAGCTGGCGGTTGATGTTGGTAACGGACACTACGTCCTTATCGACTATCGTGAGGCGACGGACACCTGAACGCACCAGGCTCTCGACACACCATGAGCCCACGCCGCCCACGCCGAACACAATCACACGGGCATCCTCGATGCGGCTCACGGTTTCATCGCCCAGCAGAAGCCGCACTCGGTTGAATATTGCTTTTCCTATTCCCATTGTCAGTAAATTTTTACGCAAAAGTACGAAAAAATCCGTTCAGAAGCGTTATACATAAAAATACTCTGAAATTATGAAAACTGACTCATTGTTTGATTTGACGGGCCGCGTGGCAGTGGTGACCGGCGGTGGCGACGGCATAGGCCGCGCTGCGTGTGAAATCCTTGCAGCCTTCGGGGCCGCAGTGGTAGTGAGCGATTTGTCGCTCGAAAAAGCTCAGGCTGTGGCCGACGGTATTACGGCCTCGGGCGGTCGGAGCGCAGCCGTGGAGTGTAACGTGCTCAATGCCGAGGACCTTGTGCGCCTCGTTGACTTTGCCGTGGCAACGTTCGGCACGGTCAATATTTTGGTTAATAATGCCGGAATCGGTGGTGGAGGACGCGAAAATCCCTTCAATATTGACCGCGCTTACGTGGAGCGCATTTATGCAATCAACGTGTTCGCCCCCTGGCAGCTGAGTAAACTCGTGGCGCCACACATGCAGCAGTCGGGCTACGGTAGCATCATCAATATCACGTCGATGAGCAGCATCAACAATAGTCCTGCCATGGCAATCTACGGTTCGTCGAAAGCAGCGCTCAATCACATGGCATCCAATCTCGCGTTTGACTACGGGCCTATGGGCATACGTGTGAATTGCGTCGGTCCGGGAGCGACGCGCACACGCGCTTTAGCATCGGTGCTGACACCCGAAATTGAAGCCCGGATGTTGGCCCACACGCCCATACACAGCTTGGGTGAAACCTCCGATATTGCCGGAGCCGTCCTATATTTTGCAGCGCCGGTGTCGGCGTGGGTCAGCGGCCAGACACTGATGGTGAACGGCGGCGGAGTGCAAACTCTCGATTAGAGCTTGTTTAATAACTACTGTAAAATTCTGGGCGGCCAGTCTTTGAGTGATTTTGGCTTAATGATAAGGGAGTGTGCCGCTTGGCACTCGACCGCAGAATTAAGCCAAAAGCGCCAAAGAATGGCCGGCGATGGGTATTTAACAGTAGTTAACATTAATTAGTATCTTAATTTTTATGTAAGAGCAAGCTTTTCCCCGCATCTAAGTTACTTGTTGTCTCTCATCTTTCGGGTGCCTTTTCCGCTTTGTTTCAGTCGTGTACATTGAGTACACTCCTTCAACGTCAGCGAAAAATCCCCTCCGAAATATGAGACCCAGCATTTAACGGTAGTTAT
>JAAVFP010000004.1 GCA_014800735.1 Bacteroidales bacterium
AAATACCCATCGCCGGCCATTCTTTGGCGCTTTTGGCTTAATTCTGCGGTCGAGTGCCAAGCGGCACACTCCCTTATCATTAAGCCAAAATCACTCAAAGACTGGCCGCCCAGAATTTAACATTAGTTTTTAAACAAGCTCTAAAATTCAACAGCCATCGCGAAGTCACTGAAATCCCGAACAGCCCATTCACTGAAATGGAATTTTATTGACCGCATAGCCACTCAGGTGCTCTATGCGGTCACCGGTATTGTATTGGCCCGCGAGCTCTCCGAGGAAGCCTTCGGTCTGGTCGGGGCCGTGCTTGTTTTCCAGGCTTTCGCCTCGCTGCTTGTGGACAGCGGTTTTTCCTACGCCCTTCTTCAGCGGCAGCGCCCGTCGCGCCTGGACTACTCCTCGGTGCTGTGGTTCAACCTGGGGGTGGCCACGCTGCTCTATGTGGTGCTCTACTTCAGCGCGCCGCTCATCGCCGACTGGTTCCGGGGCGACGAACGCATCATCCCCCTGGCGCGCGTCATGTTCCTGGGGCTTATCCTCAACGCCTCGGCCATAGTCCAGACCAACCGCCTGATGAAAGCCATGGACGTGCGCATGGTGGCCGCCTCGAATTTCATCGGCCTGACCCTGGGTAGCATGGTTGGCATCTGGATGGCCCTCACAGGCTTCGGCGCCTGGGCCATAGTGGCACAGACTCTTATTATCGCAGCGGTGAAATCGCTGGTGCTGTGGACCACCAGCCGCTGGCGACCGTTGTGGCGTTTCTCCGCAGCCTCGATCCGCTCGTTTTTCGGCATCGGCTCGCGCATGATGTTCACTTCGTTTCTCAACACACTGTTTCTGAACATCTACAGCTTCTTTATCGGTAACCGCTGCGGAATGGTTGGCCTGGGCTACTATACTCAGAGCGACAAATGGAGCAAAATGGGCGTGACATCCATCACGCAAACCCTGACCTCATCCTTTCTTCCCTCGCTGTCGGCGGTTCAGGACGACCGCGAACGCTTCAACAACGTAGCTTCGAAGATGAACCGCTTCACGTCCTACGTCGTTTTCCCGGCGCTGCTCGGACTCATGGCCATGGCTACCCCGATTTTCCACACGCTGTTCGGCACCAAATGGGACCCCTCGATTTTCCTGTTCCAGCTGCTGCTGTTCAGGGGAATATTTGTGGTGTTCACCACGCTCTACACCAACTGCCTGCTGGCTCTGGGACACGCCGGGAGCATAGTGCGCCTGGAAATTCTGCGTGATGCCGCAGCGCTGGTGGCCCTGGCCATTACGTTCCCCTACATCGGTGCCGAAACCGAGGCCGACCCTGTGCTGGGCATCCGCATCCTGCTGTGGGGCCAGGTGGCGGCCACGGTTCTCACCTGGGCTGCCACGCTGGTGGTGACAGTTCGCGCCGCCCACGGCAAGCTGTTGCGCTACGTAGCCGACATGCTGCCCTACTTCGCCCTCACCGCCGTGATTATCCCTGTGATGATATATGCCGGTTCGTTCGTGGCCGCTCCATGGCTGCGGTTGACCGTTGAAACGCTCGTGGCTGTTCCGCTTTACCTTGGAGCCAACTTCCTGCTTCGCAGTAAAATCCAACGTGAAGTCCTCGGCTTCATCACCGGAAAAACCACTAAACTATAAGTGCCCCTCTTAACTACGCCACCACCATGGACCTCACCCTCCCTCGCCACCGCGACAATCGCCCGGCCGACATTCTCCATCTTGCCGACTGCCACTGCTTTGTGATTATCGGTGCCAACGGCGCCGGCAAAACGCGCTTCACGTCGGCTATCATCGAATCGCTCGGCGCTAAGGCTTTCCGCCTCAGCGCTCTCGATGCCCTATACGGCCGCGTCAGCTCACCGGATGCCATCCCTGCGGCACTGCGCGACCGCATCGCCCCTCAGGTGCTGGGTAATCTGGATAAATCACCGGCGCTGCTGGAGCTGCTTCTGCAACAGCTGATGCACGACGAGATGGTGAACCTTATAAGCTACAAACTGGCCCTGGCCGACAAACGCGAGGCCAAGCTGAAGCGCACCCGCCTGGACCGCGTTATTGAGCTATGGCAGGAGGTTTTCCCGGATAACCGCATGCTCATTGACAGCGGCAAGATTCTGTTTGCCCGCGGCGCGGATGTGGATAATTATTCGGCCTACCGCCTGTCGGACGGCGAACGCGCCGTGCTCTACTACGCCGCCGCGGTGCTCTACGCACCATCGGATGCACTGATTTTTGTGGACAGTCCTGAAATTTTCCTTCATCCCACCCTCACAATATCGCTGTGGAACCGCCTGGAGGCCACGCGGCCCGACTGCACATTCTGCTACACGACACACGACCCCGAGTTCGCTTCCTCGCGCAACGGCGCTCCTGTAGTGTGGGTACGCGACTACGACCCCGCCAACGCCGCCTGGGACTACGACGTGCTGCCTGACCAGTCCGAAATCTCGCAGGAACTATACATGACCCTTGTCGGGGCGCGAAAGCCGGTGCTGTTCATCGAGGGCGACAGCCGCCGCTCAATCGATGCCAAACTCTACCCTCTTATTTTCCCGGACTACACCGTGCAGTCGCTCGGCAGCTGCAACAAGGTGATTGAAGCCACCCGCACGTTCAACGACCTGGCCACCTTCCACAAAATGGACTCCTTCGGCATTGTGGACCGCGACCGCCGCGACGATACCGAAGTGGCCTATCTGCGCCGCAAGCGCATCATGGTGCCCGAGGTGGCCGAGGTTGAGAACATCATGCTCATCGAGGACATTGTGCGCACCATGGCGGGGATTGCCGGGAAGGACCCCGACCGCGTGGCCGAGAAAGTGAAGAACACCATCCTGTCGTTATTCCGCGCGGACCTCCACCAGCAGGCCCTGCAACACACCCGACACCGGGTGAAACGCATAGTGGAGTATCGCGTGGACGCCCGTTTCTCCAATATCGGTACACTCGAAAAGCACCTGGAAGGGCTGCTCCAGGAGGTGAGCCCCCGTGCAATCTATGAGCAACTGTGCCGCGAGTTCCAGAACTATGTGAAGAACCGCGACTACCGGGCCGTGCTGCGTGTGTACAACCAGAAATCCATGCTCACCAACAGCAACGTGGCGCCCATGTGCGGCTTCAAGAACAAGGACAAATATATCGAAGGCATAATCCGTGTGCTCAGGCGCAGCTCGCCCGAGGCCGACCGAATCCGCGCCGCCGTGCGCGCCACCCTCATGCCGGAGTAGCCCCCTGTCAGAAATCGAAACCGAGCTTCAAGGCAAAGAAGCAGCGCTCGGCCTGCTTGCCGGCATCATCAATCCTGAGCAGCATCATGCCCAGCCCGACGTTGAAGTTCGCTTTGCGTCCACAGCTGAAACGGTGACCCACCGTGGGCGAAAAATACAGTCCCGGAGAAAGTAGATTGCAACCAATCCGGACATCGGCATACGGCTTGATGCGACCAAAATCTGCATCATAGCGAAAATCAGCAAACACCGGCACATTGCCGTAAAGCGAGGGCTGAGCTACAGACAACAATAGGCCGCCGCCAACAAAGATATTCTCGTTAAACTGAAAGCCGTGGGAGGTGGACACTCCGATAAACCACTGAAAATCGTGCATCACATCATGTGCACCGTCGTAATAGCTCATGGCTCCGAATGCGTTGTCGAAATCAACGAATCCACGGTAGCCCCGGTGTAGATTGCGGGCAGTAATGGGCCAAGCCAACAACGCAAGTAGGACACAAATAAGAACACTCCTCTTCATAAATAAATGAATTTTGATTTGTGCAAAAATAAGAACATTATTTCAAATCAGGAGATTGTTGAGGTGTTTATTTTGCTGAAATCCTAAAATTTTCATAAAAAAGCGGCTTCGGTAGGCTGAGTGCTTGGCTGATTGCGGATTTTTATGTATTTTAGCACAATTATTTGCCGGTGGTATTTTTCCGGTGTCAGTCACAATCTTCTTAAAACAATGAAAAAAGCGCTGTTATACGTTTTGCTTGCCGCTGCGGCGGTGTACTTTGCATGGCAGATTGCCCATGTGGATAAACAGAAAGGTTTCACCGAAGCTGTGCCCGTGTGGATTGAAAATGATTCGGCTCAGGCCATTGAGAGCCGCATCCGTTCGGACTTCCGTCTGACCCGTGCGGAGGCACTGGCCAAGATTCAGGAAAAGCACCCCGAAGTGACCGAGGCCGACCTCGACCGCTTCATCGCCAACCACTATGTGGAAGCAAAAATGATTGACGGCCAGCAATTTTTCCACCGCAAATCCCCCGGCAATCTTGAATTGCTGAACCCCGACTACAACGGCGGTCGCCGTTATCGCGGCGATCATGCTTCGGCTGCTCGTATTTCCTACGTGGACTCGGTACTGAACTACTACAAGGGCACCAACCCCGAAGGCCGTGCACACAAGGTGACCTACAGCTTCAGCATCGATGTGCCCTTTGACTCGGCTCTGGTGGGCGACACACTGCGCGTGTGGATGCCGCTTCCGCTGAACAACCCCGAGGGTGGGCGCCAGTCCGATGTGACCATCCTGGATGCCGAACCGGCCAACTACGTGACCTCCGACGGCCGTTCGATGCACAACACGGTCTACTTTGCCGCTCCGGCTGCCTCCGCCCCCGGCGATACCGTTCATTTTGAATATGTCGGTTCCTTCGTGACCCGCGGTGCCTGGATGGCTGCCGATGAAATTCAGAAGCGCCTGAAACCCTACGACAAAAACTCGGACACCTACCGCCGCTATACTCAGGTTGAACTACCCCACGTGATTCGCCTGGATTCGCTGGCAAAAGCTATTGTTGGCGACGAAACCAATCCCTTCCGCCAGAGCGAAATGGTGTACGACTACATTATCCGCACCTATCCCTGGGCAGGCGCCCGCGAGTACAGCACCATTGAGTGCATGCCGGAGTATGTTGTGACCGAGGGCCACGGCGACTGCGGTCAGGTGAGCCTGCTCTACATCTCGCTGATGCGCACCCTGGGTGTACCCGCCCGTTGGGAAAGCGGCTGGATGCTCCACCCCGGCGAAAAGAACCTGCATGACTGGGCTGAGGTGTACTTCGAAGGCATCGGCTGGCTTCCGGTGGATGTTTCCTTCGGCCGCTACACTACCTCGGATAATCCCGACGTTGTGGGTTTCTACTCCCACGGTATCGACGGTCACCGCTTCGCCACCAACCAGGGCGTGTGCGGCGAGCTTTACCCCGCCAAGAAATTCGTACGCTCCGAAACCGTGGATTTCCAGTTGGGCGAAGTGGAGTGCAGCAAGGGCAACCTGTTCTATCCCGGCTGGAACAGCAATCTGCGCCTGATCAAAGTTGAGCCTGTGGCCGAATAAACAGTATTTCAGTAAAAAAATCACGCAAAAATGCACAAGATAGCAAAAACTGCCCTTCTGATGCTCAGCATCGGTTTTGGCACATTCAACATGGCAGCAGCCCCTGCGGCTGTTGAGAAAGCCAACAATATTCTCACCGCCGTGAAAAAGGCCGAAGCGCCCGACGCACGCCAGGTGGTGTTCGACATCAAGGCGTGGACCAACGCCAAGGGTCAGCTTGTGGTGGGTGGCAACACCTCGGAACTGGCCGTGCGCAACGCCGTTGTGACTGAGCTCAACAAAGCCGGCATCAAATTCGCCGACAGCATCAATGTGTATCCTACCGACCGCTGGGCACAGGTGCGTATTCCCGCCGCCAGCCTGCGCACCGGTGGGCGCCATGCGGCCGAAATGGCCACTCAGGCCATTCTGGGCACCCCTCTGCGTGTGCTTGATTCGACCGGTGAATGGTGGTACGTGCAGACCCCGGACGGCTATATCGCCTATGTTCCGTCGACATCCGTAGTTGCCAAGACTCCCGCCGAAATGGAGCAGTGGCGCTCGGCCCGACGCTTCATCGTCACCTCGCCCTATCAGATTCGCGTGTACAATACTCCCACCACTACCGGCGTGCGCGAAGTGGTGACCGACCTGGTGAACGGCTGCATAGTGACGGCCGTGGATGGCAACACCACTGCCACCGAGGGCCGCTACTTTGTGGAACTGCCCGACGGGCGTCGCGGCTATGTGGATGCCGATGCCGTTGCTCCCATCGAGGAATGGGCTGCCCAGAACTTCAACCCCGACCAGATTCTGGACATCGCATATTCCATGGAAGGTACTCCCTACCTGTGGGGCGGCATGTCCACCAAAGCGCTCGACTGCTCCGGCCTGGCCAAAGTGAGCTATTTTTCGAACGGCATCATCCTGATGCGCGACGCCTCGCAGCAGGCTCTCACCGGCACACGCATCGAGGCCAAGGACTGGCGCAACTGCCAGGCAGGCGACCTCCTGTTCTTCGGCAACGCCAAGACGGGCAAGGTGACCCACGTGGCCATCTACGACCACGACGGCAACTACGTGCACTCATCGGGCCGCGTGAAGCGCAACAGCGTGGACCCCGAGTCGCCCGCCTATCTCACAACTCCGTTCCTCCATGCCGTGCGCATTGCCGGCAACGAGGGTACCCGCGGCATCACCCATGCCCGCAATCATCCGTGGTACTTTTAATGAACTTTTTATTAACCAATCTGTAAAATAACTTAAATTAGATACTGTGAACCGTAGAAATTTTCTGAAAACAGGTATGCTTGGCGCAATTATGGCAGCCTCTCCCATCTCACTCTCCGCCATTGGCGAAGCAACCAAACCGGTAGGTAAATCAGGCCGACTGAATCTGTCGTTCCAGCCGTACGAACTTCAGCTGCGCCACGCCTTCAACCTTGCTCGCAACCAGCGCACCACCACTCCCGGTGTGCAGGTGCAGCTTGAATACGACGGCGTAATCGGCTACGGCGAAGCTTCTATGCCCCCGTATCTGGGCGAAAACGTGGCTTCGGTGACCGAATTCCTTTCGAAACTGGACCTCAGCCAGTTCTCCGATCCCTTCCGCATCGAGGAAATCCACGAATACATGGAAAGCGTGGCTCCCAACAACCGCGCCGCTAAGGCATCGGTGGACATCGCTCTCCACGACCTGTTGGGTAAAATCATGAACCAGCCCTGGTACAAAATCTGGGGTCTGAATCCCGAGAAGGCTCCCAACACCTCCTATACCATCAGCTACAATGCCGACCCCGCCGAAATGCGCAAGCAAATCGAGGAAACCTCGCCCTACAAGGTCATCAAAATCAAGATGGGCCTGGACCACGACAAGGAGCTTGTGGAAGCAATCCGCCGTGTGACCGACACCCCTATCTGTGTGGACGCCAACCAGGGCTGGACCGACAAGAACAAGGCGCTGGAAATGTGCCACTATCTTGCCGACAAGAACTGCCTGTTCGTGGAACAGCCCATGGACAAGGAAGCTATCGACGACACCGCATGGCTGCGCGAGCGCTCGCCCCTGCCCATCATCGCCGATGAATTCATGCAGCGACTCCCCGATGTTCGCCGTGCCGCCCAGGCCTACGACGGCATCAACATCAAACTGATGAAGAGCACCGGCATGCACGAGGCCTACAAGATGGCTGTACTGGCTAAATCGCTGGGCATGAAGGTGATGCTTGGCTGTATGACCGAAACATCCTGTGGCGTATCGGCTGCCTCGCAGCTGGCTCCCATGGTGGATTGGGCTGACCTTGACGGCAACCTGCTGATTGCTAACGATATTTTCGACGGCATGAAGATTGTGGACGGCAAGGTTACGATTCCCGACCGTCCCGGCATCGGCGTTGTTCCCCTGGCCTGATGGTAGAGCCCGAAGACATACCCAATATCATCCGAAAAATGCGTGCGGCCTGGCCCGTGAGCGAGAAATCGCTCGGCGAGCTGGCCGCCGCACTTTCTTTATGCCATTTTCCCAAGCGTCACTGCCTGGTGAGCGAGGGAGTGGCCGGCGGCCTGGCCTATTTTATTGAAAAGGGCATGACGCGCAGCTACTGGGTGGTGGACGGCGAGGAAATCACCACATCATTTTCGACCGAAGGTACCCTGGTGTTCAGCATGGACGAATTCTACTATCGCCGACCCAGCGAGGAGTATGTTGAAACCATCGAACCGGTTGAGGCATATGCAATATCGGTGGACACGCTGCGCACGCTGATGACCACACGCCAGGACCTGACGAACTGGAGCCGCATCATCCATCAGAATGAGTACCGCCGTTTGCACCAGAGCCACAAGGAGCGCCTGACGCTCCCTGCACGCGAGCGCTACGAGGCCTTTGCACGGCAGTTCCCGGATGTGTGCCAGCGTGCACGCCTGGCCGATATCGCCTCCTATCTCGGCATCACCCAGTCAACCCTGAGCCGCATCCGCGCGGGGCGGTGACTGATTTTTTTGACATAGGGCAAAATATATGCGCTGCAAAGGTGCTATCTTTGCAGTCGGTATGAAAACTATGACTTATAATGCTGTAGCGGCAGCCAAACCGCGCTATGATTTGCTTGACGGGCTCCGCGGTGTGGCCGCCGTGCTCGTAATCTGGTACCATTTCGGCGAGGGCTTTGCCACAACGGCCGTGGACCAGATGATGAACCACGGCTATCTGGCCGTCGACTTTTTCTTTGTTCTTTCGGGCTTTGTGCTCGGCTATGCCTACGATGGGCGCTGGAAGCGCGGCATGAGCGCCGGCAACTTCATGCTGAGGCGCGTTATCCGCCTGCACCCTATGGTTATCCTCAGTGTGATTTTCGGTGCAATCGCCTTCCTGATCCAGGGCAGCGTGAAGTGGGACGGCACTCCGGTGCCCCTGGGCCATGTGCTGCTGTCGCTGCTTCTGGCACTATTCCTGATTCCCTCGCACCCCATGTTCACAAGCGAAGTGCGCGGCAACGGCGAAATGTTCCCGCTCAACGGCCCCTCGTGGTCGCTGTTCTTTGAATATATAGGCAGTATTCTCTATGCCGTGTGGCTGCACAAGCTGTCCACCCGCGCTCTGCGTGCCGTAGTAGCTGTGTCGGGCATCGGCCTGGCTCTCTGCGCGCTCTACGGTAATCTTTCGGGAGGCTACTCTATCGGTTTTGGTTGGAGCATGGCCACGGACGGCCTTGGATTTGTGGGTGGTCTGTGTCGCCTGAGCTTCTCATTCTCGATGGGACTGCTGCTCACGCGCGGCTTCCGTCGGCGCGATATTCCCGGTGCGTTCTGGATTGCATCAGCTTTGATAGTGGCCGCTTTGGCATGTCCCTACGTAGGTTCGCCTGACGGAGCTACGCCCAGCTACCTGAACGCACTCTACGACCTTGGGTGCACCTTCTTCCTGTTCCCCGCAGTGGTATATATCGGTGCTTGTGGTGTGACAACCGATGCTTTCTCCACCCGCACGTGCGAATTCCTGGGGCGCCTATCGTATCCGGTCTACATTATCCACTACCCTATCATGTATCTTTTCTACTCGTGGGTGTGGGCCAACGGACTGACCTTTGGTGAAGTCTGGCCGGTGTGCGTGGGGCTGTTCTTGCTAATCATCAGCATAGCCTGGGCGGCGATGCGGTTCTATGACGAACCCGTGCGCCGATGGCTGACCAGACGGTTTATCTAATTGGACTAATTAGTCTTATTAGTCTAATAAAAAATTTCGCCCGGGGCGCTGTGCCTCGGGCGAATGTGTTTTTTATGTTTATGCTCTTTAGAGCTCGGCGGCGTTGTCGGTTGACTCGGGATCGAAGATTGCGTTGAGCACGCGTGCCAGGCGCAGGCCGCCTCGCAGAATCTGCTGTTCGATCACCGGGGTCCAGGTGGCAACTTCGTCGTAGCTCACCTTGGTGCCTGCAGGGAAATATTCGTAGATACTGTTCGAAATCAGGAAGGTTTCCTTAGCCCAGTCATCGATGTTGCCGGCAGCTGTCTGTGCCTCGGCCTCGGGGTTGAGGCGGTCAAGCTGCTGCTGCCATTCGGTGTAGCTCCACATGTGGCCGGAGTTCATAATCGAACCGTCCCAGATGCCGTGCAGGTTGGCATCGCGGCCAAAGAACTGAAGTTTCACGCTGTTGCCGCCGCGATCGTCGGGGCGCGCCATGTGCATGGGCTGGTGCATGTCGCCAATGAGATGAACGAGGATTTTGAGCGCAAGCACCTTGTCCTCGCGCGAGGCCTGAGGGTTGGAAAGGATTCCAATCTGCTCGCGGCTTGCGGTCACCACGTCGCCGGCGGGATTGATTTCGGCATTTTCGTACTCGACGCCCTCAGCAATATTCTTGTAGTGCCAGGTTTTGGAATAGGCATACTCGGGAGTGTGGCTGGCATTGTCGAGCCAGTTTGCCCAGTACACAATCGAATTGCCGTCGAAGAGCGCGGCAACGGAATCGGCGGTTGCTTCGGTGAGGTGCTGCTCGGCGATATATGCAGTGGCATCGTGGCCTTTCTGGCCCCAGGCGAAAGCTGCAAGAGCGCACATGGAAGCGCCGATGAAAGTGAAGAATTTCTTCATGGATTTAGGGAACTCTTAAAATTTAAAAAAAAGCAGCGCGCCGCTGGGAGAGTGACTCCACGGGCACGCTGCTAAAGCTTTTACAGGATGAGACTATTAAGCCTCGGCCACGGGAACTACGTTGATGAAGCGACGACCGTTGCGACCGGTGGTGAATTCAACGGTACCGCTCACGAGAGCGTAGAGGGTGTGGTCCTTACCGATGCCTACATTGAGGCCGGGGTGATGTACGGTACCACGCTGACGCTTGAGGATATTGCCGGCTTTGGCGAACTGACCGCCAAAAATCTTCACGCCGAGTCGTTTGCTTTCCGACTCACGGCCGTTCTTAGAACTACCGACGCCTTTTTTATGTGCCATAGTGAATAATCTTTAATTATTTACGCAGATGCGGTTTGGGTTAGACAAAACTCAAGCGACGATGTCCTTGATAACTACTTTGGTGAAATACTGACGGTGACCGTTTTTGCGACGGTAGCCTTTGCGACGTTTTTTCTTGAAAACGATAACTTTGTCACCCTTAACGAGCGATTCAGCTACTTCGCAAACAACTTTAGCGCCCTCAACAACGGGAGCACCAACCTTAACATTGCCGTCGTTGTCGGCAAGGAGGACACGGTCGAACTCTACGGTTTCGCCTTCCTTTACATTCTCACCAAGGTAGTGGACATAGAGGAATTTATCCTTCTCTGCCTTGAACTGCTGGCCCTGGATTTCTACGATTACGTACATTAATAATGTTGTAAATAAGTTAACCCGCTGAGGCGAAAGCCTTTACACATCAAAAGCTTTACTTTGCCGAGCCTATTGCGGAAAATCAGCGCACAAAATTACAAAAAAATCCGCTGACCACAAACTTTTTCCGAAATTTTTTGCCAGAGAAATCCCGGATTTTTTGCCGACCAAACTTCTGCCCTATACTTTTATCGGCACGTCCAAAACTTTATTTCAGTGTGGGTTGTTAGAAAAAGTAAAGATTTTAATCCTAACTAAAATTCATTCACACGTTATAGCATCCAAGATATGAGACTTTACGACTTTTTGAGCAAGCCCCAGACCTTAGCGGCCATCGCACTATGCAGCGTCACCTTGACGAGCTGCCGCCACCAGGAAAAACCAACCCCAGCACCGGTTGTAAGAGTAGAAATCAACGTAGTCGGCCACGGCAATAGCGCGGTCGGCTCGGGTCGTGAATACTCGGGCACGGTTGCAGCGGCCGAGGAATCGTCCGTAAGCTTCTCGGTGCCGGGTACCATCACCGAAATATATGTAGAGGCTGGCCAGAAAGTGACCAAGGGCCAGGTGCTGGGCCGAGTGAAAAGCGAAAGTCTTGTGAACGCCAACAATATAGCCCAATCGGAGCTTGCCGAGGCACGCGATGCCTACGAGCGCATGAAGAAGCTCCACGATGCCAAGGCGCTGCCCGACATCAAGTGGGTTGAAATCCAGGAAACACTCAAGCAGGCCGAAAACGCCGCCGCCATGGCTCAGCGTGCCGTGGGCGATGCCACACTCACCGCCCCCTTCTCGGGCTCGGTGTCCGAAAAGCTGGCCGATGTCGGCCAGACCATTGTTCCGGCTGAGCCTATTCTCAGAATCGTAAATCTCAAGGACCTGCAGGTGAGCATTTCGGTGCCGGAGGGCCTTGTGTCGTCGTTTGCTGAAGGTGCTAAGGCTTCGGTTGTCTTCGAATCGCTCGGCGGCCTTAAGGTGGACGGCACCCTGGCTCAGAAGTCGGTAGTTGCCGACCCCTTCACCCGCTCCTACACAATGAAATTCGATATTCCCAATGGCGACGGCCGCATTCTGCCCGGCATGATTGGAACCGTTGTGCTCGACGCTCCCGCCACTGCGGCCGTGGCTGACAGCACCGCTCAGATCACCCTGCCCGCACAGGCTGTGCTGCTGGCAGCTGACAACCGCCAGTTTGTGTGGACCGTGACCGATGGGCGCGCCTACCAGAAATTCGTGGTGGCCGACGAGCTTGCCCCCGAGGGGGTGATTATCAAGAGCGGCCTTGCAGCAGGCGACACCGTGATTGTGGCCGGCATGCAGAAGGTGAGCAACGGAACCGAAGTAGAAATCGTCAATAAATAAGCACGCACCCCGATTATGGCAACGAACAAACCAACCGGCAGCCAGGCGCAACAGCCGTCGGGCTCCGACGTGCCCAAACCTCTGGCCAACCCCAATCCTATTGTGGTGGCGGGCATGAAGTACCGCAAAGAGGTCATTCTGCTTGTGTGCGTGCTTATTGCATTCGGCATCTACGCACTCAAAGTGATGGATAAGAACGAGTTCCCCTCCTTCACCGTGCGCGAGGGCGTTGTGGCGGCCATCTACCCCGGCGCTTCCGTTGAGCAGGTTGAGGAAGAGGTGCTCAAGCCCCTTGAAGAATATATTTTCTCCTACAAGGAAGTCAACAAGAAAAACACCCACTCGCAGGTTACGGCCGGCGAGGTGATTATATTTGTGGAGCTGGACGACAATGTGAGCGATGCCACTCCGTTCTGGAACGAGTTCAAGCTTGGTATGGACGCTGTGAAGATGAAACTGCCTGCCGGTGTGCTGGGAGTGGAAACGCTGAGCAACTTCGGCGACACGTCCTCGCTGCTCATCACCATGCAGAGCAAGGACAAGACCTACCGCGAGCTGGGCGACTACATGGACCAGCTCAAGGACCGCCTGCGCACGGTTGAAAGCGTCGGCACGATGGATGTGACCGGCAAGCAGAACGAAGTGTTCGCCGTGTACCTTAACCCCGAGAAACTCAAGCACTACGCTCTATCCGAAAGCATGGTGGGTGCCACACTGCTGGCCCAGGGCTTCCAGACCACCGGCGGCGAGCTGCAGAGCGGAGTCTACACCCAGCCCATCGTGGTGAAGCGTACCGTTGGTTCCATTGCCGATATCGCGGACATGATTGTGTTCACCTCGCCCCAGGGCCAGGTGCTCCGTCTGGGCGACGTGGCCGACATACGCCGCGAATACCCCGACCCGGACAGTTACATCACCAATAATTTCGAAAAGTGCATCCTGCTGAGCGTGCAGATGAAGGACGGCTACAATGTGGTTGAGCTGGGCACCGAGGTCGACAAGCAGATTGAAGCCTTCAAGGCCGAGCTGCCCGAAAGCGTCACCTTGTTCAAGATTACGGACCAGCCCGTGGTGGTGAACGCCTCGGTCAACTACTTCCTGGTGGAACTGCTCATAGCCATCATCGCCGTGGTTGTGGTAATCATGATTCTGCTGCCGCTCAACGTGGCCCTGATTGCCGCCTCCACCATCCCGATTGCCATCTTCATATCGCTGGGCCTGTTCTATGCTTTCGGCATAGAGCTCAACACCGTGACGCTGGCCTGCCTCATCGTGTCGCTTGGCATGATTGTGGACAACTCGGTGGTGATTATCGACGACTATGTGGAGCTGATTTCCGAAGGCATGGACCACTACCACGCCACGCTGCGCTCCGGCACCGAATTTTTCAAGGCCATCTTCTCGGCCACCCTTGCTATCTCGGTAACATTCTTCCCCTTCCTTATCACGGTGAAGGGTATGTTCCGCGACTTCCTCACCGACTTCCCCTGGGGCATGACCATCATCCTGTTCGTGTCGCTCATCCTGGCCGAGCTGCTTGTGCCCTTCCTGCAATATAAGCTCATCAAGAAACCCATCTATAAACTTCAGGCCGAGGCACTGGCTTCGGGCAAAAAGAAGTTCAGCTTCTTCGCTTCGATGCAGAAGGGCTACGATGTGGTGATTGACTGGTGCTTCCGCTACCCCAAGACCACCATCGCCCTGGGCGTGCTCACAATTGTGGGCGGCGGTGTGCTGTTCATGTCGCGTCCGCTCCAGCTGATGCCTATTGCCGAGCGCAATCAGTTTGCGGTGGAAATCTTCCTGCCCACCGGCACCTCGGTTGAGCGCACCACCCAGGTGGCCGACTCGCTGGAACGCATCCTGCAGAAGGACGAGCGCGTGGTGTCCATCGCCTCGTTCCACGGCTGCTCCTCGCCTCGCTTCCAGACCACCTATGCTCCCCAGGTGGGCGGCCCGAATTTCGCTCAGTTCATTGTGAACACCAAGAGCGACGACGCCACCATCGAGGTGCTCAACGACTACACCGAGAAGTACGAAAGCTACTTCCCCGACGCCTTCGTGCGCTTCAAGCAGCTGAGCTACTCCACGGCCGACTACCCGATTGAAATCCGCTTCTCCGGTGCCTCGGCCGACGTGCTCAAATCCGTGGCCGACAGCGCCGCCGCCATCGCCCGCCGTGTGCCCGGCCTGCGCAACGTGCGCCTGTCGCTCGACAATCCCATGGCTTCGGCCGAGGTTCAGCCGGACAATGTCAAGACTCAGCGCTTCGGGCTTAACTCCACACTCATCGAAACCACACTTGCCATGCGCTACTCGGCCGGCATCCCTGTGGCCACAGTGTGGGAGGGCGACTACGGTATACCCGTCACTCTCAAGACCCCGACGGCCAACCGCAGCGATGTGACCGATCTGCTCAACGAACCCATGCCCGTTCTTGGCCTCGGCACAGTGCCCCTGAGTCAGATTTCCAAGGTGACACCCACGTGGCACCCCGGCAAACTCACTCACTACAACGGCATCGAAACCGTGTCGCTTATCGCCGAAGTGGAGCGTAATATCAATGTGATTGACCGCACCGAGGCGCTCATGGACAGCCTGAGCCACTACGACATGCCTACGGAGGTGACCGTGGTGCGCGGCGGCGAATGGGACGACACCATGACCACCCTGCCCGAAATCCTCGCCGGCCTGGCCATGGCCGTAGCCATCATCTTCTTCATCCTTCTGTTCCACTATGCACAGGCCGACACCTCGCTACTGCTGCTGCTGTCGCTGCTGCTGTGCATCCCCGGTGCGGGCATAGGCCTGTTGATTCAGGGCACCAACCTGTCGCTCACCTGCGTGCTGGGCATCGTGTCGCTGATGGGTATTCTGGTGCGCAACGCCATTGTGCTGCTCGACTACGCCGAGGAGCTGCGCAACCAGGGCCAGGACGTGTACAACGCCGTGCTCAACGCCTCTAAGCGCCGAATGCGCCCCATCTTCCTGACCTCGGCCGCCGCCACCATGGGCGTGCTGCCTATGATCATGGGCAACAGCGCGCTGTGGAAACCGATGGGCGTGGTAATCTTCTGGGGCACACCTATTACCATGATTTTCATCCTCACTGTGATTCCCGTGGCCTACTGCATGATGAAGGACCGCAGCAAGAACGCCGACAAGCCTCTTGCCGAACCGCTTGAAACTCACCTGATGTAATTTCCTACCGCAATGAAAACCCTATCATATATTATAGCCGCCCTGGCCCTGGGTGTATGCGCCCAGGCAGGTGCCCAAAGCACCGACACTGTCTTTTCCCTAAGCCGCTGCAAGGAACTGGCTCTGGAAAACAATGCCGCCGTGAAAACCTCGCAGCGCGACCTTGAGGCCGCCGCAGAAACCCGCAAGGAAGCTTTCACGAAGTATTTCCCCGAAATCTCGGCCGGAGGCTCGTGGTTCAAGACCAATACCGATATTCTCAAGTACGACGTGCTCGACCTGTTCACGCTCGGCATCATCGACCGCGGCAAGGGTGCCGGCGTATGGGCCATGCAGCCTGTGTTCATGGGCGGCCGCATTGTGAACGGCAACAAGCTGGCCAAGGTGGGCGAGGAAGCTGCCCGCATCCGCCGCCAGCAGACCAACGACGAGGTCATCCTGGCCACCGAAGCCCTCTACTGGCAGCTGACAACGCTGAAAGCCACGCGCAGCACGGTGAGCAGTGCCATCGCCATGCTTGACTCGCTTTCGAACCAGGTGCAGGTGGCCGTGGACGCCGGTGTGGCGATGCCCAACGATGCACTGAAAGTGGACATCCAGCGCAACAAATACCGCAGCGACATGGTGGACCTTGACAACGGCATCAAGCTGATGAAAATGCTCCTTGCGCAGCAAATAGGCATGGGCACGGACAATCTTGTGGATATAAACGAGGAAGTACCCGCGGAAATGCCGGCCTACCCCAACTCGATGTTCATTGACAGCTCCACTGCCCTGCCCGACACCTACGACTATCAGTTGCTGCAAAAAAACGTGGAGGCCAAGGTTCTGGAAAAGAAAATGGAAGTTGGCAACTATCTGCCCTCGGTTGCCGTTGGCGCCGGATGGTTCTACCACGATATGTTCGAGCAGAACCAGAACTTCGGTGGCGTGATGGTGACGGTGTCGGTTCCCATTTCGGGCTGGTGGGGCGGCTCGCACGCCATCAAGCGCAAGAGCCTCGCGCTTGAGAACGCCCGCACCGAGCTTTCGGACCTGAGCCAGAAACTGGAAATCGAAATGACGGATAAGTGGGACAACGTGACCGCCGCACACCGCAAAATGAGCATTGCCGCCGAGGCTATCCGCCAGGGTGCTGAGAATCTACGCCTCAACCAGGCTTACTACGAAGCCGGCATGAGCACCATCACTGACCTGCTGGACGCGCAGACCCTCTACCGCCAGGCGCAGAGCGACTACATTTCGGCCTACGGCGTGTTCCGCATGTCGCAGTCGCAGTACCTCGACGCCACCGGTCGCCTTTAGTAGAAACTGACTATAACGTGGGGCGTTGCAGAACCTCTTCCGGCTCTGCAACGCCTTTAATTTTTTTGTATTACCTTTGCAGGTATGAACCGCAAAAGCAATAATACAATAGACACTCCTGAAATTCCGCTGCACCGGATAGTTGATTTTGCGCCGAATGGCGTTTCGGCACATCTCTATGGCACCGGCCACGATGCTGTATCGTGGCAGCATATCGAAGATTACACGGTACATAGGGACGACCACTATATTTTCCTTGTTCTTGAAGAGGGGCACGGAACATTGGACGTTGACTTCCATACCATTGAATTGCGTGACAACCAACTCTACATCATCACCCCCGGGCAACTGCACGGCAACATAAAGGCCCGTGGGAGCCGCGGATGGGTGGTGGTGGTTTCGCCGGAATACATAGAGTCCTCTTTTCGGGAACTATTTGCGCAAAATATGTTCAACGTGCAGGCCCACGCCCTGTCGCAGGGCGAAATGACAACTTTCAACCGGGTCCTGCGGATAATGGTGGATGAACCGAAAGGTGAGTCACGGCCATTGTTCCGCGAAATCATGTGGTCGGTCACGGAGCTGTTTATCAATCTTGTGGGCCGTGTGCTGGCTGAAAACCAAATTACATCCGGCAAGCCCGACACGCACAAAAGGCACATCGCCTACCGGTTCAAGGAACTCGTGCGCTTGCATTTCCGCCAACAGAAGTCGGCTCAGTTTTATGCCGCGCAACTAAATGTTACCCCTGGATATTTAAACGAAGTATTGAATTATATCACAGGCCAACCCACTTCCCGTTTGATTATTGAGGAGGTGCTGCTCGAGGCAAAGCGTCTGCTCATAGTGACAGATTTGACTGCCAAGGAGGTAGCCTATGCCTTAGGTTATGAAAATTACAGCTACTTCAACCGTATGTTTCGCAGCAAAACAGGCATGACACCCCTGCAGTTCCGGGAGAGCAACCGCGAATAGTGCAATAACAGCCTCGGTTTGTTCATTGATGGCTGTTTGTCAGTGTGATAATTTTGCACATTGATAAATCAGTAAACCAAACATTAATGAACATGAAAATTGTATGGGCTTTTGCCTGTGTTTTATTCCTAACGCCCGGCAATGCCTCAAATGCCGCGAATAGTGACATCGGCACCATCCGTGGCCGGGTATTTGACCGCACTTCCGAAATCGAACTACCGTTTGCAAGCATTGTCCTGATGAAGGCCGACTCGGTGGTGGCAACGGCCCAGACGGACACCGCGGGCCTTTTCGACTTCCGAAAATTGACGCCCGGACGCTACGACCTGAAAGCGTCATATCTTGGCTACAATCCGGCGTTGCTCAAGGAACTGCTTGTAACTTCGGGCCACGATCTGATTGTGAGCGTACCGCTGACCGAGAATTCATCCTTGCTTGCCGAAGTGGTGGTGAAACCCTATGTCAATAAATCTCAGCCGCTCAACAGCATGGCCCTGACCGGAGGGCGAATGCTTGCGGTGGAGGAGGCCTCGCGCTACGCCGGCGGTTTGGACGACCCGGCCAGACTTGCGTCGTCGTTCGCAGGAGTGGCAACCAATGTTGGCGACAACGGTATTGTTGTGCGCGGCAATGCCCCGAAATTCCTGCAATGGAAAGTGGAGGATGTTGAGGTGCCCAATCCGAACCACTTTGCCGAAATAGCCGGCTTCGGCGCCGGCGGTCTGGCCGCAATCAGCAGTAATGTGCTCGGAAATTCCGATTTCTTTACCGGGGCGTTCCCGGCTGAATACGGCAATGCACTTTCAGGCGTGTTCGATATAAAGCTTCGCAACGGAAATAACACCAAACACGAACACGCGTTTGCCCTGGGCACCATGGGAATAGATGTCGCTTCGCAGGGCCCGCTGAAAAAAGGCACGGGTTCATCCTACATCTTCAACTACCGGTATTCCACCCTGGCGTTAATGTCGGGGTTTCTGCCCGAAGGTGCTGAAAATATGCGCTATCAGGATTTATCGTTCAAGTTCAATATTCCAACCCAAAAACACGGTACATTTTCAGTGTGGGGTGTGGGGCTGATTGACAGCAATGGTGAGGATCCCAAGACAAATCCGCAGGAATGGGAATATCTCAACGACCGTGAAGGTTGGAAAAACAAGCTCTACATGGGTGCCGCGGGCCTTGCGCACAAAATCAATCTGAATGGGCGTTCGTTCTTAAAGACTACTTTGGCCGCTACAATCAACGGCATCGACGGCAAGGGCGACGTGGCCATGGAGGACGGCTCGGTACACCCGGAAAATTCCATTTCGAAATTAAACGCCAACATTATCTTAAATTCATACGTCAATACAAAATTCAGCGCCCGCCACACCAACCGCTCGGGCCTGACTATGACTGCTCTGCTCTACGACATGGACATCCGCAATGCCGAGACTCCGGGAGCGACGCTTGCCCCGGTGGCGGACAATAGTGGAGCGTCAGCACTGATTGAGGCTCATACCAATTCCGCATTTGCCCTCGGCAACAGATGGAAGCTGAACGCCGGACTGCATGTGCAGTATCTCACGCTCAACAATCACTATTCCATAGAGCCGCGGGTGAGCGCGGCTTATGATATTGATTCGAAGTCCACGCTTACAACGGCATTCGGCATGCACAGCCGCATGGAGATGCTCAATTATTATTTCACACAGGGCGCTGACGGCCAGCTTTATAACAAAAACCTCGATTTCACAAGGGCTCTACATTTTTCATTGGGTTGGCAACGTACGTTCGGCGAAAATTTCCGTTTTTTGGTTGAACCCTACGTGCAATATCTCTATTCTGTACCCGTGAGTAAAACCGGCACATTTTCGTTCCTCAACCTCAAGGATGAATGGTATGTCATGGACGAACTCACCAACCTTGGCAAAGGATTCAACTACGGACTGGACGTTACTTTCGAGAAATATATGACCGCAGGATTCTATTTCATGTTCACCGGCTCGCTCTACAACGCACGATATAAAGCAGCCGACGGGGTGTGGCGCAACACCCGCTTCAACCGTAATTTTCTGCTGAACGCGCTGGCAGGAAAGGAATGGATGGTTGGAAAAACAAAGCGCAACATGTGGAGCCTCAATCTGAAACTAACCTACATGGGAGGCGACCGTTTCTCGCCGGTGGACTATGAAAATTCCATCCTCAACCAGGAAGTAGTTTTTGATGAAACTAAGGCCTACAGTTCCCGTCTGTCGCCCATCCTCGTCGGATCGTTCACTGTAAGCTACCGGATAAACCGCAAGAAACTGAGTCATGAACTGGCATTTAAGATGCTCAACTGCACCGGTTATGCAGAATACTTCAACCACGCCTTCAACTATCAGACCCAAAAAGTGGATATAATCAGGGATGGAATCGCAATGCCAAATATCTATTATAAAATTGAATTCTAAATTTTGCGGACCCGGATTTTTTGGCGTACTTTTGTGTTGATTTACCTTCAAGATGTAGGCGGTATATGAAAGTACTCAGTTAAAGTTCCTATGAAAAAGCGCAAAATTATTATCTGGTGTCTGGCGATTGCGGTGGCAACCTGCGCAGTGGCAGCGACTTGCGATATTATCGTGATGCGTAATGCCTCGGGCAGGACCTACGAGGACGTCGACAGGATTCCCCATCGCAAAATCGGTGTGATTCTGGGCACATCGCCGGTGTCGATGTGGAGCGGCCGGCGCAATGCCTATTTCGACCACCGCATAAAGTCAGGCGCCGATCTTTACAAGGCCGGGAAAGTGGATTGGCTGGTGGTGAGCGGGGGCGACTATCGCCGCTCCAAGGGCGGATACGACGAGCCTGTGGCCATGCGCGATTCGCTGATGAAGCAGGGCGTGGATTCGGCCCGTATAGTGCTTGACTACGACGGCACGCGCACGCTCAACTCCATTGCAAAAATCCGCGACGTGTACCACCAGGATTCCATCACCATTATCTCGCAGAAATACCACAACGAACGCGCCCTTTACCAGGCCCGGCACCTGGGGGTGGATGCAATCGCCTTCAACGCCCACACACCGTGGCACTACACATCGTGGCTGCGCAACCGCGGGCGCGAGGTTCTGGCGCGAGTAAAACTGTTCATCGACATCGTCCGCGGAGTCCATCCGGACATCAAGGAGCCCGCGGCTTCATCGCCCTTCAACTGAATTAAACGGTTGACAGGCAGCCGAATTTTGGTGCGATTTTTGCATAGTACGCAATAATCGCACCTTTTTGCGCGTATATAAATGTGTAATCTCTCTTTAAAAATCATTAAAGGTTCGCAGAATTTGCGCGAAATGTAGTAATTTTGTACTTATGTATAGGAAATTCTTTTTATCACTGATATTTACGGCTTCGGTCGCCGCGGCTCTCAGTTCGTGTGACGACAACAACGAACCCGACACTCCGCCTGCGACTGACCCGACCGTGGGCCGCACCGTGCTGGTGTATATGGCTGCAAATAACAACCTGGGCAGCAACTATTACGACGAACTGGACCTGAACGAGATGCTTGAAGGTGCCAAAGCGGGCGATATCGGCGCCGACGGGCGCCTGCTGGTGTACCACTCGGACTACCACAAGGTGCCCGAGCTGCTTGAAGTGACAGCCACGGGCCTCGACACTCTCAAGCTTTACGACTACGACGGCCTGTCGGTAAGCAGCGAGCGTATGCTCGAAGTGTTCGACGACCTTACGGAGCTTGCCCCGGCGCGCCAGTACGGCATAGTGCTGTGGAGCCACGCCACCGGCTGGCTGCAGGACGGTATCGCCGACGAAATGGATGCGCCGCTCAGCCCCCAGTCCTTCGGCTCCGATAGCGGCAAGACGATGAACGTGACCACCCTGGCCCGCACACTCGAGGCCGGGCCTGACTGGAGCTTCGTGTACTTCGACTGCTGCTACATGGGTTCGGTGGAAACAATGTACGAACTCCGCAACGCAGCTCCTACCATCGTGGCCAGCGTCACGGAACTGCCCTCGCCCGGCATGCCCTACAACCTCAACCTGAAGCACTTCTTTGCCGAGGGTGAGCCGGATTTGATTGGGGCCGCGAAGGAAACTTTCAACAGCTACGACCAGCTTGCCGGCCAGGACCGCACCTGCACCATGAGCGTGATATCCACCGCAGGCCTGGACGCCCTGGCCCGCTCCGCGAAAGATATTTTCAGCAAAGCCAACGGCACACTGCCTGCAGGCTATGTGCCGCAGAAGTTCACCAACACCACCACATGGAGTTGCAACTACTTTGACCTGCGCGACTACCTGCGCACGCTGTGCCTGGACGGCGAGGATGAGCGCTTTGACGGCGCGGCAGCCGCCTTTGCCGCCTTCGAGGACGCTCTTGACCAGGCCGTGCTCTACGAGGCGGCCACTCCCTGGCTGTGGAATCAGGTGCCCCTAACCGAGCACTGCGGCC
The DNA here is from genome assembly GCA_014800735.1 of Bacteroidales bacterium. Lineage (GTDB taxonomy): Bacteria > Bacteroidota > Bacteroidia > Bacteroidales > Muribaculaceae > CAG-873. Next base: position 22,431 of record JAAVFP010000004.1, read on the forward strand.
TGTCCACATTCATCATGCGCACACCCGACGATGCTGCCCACAAGGCCTACACCACCCTTTCGTGGTGGACCGACGTGGCATCCGCTCTTACTTTTGAATAAACCATGCTGCCACTCCAGTTTCCCGACCCGGACATAACGGCGCTGTCGGACTCCATTCCGACCCGCGCGGAAGAAATGTCGGTGCTCTCCAACCTCACCTTCGACGAACTTGTTCAGAAGGTGGTGCACTCGCTGGTGACCTTCGCCATCAACCTGGCGATTGCCATCGTGGTGTTCTATGTGGGCCGCTACGCCATCCGCAAAATCTACAACTTCCTCAGCACGGTGTTCGTGAAGCGTTCGCTTGACCGTTCGCTCACATCCTTCGTGCTGTCGATGGTCAAGATTGTGCTCTACTTCATCCTGATAGTCACCGTTATCGGTATTCTGGGCATCGAAACATCGTCGTTCATCGCCCTGTTTGCCTCGGCCGGTGTCGCAGTGGGTATGGCACTGAGCGGCACACTTCAGAACTTTGCCGGCGGTGTGCTCATCCTACTGCTGAAGCCCTACAAGATAGGCGACTACATCGAAGCCCAGGGTTATGCAGGCACCGTGCGCGAAATCCAGATTTTTCACACCGTCATCACCACGGGCGATAATAAATCCATCATCATCCCCAACGGCGGCCTTTCCACCGGCTCGGTGAACAACTGGAGCCGCGAGGACTACCGCCGTGTGGAGTGGCCCGTGGGTATTTCCTACGGCGACAGTGTGGAGGCCGCCCGCAACAAGCTCCTGGAAATTCTCAACACCGACCCCGACGTGGTGAAAACCACCTTTGCCGCCGACCGCCTGGCGCGCAAGCAACAGGCCGAAGTAAAGGAAGAAGAAAGCGAGGTGAGCAACGCTCAGACAGGTGCCGAGCCTGCTGAGGAAGTGCGGAAGCCCGGATTCTTCGCACGCCTGTTCCACCCCAGGCGCAGCCGCGAGATTATGCAGGCCGCAGGCACTCCGGAGGTGCTTCTGCCCTACAAGCAGGCTGCCGAGGTGGCCGACCGTGCTCCGGTGGTGCTACTGGGCGAGCTGGCCGACAGCAGCGTGAACCTGAAGGTGCGCGCCTGGACCCGCTCCACGCTCTACTGGGACGTTTATTTCCGCATCAACGAACGCATCTATGCCGAGCTGCCCTCGGCCGGAATTTCATTCCCCTTCCCGCAGCTGGACGTGCACATGCCCGACAATAATCAAAAACAATCATAACACACCAATGCTCCGTTCATCACTCACAGTTACCGCTATGGCAATATTGCTGACAGGCTGCGGCAAATCGGATAAGATTGAATATCCGGCCGCTCCGTGCGATTCCACCGTCTACGAATGTTTCGGCATGGAGGTTGCCGACCCCTACCGTCCGCTCGAAAACGACACCGCCGAGGCCACCTTGCGCTGGGTTGAGGCCGAAAACAAGATTACCCAGGACTACCTGTCCAAGATTCCCTTCCGCCAGGACATCCACAACCGTCTGGACGTGCTCAACCGTTTCTCGCGCACCGGCATGCCCTCGAAAATGAAGGATGGCAAATACTACTTCTTCGCCAACGACGGCAGCCACAACCAGAGCATCCTCTACCGCAAGGACTCGCTCGAAGGTCCCGCCGAGGTGTTCCTGGACCCCAACGCACTGTCGGACGACGGCACCGTGGCTCTCACCGGCATCTACGAGGACAACGATGGCAAGTACCTGGCCTACACCATTTCGCGCAGCGGTTCGGACTGGACCGAGATTTACGTGATGGACATGGACACCAAGGAACTGCTGCCCGACCACATAGAGTGGGCCAAGTTCACCGGCGCTGCCTGGAGCGGCGACGGTTTCTACTACAGCGCCTACGCCCGCCCCGAGGCCGGCAAGGAGTTCTCGAACGCCAACGAATACCACAAAGTGTACTACCACAAGCTGGGCACCCCGCAGGAGCAGGACGTGATTGCCTTCGAGGATAAGAACGCACCGCTCCACTTCCACGCCGTGGGCACCGCCGACAAGGGCCGTATGCTGCTGGTGAGCGTGGGCGGCCAGGGCATAGGCGACGGCCTCATCGTGAAGGACCTCAGCAAGCCCGGCGCACAGTGGGTGACCATCGAACCCTCGCAGGACTTCAACAACGAGGTTATCGACGTGGTTGACGGCCAGATTTATATGTTCACTTCCATCGACGCTCCCCGCAACCGCCTGGTGCGCATAGACCCCGCCAAGCCGGAGCGCAAGAACTGGGTAGAAATCATCCCCGAGAGTGCCGACGAGAACGCCGTGCTCACCTCGGTTCAGTTCGCCGGGCCTGACCACCTCATCGCCGTCTACGACCGCGATGCGGCCAATCATGCCTACGTGTACACCACCGACGGCAAACTGGTGAACGAAATCGAGCTGCCCACCTACGGCACCGTGAGCGTGGGCTCGGACCGCGACACCGACGAGGTGTTCTACGCCTTCTCCTCCTTCACCTACCCCTCCAGCATCTACAGCTACGACCTTGCCTCGCAGGCGAGCACCCTCTACGGTGCCACCGAGGTCGAGGGCGTCAATCCCGAGGATTACGTCACCGAGCAGGTGTTCTACACCTCGGGCGACGGCACGAAGGTGCCCATGTTCATCGTCCGCCACAAGGACGCGAAGCCCGACGGCACCAACCCCGTGTACCTCTACGGCTACGGCGGCTTCAACATTACGCTCAACCCCGGTTTCAACGCCAACCGCATGCTGTGGCTTGAGAACGGAGGCATCTACGCCCAGGCCAACCTGCGCGGCGGCGGCGAGTACGGCGAAGCATGGCACCTGGCCGGCACCAAGCAGCAGAAACTCAACGTGTTCAACGACTTCATCGCCGCTGCCGAGTATATGATTGACAATGGCTGGACCACCAAGGACCTCATGACAATCGAGGGCGGCAGCAACGGCGGCCTCCTGGTTGGCGCCACGGTGAATATGCGTCCCGACCTGTTCAAGGTGGCCATTCCCCGCGTGGGCGTGATGGACATGATGCGCTACCACCTGTTCACCATCGGCTGGAACTGGGCGTCGGACTACGGCACCAGCGAGGACTCCGAGGAAATGGCAGCCTATCTGCTGGGTTACTCGCCCGTGCACAACATCAGCAACGACGGCACCCCCTACCCCGCTATCCTGGTGACCACCGCTGACCACGACGACCGTGTGGTGCCGGCACACTCCTTCAAATACGCCGCCGCACTCCAGGCAGACGACACCGGCGATGCTCCCAAGCTCATCCGCATCGACAGCAAGGCCGGCCACGGCGCTGGCAAGCCTGTGGCGAAGGTGGTGGACGAGTACACCGACATTTATTCATTCATCTACCAGAACCTCGGCATTGATCCCACAAAGAAATAAATATTTAGCCCTCTTCGTGGCATCCGCTCTGACCCTGGGCGGATGTTTCACAGGAGTGGAGAGCACCAAACGCATCACCGACAGCGATGTGCGTCGCCAGCAGGCGGGACACGTCACTGCCGAGCAGCGTTTTATGGCCGACATTGCCCCGACACCGCCCGCTCAGTGGGTGCCCGGGCGCCGCATGAGAGTGGACGACGAGCGCGTGAGCCTTATCTTCGCCCCTAACTCCGACGCTTCGGACGGCCTGGTGGGCCACGACCTTTTCTTCGACGGTTTCGCTGCGGCACAGTCGCTCACCGGCGCAGCGACGGATGTCGTACTGCGCGACGACCGCGGTCGCCGCTTCTACTACCGCCTCAACAACTCGCGGGCTGAAGTCGACACCATGGAGGTGCTCCGCATACCATTCACCGTCGACGTGGACGTGGTGCAGCGTGTGGACGAGCAGATGCGCGGCCGCGACTACTACGTGCGCACACCCATGTGGCTCAACCCTGCCACCGGCGAGCGCATTGATGGCGGCCTGCGCCACATCCGCGTGACGGTGGACAGCGTGGGAATAGGCACTGCCAACTACCCCGCAGCCGTCTACTTCCATGCCTCCGAAGGGCCTCAGGGCACCTATATGCTCTACATGACCGTGGGGTCGGGGCGCACCGCGACGCGCAATTTCGACACCCTATTCGCCTTCGACAACCCGCGCAAACAGTACCCCGAAATCCGCGACAACGTGTGGGAGCTCATCAAGCGCTCGCGCGTGGCCAAGGACATGACGCGCGACGAATGCCGCCTGGCCCTGGGGGCTCCGCAGCAGATTGAGCGCATCCCCACGCGCGCCGGCATGGCCGAGCGCTGGCGCTACTCTGACGGTGTCTACCTGGTGTTCGACGACGGTTACCTAAGTGCTTTCAGAATATGAAGTTGACATTTTTAGGAACAGGCACATCGGTTGGAGTGCCGCAGATGCGTTGCAGCTGTCCCACCTGCACGAGCGCCGACCCGCGCGACAAGCGCATGCGCTGCTCGGCCATGGTGCAGATGGCACCGGACACACCCGCCATACTCATTGACTGCGGCCCCGACTTCCGCATGCAGATGCTTGGGCAAGGGAGCCCCGACCTGGCCTGCGCCCTGCTCACCCACACGCACTACGACCACGTGGGCGGCATCGACGACCTGCGCCCCTACTGCTACGAGTTCCCGGACCATCATTTCCCGCTGTTCTGCCAGCCCAACGTGGCCACGGACCTCCGCAACCGCATCCCCTACTGCTTCGCCAAGGTGCTCTACCCCGGCGTGCCCACATTCAAAATCACCGAGATTGAGCGCGACGCCTTCATGGTTGACGTGTCCGGCTACGGCCCCGTGGAAGTGATTCCCCTGCCGGTGATGCACGGCAAGATTCACATTGTGGGCTATCGTATCGGCCCGCTGGCATATATCACCGACTGCTCCGAAATGCCTCCGGCCATCACACTTGAACGCCTCAGGGGGGTGGATACCCTCGTGGTCAACGCTCTGCGAGCCCTGCCCCACCCCTCGCACATGACTCTCGGCCAGGCACTGGAAGTGATTGCTGCCGTGAAGCCGCGTCAGGCCTACCTGACCCACATGAGCCACGACACTCCGCCTCACGCTCAGGCTGAGCTCGCCCTACCGCCAGGCGTCCACTATGCTTACGACGGCCTCACAATCTTCATTGACGACCCCGACCGGCGAACAACAGGGCAACGCGGTTGACTCGCTCCGGCGTATGCCACTTTTTCGGCGTGTGTGTTTGTAGGGACGTGCCTTTGGCACGTGTGGGTTGGAATCTGAGTGTTATCGGCATAGGAGCGGCAGAGCCGCGGGGTAGCGAGAAACTCCACGTGCAACGTGGGGTAGGGAAAACGATACATACGGAGCTTCGGAGATGCGTTGTCGACGTGACGTCGCTTCTCCGAAGCTCCCTTGCTTACCCAGCTTCCACACCCCACACTGCGTGCGGGGTTTCCCGCTACATCGCGGCTCCGCCGCTCTTGTTCTAAATAACTATACATCTTTGGTCCAGGTTATTTTAGACCAAAGAACTATAGAACTATAGTAAGAAGAACCACAGATGTTTGCAGTTATATAAAACCTATAGTTCTATGGTTCTCTGGTGTTTAAGCTTCATGTACGTCAATATTTTTTGACTAGAGAACCATAGAACAATCGCGTCCTGAGGACCACAACGGGAGATAAACTTTAGCAGGGCGTTGATTGTTATAGGTTTATACGTTTTCAACTATTACTATTATGATTTCGCAAAAACGCTATACCACTGCACCGGCTACTACACGCCGGGGAACGCGACTTGATTTTAAACCTGTAACTGCCGATGCGATGCCTGACATCATGCGCTATCTGCGGAGGCAGTCGAGCCGCTCATGCGACTACTCAATTGGCGGTATTTATATGTGGATCGAGTATTTCGGCTACGAGTACTGCATTGTGGGCGATACGCTCTTTATCAAAGGTCTTTCGGAGGATGCCAGCCGTCGACCGGCGTTCTGGGTGCCAATCGGGGCGATGCCGGTGGAGGACTCAGTGGCGATGATTCGCAATTACTGCAAGCTGCGCGGCATGGAGCCACTGTTCTCGGCTGTGCCTGAGGACAAACTGGAGCTGATTGCCTCGCTGCCGGGGGCGCGCGTGGAGGAGCTGCCCGACTGGGCTGACTATATCTACTCGGCCACGGCACTGGCCACCCTCACCGGCAAGCACTACAACAAGAAGCGCAACCATGTGAACCGCTTCATGGCCGATAATCCCGATTGGCGGCTGGATGAAATCACGGAGGACAATGTGGCTGAGGTGTGCGAGTTCTTCGACGGCCTGGACAACGGCAACGACAAGGCCGACCCGGTGATGGCGGAGTACGAGAGCGAGCAGTGCGCCGATGTGCTGAGGCACTTCGGAGATTATCCCTTCGAGGGGGCTGTGCTCCGAGACAACGACGGGCGGATTGTGGCCTTCACGGCAGCCGAGGTGCTGGGCGACACGCTCTTTGTGCACATCGAAAAGATGCGCCACGATGTGGCCGGCGCCGGCGAAACCATCAACAAGCTTTTTGCCGCCTCCATGCTGCGCAAGCACCCCGAGATAGCCTACATAAACCGAGAGGACGACGGCGGTGACCCCGGGCTGCGCTACGCCAAGGAATCATATCGCCCGGTGGGCAAAGTGCACAAGTACAACGTGACCTTCGGTTGAGCCCCACCCGCCCTGCGGCCGGATGACGATGCCACCGTGTTTCGACCAAAGGGAGGAAATATGCTCCCGGCGGAATTTTCCCGAGGGGGATTTGCGAGGAATACGGGATTTTTGCGTAACTTTGTCCTTATGTCACGGATGAAAGTTTGGATTGAAGCTATGCGCCTGCGCACGCTGCCGGTTTCGGTGGCGGGTGTGCTGATGGCTGCGGGCTACGCACTGGCCGACGGCACTTTCCGCGCAGCTCCGGCGGGGCTGTGCCTGGTGTTTGCCGTACTATGCCAGATNGCCTCGAATTTTGCTAACGAATACTACGACTACCGCGACGGCCGCGACNGNGCCGGGCGCGAAGGTCCNCGCCGAGGTGTGACTGAGGGCGACATCACCCCGCNCCAGATGAAGATGGCCACTTTCGGCACACTTGCCGTNGCCGCCNTGGTGGGNCTGTCGCTCACGTGGTGGGGAGGNCTGTGGCTTATCGCCATCGGGCTTATTATCGGCCTNGGTGCGCTGGCCTACAGCACAGGNCCCTATCCGCTGTCCACCCATTGCCTGGGCGAGGTNGCTGTGGTGTTCTTNTTCGGCATTATCCCTGTGTGCTTCACCTACTACGTTCAGGCCCTGGCGTGGTCATGGCCCGTGTTNGCAGGCTCGGTGGCACTCGGNCTGATGGGAGCCAATGTGCTCGTGATTAACAACTACCGCGATATACCCGACGATATTGCAGTGGGAAAGCACACGCTTGCCACGCGCTTCGGTCGCCGTGCCATGGTGGTGCTCTATCTTCTTAACGCCATCATNGCTCTGAACCTCACCCTGCTGCAGTGGCTCGGCAAATCGCCGGCATGGCTGCTGGTGCCTTTCGCCTATCTTGCCGCTTCGATTGCAATAGTTGTNGCNATGTCGCGGCGCAGCGGCAGGGCGCTCACTCCCCTGCTCGGNGCCACATCGGTGGCTATGTTCGTTTATGCTCTCGGATTTATACTTTCTAACTTATAATTGATGAAAAAATCGCTCATTATTCTCATTGCCAGCGCAATCTTACCCCTGATAACCTTCGCGCAGAACCCCAAGCGCGAATTCCGCGGCGCGTGGCTGCACACAGTCTACCAGTCGCAATACAAATCCCAGACCNNCGCTCAGAACCAGGCCTACCTGCGCCGCCAGCTGGACAGCCTGCAGGCCGTGGGNGTGAATGCCATCCTCTTCCAGGTGCGNCCACAGTCGGATGCGTTCTACGCCAGCAATTTCGAGCCCTGGAGCCGCTTTCTCACCGACGATGGCAAGGCTCCCGTGCCCTACTGGGATCCGCTCCAGTTCATGATTGATGAAACCCATGCCCGCGGCATGGAACTGCACGCNTGGCTCAACCCCTACCGCGTGACCTCGTCCACAAAGCAGACCTTACCCAAGGGCCACATCTACCACAAGCANCCCGAACGCTTCGTGCGCTACGATGGCAAACTGTACTTCGACCCCGGAGTGCCCGAGAACCGTGAGTTTATCGTGAGCGTGGTGGACGACATTATTTCGCGCTANGACGTGGACGGNATCCACTTCGACGATTATTTCTACCCCTACCCCGTGAAAGGCGTTGATTTCCCGGACAGCAAATCGTACGCGAAATANGGCAATGGCATGAAGCGCAACGACTGGCGNCGCCACAATGTGGACCTNCTCATTGAGGAAATTCACAACCATATCGCCGCCACCAAGCCNTGGGTGCGCTTCGGTATCAGCCCCTTCGGNATCTGGCGCAACAAGACGAGCGACCCNCGCGGTAGCGAAACAAATGGCCTGGAGAACTACGACGCTCTCTACGCCGATGTGCTGCTGTGGGAGGAAAAAGGNTGGATTGACTACCTGCTGCCCCAACTCTACTGGGAGCTCAACCACAAGGCAGCGTCCTACCTTACCCTGGTGGACTGGTGGAACCGCAACGCGGGCACNAACCGCCACCTNTACATAGGTCAGGATGTGGAACGCACCATGAAGCTCTCGGAGCTCGACCGCAAAGTGGCCCTTACCCGCCAGGCCGAGAACATCAGCGGCAATTGTTGGTGGCCGGGCTACTCGGTGACCAANAACGCAGGNGGCGTGGCCGACTCGCTCGCCACAACCCATCAGTGCCACNCGGCGCTCGTGCCCACCTACAGCTGGATTCCGTCAGAGGGTCCCAAGGCCGTTGAAGGACTTAAGGTTGCTAAGAAAAAAATTGAATGGACAGCCGCACAGCACCGCAACAGCACCGNNGATNCCGTGCGCTTCGTGGTGTACCGCTTCGATGATATTGACAGCATAGACCTCGAGGATGGCTCAGCCATCGTGGCANTACAGCCCGGCAAATCTTTCACAGCCGACCGCAGCGGTGTGTATATTATCACCGCNCTNGACCGCGTGAACAACGAGTCGGAGCCNTCGGCACCAGTACTGATAAATGACTGATGTATCAATAATTATTCCGGTCTACAACGCCGCACCATTCCTGCGCGAGTGCATCGACAGTGTGCTCGCGCAGACTTATACTGCCTGGGAACTGATTCTGGTGGACGATGCCTCCACCGACGGCTCGGCCGATATTTGCCGCCAATANGCCGCNCGCGATGAGCGCGTACGCCTCATTTCGGCCGACANGGGCGAAGTGTCAGCCACNCGNAATAAGGGTATCGATGCCGCCCGGGGGCGTTATATCATGTTCGTGGATGCCGACGATNCGCTTACGCCCGACGCGCTGACCCGCTTGCGAAGCCATGCCGATATTGCCGACATNGTNGTNGGNCAGTTCGTGTACTCGCCTGTAAATACACTNACGGCNTCGCGNGGCTCGGANGCCGTGGAAATCGTCAGCCCAGTCGAAGCTATCATCCGCACGCTCTATCAGAATCCGGAGTTTCACAACTCGCCATGGGCCAANCTCTATGCTCGCCATATTTTTGATGGCGAACGCTTTGTCGAGGGCCGGAAGTACGAGGACCTCGAAAGCTTCCTACGCTTTTACCTCAGAGCAAACAGCATAGCCGTGCTGAAAAAAAAGATTTACTGGTACCGCGAAAGTCCAGGGAGTTTCATCAACAGCCTTTCGCCTGCGCGCGCCGATGCCCTGTGGGCCGTTGATTCGCTGCTCAGTCAGGCGCAGGCTCTCGGCCGTGAGGTCGTAAATGCCGCGCGCAGCCGCCGCTTCAGCGCNTANTGCAANATTTTCGGNATAGCCATNANGACCGGNAANNNNGCCCTGGCACAGCNNTGCTTNAATGTNATAAANGNAGANCGCNNNGCCATCCTGACCGACCCGCGCGTGCGNCTGAAAAACAAGCTCGCNGCCGCACTGAGCTACCTTGGCTACCGANCCATGAAAGCGGTGTTTGGGCGAGTGTATTAGTTNGCNAANTCAACCGACAGGCCGAGTTGGAAGCGGGCGGGGTTGAGGGGATAGTACGGCACCGAGAAATAGTTGTTGCCGCCGAAAAGACCCTGNTTGAAATGCGAGTACATCACGTAGAACCGTGTTTTNCTCAGCTTCATGTTGGCATACACGTTGCAGAAGGGGTAGTTGCCCAGCTTCATTTCGTGCTGATTGACAAAGGATGCCGTTGCGGGCTGATACGCCGGCGCGTAGTAGCGTGTGTACCAGTCGCAGTCCACACCTAACTGCAGGTGCAGCGTGGCGATGCGGCACAGGATGTAGAGGTTGGAGTACACGCTCAGCGCGGGCAGGGGAAGAACCTCGTCGTTGCTCGTGGTCTGATAGGTTACCTTATTGTCCCAGTGCAGGATGCCGAACTTCAGGTTTTGACGGAGCGCGAGCGACAGCACCTGCACACTGCCTCCGTGCTGACGCGGCAAGCCATCGGAGCCGAAATAGAGATAGTTCTGTAGATTTGACACGCCCGCGCGGAAAAAAGTTCCTGTACGTCCCAGGTCTACCTCGCCGCCAACGGTGAAGGTTCGCTGCTTGCCGAAGTCGTTGTTCCACGCAAAGTGATTGCCCAGATAGTGGTTCATCAGGTAAGGCGCCGACTCGTTTTTGAATACACCGAACGCCTTGATGGCCAGGCTATCGCCCAGAAGTGGGAAGCGGGTGGCCACGTTGCCGTCGATTTTCACCTCGCCGGCGGCTTCGCCAAGAATACCCAGTTCGGCCGTGGCCTCATAGGTAAGGATTGAGCCCTTCTGCTTGGTGAGCTGGGCTCCAACCCATGCCAGCTGCTGTGTTTTGGCATGATCGATTGCAAACCCCTCGGGCAATGGCGTGAGGCCTGGCAGTGCTTCGCGGTCGAGCGTGTCGGCGGCCATAGTGTAGCGGCGGACCTCATGGGTTACGTATGCCGCGAGGCCGAACTTCGCATATTTGTGAAATCCCTCCAGAAGCGAAACACCCAGGGTATTGTCAATCATCCACGAGGTGGTTTTGCTGTGAGTCTGAGCCGGGTCCAGATAGGTGTTATCGAAAAACTCGGCCGTCTCGGTCATGTTATTGTCGCTGAACAGATGCTTTTTTGCCCTGTAGCGGAAGGTATAGATGAACGATGACACCGGGATGTAGGTACGTTTCACCGTGGTGTCGTTCACAGCCTCCTCATGCCAGTAGCCCACTTTGTAGCGGTTGTTCAGGTACAGCTCCTCGCCCCACACACGGGTGTGGGCCGAACGCAGCCGCGTGGGGATTGACTTCGGATTAATCGACGTGATACCACCCTGAACCTCGGCCGGGTCCGTGATATAGAGAACGTCCGTAATACCGCCGTTCTCCTTGTTGAGCATATTGTAGTGATTGAAAAAGCCCTGGAATTCGTAGCGGTCACCCAAATACGAACCTGAAAAGCCCCAGTTCAGATGCTTGTTGGCCTGGCTTTCGTAGCTACCCTTTGAGTACAGATAGTCAAGCATCGCTCCGATCTGGGTGCGTTCGTTGGCGTTGCCCGAGAATGTTCCCTGAAGACGCTCCTGAGCATTGTCGCGCCCGCCTCCGGTATTAAAACTCAGCAGGGTCATCGGTATGCGCGTATTGTAGAACTTCATTGTGCTAAGCGATGGCATCCAGTGAGTGAGCGCATCGTTGAAAAAAAAGTCGCTCAGCCCGGGGCGTTCCTCAAAAATCATGTTCATGCCCTCGTTGCCGTAGTTGCCCGTAGTGGCGTAAGCCGGCGACACGAACGACGGCACAAACTCCTGGCTGTAGTTTTGGAAGATAGTGTCGATGGTGGCTTCCTCACGCAAGCCTAAGGGCGAGAGCAATTTCCAGGCATAGGAGGGTGCCACCACAATTTTGGAGCCGGTGCCGTTGGTGTGGCTGTGGTCGTGCCCGCGGTTGGGCGCCTGCGCCAGGCTGAAAGGCGGAACACACACAGCGGCCACCGCGCACGCAAGCCCGATGAAGCATTTCACTGCAAAAAATGAACTTTTCTTTTTCATTGCGGATGCAAAGATAATCATTATTCTGCAACTATCCACCGCCCTGAAGCGTTAATTACATAATTAGGTACACTAGGCTGAGGCCGGTGCGCTTAAAAAATACGCGTAGATTATGAATACTAAGAAACTCATGGGTCGCGTGCCCGCCATCGTAACTGTTATCATACTCGTACTTGCCGGTCTGGGCTTTGCCCGCCGATGCGGTACGGATTCTTCCACACTTGCTGAGAACTACCGCCGTCCGGGCGGCGATACTCTTGCAGTAGCAATCGAGATGTCGCCACTCACCTATACATTTCAGAACGATACTGCCGAAGGTTTCGACTATCAGATACTGAAGGACATAAGCACCGCCCACAGTGTGCCGATGCGTTTCTATCCGGTGGCACAACTCGACAAGGCTTTCCAAGGACTTTACGATGGCGACTACGACCTTCTTGTGGCATCCATACCCGCCACAACAAAGATTAAGGAATACTTTCCGGTGACGGATGCCGTGTACCTCGACAAGCAGGTGCTTGTGCAGCGAACCGACACCGTCGGCGGTCCCCGTATCACGGAACAGAAGCAGCTGATTGGCGACACCGTGTGGATTGCCTCAGGTTCGCCCTTCCGCACGCGCCTGCGCAACATGGCGGCCGAACTCGGCGACTCGATTTTCATCGAGTCCTCGCCCAAATACTCCTCGGAGCACCTTGCCATCCTCACCGCCCTGGGCGAAATCAAGCAGGCTGTGGTCAACGAAGCCGTTGCACGCCACATAGCCCGCCAATACCCCAACCTCGACATTTCCACCCCTATCTCCTTCAACCAGTTCCAATGCTGGGCCGTAGCACCGGGCGACAGCGCCCTGCTCGACTCGCTCAACACCTGGCTCCACGAATTCCAGGCCACCCCCGCCTTCCGCCAACTCGCGGATAAATATCTGTAAAATCCTCATGTGGCATGAAAAACACCCCGGGCCCGTCGTCGCGACGGGCCCGGGGTGCTCATTATCATTAACCAATCTAATCTATTTTTTCAGTAGTAGTTCATCTTTTTGTCTTTCGACATTGCAAATTTAGGGCTGATTTTGCGGGTAGCAATATTTTTAATGTAAATAAATGTTAATGCGAATTATTTATTAGTCCTAAATATTTAGAATTCTGATTTACTGCTATTTACAAGCAATAAAATTTATTACAAATTTGTTACACACGATTTTTAGTCACTTTATTGTAACAATTTTAACCTTTGAAATGAAGCTGATTCCCGGTCGTGGCGGATATGATGGTAATGATTAGGAGGAAAGCTCTTCCGGGCAATACATCCACTATATATAAAAGAAAGACATCGAAAAATTTTGCAGTACGAAAA
>JAAVFP010000005.1 GCA_014800735.1 Bacteroidales bacterium
GGCGGCCAGTCTTTGAGTGATTTTGGCTTAATGATAAGGGAGTGTGCCGCTTGGCACTCGACCGCAGAATTAAGCCAAAAGCGCCAAAGAATGGCCGGCGATGGGTATTTAACAATAGTTAACATTAATTAGTATCTTAATTATTATGTAAGAGCAAGCTTTTCCCTGCATTTAAGTTACTTGTTGTCTCTCATCTTTCGGGTGCCTTTTCCGCTTTGTTTCAGTCGTGTACATTGAGTACACTCCTTCAACGGCAGCGAAAAATCCCCTCCGAAATATGAGACCCAGCATTTAACGGTAGTTATTAAACAAGCTCTTAATAAAAGTCATGGACGACCAGTTGTCGCAATCGGCCACGGAGCTGAGGGTGAAGCCCACGGCGCGTGCGGCTGCCTCGATGATGTCGCGGTCCTGCACATAGAAGCCGCTCACGGTGAGCTGCCCCCCGGGGGCTGTGGCGGCGGCATAGCGGGCAATGTCGGCCGTGATGATATTGCGGTTGATATTGGCAAGGAACACATCGGCAGGCGCCGGGAGGGCTTCGAGAGCCGAGGCATCGCCGGTGACGATGTTCACGCGGCCGTCGCCGGGAAGATTGAGGGCCAGATTGTCGCGGGCATTGTCGGCCGCGAATGGGTCGATTTCCACAGCCAGCACACTGGCTGCGCCCAGCATGGCGGCCAGCATGGCCAGGATGCCGGTGCCGGTGCCCATGTCCACCACGCGCTTGCCCGCAAGGTTGGCATCCAGCAGGGCACGCATCATCAGGGTTGTGGTGGCGTGGTGGCCGGTGCCGAAGGCCATGCGGGGGTCAATCACGATGTCGAACTCAGCCTCTGGCACGTCGGTGTGGAACGAACTGTGCACGGCCACACGGTCGGCCACGACGATGGGTTTGAAATAGTGCTTCTCCCACTCCGAGTTCCAGTCCTGGCCTGGCACAAAGGTGCAGGAGTAGGCAATGGCGGTGTCGAAGGGCGAGCCTGCGGCAGCCTCGGCAAGGGCTTCGGCGCTGAACGACGGCGCCGGCACATAGGCCGTCATGGCCGTGCCGGGAGCGTCGGCCGGCTGCTCGAAGGTTTCGAAGCCTATGTCGGCAAGGTCGGACGCAAGAAAATCGGCGGCATCGCCGGATGCCGGTTCGAAAGTGAAATCCACGCGGACGTAGTCGTTGACGGTAGCGTCGGCGGGTATGTTGAACGTTGTTGTATCTTCCATCAGGGTGCAAAGATAGTCAGATTTTTGCAAAGATACGCGCGCAGGCTTGGCAAATTCGGAATTTTTTCTGTAATTTTGTCCGGTAAACACCGACGCAACCCATGACCGGCGAGAAAAGCAAGACCGCAAGCAGCACGCAGACGTTCACGGAGTACCTCCGCAGCACCCGGCGGCGCTGCACCCCCGAGCGGCTTATGATTCTGAGCTGTGCCGAGGGGTGCGGACGGCATTTTACAGCCGAGGAGCTCAGCCGCAGCCTTGAAGAGTCGGGGCACCACGTGGCCACAGGGACCGTGTACAGCACCCTGGAGTTGCTTGTGGAGTGCGGTCTGGCAGTTCGCCACCGGTTTGCCGAGCAGGGCAACCGCTACGAGCTGACACCCTCCGCGGGCCACCTGCACCTGGTGTGCACACACTGCGGGCGCATCAAGGATGTGCGCGACGCCACCCTGGCCGGGCTGCTCAAAGCGCGGCGCTACACGGCCTTCACGCCCACGGGCTTCGCCCTGACGGTCTACGGTGTGTGCTCCGCATGCTCCCGCCGCGAAAAGAAAGAAAAAAGTAATTCAAAACCAACCATAAAACCAGCTCAATGAAAGCCGATATTCTTTTAGGTCTGCAATGGGGCGACGAAGGCAAAGGCAAGATTGTCGACGTCCTCGCACCTCAGTACGATATTGTTGCACGTTTCCAGGGCGGCCCCAACGCGGGTCACACCCTTGAGTTCGACGGCCGCAAGCACGTGCTGCGCTCCATCCCCTCGGGAATTTTCGCCGACGGCGACGGCAAGCACAAGATTGTGAACATCATCGGTAACGGTGTTGTGCTTGACCCCGTACTCTTCCAGAAAGAGGCCGCCGAGCTCGAAGCCGATGGCGTGGACCTGCACTCCATCCTTAAAATATCCAAGAAAGCCCACCTGATTCTGCCCACTCACCGCCTGCTTGACGCTGCCAACGAGGCCGCCAAGGGCGCATCCAAAATCGGCACCACCGGCAAGGGCATCGGCCCGACCTACACCGACAAGGTGTCGCGCCGCGGCGTGCGCATAGGCGATATCCTCGACCCCGCATTCATGGACCGCTACCACAAGGCCCTGGAGGCCCACAAGGCTCAGCTGGCCGCCCTGGGCAACCACGACGCCGAGAGCGAGCAGTTCGCCAAAACCGAGAAGGAGTGGTTCGACGCTATCGACTATCTCCGCACCTTCGACCTTATCGACGCCGAGCACTACGTGAACAAGTCGCTGACCGAAGGCAAATCCATGCTGTGCGAAGGCGCCCAGGGCACCATGCTCGACGTGGACTTCGGTTCCTACCCCTTCGTCACCTCCAGCAACACCGTTGCCGCCGGCGCCTGCACCGGTCTGGGCCTGGCCCCGAGCCGCATCGGCCGCGTGTACGGCATTTTCAAGGCCTACTGCACCCGTGTGGGCAGCGGACCCTTCCCCACCGAGCTTTTCGACGAAACCGGCGCCACCATCCGTCGCATCGGCCACGAATTCGGCGCTGTCACCGGCCGTGAGCGCCGCTGCGGCTGGCTTGACCTCGTGGCCCTGCGCTACGCCGTGATGATCAACGGCGCCACCGACCTCATCATGATGAAGAGCGACGTGCTGGATGACTTCGACGAAATCAAGGTGTGCACGGCCTACCGCCTGCCCGACGGCACCGTGACCCGCGACTTCCCCTACTCCATCGGCGAGAACGCCGAGGGTGCCGGAACCGCCGAACCCCTCTACGAGGCCTTCCCCGGCTGGAAAACCTCGCTCAAGGAGTGCCGCAAGGAAAGCGAGCTGCCCGCTGCCTTTGCCGAGTATGTCCGCTTCATCGAAAAAGAAGTGGGTGTGCCCGTGACCATCATCTCCGTCGGTCCCGACCGCGAGGAGACTATCATCCGCTAACGACACATACATCTATATTAAGGTAAAAGGATTTTAGGTGCTCAGGTTGCCCCCTAGTGCGGTGGCCTGACCTAAAATCCTTTGCATTTCAACAACAACCCTAAAACTGATACCGAACATGGCAAAAGTAAAACCCTTCCGCGGCATCCGTCCGCCCCGCCAGATGGTTGAAAAAGTAGCGTCGCGCCCCTACGACGTTCTTAACAGCGAGGAAGCCCGCGCCGAAGCCGAGGGCAACCCCAGCTCGCTTTACCACATCATAAAGCCCGAAATCGACTTCGCTCCGGGCACCGACGAGCACTCGGCCGAGGTGTACGACAAGGCCGTGGAGAACTTCGCCGCCTTCCGCCGCGAGGGCTGGCTGGTGCAGGACGAGGCCGACCACTACTACATCTACGCCCAGACCATGAACGGCCGCACGCAGTACGGCATAGTCGTTGCCGCCAACGTGGACGACTACATGGAGGGCCGCATCAAGAAGCACGAGCTCACCCGCCGCGACAAGGAGGAGGACCGCATGAAGCACGTGCGCATCCAGAACGCCAACATCGAGCCGGTGTTCTTCGCCTTTCCGGACAACGAGGAGCTTGAAGCCATCATCCGCCGTGTGACCGCCGGTGAACCGGAGTACGACTTCACGGCTCCCGACGGCTTCGGCCATCACTTCTGGGTGATTAAGGACGCCGACACCATCGAGGCCGTGACGCGCGCCTTTGCCGCAATCCCCTACCTCTACATTGCCGACGGCCACCACCGCTCCGCCGCCGCAGCCCTTGTGGGCAACGAGAAGGCGCGCCTGAATCCCGAGCACCGCGGCGACGAGGAGTACAACTACTTCCTGGCCGTGTGCTTCCCGGCTTCGCACCTGAAGATTATTGACTACAACCGCGTGGTGCGCGACCTCAACGGCATGTCGGCCGCCGAGTTCCTGATGAAGCTCGAGGAGAATTTCGTGGTGAAGGACATGGGCGCGGCCGTGTACACGCCCGCGGCGCTGCACAACTTCGCACTCTATCTGGACGGCCACTGGTACTCGCTGACTGCGCGCCCCGGCACCTACAACGACGATGACCCCATCGGGCAGCTGGACGTGACGATATCGTCGGACCTCATCCTGCGCGACCTTATCGGCATCACCGACCTGCGCTCCGACAAGCGCATCGACTTCGTGGGTGGCATCCGCGGTCTGGAGGAATTGAAGCGCCGTGTGGACTCGGGCGAGATGGCTTTTGCGCTGGCGCTCTTCCCCGTGAGCATGAAGCAGCTGATGAACATTGCCGATACAGGCAATATCATGCCCCCGAAAACCACATGGTTCGAGCCCAAACTTCGCTCGGGACTCATCATTCACTCCCTGGAGTGATTTTTAGCCGCGTGTCAAGACACGCGCACAATGACAAAACCCGATACTACGGGGTGTGTCAAAAAATATTGATTTCAAACAGCTGTAGCGTTCGCAAGAACGCTGAATTATCGTAACCCCGACCGCCGTAGCCTTTTTTGGCGTAGGCGTTCGGGGAACGAACCCTGAAAAACAAAAAGGCGCCCGAAGGCCGCCGAAAAGGTAAAATAACTAAATGTCACACTTTTCGGCGGCCTTCGGGCGCCTTTTTATTATTGCGAAAAACCCCGGGCGCCTACGCCAAAAAAGGCTACGGCGACCGGGGTTATGATAATTCTGCGTCCTACGGACGCGCTTGTACATTTTTCACAAGCTCACGGATAATCCTGCGGATTATTTGATGACGAACTTGAGGGTCTGATTGCCGCAAACGGCCACGTAGAGACCCGAAGCGAGGTGAGCAACGCTGAGGTTGTCGGTGCCGTTGGCAACGAGCATACCTGCGGTGTTGAACACATTGATGTGACCGATACCGGTGAGGACACCGTTAGCATAGCTGAGTTCGCCGGCGGTAGCAACATCGGTAAGCGAGGTCGAGATGAGTTCGAACACGCCCTGGATGTTGATCTTGGGGAAGCCGTAGAACTCGAAAGCATCGTCGTCGTTCACGGTATAGATCCAGGCATCCCCGTTAGCATTGCTGGTGAGGGGAATTTCACGCTCGTAAACAGAACCGCTGCCGTCGGAGGTACCGTGAGTGGCGATAACGCCCACCAGTTGGTAGTCATCGCGGGAGTAGATGAGGAAATCAACGTCCTGACCCTCGGTGGCGAACAAGGTAGTGGTTTCACGGTTTTCGTTGTGGTCAATACCCACGGCATAGCCGATTACTTCCTGCACCCCGAGCTCCTCGACGTAGGTGGGATAGAACTCAACCACGTAGGGCTGGTTGGCGGGGTCGATCTGGCATACGGGCTGGAACAGGAACATGTTGCCATCCTCAACTTCCTCAGGCAGAGTGTAGTCGAACATATAGTAGCCGTTGTCGGATGCGATGAAGTCAGTGATAGCGAAAGTGTTGTTACCACCAACCTGGTTGAGGCTGATGAGGTTGTGACCGGCGGCAACGTAGGGAACCACGAAGGTCACCTTGGTGCCGGGCAGAGCGTTGTAGTGGTCAACGAACTTGTCGCCGTCCAGAATATAGAGGGGAGCGATGCAGATGGGATAGGTGAGGTCGTTGCAGTTCCAGCAGGTGAGGCCGATGTAGTCAGCCATGGGATCGAAGAGCTCGGCAGCGATGGTGCAGTCGCCTTCAATCTTCACGAAGTAGCTCTGGTCGGCGTCGCGGGGTTCTTTCTCGAAGTCGATAACATTNCCGTCCTTGTCCTTGAGGGGCTCACCATTGACGGTGATGGACTTGAAGTAGTAGGTGAAGGAGAACTTGGTCACTTCAACGTAGCCACCGATCTTGACGATGCCGGGAGCCGAAGCGTTGATGGAACCTTCGATGCGCTGCATGTTCTCGTCGTAGGGGAGGAAGGAAGCACCCCANGTGCCGCCCTTGCTGGAAACCTGAACCAGGGCGTAGCCTTCGGGGGCAACGATTTCGTGCATGTTCACGTTGACGTTGCAAGCTTCGGAAGCGTAGAAGNGGTAGTTGTTGTNCTCGCCCTGCACAAGGTTGAGGCCGGCGTCAACGCTATCGATAACGAAACCGAAGGCATCGGTGCTTATGGTCACGAGAGCCTGGTAGGGAACCATGGCGAAGGCCTGNTTGTCGGTGAACTCGAGGGTNTCGGTCTTNTCGCCTACGGTNTAGGTCACTTTAAGACGCTCGGCAAGGTAGGCCGAGGGAGCGTTGTTGTTGTTTGCATCGCCAACCAGCACGGTTACGGGAACCGAGGTGGGGATGTGGCGGGCGTTGATTTCGATGAGCATGCCATCCTCAACAGCNACTACATAGTCGCCGGTNCCGNCCAGAGCCAGNGGCTGCTGGTTGACGAGGATGCTGCGGATTTCGCAACCCTCGGCGGGCACGATGCTGAGGCTGTTCTTGATGTCGGCAACGGCNAAGCTGTTGTCGCCGTTCTGGAGGTTGAGCTGNTCGCCGCGNCCGTTGAGCTGCTTAGCAACGATNGCGGAAGCATCGGTAACGTTGATTTTCACACCGTCGGCCGACTCGCCGTTGATGGTGATGAGGTTGTTGGTACCGATGTTGAAAGTGAAGGGAGCCTGAATAAGGTAGATGTTGCCGGACTGCACGGTGGTGACGGTGTTGAGGCCCTTGCCCATCACGGTCACGTCGGNACCNCGGTGCAGGGTGATGGTCTGCTCCTCGCCTTTGAGGTCGAAGAACTGACCNTCGGAGATGACGTGGAATTTCTCAAGGCCTGCGCCACCCACATTGTTGGCGGCATATACGGTAACTTCCATGGCAGGGCCCTGGGTGGTTACTTCGAACACGTCGCCTTCCTCGACATAGGAGCTCCAGCCAACCCAGTCGCTGTACTTCACATCCTCGCCGTTGCGCTTGAGNGCGGTNACGGTGGCGTTGTCAACACCGTTGAAAGCCAGGCGCTCGAAGCCCTCGGGGAACACAGCGGAGCCATCGGCTTCAATGGGCACGGCCTGATATTCCTCGCCGGTATTGGTGTATTTNACAGCCACCAGGCCGAGGTTGGGGAGGTAGTTGGTCTTTACGGTGAAGGCATCGCCGGGGATGGGCTTAGCCTTGGTGGTGACNGTCACATAGCCATAGTCGCTCGTAGCGGTGACAGTCCAAGTGCCGTCGCCGTTGGCGGTGGCAGTATTGCGGTCGCCGGGGTTCACNCTGAGGATGTCGAAGCCTTCGGCGGGAGCTACGATAGCTTCAACAGCGCTGCTGATTTGGCGGTAGCCCTGTGCATCGCCAACNTTGCTGAAGTCAACATACTCGCCATCGATATTGATGGTGGCGGAGCCTTCCTTGCCATCGAGCTGGAACCAGGTGTTGTAAATTTTTTCAGCNGAGCTGCCTGTGCCGGTGGTAAGGATATCAACGGTCAGGTCGGCACCGTCAGGAATTTGAACCATATAGGCGGGCTGGTAGCCGCCTGAGGGGTTAACGATGGTACCGTTGGCGGTAACGCTGATGATTTCCTCGGTCGAAGCGTAATACTTGACAATGC
Organism: Bacteroidales bacterium; assembly: GCA_014800735.1. Taxonomy (GTDB): domain Bacteria; phylum Bacteroidota; class Bacteroidia; order Bacteroidales; family Muribaculaceae; genus CAG-873. The sequence goes on from JAAVFP010000005.1 coordinate 7,634, forward strand.
GGAGAGGACCGTCAGCCGAAGTGTACTCGGTGAATACGTTTTCACCATCCTGAAGTTCGAGGAGGGTGTAGGTACTCATGAGATAAACCTCAACGTCCTCGGCAGAGTTCACATTGATGGTGATTTTCTCGGCCTTCATCACGCCGATNCCCATCAGCACTGCGAACAATGCAAAGAGTAGATTTCTCTTCATAATAATGAGATTTGGATATGAATAAAAGTGTTTATTAGAAATTCATAGGAAAAAGGACCCTGCCCTTGNGGGGCGGGGTCCGGAATGAGGCGCGGGCTTAGCGCACGGTGAATTTGCGTGCTTCGCCCTGATAGCTGACAATGTAGATGCCGGGGGTGAGAGCGGCGGGGTTCACGCGCTGGCCGGCGATGTTGAACACCTGCGCACCTGCTGCGATGAGCTCGTCGATGGTCATTGCGGGAGCCTCGATGTCGGTGAGACCGGAGGTTGTGCCGTAGTCNAACAGGATGCGGCCGTCCTNGGTTTCGCGGATGTTGGTGATGGGCATTTCGCAGTCCTTGTCGGTGCTGATCCAGTGAGCGGCGGGGCGGGTTGCGGCAGTGAATTCGGTGATGCCTTTCACACCGGGGAAGGGGTCGCCGCTTTCGGTGGCTGCCAGGTGGGAGTTGTCGGCAGCCATGAGAGCAACGTGCTCAAAGCCGGACAGGCCGGGGGAGTTGACGGTGTTTTTGTTCCACACGTTCTTGTCGTAGTTCACCTGCGAGATGATGAGACCGTGGCCGGGCAGACCGGAGTCGAAGCCGGTGAGCTGACGGTTCTCGAGGGTGAAGTATTCGTTCTCGTTCTCGGGGTTGACGATGAACACGGCTTTGTTGGAGTCAACGAGGTTGGGGAGTTCGTAGTCGGTTCCGGCACCGGTGAGCTCGATGGGATCGAGCCAGCCCAGGGTGTAGCGGTCCATAGCGGTGTAGCCGCAGGGGATTTTACCGTCGCCGTTGTAGGTGCCCACGTCCATGATGTCCCAGTGGTTCATGCCGTTGCCACCGCCATAAGTGGCGTCGTAGATATCGGGCAGGCCCAGAATGTGGCTGAACTCGTGGCAGATGGTGCCCACGCCGTCGTGCTCGGTGCCCTCGGCGCCCTTGAGTTCGCTGGCGCAGGCGGCGATGTTGAGGTACATGCCGTCGAACATATCATATACGTAGTTGTCCAGGTGCATCATGGCGGGCCAGATGTCGCTGGCGTTGAGCGACTGTGCCTGGCTGTAACCGGCGAAGATGCCGAACACGAAGTCCACGAAGCCGTCGTTGTCCACGTCGTAGCGGGTGAAGTCCACGTCGCACTCCTCATCGGCGGCGATACACATGTCGCGGAAGAAGTCGGTCAGGTTAAGACCGTTGGCGGAATAGTAGGAAGCGGCGTGAGGCATGGTTACAGGGCCTACTACATCAAACACGGGAGTGAACACGCCGCAGGACTGCTCGGCGAAGAAGTCGGCCACACTACCGAAGGTTTCGGGGCCTTCGTAGTTGAGTTGGTTGATTTTGGCGTCGAAATACTCGCGTGTGGATTTTTCCTGGAATTTCGTTTCGGGGAATTCGCACAGAATCACCAGGCCGCGCACGGTGCCGGTGGTGGGGAATGTGCGCTTGATTTCGCCGGGCTTACGGCGGGTGACTGAGGTGGCGGCCACCTCGGTCATGCGGGTTGTGAACTCGGCGGGGCTCATGTACTGGAGCTGACCGGAAGCCGAGCGCACCAGGGTGCGGCCTTCGAGGTCCACGAAATAATGGAAGTTTTCGTCGCCGCGCATTTCAACGGTCACAGGATTGCCGTCGGGGCCGGTGAGGGTGTGATAGCCGGGACGGGCGGGAACGCCGTGCGCCGCCAGGGCACCGGCGAATACTGAGGCAATAGCCAGGAGATGTTTAATTCTCATACAGCAATATTGATGCTAACAAATTAAATTGGCCGGCCTGATGTGATGGCCGAGCTAATGAAGTGAACTCTATATTATATAATGTGTACCGAGAGAGAGGACGCACATGATATAATACTTGCAAAATTAGTATTTTCGATTACTTCATGCAAAAAATTAGACGAAATTATTTGGAAAATAAGGGGTAAAAAGATATGTTTAACTTTATTTCACATTTAGCGGCTTTGAATTCATTGAATAATGTATAATTTTGCAAGCGAAATATAACCAACACTTTTCTTACAAAACATTAACCACAAGCGCTGATGAGATTAAAATCTACCTACCTCGCTTTGATGGCAGCCTTTACGTTGACGGCCTCGGCCGCGCCGGCATCGCTGCTTGACTCGAACCGTACGCTCTACGGTTACTTCAACAATTCGTCTAGCTGGGACGGAGACCACGGTTTTGCTTCCGTAGACCTGTTCAACCCCCAAGGCGACCCTATCTATGACGTAGCCGACCTGCTCTATAGCTTCAACGACCACGGCATGGCGTCCACCGGTATGTTTGCCGGCGCCGGCTACGAGGGCGTTCTGTACTGCTTCAGCTATGTTTTCGGTGGCGCTGCAATTCCCACCGGCATGATTTCGTATGACATCAACACCGGCCTCTACAGCTATATCGCACCCTACGACATCCAGCCTCAGGATGCTACCTTCGACCGAAAGACCGGCACCATGTACGCTCTGAGCGGCAACCGCATCTGGAGTGTGAACCTGGAAACCGCCGAGTTCACCCCTGTTGTCACCATCAAATCGGACATGGGCTTCGTGACCCTGGCTGCCGATGCTGCCGGCGAGCTCTACTCCATCGCTCTTGACGGTGTTCTCTACAAGGTGGATAAAACCAGCGGTGTAATCAGCAAAATAATCGAAACCGGCGCCGAGGGCTTCTTCTTCCAGCAGAGCATGGAATTCGATCCCACCACCGGCAATCTGATCTGGGCCGCCAATGCCTCGACCATCAACCCCTTTGAAATGGAGCTGATTGAATTCAACCTCAGCGGCAGCGAGCCCACCATGACCAACCACGGTGTGTTCGGCAGCGACGCTGTGTTCAACTCGCTCTATATTGAAGGTGCAGCTTCCTATGCCGCTCCTGGTGCCATCACCGAAATCGCCGGTACCTACGATGCCGCCACCAAGAGCGTGACCCTGACCTGGACCAACCCCACCACCACATTCGGCGGCGAGGAACTGACCGAACTTAACGGTGCCGACATTCTGTGCGACGGCAAGCGCCTGGCAACCCTTTCGGACTGCAAGCCCGGCGAAAAGAACACCTACACCACCACTGATGTGACTATGAACGCCGAAAACCGTTTCTCGGTTGTTCTGTTCGGCAACGGTGGCGACGGTATGCCCGCCTATGTTCCCGTGTACGTTGGCCAGGATATGCCCGCAAGCCCCAGCGGCCTGACCATCAAGGGCACTGACGATTATGCAACCGCCACCCTGAGCTGGGAGCCTGTGACCACCGGCTACCACAAGGGCGACCTGGATGCTGCCAGCGTTAAGTACAAGATTATCCGCCGTCCGACCAACAACGTTGTTGCCGACGGCCTGACCGAAACTACATTCACCGACAACAAAATCAACCGTACGCTTGCTTACTACTACGACGTGATCGCCTACAACGAAATCGGCGAAGCTCCCGCAGCAGTAACCGGTACCCGTATCCTCGGCCCGGCCTTCGAGTGCCCCTTCGAGGAGAACTTCGACGATAACGGCGCCGTGCAGAACAAGTGGCTCATGATTGACGGCAACAATGACATGAGCACCTGGATGCTCAGCTCCAGTGCCGCCACCACCTTCTTCGGCGACGCCGAAACCGGCCTTGAGTACATGCTGTCGCCCACCGGCATGACCGGCGACGACGCTGACGAGTGGTTCATCTCCGGCCCCATCAAGTTCGAAGCCGGCAAGAACTACGAAATGATTCTGACCGCCCGCTCGCTCTTCGACGAGCAGCTTGAAATCCTGTTCGGCCAGACCGAAGTTCCCGCCGAGCTGACCAAGGTGAAGGACCTGACCATCGAAGAGTCCGAGTACTTCGAAGGCGACATCAGCATCCGTCCTTCGTACTACTCCGTGGCACTGCCCACCGAAGGCAAGGAAATGGTTGCCAGCGTAGGCCTGCACCTTATCACCCCCAACACACAGAACTACTGCTTCCTGCAGATCAGCGACATCCAGGTGATTGAGCAGGGCACCGGCGCCGTAAGCACCGTTGCAGCTCCCGCAGTGGCAAGCCGCTACCACAACGGCAACTTCGAGGTTATCGGCAACTTCGAGAAGGTTGAAATCTACAACGTGGCAGGCGTAAAGGTTGCAGAAAGCACCGAGTCTGTCATCAGCATGAGCAACTACGAGGCCGGCGTGTATGTGGCCACCATCACCACCGCCAACGGCCGCAGCGCTGTGAAGTTTGTGAAATAATCCCATCCATTCCATAATGACTACCGCCGCCCGGGTACAGAGCCGGGGCGGCGGTTTCTTTTTTTGTTTTTTTCCTCGCTTCGCTCGGAACACGGGGCTGCGTCAGCCGATGGCGGTGCGGAGCGTGTCGAGCAGTTGGGCCGAGGCGGTCGGGCCGAGGGTGTGGAGGGCCGGAAGGCCGGGTCGCAGCATGAGCTGGCGGAGTGTGGCGGCATCCTCGGCCAAATACACGTAGCCCAAGGAGGCCATGCGCCGGGCGGTGGCCAGCTGGTGCTCGTTGCGGTGCTCGCCCAGGGCGGCGATGCGAGGCATGACGATGATGGGCTTGCCTTGCTCCATGGCGCTGAGGATGGTGCCCATGCCTGCGTGGGCCACTATCAGGCGGGCACGGCTGAACAGGCGGCCGAATTCGTCCGGGGCAAGGAAGTCGACCAGCTTAATGTTGCGCGGNCGGTATTTATCCGGGAAGGCCTGCACCACTATTTCTTCGGTTATATCGGCTGCCACTTCGTCCACGATACGGATGAAGCGGTCAAAGGGAATCTGGGTGCCAACGGTAACGAATATCATAGAGCTTAGAATACATTTCCGGCGTANGCCACGGTGTGACCNTCGGCCAGATGGGGCCACTGNGTGAACACNCGGTGGGCCAGGCGGGTGGCTATGCGGCCGCTGGCGCTGAGGTGCTCCACATTGGCCACGGAGTCGACCCAAATGGTGCGCACGCCGCANANGCGGGCGGCCAGGATGGCTGTGAGGCCNGGGGCNGCGCCGGTGGTCAGCACCACGTCGGGGNGCTCGCGGCGGATGATACGCACAAGGCGCATNAGCTGCGCNGGCATGCGCCAGGCATCCCAGCGCGAGAAATCGGCCACNGTGTGGAAGGGGNGNCCGGGCACCATGGCGGCGCAGCGGGCGTGGGTGGAGCAATAGCTGAAGTCGTAATCATCGGCCAGGCCGGCGGTTATGCGCAGCAACTGCACCCAGTGTCCGCCGATTGAGGCCACGGCCAGTACGCGTTTTTTTGCCTTGTTGGNTTGTTTCACACGGCAAAGTTAGTTCTTTTAGCTTGAAATGTGAAATGTGGAGTGTGAAAATTAGTCATTTTCACACTCCACATTTGCTGTTCGGGGTTTCAGATTACTTGCTTTCGTCGAGCTTTTTGAGCAGGTGGGCTACGGCACGCTCAATCTGGGCGTCGTGGCCGGNGACAATNTCGGCGGGGGTGTTGTANACCTCAACGTCNGGCTGCAGTTGCTGATTTTCCAGGGGCTTGCCGTTGCGGTCCAGCGAGGTGACCTGGGGAATACCGAACACGAGCGTGGGGTCGACCTGCGTTTCCCACCACACGGCGGTCATGGTGCCGGGCACGGGCGCACCGACAATATCGCCGATGCCGAGGGTCTGGTAGACGTAGGGCGTGCCATGGGCGTCGCTGTAATTGGCCTCGTTGGTAATCATGACGGATGGTTTGGTCCACTGCGAGAAGGGGTCGGAGCCGATGTAGCGNCCGCGGGGCGAATAGCGCACGTACTCCTTGCCGCCCAGNAGCAGAGCCACGTCGTTGTGGAGCCATCCGCCGCCGTTGAAGCGGGTGTCAACAATCACGGCCTCGGCGTTGCGGTATTTGCCCAGGAGGTCGTTGTAGACGCGCTGATAGCTGGGGGTGTCCATGCCCTGGATGTGGACGTAGCCGAGGCGGCCGCCCGAAAGGCTGTCCACCAGGGCCTGGTTGCGCTCAACCCANGCNGCGTAGGCCAGCGAGCTNATGGCGTACTGGGNCACNGGCTTCACNTCGACGTCGGCAAAGCGNCCGTCGGNCTTGGCCACGTGGAGGCGAGTTTTCTTGCCGGCTTTGCCTTCGAGCAGGGGGAAGTAGTCGGCACCNGGGGCGATGGTGGTGCCGTCGATGGCCAGGATTATGTCGCCGGGCACCAGGCCGGTATTCTTGGCCGCNAGGGGNCCNCGGGGCATTATATAGCTGATTTTAAGGCCCTCGCCGGTATAGGCGGGGTCGAAGTAGGCNCCGAGGCTNGCNGTGGGGAGGNCTGACGAGGAACCGTAGTAGCGCGCACCGGTGTGCGAGGCGTTGAGCTCGCCCAGCAATTCGCTGAGCAGTTCGGCGAAGTCGGTATTATTGCTCACCGCGGGCAGGAACTGACGGTAGTGGTCGCGGTAGTAGTCCCAGTCCACACCGTGGATGTCGGCATCGTAGAACTTATCCTTCACCTGCTGCCAGGCGTGGTCGTAGATATACTCGCGCTCCAGCGAGGGATGGCGGTCGTAGGGGGCATCGAATTCGATGGCATCGGCCTTGCCGGTGTCAAGATTCACCTTCTTCATGCCCGAGCCACTGATCACATAGATGTTCTCACACTTGGCGTCGGGGTCGAACCCTCCGCGCAGTCCGCGGGCCAGGAGCTCGACCTCGCCCTCGCGGATGTCGAGAGCGTAGAGGTTGTAGTCGCCCTCGGGCGAGGGTACCTGATAGTAGAGCTTGTCGCCCTTGGCGGACAGGAGGTAGTCGCCCATTTGTGCGGAGCCCTGGGTGAGGCGCACGTGGCGGTACTTGCGGTTGTCGGTGTCGAACACCAGGGCTTTCTTGTCGTCGGCTTTATCGGCCTTGGCGTTTTTCTTCTTGCTCTTTTTATCCTTGTCGGCGGCCTCGTCAGCTTTGTCCTTGGCATCGGCTTCGGCCTTATCGGCCAGTTCGGCTTCCTCCTTGGTCATGTTGAAGCGGTCCCATGCGTCGGGGTCAAGCACCATGAGCATCACGTCCTCCTCGTTGCCCCAGCTACCCTGGGCTTTCATGCCGTAGCGTCCGGTCTGGTAGGTGATGGCCTTGCCTCCGAGTGCCCAGCGGGCGTTGCCGTCGGAGTATCCGCTTTCGGTGAGGTCAATCACGGTATCGCCGTCCTCGCTGACGAGGGCTATGTCGGAATTATTCCAACCACCGATGCCGATGTAGTCCACCAGGAACCAGCGGCTGTCAGGGCTCCAGGCGAAGTTTACGTCGCCGTCGGAGTAGGAGTAGTTGTACTTGCCGGGGAGCGCGGTGTGCACGGCCTTGGTGTCGAGGTCAATCACGCGCAGCTCGGTGCGGTCCTCCAGGAAGGCCACCTTCTTGCCGTCGGGGCTGAACTGGGGCTGCTGGGCAGTGCGCTCGCCGCGGTACAGTGGTTCCTCGATAATTTCGGTGGCGTAGGCAAAATGCTTCTCGTCGTCCTTGACGATTTTGGCGGTGAACAGCTGCCAGATGCCGTCGCGCTCGGAGTCGTACACCAGTGTCCGGCCATCAGGCGCAAAGGACACACGGCGCTCCTGGGCGGGGGTGTCGGTGATGCGGCGGGTGGTCTTGTATTTAGTGGAGGTTACGTAGACATCGCCGCGGAGCACGAAGGCCACTTCCTCGCCGTCGGGCGAGGGGGCCATGGTGGTGGCGCCGGCGTTGACGTAGCGCTTCACGTAGTCGCGGTCGTAGTTGTCGGCGGCAATCTCGACGGCCACTTTCACCGGCTCCTGGCCGGGAACCAGGGTGTAGATGTCGCCGTCGTGGCTGAAGGCCAGTAGGCTGCCGTCGGCAGTAGCCGAGAGGTGGCGCACGGGGTTACGGGTGAAATCGGTGAGGCGGCGCTCGACGGGCTGTCCCACGGTAGCCATGTAGACGTTGAGCGTGCCGTTCTGCTCGCTGAGGTAGGCGTAGTTGTCGCCTCCCATCCACACAGGGTTGCGGTCGTTGCCCTTGAAGGTGGTGAGGCGGGTGAAGGCGCCATTGCGGTAGAGGTGGATATCGCCTGTGCCGGACGACATCTCGTGCTTGCGCAGACCGTCCTCGTAGCTCTTGCGGTCCTCGAAGATGAAGTCGCCGGCAGCGTTGAAGTCGCCGCCGCGTGTGGCCAGGGGCAGGAACACCTCAGGGCGGGCTCCGGGGCGGGCGGCTACCTTATAAGTTATTGCAAAGAAGGGATTGTTGAGGCCCGTGGGCTCAGCGCTGACGTCGGACGAGGCAAACACTACCGTGCTGTCGTTGAGCCAGCCCTGAACGGTTTCGGAACCGCTGTTGGTGGTGATGCGCACCGGCGTACCGCCGTTGGCAGCAACGACGAAAACGTCGGGCGAGCCATCGCGGTCGCTGGTGAAGGCTATCCGGGTGCCGTCCGGACTCCAGAACGGAGCGGTGTCGTAGGCGGCGTTGGAGGTGAGCTGACGGGCCTGACCTCCGGCCGAGGGCACGGTGTAGATGTCGCCGCGGTGGGTGAAGGCTATTGTTTTGCCATCGGGCGAGATAGCCGTGTGGCGCAGCCATCCGGGCGCTTGTGCGGCCACACTGCTGCCACCAAGTGCAACAGCCACGGCCACTATGAGAGATTTCTTCATAAAAATATGATTGATTTGGTTAATTCTTACGGTTAATAGACACACCATCAGAAAGAATGTGACAAAGTTACTCCAAAATTCCCAATGACTGCATATTTTTCGTAAATTTGCATAAATTTTCGCATATGGCAGTCGACATTATTCTACTTGCAATTGTTATCATAGCAGCGGTTACAGGCGCTATGAAAGGCCTGGTGCTTCAGATAGGCACCATCGCCGCGCTGCTGGCTTCGATACTGGTGTGCCGGTTCTTCGGCGGCCGTGTTGTGGCGGCGCTCATCAGCCCGCACTCCGACCACGCCATGCTGCTGACCGTAGTAATCTACGTGCTGCTGTTCCTGGCGGTGTATATCGGAGTGTTTCTGCTGGCCAAGCTGCTGGGTGCCACCATGTCGGCGGTACACCTGCGGCCGTTCGACCGCGTGGCGGGTGCACTTCTGCGCATAGCCACCTGGCTGATACTGACCAGTATAGTTCTGAACGTGTACTTCGCGGTGTGCCCGTCCGACCTTAACCGCTTCCGGTCCGCCTCCAAGCCCTGGCGCGGCTGGGTTGTGAAAATCGCTCCCGATTTGATGGGCTACATTTCTCATTCCTAATATTCTGAAATGAACGCAGATAACATAACTAACGATAAAAAAGAGCCTACCGATGCCGATGTGCTTGAGCGCGCCACATCGGGCGAGTACAAGTACGGCTTCACTTCGGACATCGACACCGATGTGATTCCGGCCGGCCTGAGCGAGGACGTCATCCGCCTTATCTCGCGCAAGAAGGAGGAGCCCGAGTGGCTGCTGGATTTCCGCCTGAAAGCCTACCGCTACTGGCTGACGCTCACTCCGCCCAAATGGGCACACCTGGAGATTCCTGACATTGATTTCCAGGCCATCAGCTACTTTGCCGCGCCCAAAAAGAAGGAAGGCCCCAAGAGCCTTGACGAGGTTGACCCGCAGCTGCTGGACACCTTCAACCGCCTGGGCATCCCACTGGAGGAGCAGAAGGCCCTGTCGGGCATGGCAGTGGATGCCGTGCTCGACTCCGTTTCGGTCAAAACCACCTACCGCGAGCGCCTGGCCGAGCAGGGAATCATTTTCTGCTCGTTCTCGGAGGCCGTGAGGGAGTACCCCGACCTGGTGCGCAAGTATCTGGGCAAGGTGGTGAGCTACCGCGATAATTTCTATGCCGCGCTCAACAGCGCCGTGTTCTCGGACGGCTCCTTCGTGTACATCCCCAAGGGTGTTCGCTGCCCCATGGAACTGTCCACTTACTTCCGCATCAACGCCGCCGGTACCGGACAGTTCGAGCGCACGCTCATTGTTGCCGACGATGACAGCTATGTGAGCTATCTGGAGGGATGCACCGCCCCGCAGCGCGACGAGAACCAGCTGCACGCCGCAATCGTGGAAATCATTGTCGAGGACCGCGCGGAGGTGAAATACTCCACGGTCCAGAACTGGTATGCCGGCGATGCCGAGGGCCGCGGCGGTGTGTACAACTTCGTGACCAAGCGCGGACTGTGCCGCGGCGATTTCTCCAAGCTGTCGTGGACACAGGTTGAAACGGGCTCGGCCATCACGTGGAAGTACCCCTCGTGTGTGCTCCAGGGCTACAGCTCGGTGGGCGAGTTCTACTCTGTGGCTGTGACCAACAACCGCCAGCAGGCCGACACCGGCACCAAGATGATACACATCGGTTCCAATAGCCGCTCCACCATCGTGAGCAAGGGCATCAGCGCCGGCCACAGCCAGAACAGCTACCGCGGCCTGGTGAAGGTGGCCAAAACCGCCGTGGGCGTGCGCAACTACACGCAGTGCGACTCGCTGCTGCTGAGCGACACCTGCGGTGCCCACACGTTCCCGGTGATCGATGTGGCCAACCAGAGTGCCGTGGTGGAACATGAGGCTACGACGTCCAAAATCTCGGAACAGCAGATTTTCTACTGCAACCAGCGCGGTATTCCCACCGAGGAGGCCGTGGCCCTGATTGTGAACGGCTATGCCAAGGAAGTGATGAACAAGCTGCCCATGGAGTTTGCCGTGGAAGCTCAGAAACTACTGTCAATAACCCTGGAGGGTTCGGTGGGCTAAGCCCGACACCCCGCATACAATATTAGTCAAGATGGAAGAATTATTAAAAGTCGAAGACCTCCACGCCGGCATCGAAGGCAAGGAGATATTACGAGGCATCAACCTCACAGTGCGTCCGGGCGAAGTGCACGCCATCATGGGTCCTAACGGCTCGGGCAAGTCAACCCTCTCGGGAGTCCTGGCGGGCGACCCGCGTTTCACCGTGACGGGCGGCAGCGCCACGTTCCACGGCATCGACCTGCTGAGCCTGGCGCCTGAGAACCGCTCGCACGAGGGTCTGTTCCTGTCGTTCCAGTACCCGGTGGAAATTCCGGGTGTGACGATGGTGAACTTCATGCGCGCCGCCGTCAATGCCAAGCGTGCCTACTTCGGCGAGGCTCCCATGAGCGCCGCCGAGTTCCTGAAACTCATGCGCCAGAAGCGCGCCGTGGTGGAGCTTGACAACAAGCTGGCCTCGCGCTCGGTCAACGAGGGTTTCTCGGGCGGCGAGAAAAAACGCAACGAAATTTTCCAGATGGCCGTGCTTGAGCCGCGCCTGTCCATCCTGGACGAGACGGACTCCGGCCTCGACATCGACGCGCTGCGCATTGTGGCCGGTGGTGTCAACAAACTCAAGACGGACAAGAACGCAACCATCGTAATCACCCACTACCAGCGCCTGCTGGATTATATCAAGCCCGACTTCGTGCACATCCTCTACAAGGGCCGCATCGTGTACTCGGGCGGTCCGGAGCTGGCCCTGGAGCTGGAGGAAAAAGGTTACGACTGGATTAAACAGCAAGTGGACGGCGAATGAAAGCTAACAGTAAATCCATAGAACAATACCTTGATTTCGCCAACCAGTACGGCGCGGCCCTCACGGCAGCCCCGGCACCCATAGCGGCCCTACGCGCTGTGGCTGTCAAGGCGATTGAGGATGCGCTGGACCAGGGTGTGGCTGAAACCGAGACCATCGAGCCTTCGAAGCTCGACGAATTTTTCGGGCCGGACTACGGCATCAACCTTGAGCGGCGTCATCTGTCGGCACCCAACCTGGCCGCAGCCTTCCACTGCGGCGTGCCCAAGCTCAATTCGGCACTGGCCGTGGTGTGCGACGACTTTTTTATCCCCGCCAAAGGGATGGAGGCACGCCTGCCTGAAGGGGTAATACTGATGTCGCTTGCCCGCGCGGCAGCCGAGATGCCCGAATTTGTTGAAAAATACCTGGGACGGCTGGCCGGGTGCACTACTCCGCTCCGGCAGCGTTTCAACGCTCCGGCGCAGCGTCCGGATGTGGCCACGGCCCTCAACACCCTGCTGATGCAGGACGGTGTGCTGCTCTACGTTCCGGCCGGAACCCGAGTGGAAAGCCCGGTGCAGATTGTGAACCTGGCAGCCTCGGCCGTGCCTATGCTCAACCCGCGCCGTGTGCTGATTGTGGCCGAGGAGCGTGCTGAAGTGCGCGTGCTGCTGTGCGACCACACTCAGGAGGGCGCTGCCCCGTGCCTCAATATCGAGGTTATCGAGGTGTTCGCCGCCGAGGACTCGCACGTGGAGCTCTACGACATTGAGGAAAGCAACGCTACCTCCAACCGCTACTGGCAGCTCTACGCCCGCCAGGCCGACCGTGCCCATCTGACCGTCGGTTCGTGCTACCTGCACGGCGGACGCACCCGCAACGAATACCGCATCGATGCCGCCGGCAACCACACCGAAACGGCCCTCTATGGTCTGGGCATATGCGCCGATGGCCAATCGCTGGACAATCAGGTGCTTCTGCGCCACGCAGGTCAGCACGGTTCCAGCCGTCAACTGTTCAAAAACGCTCTCTACGGCGACGCCCGCGGCGCTTTCGGCGGAAAGATTATAGTGGAGGAAGGCGCGGCCTATACCGACGCCGTCCAGACCAACCGCAACCTGCTGGCATCAGCCGACGCACGCATGAACGCCGCGCCGCAGCTCGAAATATACTGCGACGAGGTGAAGTGCGGCCACGGTGCCACCACAGGCCAGCTTGATGAGCGCGCGGTGTTCTACATGCAAACCCGAGGTATCCCCCGCGAGGAAGCCAAGCGCATGCTCACGCAGGCTTTCATGGTGGATGTGATTGATAATATTTCGTTCGAAGTTCTGCGCCAACGCCTGCACGCGCTGGTGGACGCCCGCCTGTCGGGCCGCTCGGGCAACTGCGACACCTGCGCAAGCGCCTGCGCCAAAGACCCCGAAGTGATATGAGCGAGCTGAACGTGGAGGCCCTGCGCGGCCGCTTCCCCATCCTTGAGCGCACGGTACACGGCAAACCGCTGATTTACCTGGACAACACTGCCACCACCCAGACTCCGAGCTCAGTGGTGGATGCGGTTGTGGACATGTACTATAAGCACAAGGCCAACGTGCACCGCGGCGTGCACTGCCTGTCGCAGGAAGCAACGGATGCCGTCGAGGCTGCACGCGAGCGCACGCGCGCTTTCGTCGGGGCTGACTCCACCGACGAAATTATCTTCACCCGTGGCACCACCGAGGCCATCAATCTGGTGGCCGCCAGCTACGGCCAGTTGCTGAACGAGGGCGACGAGGTGATTCTCACCGTCATGGAGCACCACTCCAACATAGTGCCCTGGCAGTTGCTGCGCAGCCGCCGCAATATTGTGATTAAGGTTGTGCCTATGCTCCCGGACGGCAGCCTGGACATGGATGCCTACCGTGCGCTGTTCACCGAGCGCACTCGCCTGGTGTCGGTGTGCCATGTGAGCAATGTGCTCGGCACGGTGAACCCCATAGCCGAAATGGCCCGCGTAGCCCACGAGCACGGTGCAGTTATCTGTGTGGACGGTGCCCAGGCTGTGGCCCACGAGCATATCGACGTCAAAGCCCTCGGAGCTGACTTCTACGCATTCTCGTCGCACAAAATGTACGGTCCCTGCGGCATAGGTGTGCTCTACGGTCGCCGCGACCTGCTGGAAAAAATGCCCCCCTACCAGGGCGGTGGCGAGATGATTCTGCACGTGAGCTTCGAGCACACCACCTGGGCTGCCCTGCCCTTCAAGTTTGAGGCCGGTACGCCTGATTTTGTGGACTGCGCCGCCTTTACCAAGGCTATCGATTTTATGGACGAGGTGGGCATTGACCGCATCCACGCCCACGAGCAGGACCTGCTGGCCTACGCCACCGAGCGGATGATGGCCGTGCCGGGCATGAAAATCTACGGCACCGCGCCGGGCAAGAGTGCCGTGATCTCCTTCAACCTGGGCGACGCTCACCACTACGACGCCGGCCTGCTGCTTGACCAGCTCGGCATTGCCGTGCGCACCGGCCACCACTGTGCCCAGCCGCTGATGCAGGCCCTTGGCATCGAGGGTACCATCCGCGCCTCCTTTGCCGTGTACAACACCCGCGCCGAAGTCGACGCCTTCATCGCCGCCCTCACCCGCATCGCCGACATGCTGCTGTAGGTCCTCCCCTGCCCACTCTTGTTTTACACACTAAAGAAACTGATATGAAACGAAACTCCAAACGACTTAAATCCCTCGAAATCCGGGGCTTCAAGTCCATTCCTTTCCAGCATCCGCTGAAACTGGAATTTGGCGACATCAATATCCTTCTGGGAGCTAATGGTGCCGGAAAGAGCAACATCATCAGTTTCTTCAAAATGCTTGAAAGCATGATGAAGGGCAGCTTTCAGCGCTTCGTCGCCCAATCGGGTACAAGTCAGCGATTTCTTTATTACGGCCCCAAGCAAACTCCGGAGATGTCCGCGTCACTCCGCTTCAACTCACCGGAAGGGTGGATTGAATATTATTTCAAGCTCACTGCAGCCGTACCCGACCGCCTGATTATTTCTTCGGAAATTATAGAAGGCAAAATAAAACAGGATATGGAGGCCGGGCAAGCCGTCCTGCGGTCTGATTTCAGCGAATCCGCTCTGTACTATGCAACGCAGGCTCCTGTTAAGAATCTCCGCACTCTTTTAGATTCATGCAAAGTGTACCGCTTCAGCGATTCATCCACCAGTGCGCCCATGCGACAGACCTCGGAAGTTGATTCAGCACACTATCTTCAGTCCGAGGCCAACAACCTTGCTGCTTTCCTATATTACCTAAAGAATAATCATCCGGATTCTTTCCGTAGGATAACGGAATATGTGAGTGATGTGGTGCCACAATTCCGTGAATTCTATCTGGAGCCGGCCAATGGCTATATTTCGCTGAAATGGATGGATAAATCGCCAAATGACTATGTGCTGTCCGTGGATCAGTTCTCAGATGGCTCCATCCGCTTTATTGCCCTGGCCACTCTGCTGCTTCAGCCGGAGGAAACGATGCCATTCGTGATTATTATTGATGAGCCTGAGTTGGGCTTGCATCCCTATGCGATGGGCCAGCTCAATGAGATGATAAAGGATGCATCCAGGCATGCGCAGATTATTGTAGCCACCCAGTCCACCGCCATAGTCGATGGCTTCTCGGCTGATAATATCACGGTAATTGACCGCGACCCGAATGTGCAGGGTTCACGTGCGCGGCAGCTATCCGAAAAGGACTACCAGGCATGGCTCGAAGAATATACTTTGAGCGAATTGTGGAGTAAAAACATTATAGGAGGTCGGCCGGTATGAAATTCGCAATTCTGCACATCCTGTGCGAAGGTCAGACCGAAGAACGCTTCGTGCGCGATGTATTGGCACCGTATCTGCAACAGTTCAACATCTATCCCAAGCCTATCCTGCTGTTAACTTCCCGAAAGAAAAATGCACGCGGCGGCATGGTGAGTTATTCTCAGGCCAAGCACGACCTTAACTTATTGCGGAAACAGTATGCCGACAACGGCAGCGAACATCACGTGTTCACCACCATGTTCGATTATTATGCTCTGCCCGACGACTTTCCGGCCTTCCGCCAGGCGACGAAGATAAATAATGCTCACGAACGTGTGGAGTTTCTTGAACGAAAATTCGCCGAGGACATGAATATCAACTCCTTCGTGCCATATATTCAGCTGCACGAATTCGAGGCTCTGCTTTTTTCCGACATTTCGAAGCTGGAATACGACTATCCGCGTTCGCACAACGAAATTATGCAATTGAACAAGGAGGCCGCCACATTCGCTAATCCGGAGTTAATAAACAACAGTCCGGAAACAGCGCCGAGCAAACGTATTATTAAAACACTCAGCGATAAATACAATTACAACAAAGTGCAAAGCGGTGCCACTGTCGCAGCCCTGATAGGCATAGATGTAATTCTTGCACGTTGCCAACACTTCAGGGAATGGACAGAACAGCTCAGGAGTGTTTGCGGCAATTAACGGTAGTTGCCGAGCAAACAGCCCGTTAGAAGGAAAACTCAATCCGGCAGGCCGAAGTTGCCGGGGCGGTTGATGGGCTTGAGGTCGGGGCCGACCTGAATGGGGCGCGTCTGCTGGCCTACGCTCGGACGGTTAGGCTGCTGGGGCTGACCTTGCGGGCGGTTTGGCTGCTGAGGTTGACCCTGAGGACGCTGCGGGGGCCGTGTGGGCTGGGGGCGATAGGAAGGTGGCTGCTGCATGCCTATAGAGCCTGGACCGTAGCCCAAAACGGGTGGTGCCGACGGGGGTGTGCTCCACAGCGGGCCTCCGAGATAGCCGGGGCTCCATGAAGCGCCCACGCCAAGGGGGCCATAGTAGTTGTTACCGTAGAAATATGGTGATACTCCTCCGGAATCAACATCCACACCGAAGCCAAGGCCGGTGCAGGACGATAGCGACAGCACGGCGGCTGCCATCGTTGCTAAAAGGAGAGTTTTCAGTTTCATAATCAGTAGTAGTATTTGCAGTTAGTTAAGATTAAAACAAATACAACGGCAGAATAGTTCCGCAGAATTTTCTTGGCTGATTTTTGAGCAAAAAGGGTGGCGGTGTTGTTTATTTGTTGTAATTTTGAGATATGAACGGAAAAGTAATACGAAACACCGGATCGCTCTACGTGG
Organism: Bacteroidales bacterium; assembly: GCA_014800735.1. Lineage (GTDB taxonomy): Bacteria > Bacteroidota > Bacteroidia > Bacteroidales > Muribaculaceae > CAG-873. The sequence continues at coordinate 24,433 of JAAVFP010000005.1, forward strand.
TACGCACTCCCGAGGGCGAGGTGAAATGCAAGGTAAAAGGTAACTTCAGAATCAAGGGCATCCGCACCACCAACCCCGTTGCCGTGGGCGACGAGGTGGAAATCGGCGCTCCGGGCCCGGACGGCGTGGCTTTCATCACGGCCGTTGTGCCGCGGCGCAACTACATCATCCGCCGCTCCATCAACCTATCGAAGTCGGCCCACATCATTGCGGCCAATCTGGATTGTGCCCTGCTGGTGGCCACGCTGGCCCATCCGACCACCTCGTTCACGTTCATCGACCGTTTTCTTGCCACGGCCGAGGCCTATGCCGTGCCGGCCATTTTACTTATAAATAAAATCGACCTGCTCGACACCCCCGAGGACCGCGAGCTGCTGGATGCCGTGCTCTACCTCTACCGCTCCATCGGCTATCAGGCCATAGCCGTATCGGCCGAAACCGGCGAGGGGCTCGACGAGCTGCGCGATATGCTCCGCGACAAGACCACACTTTTCTCGGGCAACTCCGGTGTGGGTAAAACCACCCTTATCAATGCCCTAATTCCTGGCCTCGACCTGCGCACGGGCGATATATCGGCCGCCCACGATACCGGCATGCACACCACCACATTCTCCGAGCTCTACGACCTGCCCGGCGGAGGCGAAATCATCGACACTCCGGGAGTGCGCGGTTTCGGCGTGGTGGAATTCAACAAGGAGGAGGTGGGACACTTCTTCCCCGAAATTTTCAAGCTGTCGCATGAATGTCGCTTCGGCAACTGCACCCACACCCACGAACCCGGTTGTGCCGTGCTGGCCGCACTCGAGGAAAATCGTATCTCCCAGTCGCGCTACAACTCCTATCTGAGCATCCTGGAAGAAGCCACCGACGGTGCCGACGAAAAGTACAGATAACAGCCACGCTTATAAGTTTTTTTTCGTAACTTTGCCGACGGTTCGCAGGTGCTCGGTTGCACGCGCAGCAGTAGTGTCTTGATTGCCGCCTCGGGGCGGCCAAAAGGTGCTTACTTCTTGATTAGGGGCTGCGAGGCGCCGGTTCGACTCCGGCACGAACCACTATTAATACCGACTACTATAAAAACTGTGTATGCTTGTCGGCCTTGAGCAAATAGCCCTGCGCAACAATGCGCTCTACGTACCCTGCGCCCGTCCGCGCCGGGAAGTAACTGCCGCTTCAGCTGAATTTGTGGCTAATATGCGCAACATCTACAGTGTGAGCGAGCCGCTGCTGCATGCACTCAACGGTGCGTCGCCTCAGGAGCTGGAGGAAATACGCAAGGCGGTTGCCGATATATTCCGCACCGACGCCAACTGGACACCCCTGGTGCGCGACTGGCACACTCCCACGGGCGAGAGTGGCGCGGACCATCTCATCACCTTTTGGGCCAACCTGTTCGGACCCGGCAAGATGCCGGGCACAACCCTGAGCTGCGGGCATTTTATTCCTGATGGCACATTCGACCTCCGGCGCTACAACGGTTGCCCTTTCTGCGGGCGCCCCATTGAGTTCAGGCCCGGAGCGCTGCAGCCCGAGCATGATGAGCCGACACGGGTGCTGGGCCTGATGACCGACGATGACATGATGCGCCTGCTGCGCGAGTTGCTCGCCGCTCCCCTGCCCCCTGACGGTACAACCACCGACACGCTGCGCACCCTGCTTGCGCACTACGGCGTGCCAGCCGATGTTGCCCCTGCCACTCGCGAAGCCCTGCTGCTGACTGCCGAGGCCCTGGACAAGGCCGGGCGTAGCGCCGAGGCATACGCACTGCTCAAAAATCCCGACGACCTGCTGCGCTATCTGTGGCTCGGCGCCACGGGTTCCACGGCTTTCCGCCGCCCGGCCACCTACCGCCGCAGTGGCCGCGATGTGCGGCTGCGCATAGGGCGCCGCCAGGCACGCGCTGTGGCCGACTGCCTTGAAGGCATGAAGATAGCGCCGGAGCGCATGGCCGAAATCATGCACCCCCGCCGCGAAATGTGGGTGCGCATCATCCGTGCGTGCCGCCTGGCCGAATTTGCACGGCGCGAGGGCTACGAGCACCTGCGCGTGTTACTGGATATTTTCTACCGCGCGGACTATCCGGTGTTTGCCAGAACGGTGCAGGCGCTTTACGACGACCGTGACCCCGAGGGTGTGCGGCTGCTTGAATCGCGCCCCGGCCTGTTTGCCCGCTCGCTGTTCTCGTGGATGCTGCGCGTGGGGCCCTCCGACCCCGTAATCGCTTTTGCAAACACGGCCCGCGGCATGGTCGGCCGGCTGCTATACTCGCTCTACTCCTACGCCGAACTTTACTTCATGCCCGAGGGGAAGACACGCACCGTGACTCCAGGCCGCGGACTGCAACCGGCAGTAATTCCGCTTAATCCCGGCCTGCGGGCCTACGCAACCGACGAACGCGCCGCGATGGTGGTGGCCGTGAAGGATATTTTCATGACCGAGATGCGCCGCCGCTATGCCACCACGGGCACGGCAGGGTGCGTATATATCGCCCCGGAACTGTTCGACCTGCCCATGCCCGTGGGCGACCGCTCCACCACTGTGGCCGATATTCAGGGTGCGGCACTCACCGGTCAGCGCTTCAAGGTGGAGGGCGACAGCGTGCGCCTGTTCCTGCAATGGGGTGTTGGGCTACCGGCCCAGCCGCTGGACATGGACCTAAGTGCCGCAATCGTCTACCCCGACCATGTGGCCGAGTGCGCCTACTATAATCTCACCCCCAGGGGCTGCCGCCACAGCGGTGACATCCGCCAGATTCCCGACATGGTCGGTACGGCCGAGTACATCGAACTGGACCTTGCCGCTCTTGCCGGTGCAGGCGCGCGCATGGCCGTGTTCACCTGCAATGCCTTCAACGTGAAGGAGCTGTCACCCCGCCTGGTGTTCGGCTGGATGGCCACAGCCGCCCCGATGGCCCTGGACGAAAAAACCGGCGTGGCCTACGATCCGGCCGACGTGCAGTGCATGATGCGTGTGCCGGACACCAACACGGCGCGTGGCATAATGTTCGGCGTGCTCGATATTCCCAACCGCGAAATCACCTGGTTGGAAATGCCCTTCAACGGCCGCACACTCCGCAGCCTGAGCCTGGGCATGGTGAGCGGGCTGCTTCAGCGCCTGCGCTCCAAGCCGAGCATAGGCGAGATGCTGGCCCTGCGCGCCGAGGCCACCGGCAGCACACGCACCGACACGCCCGCCTGCGCTACCGAGGTCTATGACCTGGCCTGGGCTGCCCGGCCCGACCAAGTGGCGCAGCTGCTCCTTCCGAACTAAATACGACATAGTGTGTTAACTATCATAAAACCTGAAAATGAAAAATCCTAAGATAAAAGCTAATCAAAAACTGGCACGCATACTGCTCGTGTCGGGCGTGAGCCTTATCGCCGTGTTCACGGGCCTGCATTTCCTGCTGCGGAAGTCCCCGGCCCCCACTCCCCTCCCTGTGGTGGAGGTTGAGCCGGTGGAAACCCACTCGGTGAACATCTACGGCGAGTACGTGGGCCGCACGCGCCCGCAACGCTATGTTGAAATCCACGCGCGTGTGGAAGGTTATCTTGAAAAAATGGTGTTCGAGGAAGGAACGTTCGTCGACAAAGGCCGCACGCTGTTCATCATTGACCAGAGTGTGTACAGAGCCCGCGCCGAAAAAGCCCGCGCGCAGCTCAACAAAGCCAAGGCCAACGCCCTGAAGGCCGAGCGCGACCTGGCCCGCATCCGCCCCCTCTACGAACAGAACGCAGCAAGCCAGCTTGATCTTGACAACGCCGAGGCCGCCTACGAGAGCGCCAAAGCCGAGGCAAGCGTGGCCCAGGCCGACCTTACCCAGGCCGAGCTGACACTGGGCTACACCAATGTGACCAGCCCCATCTCAGGCTACGTGAGCGATTGCAAGGCCGACATAGGCTCGCTGGTGGGACCGTCAGGCAAATCGCTGTTGGCAACCATAGTGAAAAGCGACACCGTGGAGGTGGACTTTTCCATGACCGCTCTTGACTACCTCAAAAGCAAAAACCGCAACGTGAATCTGGGCCGCCAGGACGAGGACCGAAACTGGAATCCCTACGTCACGGTGACGCTGGCCGACGGCTCGGAGTACCCCTACAAGGGCCTGGTGGATTTTGCCTCGCCGCAGGTGGACCCCGCCACGGGCACATTCATGGTGCGCGCCGAAATGCCCAACCCGGACCACACCCTGCTGCCGGGCGAGTTCACCAAAGTGAAGGTGCTGATGGATGTGATTGAGAACGCCATCGAGGTGCCCGTCAAAGCACTCGAAATAGAGAAAGGCGCCGCATATATCTACGTGGTGCGCCCCGACAGCGTGGTGGAGCGCCGCTTTGTGGAAACCGGCCCCGAGGTGGGCAACTCCGTGGTGATTGAGCGCGGCCTGGCCAAGGGCGAGGATATTGTGGTGGAGGGCTTCCACAAGCTGCACCATGGCATGAAGGTGCGCCCCGTGGCCGCCACCAAGGAAAACGACCAGACTACCGACGAAGATAAGGACTGATGGCAATGAAAAAGAATTTTTTCCTTGAGCATCCGGTTTTTTCGATTGTAATTTCAATCGTCATAGTGATTCTGGGCTCCATAGGCCTGGTGATGCTGCCCGTGGACCAGTACCCGGACATTGTGCCTCCGGTGGTGAGCGTGTCCGCCTCCTACCCCGGAGCGGATGCCATGACCGTGACCCAGGCCGTGGCAACGCCCATCGAGCAGGAGCTCAACGGCACACCGGGCATGATATATATGTCGTCGTCAAGCTCAAATTCGGGCGGTTTTTCGGCGCAGATTACCTTTGACATCGGCGTGGACCCCGAGCTGGCCGCCGTGGATGTGCAGAACCGTGTGAAGAAAGCTGAGTCGCGCCTGCCGGCCGAGGTGGTGCAGAACGGTATCAGCGTGGAAAAGCAGACGGCCTCCAAGCTCATGACCATCACGCTGCTTTCGAGCGACGAGAAGTTCGACGAAATCTACCTGTCCAACTACGCCACTCTCAACGTTGTTGACCTTCTGCGCCGTGTGCCCGGCGTGGGCTCCATCCGCAACGTGGGCTCGCGCTACTACGCCATGCAAATCTACGTGCAGCCTGACAAGCTGGCCGACATGGGTATCACCGTGAAGGACATTCAGGATGCCCTGAAGGATCAGAACCGCGAGTCGGCCGCCGGTGTGCTGGGCCAGGCGCCCATGGAGGGCATCGACATCACGATGCCTATCATCGCGCGCGGTCGCCTGTCATCCGTAAGCGAGTTCGAGGACATCGTGATCCGCGCCAATACCGACGGCTCGATTATCCGCCTGAAGGATGTGTCGCGTGTGTCGCTCGAAGCTTCGAGCTACTCCACCGAGTCGGGCATCAACCGCGGCAATGCCGCCGTGCTTGAAATCGGCATGCTCCCCGGCGCCAACGCCATGGACGTGGCCAATCAGGTGAAGGAGCAGATGGAACTCATCAGCAAATCCTTTCCGGAGGGCATGACCTACGAGATACCCTTCGACATGACCACGTATATTTCGGAGTCCATCCACCATGTGTACCGCACCTTCTTCGAGGCACTCATCCTGGTGATTATCGTGGTGTTCCTGTCGCTTCAGAACTGGCGCGCCACGCTCATCCCCATCATCGCGGTGCCCATCTCGTTGATCGGCACCTTCGGCGTGATGCTTGTGTTCGGATTCTCGCTCAACATGCTCACGCTGCTTGGCCTCATCCTGGCCATCGGTATTGTGGTGGATGATGCCATCGTGGTTGTGGAAAACGTGGACCGCATCATGGAGAAAGGGCACTGCACGCCCATGAAGGCTACGGCCGAGGCCATGCAGGGTCTGGGGTCGGCGCTGATAGCGATGTCGCTGGTGCTGTGCGCGGTGTTCGTGCCCGTGAGCTTCCTGCCCGGCATCACCGGCCAGCTCTACCGCCAGTTCACCATCACCATTGCCGTGTCGGTGATTATCTCCACGGTGGTGGCCATCACCCTATCGCCGGTTATGTGCTCCAAGCTGCTGCGGCCGGCCTCGCACAAGCGTAAAATCCGCTTCTTCCGCCTGATCAACTACTGGCTCCGCAAGGGCAACTCCATCTACTGCCGCATGATTTCCAAGGCCATCCATGCTCCCAAGCGCATGCTGGCCGGTTTCGGCATGGCGCTGGTGTTCATCTACGTGGCCAATGCCTTTGTGCCCACCAGCTTCATGTCGCCCGAGGACCAGGGCTACTTCACCGTGGAGCTTGAGCTGCCCGAGGGTGCCACCATTGAGCGCACCCGCGCGGTGACTGACCGCGCCATCCAGTACCTGATGGCCGACAAGGATGTGGAGTATGTGCTCAACGTGACCGGTTCGTCGCCCCGCTCGGGCTCCAACCCGGCCCACGCCACGCTCACGGTCATCCTGAAGCCCTCCGAGGAACGCGGCAACAACTCGCTGGCCGAGGTGCGCCAGCGTGCGGCAGCCGAGTTTGCGGAGTACCCCGAGGCCAACGCCTACTTCTTCACTCCGGCCATCATCCCGGGTCTGGGTTCGTCGGGCGGTTTCGAGATGGTGCTCGAAGCGCGCGGCGACGCTACCTATGCCGACCTCCGCAACGCCCTGGACACCCTGCGCCACTACGCGGCGGACGCTCCTGCGCTGGGCAACCTGTCCACCTCGCTCCAGAACGACATCCCGCAGCTGTACTTCAACGTGGACCGCGACAAGGCCAAGCTGCAAGGCATCCCGATGAGCGACATTTTCTCCACGATGAAAGCCTTCACGGGCTCGGTGTATGTGAACGACTTCAATATGTTCAACCGCATCTACCGCGTGTATATCCAGGCCGAGGCCCCCTACCGCACGGACCGCAACGACCTCAATCTGTTCTTTGTGCGCGGCGCCAACAAGGCGATGGTGCCCATCGCGTCGCTCGGCACGTCCTACTACACGTCGGGCCCCGGCACGGTGGCGCGCTTCAACATGTTCAACTCGGCCACCGTGAGCGGCGAGGCCGCCAACGGCTACAGTACGGGCCAGGCCATGGACCAGCTTGAGCAGATTGTGCGCGAGCACCTGCCCGAGGACATCGCCGTGGAATGGGCCGGCCTGTCCTACCAGCAGAAGCATCAGCAGGGCAACACCGGCATGGTGCTCGCCATGGCCTTCGTGTTCGTGTTCCTGGTGCTGGCAGCGCTCTACGAAAGCTGGACTGTGCCTCTGGCCGTCATCCTGTCGCTTCCCGTGGCCGGCGTGGGTGCCTACCTGGGCATCATCATCTGCGGCCTGGAAAATAACGTCTACTTCCAGATTGGCCTGGTGATGCTTGTGGGCCTTGTGGCCAAGAACGCCATCCTGATTGTGGAGTTTGCCAAGGAGGAGGTGGAAACAGGCGTCGATGCCGTCCATGCCGCCCTGACGGCCGCACGCCTGCGCTTCCGTCCCATCGTGATGACCTCGCTGGCCTTCATGCTGGGCCTGCTGCCGCTTGTGTTCGCCACCGGACCGGGCTCGGCGGCGCGCCGCGACATCGGCACCGGCGTGTTCTTCGGCATGCTCGTTGCAATCACGGTGGGCATTGTTTTCGTTCCGTTCTTCTTTGTGATGATTGACAAAGCGAAGAAAAAATTGAGCAAGAAATGAAATATACGCATAAAATTCTGATAGTGGCCGCAGTGGCTGCCCTGGCGGCAAGTTGCTCGGGCACACGCAACCTCAAGCAGCCGGAGCTGGACATGCCGGCAATCATATCGGCCGGTGCGCACGACACCGTCACCATTGCCGACATTGCCTGGTGGGAGTTCTACACGGACTCCAATCTGGTGTACATCATCCGCGAAACCCTGGAGCACAACCGCAATCTGATGGCCGCCGCAGCGCGTGTGGAGCAGCTGAATCAGCTCTACGGTGTGTCCAAATCCAATTTCTTCCCCAAGGTGGAAGTGTTCGCCCTGGGCAATCGCGAAACCAACGACTACTACGGCGAAAATTTCATCAACGACCCTCAGCTGGACCTCAAGGCATCCCTATCGTGGGAAGCCGACCTGTGGGGCGGCCTCAACAACGCCCGCAAGCAGGCCCTGGCCAACTACCGCGGCTCAGTGGAGGATGAGCGCGCAATGCGCATCACCCTGATTGCCGAAGCGGCAAGGGCGTATGTGAACCTCGTGGCGCTCGACAACGAGCTGGCCATCGTGCGCCGCACCCTCTACACCCGCGAGGAAAACCTCAACAAGGCCAAGCTGCGCTTCGAGGGTGGCCTGACCCCCGAGACGGTCTACCAGCAGGCGCAGGTGGAATATGCCACCACGGCCGCCATGGTGCCGGCGCTCGAACGCAACATCGACGTGCAGAAAAACGCCATCGCCCTGCTGATGGGACGCTTCCCCTCGGAGCGCATCGTGCGTGGCACGATAGCGCTGGAGGAACCGCTGCCGGAGCGCTTCCCCGTGGGGCTGCCCTCCACTCTGCTGCAGCGCCGCCCGGACATCCGTTCGGCTGAGGCCGCACTGAAAAGCGCCTTGGCCGGTGTGGGAGTGGCCTATGCCGACCGTTTTCCTCGCCTGCGCCTGAACCTGACCGGCGGCTGGGAGAACGACGAGCTTACCGGATTTTTCAAGTCGCCTTTTTCCTATGTGCTCGGTTCAATCACCGGCACGGTGCTTGATTTCGGACGCAACAAGCGCAAATATAAGGCGGCCGTGGCTGCCTACGACCAGGCCCGCTACAAATACGAGCAGACGGTGCTGACCGCCTTCCACGAAGTGGACAACGCTCTGCTCACCTACCGCCGCATCCGCGAAACCACACAGCGCCGCCGCGAGCTGCGCGAAGCCGCGCAGAAGTACGCCCAGCTGGCCTATGTCCAGTACAACATGGGCGTAATCAACTACATCGACGTGCTCGATGCCCAGCGCCGCTACTTCGACGCCCAGATAGGCCTTGCCAACGCCGTGCGCGATGAATACTTCGCCATGATCAACCTCTACAAAACCCTCGGCGGCGGCTGGCACGTCAGCCGATGATAAAACAGGGCGGCGCGTCACTACTGAAACAATAATAAATCAGGCCGGGTTCCAAGCAGAACCCGGCCTGATGCATTTAAACAATTAATCAAAGATTTATTTCACTGCAACTTTGAAACTCTTACCACCTACGGTAACGATATAAAGCCCGGGGGAGACGTTTTTCCTATCTACCTCTCGCCCTACTTGATCAAATATCTTAGCACCTTGAGGAGCTATAATATTGCCATTTTCAACTCGAATAGTTAGGTCTTGATTAATTTGGACACTCTCAACTGAGGTTGCCTTAGGGGTAACCGTTATCTTCCATCTTAAGATTTCACCATCATCATTACTTGCTGAAATTATTACAACGCCTTCTGATACTGCGGTAACGACGCCATTCTGGCTGACCGTAGCAATCGATTCATCGCTCGAAGCCCAAGTCACAGTACCTTCATGCTCAAAGTCAGCAAATAAAGTAATCTCACTCTCCTCCATCGTTACTTCAATGGCAGGTGGAAGAACCACAGCAATGTCCCAAATCGCTGTTTCTCCGACTGGATTATATGCAGTAATCTGAGCAGTACCAGCAGAGATTGCCGTTACGACACCTTCTTCGTTCACAGTTGCCACTGATGTATCGGTAGATATCCAAGTTACGTTAGTATTCCATAGAAATTCTATATCTAACTTCTTAGTAGAGCCAATTTCGATTGTAAGATCACACGGAGTCGGGGGTTCGTATGTATTAATATTTTGGTCTTCTTCAATGTCCCAAAAGTACATCCAAGGTTCAACTTGTTCGTAATACTGTTTACAGCCTACCGGTACACGAACAGCCGTGTTCATATATATAGTCTTATCGAATCCCGAGTTATATTTAGGAGGAATTGGAGAACAAAGAACAATCGTATCCAAAGCCACGCAACCAACAAAGACGTCATTTTCGATTCCTACTAACTTTCTACCTAAAACTATCTTATTAAGATTGGTACAATCTTTGAAAGCTTGAGATTTGATTATTCTTACACCTTCGGGTAGATCAATAGACGTCAGTGCCGAGCATGATTTAAAGGTTAGAGTATCGATTTCGGTAATTTGCGAATGTTTATCGAACTCCACGCTTTGCAGCATACTACAACCCTGGAAATATCCAAAATGTCCAATCTCATAAAAACTTCCAAATGTTTCTACAGATCCAGACGCAACGGGTAATTTTGTCACCAAAGGACCTATTTTAACCGTTGTTAGTTCATCCTGAATATAAAAAGGACTTCTGCTAAAGTATACTAGATTACCAAACTTTCTCGACCAATTGACAACATCTCTTCCAAGATATAAATTATGTATATGACTCGCATAGAAAAACGAATATTTCTCTGGGGCTTCGATGTCGGTACGTGTACTTGGAGTAAGGACTAACGGGGTTGAGGTATCCGCAAAATGTAACGAAGTAATCCTACTACTTTCCCACACTCGGTTGGTAATTTCTTCAATATTTGAACCAACGAATACATAGCTAGGATTACATCCAAAAAAAGCATCCGTATCTAGATAAACTATAGAAGATAAATCCAAAGTATCTAAACGGTTACATCCTCTAAAAGCTTCTCTATAAATTTCCTCGACATCTTGCAAATCTATATTTGATAAAGATTCACAATTGTAAAACGCAGAGCTAGATATTTTCTTACACATCTTGGGAGAAGTAAGTTCTGTTAGTTTTCGGCAACCATAGAACATACCAGGACTAGTAATCACTGAATCTGCGAAAAAAACAGACTCTAAATCTACACATGCCGTAAACGTCTCACTTTCAAATTTTGGCGACCCCAAAATTTCCACAGATTTCAAATGTGAACCTGCAAAAGCACATCTACCTATGTATTTTACATTTGCAGGAATCGAAATATTCTCGACTAGACCATATCGAAATGTGTATTCTGAAATTATTTCGACATTGTTACCAATTGTAATCGCTGGGATGTACTTGAAGTTACAATTGATAGAAACAATATTGAGAACCTTTCCATTGTAGGAAACGAAGTCGGGAATCACAACGGTATCTGTATATTCAGTATTCCCATTTACCACCTCGCATGTTAAATCGGTAGTGGACAAAACATTATAACATAGCCCATCGACTTCGAAGTCGTAGGCCGAGGCGGGAAGGAATGCCGATATCATTGCTATCAGCAAACCTAATTGTTTAAAAGTTCTCATAGCCAGTCCTCCGTGAAATTGATGCAAAAGTAGTTTATTAACTCAACTTTCCCGGTGTCAGCGTCTTCAATAATCGCCAATGGCTTCGTAACAGGTACATCACCGCTGAAATCAACATCGTCGACCCAGCGATGGAAATAACCTCTACGCTTTTCAAAATCCTTCAGTTCTTCCGGATGAGCTTCACGGTAATCCGCGGGGTACTGCTCATACGGTCGAATCTTGTAAAGGACTTTACGTAACTCTTTACACATATAAGTATAGTGCCTCCGGGCTCACCTCATTGGCATTAGATTGGTTCAAAACAAAAAGCGCGTGAGCCGTACTGGTTGCCCGTTCCACTATCTGAGGCCCTGGAATTGCCCATCTTGGTATGAACGGACAACTGCAGAAGCCTCACGCGAAATATGAATATACACACATAAAATCTAACGCTCACGCGCTAAATCCTATGCATAAATATACACATATCCACATAAGCCATCTACTGCTGTCTCATTCTTGACCAAGATTTGAAATTTTCCAGGTTTCAGATAGTCAAGAAAGAGCGCAAGTAGCGCTTTTCAAATGTCAGCAAACCCCTCCGCACACCCTTGACCGGGCTTCTGCAAAACGGTCTGCGATGCAAATTTATGAAATAACCTCAATATTCTCCAAATTATTCTCGAAATTTTTCAGATTTTTTCAAAAATAGCATAAGGTTGTCAAAATATCAGCTCATTATGACGTCGCATTTTCCCATGTTTGCGCCTGAACCTGACCGGCGGCTGGCACGTCAGCCGATGATAAAACAGGGCGCCTTCGTGGAGGCGACGCAGCGCGTCCCAACTGAGACAATATAAATCAGGCCGGATTCCAAGCAGAACCCGGCCTGATGCTTCTAAACAATTAATCAAAGAGCGCGTTGCTTATCCTAACTCTACTGCGAAAATCGCAATCTGTGCGAACTTACCTATGTACAAACTACGAAATTGACAAAATTTGCAGTTTTGCCAATGTATAAACTGCAAAATTGGCAAATATTTTTGTTTTGCGTGATATAAATGAGTAACTTTACACAAAGTTAAAAAACTCAGATTTATGGATATTATCATTCGCGAAACATATCTTTCGCACACCCTGTTAGTGGTAATCTAACAGAATATCCAGGCATACTTCATATGCATCTCCGGGAATTTCTTATGTCAGACTTATAAGCAGTTGCTTAATTCAGCAAGTAATTATTCATTTTGAATTATTCGATTTGCATAATTCAAAATGAATAATTATTTTTGCTGCATGAAACAGCCTGTAAATCCTTTCATCGTTTCGGGACGTGTGATCCCCGAATATTTCTGCGACCGCCGCGAGGAGTCGCAATCGCTTATACGCACCGTGACTAACGGTAATAACCTGGTGCTGATATCGCCGCGCCGTATGGGAAAAACGGGATTGATCCGGTATTGTTTCGACACACCTGCCCTGGCCGAGAATTACCACACGTTCTTCATCGATATACTCCAGACCACCAATCTGAAGGAATTCACATACCTGTTGGGACGCGAGATTTTCAACACTCTCCTACCCCGCAACCGCAAGATGCTGCAGGCGTTTACCTCAGCACTCAAATCGCTGACTGGAAAATTCGGATTCGATGCCATGAGCGGCACGCCGACCTTCAACATCCAGCTCGGCGACATCGCTACGCCTGAATACACACTCGAGGAGATATTTGATTACCTCTCGGCTTCCGAAGTGCCGTGTATTGTGGCTATCGACGAGTTCCAGCAGATAGCCAATTACTCCGAAAAGAATATAGAGGCATTGCTGCGCACTCACATCCAGCGCACTGTGGGCACTACGTTTATTTTCGCCGGCAGCGAGCGGCACATACTTCAGCGTATGTTTGCCGACGCGGGACGCCCGTTCTACAACAGTGCTTCGATGATGCACCTGGGCCCGATAGCACCCGAGCTCTACCGCCAATTTGTGGTGGACCTGTTCCACAGCCGGGGCAAGGAGGTGGACGGCCCGGAGGTGGACCGTGTGTATGCGCTGTTCGAGGGCCATACTTATTATATGCAGAAAACTTTCAACAACGCCTTCGGCAATACTGCCGAGGGGGACCGATGCTCAGCACAAACGATTGACACGGCCGTTGAAGATATGCTCGCGTCGTTCGACCCGGTGTACCGTACAATCCTGTCAGGAATATCGGCACCGCAGAAAGAATTGCTCTACGCCATAGCGCGAGAGGGACGCGCGAGGGGGCTGACGTCGGCGGCATTTATCAAGCGCAACGCGCTGCAATCGGCCAGCTCAGTCCAGGCGGCCACAAAGAAACTTATGGAAAGGGACCTGATAACGACCGACGATGGAACGTACCGTGTGACGGACTGCCTGATGGCTATCTGGCTCAAGCGGATTTACGGATAAGTTAACAAAACGACCCGTCTGCCGGTAATAATCGCCTTCGTGGACGCACCGTGGCGCGTCCACGAAGGCGATTGTTATCAACTCCTTATATCCCATAGGTTTAGATATTTTCTACGCGTACGCCGCGGCGCGTTGTAGATTCGGAAATCGGTCACACCTATTGATTGACGCCTAAAAAAACTGCCGGCCCGGATGGGTCGGCAGTTTTTATGTTAGATGTCAGTTGATAGTTTTCAGAGTGCGGGGACTTCGAACGCTTCGACGTCCTCGATGTCGCGCTCGGGAGTTTCTTCGCGGCTGCCCACGATGATGTTCTCGTACTCGCGCAGACCGGTACCTGCGGGGATGAGATGTCCGCAGATAACGTTCTCCTTCATGCCTTCGAGGGGGTCGGATTTGCCCTGGATGGCGGCCTCGTTGAGCACCTTGGTGGTTTCCTGGAAGGAAGCTGCGGAGATGAAGCTCGAGGTCTGGAGTGCGGAGCGGGTGATACCCTGCAGAATCTGCTCGGAGGTGGCGGGCTGTGCGTCGCGGACAACGACGGGACGGAGGTCGCGCTGCTTCAGGAGCAGGTTCTCGTCGCGGAGGCGGCGTGCGGTGATAATCTGGCCCTCCTGGAGGGTTTCGCTATCGCCGGCGTCGACAACCACTTTTTTGTCCCAGATGCGGTCGTTTTCGTCCATGAAGTCGCGCTTGTCCACGATCTGTTCTTCGAGGAAGTTGGTGTCGCCTGCGTCGAGGATTTTGACCTTGCGCATCATCTGGCGCACGATAACTTCGAAGTGCTTGTCGTTGATCTTCACACCCTGCATGCGGTACACGTCCTGAACTTCGTTCACGATATATTCCTGAACGGCGGTCGGGCCCATGATATTGAGGATATCGGTGGGGGTGATGGCACCGTCAGAAAGGGGTGTGCCGGCGCGGACGTAGTCGTTCTCCTGCACGAGAATCTGCTTGGACAGGGGCACGAGGTACTTCTTGATATCGCCGAACTTGGGCACGACGGAGATTTCGCGGTTGCCGCGCTTCACCTTGCCGTACTTCACCTGGCCGTCGACCTCGGAAACCACGGCGGGGTTCGAGGGGTTGCGGGCCTCGAAGAGCTCGGTTACACGGGGCAGACCACCGGTGATGTCACCGGCGCCGCCGGCGGAGCGGGTAATCTTGGCGAAGGTTTCACCAATCTTGATTTCGTCGCCTTCCTTGAAGATGAGGTGTGCACCCACGGGGAGGGAGTAGGTGGCGAGAACCTCGTCGGCAGCGCCGAGGATTTCGACGGAGGGCACGTGCTGGCGGTCGCGCGACTCGATAATTACGCGGTCCTCGGACTGGTGGCTACCGTCGCTGTCGACGCGATATGTTACGTTCTCAATCAGGTCGATGTAGTGGATGCGACCGGGCTGCTCGGTGACGATAACTGAGTTGAAGGGGTCCCATTCGCAGATTACGTCGCCGGGCTTGACGGTGGCACCGTTGTCGAAGAACAGCTTGGAGCCGTAGGGGATTTCGGCGGTCATGAGTGCCATGCCGGTGTTCTTGTCGATGATACGCATTTCGGCAAGACGGCCTACAACGACTTTGCTGTCGCCACCGTCGACGGTGCGGAGCTCGTCGATTTCAAGGGTACCGTCGTACTTGGATGTGATCTTGGACACGGCCGAGATGTTGGTTGCCACACCACCGACGTGGAATGTACGGAGGGTGAGCTGGGTACCTGGCTCGCCGATGGACTGAGCGGCGATAACGCCGACAGCCTCGCCTTTCTGCACCATGCGGTTGTTGGCCAGGTTGCGGCCGTAGCACTTGGCGCACACGCCGCGACGGCTTTCGCAGGTGAGGACGGAGCGGATTTCAACGCTTTCGATGGGGGAAGCGTCGATGATGTCGGCGGCAGCGTCGTTGATTTCCTCGCCGGCAGCCACGATGAGCTCGCCGGTGATGGGGTGGATGATGTCCTCAACGGCAACACGGCCGAGGATGCGCTCGCCGAGGGAAGCGATTACTTCGTCGTTCTTCTTGACGGCGGTGCACACGAGGCCGCGGAGGGTGCCGCAGTCCTGCTCGTTGATGATAACGTCGTGGGCAACGTCGACGAGACGGCGGGTGAGGTAACCGGCGTCGGCGGTCTTGAGTGCGGTATCCGCAAGACCCTTACGGGCACCGTGGGTGGAGATGAAGTACTCCAGCACGGAGAGGCCTTCCTTGAAGTTGGCAAGAATCGGGTTCTCGATAATCTGGCCGCCTTCGGCACCGGCTTTCTGGGGCTTGGCCATAAGACCACGCATACCGGCCAGCTGGCGAATCTGGTCCTTAGAACCACGGGCACCGGAGTCAAGCATCATGTAGATTGCGTTGAAGCCCTGGTTGGCCTCGGCCATCTGCTTCATCAGAATCTTGGTGAGCTTGGCGTTGACCTGTGTCCAGATATCGATAATCTGCTGGTAGCGTTCCTTGTCGGAAATAAGACCCATGGAGAAGTTGTCCATCACTTCGGCCACCTGGTTGTAGCCTTCGTTGACGATTTCTTCCTTCTCGGCAGGGATGAGCACGTCGCCGAGGTTGAACGACAGGCCACCCTGGAATGCCATGCGGTAGCCGAGGTTCTTGATGTCGTCAAGGAACTTGGCGGAACGTGGGATACCGCATTTTTTGATTACGCGCGAGATGATGTCGCGGAGCGATTTTTTGGATATCAGGGTGTTGATGTAGCCGATTTCCTTGGGCACGTACTGGTTGACGAGCACGCGGCCGACGGAAGTGTCCTTCACGAGGTGACGGACGGGGTTGCCGTTCTCGTCCACGTCATCGACCATAACGGTGATGGGTGCGTGGAGGGTGACTTTGCCTTCGTTGTAGGCGATTTCGGCTTCCTCGGGACCGTAGAACACGTGGCCCTCGCCCTTGTCGCCGCGGCGGAGCTTGGTGATGTAGTACAGACCGAGAACCATGTCCTGCGAGGGCACGGTGATAGGAGCGCCGTTGGCGGGGTTGAGGATGTTGTGGGCGCCGAGCATCAGCATCTGCGCTTCCAGAACAGCCTCGTTGCCCAGGGGCAGGTGGACTGCCATCTGGTCGCCGTCGAAGTCGGCGTTGAATGCCGTACAAGCCAGCGGGTGGAGCTGGATTGCCTTGCCTTCGATGAGCTTGGGCTGGAATGCCTGGATGCCGAGACGGTGCAGTGTGGGGGCACGGTTGAGGAGCACGGGGTGGCCCTTCATTACGTATTCAAGGATGTCCCAAACGACGGGTTCCTTGCGGTCCACGATTTTTTTGGCGCTCTTGACGGTCTTGACGATGCCGCGCTCGATGAGCTTGCGGATGATGAAGGGCTTGTAGAGCTCGGCGGCCATGTTCTTGGGCAGACCGCACTCGTGCATCTGCAGTTCGGGGCCAACGACGATTACGGAACGGGCCGAGTAGTCCACACGCTTACCGAGGAGGTTCTGACGGAAGCGGCCCTGCTTGCCCTTGAGCGAATCGGAGAGGGATTTGAGGGGACGGTTGGCGTCGCTCTTGACGGCCGATGACTTGCGGGAGTTATCGAGCAGCGAATCCACGGCTTCCTGGAGCATGCGCTTCTCGTTGCGGAGAATCACTTCGGGAGCCTTGATTTCGATGAGTCGTTTCAGACGGTTGTTGCGGATGATCACACGACGGTAGAGGTCGTTGAGGTCGGAGGTGGCGAAGCGGCCGCCATCCAGGGGCACGAGGGGACGGAGCTCAGGGGGAGTGACGGGGACTGCCTGGAGAATCATCCACTCGGGCTTGTTGATGTTGCGCGAGGCGCGGAAGGATTCCACCACCTGGAGGCGCTTGAGGGCCTCGGTTTTGCGCTGCTGGGAGCCTTCCTGATTGGCCTGGTGGCGCAGCTGGTAGGACAGCGAGTCGAGGTCGAGGTCGCGGAGAAGCTCGTAGATAGCTTCGGCGCCCATCTTGGCCACGAATTTATCGGGGTGACCGTCCTCCAGGAGCTGGTTCTCCTTGGGGAGGCTGTCGAGCACCTCGAAGTATTCTTCCTCGGAGAGGAGGTCGAGTTTGTTGACACCCTGTGCTGCGCCGGGGTTGAGCACGACGTAGCGCTCGTAGTAGATTACGGCGTCGAGCTTCTTGGAGGGCAGACCGAGCAGGTAGCCGATCTTATTGGGGAGTGAGCGGAAGTACCAGATGTGAGCCACGGGGACCACCAGGCGGATGTGGCCCATGCGCTCGCGGCGCACTTTCTTCTCGGTGACCTCAACGGAGCAACGGTCGCAGGTGATGCCTTTGTAGCGGATGCGTTTGTACTTACCGCAATGGCATTCGTAGTCTTTGACCGGGCCGAAAATACGCTCGCAGAACAGGCCGTCGCGTTCGGGCTTGTAGGTGCGATAGTTGATGGTTTCGGGCTTGAGAACTTCACCGCTCGACTTCGCGAGGATTTCCTCGGGCGATGCAAGGCCGATGGTAATCTTCGAGAAGGCGTTTTTTGCTTTGTTTTCTTTTCTAAAAGCCATATATAATGGAGTATGTGTCTTTTGTTAAGGAGCTAATGTAAGGAGAGATGTTGCGTCGATGATTCGGAGAGCGCCATCCGTGCCCCGGAGCCTGCCCGGGCCGGTGTTGCGGCCGGGGCGGGCGCGGGCGGATGATGTTGTTCTCTCTTAGTTCTCGAGGTTGATGCTCAGGCCAAGACCGCGGAGCTCGTGGAGAAGCACGTTGAGCGACTCGGGGATACCCGGAGTGGGCATAGCGTCGCCCTTGACGATGGCTTCGTAAGCCTTGCTGCGGCCGTTGACGTCGTCGGACTTGATGGTGAGGATTTCCTGGAGGATGTGGGCTGCGCCGAAAGCTTCGAGCGCCCAAACTTCCATCTCACCGAAACGCTGACCACCGAACTGCGCTTTACCGCCCAGAGGCTGCTGGGTGATGAGCGAGTACGGACCGATGGAACGTGCGTGCATCTTGTCCTCGACCATGTGGCCGAGCTTGAGCATGTAAATCACGCCCACGGTTGCGGGCTGGTCGAAGCGGTCGCCGGTGCCGCCGTCGTAGAGGTAGGTCTTACCGTAGCGGGGCACGCCGGCCTTGTCGGTCCAGGCGTTGAGGTCGTCCATGGTGGCACCGTCGAAGATGGGGGTTGCGAATTTCTCGCCCAGTTCGCGGCCGGCCCATCCGAGCACGGTTTCGAACACCTGGCCGAGGTTCATTCGGGAAGGCACACCCAGAGGGTTGAGGACGATGTCGACGGGAGTACCGTCGGCAAGGAAGGGCATATCTTCCTGGCGTACGATGCGCGACACGATACCCTTGTTGCCGTGGCGGCCTGCCATCTTGTCGCCGACGCTGATTTTACGCTTCTTGGCGATGTAGACCTTGGCCAGCTGCATGATGCCGGAGGGGAGGTCGTCGCCGATGGAGATGTCGTACTTCTTGCGGCGGAGTTCGGTTTCGATTTCCTTGCTCTTCTGGAGGTAGTTGACGATGGTCTGACGGATGAGGTCGTTCTTGTGTTCGTCGGTTGTCCAGTGCGACAGGCTGAGGGTGTCGTAGTTGATACCACGGAGCACGCTGGCGGTGAACTTGGCACCTGCGGGCACGATTTCGCTTCCGAGGAAGTCGCTGACGCCGTTGGAGAGCATGCCATCGGTGAGCACAAGGAGTTTGCTTACGAGAACGTCCTTGAGTTTTTCGAGCTTCTCCTCATATTCTTCGTCGAGGTTGGCCAGAATCACCTGGGCGCTCTTGTTCTTTTTCTTCTTGGCGGCACGCGAGTAGAGGTTGGTGCCGATCACCACGCCCTTGAGCGAGGGGGATGCCTTGAGGGATGCGTCCTTCACGTCGCCGGCCTTGTCGCCGAAGATAGCGCGGAGGAGTTTTTCCTCGGGGGTGGGGTCGGACTCGCCCTTCGGCGTAATCTTACCGATCATGATGTCGCCGGGCACCACGTGGGCACCTACGCGGATGATGCCGCGCTCGTCGAGGTCCTTGGTGGCGTCCTCGCTCACGTTGGGGATGTCGCTGGTGAGCTCTTCCATACCGCGCTTTGTTTCGCGCACCTCGAGGGTGTACTCATCCACGTGTACGGAGGTGAGGATATCGTCGCGCACCACGCGCTCGTTGAGCACGATGGCGTCCTCGTAGTTGTAACCCTTCCAGGGCATGAAAGCCACCTTGAGGTTGCGGCCAAGAGCAAGTTCGCCGTTTTCGGTGGCGTAGCCCTCGGTGAGGATGTCGCCGGCCTTGACGCGCTGGCCCTTGTGGCAGATGGGACGGAGGTCGATAGTGGTGCTCTGGTTGGTTTTGCGCCACTTGGGGATTTTGTATTCTTTTACGGCGTCCTCGAAGGCAACGAATTCTTCCTCCTCGGTACGGTCGTAGCGGATGCGGATTACGGTAGCGTCGACGAACTCGATGACACCCTCGCCTTCGGCGGCAATCTGGGTGCGGGAGTCGCGCACGAGCTGCCCCTCGATGCCGGTGCCTACGATAGGAGCCTCGGAACGCATCAGAGGCACAGCCTGGCGCATCATGTTCGAACCCATGAGTGCGCGGTTGGCGTCGTCGTGCTCAAGGAAGGGGATGAGCGATGCAGCGATGGAGGCAATCTGTGTGGGCGACACGTCCATAAGTTCGATGTCGGCCGGGGGCACTACGGGGAAGTCGGCGTCGCGGCGGGCCTTGACGGTGGTGCGGATGAAGGTGCCGTCGGGGTTCAGGGGTGCATTGCCCTGAGCGATGGTCTTGCCTTCCTCGATTTCGGCGGTAAGATAAACTACCTCATCATTATTAAGGTTCACGCGCGAGTCCTCGACCTTGCGGTAGGGGGTTTCGATGAAGCCGAGTTCGTTGATTTTGGCATATACGCACAGCGAGCTGATAAGACCGATGTTGGGGCCTTCAGGGGTCTCGATGGGGCACAGACGGCCGTAGTGGGTGTAGTGCACGTCGCGCACCTCGAAGCCGGCACGCTCACGCGACAGACCGCCGGGGCCGAGGGCCGACATACGGCGCTTGTGGGTGATTTCGGCCAGAGGGTTGGTCTGGTCCATGAACTGCGAGAGGGCGTTGGTGCCGAAGAAGGTGTTGATTACCGACGAAATGGTCTTGGCGTTGATAAGGTCGGTGGGGGTGAACACCTCGTTGTCGCGCACGTTCATGCGCTCGCGGATGGTGCGGGCCATGCGGTTGAGGCCGACACCGAACTGGTTGTAGAGCTGCTCGCCCACGGTGCGCACGCGGCGGTTGGACAGGTGGTCGATATCGTCCACGACGGCGCGGGTGTTGATGAGCTCGATGAGGTAGCGGATAATAGCGATGATGTCCTCGCGGGTCAGCACGCGCACTTCCATCGAGGTATCGAGGTCGAGCTTGCGGTTGATGCGGTAGCGGCCAACGTCGCCGAGGTCGTAGCGCTTCTCGGAGAAGAACAGGTTCTGGATCACCTCGCGAGCGGATGCATCATCCGGCGGCTCGGCGTTGCGCAGCTGTCGGTAGATGTACTGGATGGCTTCGCGCTCGGAGTTGGAGGGGTCCTTCTGGAGGGTGTTGAAGATGATGGAGTAGTCGTTGGAACGGGGGTCCTCCTTGTGCAGCAGGATGGTGCTGGTGCCGGAGGCCAGAATCTTCTCGACGTCCTCTTCGGTCAGAACGGTCTCGCGGTCGATTTCCACTTCGTTGCGTTCAACGGAGGTAACCTCGCCGGTGTCGCCGTCCACGAAATCCTCAACCCAGCTGCGGAGCACACGGGCTGCAAGGCGGCGACCGATGACGTTCTTCATATTTTCGGGCGTCACTTTCACTTCCTCAGCCAGGCCGAAAACTTCGACGATGTCCTTGTCGGTCTCGAGGCCGATGGCGCGGAGAAGAGTGGTGACGGGTAATTTCTTTTTGCGGTCGATGTAGGCGTACATCACGTTGTTGATGTCCGTAGCGAACTCAATCCACGAACCGCGGAAGGGGATGATACGTGCCGAATAGAGCTTGGTGCCGTTGGCGTGGGTGCTCTGACCAAAGAACACGCCGGGCGAACGGTGGAGCTGCGACACGACGACGCGCTCAGCGCCATTGATCACGAAGGTGCCCTTTTCGGTCATGTAGGGAATCTGGCCGAGGTAGACGTCCTGAATTTCGGTAGCGAAATCCTCGTGTTCGGGGTCGGTGCAGGAAAGTTTGAGTTTGGCTTTCAGGGGCACGCTGTACGAATATCCGCGCTCAAGGCATTCCTCGATTGTGTAGCGCGGGGGATCGATGTAGTAGTCGAGGAACTCGAGAGTGAAATTATTGCGCGTGTCCGAGATGGGGAAATTCTCGGCAAACACTTTGTAAAGGCCCTCCTTGGTGCGACGTTCGGGCGGGGTGTCCAGCTGGAAGAAATCGCGGAACGATTTCAGCTGAACCTCCAGGAAGTCGGGGTAAGGAAGCGGATTCTTTACCGAAGCAAAGTTAATACGGGGTTTATCTATCGAAACTGACATCTATGATTGGGTTTTGTAGCCGTGAAATGGGTAATGAGGTGTCATTTTGTTGCCCTTGCGGGCAGTGGAACCTGGGTTCCGGCATAACCGTGCGGGCTTGTGCCTGCGTGCGAACACCTGCGCACGCGCGAACAAAATAAATACAAAAACCGTGCCAAAAGGAGCACCTGGATTTTTGTACACGAAGGCACTACACACCAATAAACCGGCGGCCTGACAGTCGGCCCCAATGCGGGCCCGCAGGCGGCGGTTAAGCGGCGGTTTGCCTCAACCTGGCGATGATTAGCAAGCAATCAGGCCCGGTTTTGCTCAAGCGCGGTGGCATGTCTGCTTTCCGAAACAGCAGCGATGCACGGTGCGATGCAAAGGAGAGATGAAGAGTGGATGGTTTACCGCATCAGCCCGGGAAAATCCTCAGGCATTTTGATAAGCGAGAGGGCCCCGGAGCCGCAGCGGCAGCGTCACGTTTTAAATGACACAAAAGGTTAAGAATCTCCCAACGAGGGGATTCTTAACCTATTCACCTGATAATCAGGCGATATTATTTAAGAGCAACTTTAGCGCCAACTTCTTCGAGCTGAGCCTTCATTGCTTCAGCTTCGGCCTTAGCGAGACCTTCCTTCACGGTGGAGGGAGCGCCGTCAACGAGCTCTTTAGCTTCCTTGAGGCCGAGACCGGTGAGTTCCTTAACGAGCTTAACGACTTTGAGTTTTTCAGCGCCAGCGTTTTCGAGAACTACGTCGAAAGCGGTCTTTTCTTCAGCGGCGGGAGCACCGGCTGCGGGACCGGCTGCAACAGCTACAGCAGCAGCTGCGGGTTCGATACCGTATTCTTCCTTGAGGATCTGGGCGAGTTCGTTAACTTCCTTTACGGTGAGGTTTACGAGTTGTTCAGCAAAAGCTTTGAGATCTGCCATTGTTGTATAGTATTTGTTTGTTTATTATTCTTGTGATTAATTTTCTTTCTTCGAGAGAGTCTCGAGGACACCATGGATGGTGTTTGCGCCACTCTGAAGTGCGCTGATAACGTTCTTCGCAGGCGACTGCAGCAGAGCGATGACATCGGCGATAAGTTCGTTCTTGCTCTTGATAGCAGCGAGAGCGTCCATCTGGTCAGCACCAACGTAAGCGGTACCTTCCACGTATGCACCCTTGAGCAGGGGCAGAGTGTCGCCTTTCTTGATGAAGTCCTTAAGGAGCTTGGCGGGAGCGTTGCCCACGTTGGTGCACATCAGCGATGTGCTCTCCTTGAGGCAGGGGTAAAGCTCGGAATAGTCACCTTCGAGCTGCTCGAGAGCTTTGTGGAGAAGGGTGTTCTTAACTACTACGAGTTTGATGTCAGCGTTGAAGCATGCACGACGAAGTGCCGAAGTCTTTTCAGCGTCCAGTCCGGCAGTTTCTACGAGGTAGAAGCCGTTGTAGGACTTGATAGTATCGACGATTTCGTTGATGATTATAGCTTTATCTTCCTTTTTCATTTCGTTCGGTTTTTAGAGGATTAAGCGTCAACCGATTTGGGGTCGACTTTCACACCCGGACTCATGGTGCTTGAAAGATAAATACTCTTGATGTAAGTGCCTTTTGCAGTAGCAGGTTTGAGTTTGATCAGAGTGTTGATGAACTCACGGGTGTTGTCCACCATCTGCTCAGGAGTGAAGGAAACTTTGCCGACCGACGAGTGAACGATACCGTTCTTGTCGACCTTGAAGTCGATTTTACCTTTCTTCACCTCTTCAACTGCTTTGGCAACGTCGTTGGTCACAGTACCGCTCTTGGGGTTAGGCATGAGGCCACGGGGACCGAGCACACGGCCGAGGGGACCAATCTTACCCATGATAGCGGGCTGAGTGATGATAACGTCAACGTCGGTCCAGCCGCCTTTGATTTTATCAATATATTCTTCCAGGCCTACGTAGTCGGCACCAGCAGCCTTAGCAGCAGCTTCAGCATCGGGGGTGCAGAGAACGAGAACACGTACCTGCTTGCCGGTACCGTGGGGCAGTGTTACGACACCGCGAACCATCTGGTTAGCCTTACGGGGGTCGACACCCAGGCGGACGTCGATATCCAGAGAAGCATCGAACTTGGTGTAGGTGATATCCTTCACAAGTGCTGCGGCTTCGTCCAAGGTGTAAGTCTTCCCTGCTTCAAGCTTGGATAAGGCCAACTTCTGGTTTTTTGTAAGTTTACTCATATCAAGTGAAGTTTTTAATTGTTAGCGGGAAACTCTCCTTTGACGGTGATACCCATACTTCTGGCCGTACCGGCAACCATGCGCATAGCGGATTCTATGGTAAAGCAGTTAAGGTCGGGCATTTTGTCGGCAGCAATTGTGCGAACCTGATCCCAGTTAATCTCGGCCACCTTGGAACGGTTAGGTTCCTTGGAACCGCTCTTAATCTTAGTAATCTCCTTGAGCTGTACAGCTACAGGGGGAGTTTTTACTATGAAGTCGAAAGACTTGTCGGTGTAGTAAGTGATTACTACAGGGAGAATCTTACCGGCTTTGTCCTGGGTACGGGCATTGAATTGCTTGCAAAATTCCATGATGTTGATACCCTTCGAACCGAGAGCGGGGCCTACGGGAGGCGAAGGATTAGCAGCACCACCTTTAATCTGCAATTTGATTTGTCCAGCAATTTCTTTAGCCATTGTTTGTAAATTTAAGATATTAGTACTCTTGCGCCATTACACACTACTGGGGCGCCGCGTTCGTAACCACGCATCGCCCCGGTGGTGTTTATTCACGCTCCACTTGCGAGTTGTCCAGCTCCAGAGGAGTTTTGCGTCCGAAAATAGTAACGGACACCTTCAGTTTGCGTCGTTCGCGGTTCACTTCTTCGATAACGGCGGGGAAGCCCTTGAAAGGACCGTCGCTAACTTTGACTTTCTCGCCCACGAGGTAGTCGTTGCCACCTTCGGGATCCGAAAGTTCATCAGCGGCACCGAGCATTCTCATCACTTCAGCCTCGCGGAGGCGTTCGGGAGCCGAACCCTTCTCGCGGCCACGGAGGAAGTCGATGACGTTGGTGGTGTTGGTAAGCTCGTGAATAACCTCGCCGGTCAGGATAGCGTCGATAAACACATAGCCTGAGTAGAGGTTCTTTTCTTTCACGGCCTTCTTACCATTGCGAAGGACCATAACCTTTTCAGTGGGGATGAGAACCTGGAACACATACTTGCCAAGGTCAGTACGTTTCATCGAGCCTTCGATGATTTCCTTCACGTTAGCTTCCTTGCCGGAGATAGCACGCAGCACGTACCATCCGCGAACAAGCGTAGGTGTCTTGATTTTCTCTTCAACTCGGGGAGAGGCAGCGTTTTTTGCTGTTTTCTTTTCCACTTTCGTTGCCACTAAAGATTAATTACAAACTATAGATGAGGTGCATCACACGGTCAGCTATCTGGTCCATCAGTAAGACTATCAGAGCGATAATCGCGGAAGCAATCAGAACAATGATAGCCGACTTAATGAGCTGCTTTCTGGATGGCCAAGAAGTCTTATAACGAAGCTCGTCATAAGACTCCTGTATATTCGTAAGTAGTTTGAGTTTCTTCATTTGTTTTCTTTTTGGCACGGGTTGAGAGACTCGAACTCCCGACACCTGGTTTTGGAGACCAGTGCTCTACCAACTGAGCTAAACCCGTATTTTAAAAATACCGGTCCGGTCAACGGACCGGTATTTTATATTCTCGAAGCTGAAAGCAGCGTATTAGTCGAGGATTTCGGTGATCTGGCCCGAACCAACGGTGCGACCGCCTTCGCGGATAGCGAAACGCAGACCTGCGTCGCAAGCAACCGGGTTGATGAGCTCAACGTTGATTTCAACGTGGTCACCAGGCA
>JAAVFP010000006.1 GCA_014800735.1 Bacteroidales bacterium
CACGAAACCTGAGACGGCGCAAAATTACTCATATTTTTTCAAACAACAAGTAAATCTAAGAGAAAAATAATCAGCAAAGTTCAGAGCGCAATACCAATTTCACGTTCGCGCGCAAGCTACCTGAAGGGAAAAACGCCAAAGCATTGGCTGAAATGGTCGTAATCATGCTACTGCCATATATAGAGAAGATAAGGTCTATCACAACGGATAACGGCAATGAGTTTGCTGAGCATCTCTATATCGCTAAACGTCTAAAAACCAAAACATTCTTTGCGCATTCCTACTCTTCTTGGGAGAAGGGATGCATCGAATATCACAACAAACTTATCAGGCAATACATTCCTAAGGGGACAGACTTTGATACCGTGTCTGATGAAATGCTAAAGCAGATAATTATCAAAATAAACAAGCGACCGAGACTGAAACTTGGTTTTTCATCCCCGGTCGCCGAGTTCTTCAAATTTATTGCCTAATTTTGTACTTTCAGGTAGAACCTGCGTTTTATGAAATACTATTCATTAGAATTGAGGTGAACAAAATCATTATAAAACTGCTATTTTTAAGGTCTTTGTATTCTGGCGCAGAATGTAAACACCCGATGGAAGACCCTCGATGCATTTTCCGATTTTCACTCCGCTGATGTTGTAAACTTCGTATGGATTTGAATAGTCGATTTCACTGGAATTGGATATTTGAACATCAATAATATCACTCTCACCCTCAACTATATTTTTAAAACTTTTCCATGGCTCAACTTTTTTCGCTACTTCAAGACCTCCGGTAGCAACGTGTAGTGTGGCTGTGTCATAAACCATTGGAGAAAAATTATAAGTATCTCCAGTCATCGGGCTGGTGGTCATATAATATATATCTTTAATATTCTCACATAGGAAGAACGTATAACCCTGCATACACTCTAACGTAGCAGGTATCTTGACCGAAGTGAGTGCTGAACACTCTTCGAATGCACCGTAATCTAATAATTTTAAAGACGAACCAAGATCTACCGATTCCAAATTCGTACATTCCCAAAATGCCCTATTCTCAATTGAAGTAACCGAACTTGGAATTGTAATTGAGATAATACTTTCACAACCATGGAAGGCATGACTACCTATTGATTTAACCGAAGCGGGAATATTGAATTGTCTAAGATTCTTACAACCAGAGAACATTGCTTCACCAATATTATCAATATCACATTCGAGTTCTACGTTTTCGATTTTAAGGCAATTTACGAATACTCCGGCTCCTAAAGTTTTTACAGATTCAGGTATAATCATAGCTGTCAAACTAAAGCAATCGCGGAATGCATTATCACCTACGGATGTAACTGTAGTCGGTATATTTAGTGCTGTAAGCGATTCACATCCATAGAAAAGCTGTCTCTCAATTTCTCGTAAAGCAGCCGGAATTACAAAATCTTTCAAACTTGTGCAGCCCGAAAATGCGCCACTACCAATCCGCTCCACATATGCGGGTATCTCAATAGTCTCAAGTGCTGTACAACGTTGAAACGCATCTTCGCCTATAACCTTAACAGATTCCGGAAGTGTAATTTTATTTAAAGCTGAACATCTTGCAAAAGCTGAATTTCCAATCTGATTAACATGCGATGGGATTTCAATAGAACTCATCGCAGCACACCCGCAGAACAAGGAGTCACCAATTCTGGCAATATCTTCCGGGAGTACAATAGTTGTAAGGGATTTGCAATCGCAGAAAACAGAATTTCCAATTTGCTTAACCGTATTGGGAATAGAAATTTGACTCAGAGATTTACAACCGTCAAAGGTATAATCATTGATTTTTGTAACAGAATTAGGAATATCAACAGATGTCAAACTTACGCAATTAGAGAAGCATCCCCAACCGACTTCTGTTAGAGAATTGGATAAAGTAACCGAAGTTAAACTTGTACAGAAGCTAAAAGCGTAAGATTCAATTTGAGTAACAGAATTCGGGATACTAACAGAACTCAGATTTGTACATTCCATAAACGCATTAAGTCCTATTGAAATAATGGACTCAGGAAATACAATGTTGCTCAAGTTCTCACATTTATAGAACATTTCAGTGGTAATCTCGCTGAGTGTCTCAGGTAAATCAACTGTCTTCAAATTTGCGCACATTGAAAACAGTCCGGTTCCACACTGTGTAACCGATTCCGGAATCGAAATAGCCTCTAAAGAGGTACATCCCGAAAATGCTGCACTTCCTAATTCTAAAACAGAATTAGGAATAATAATGGACCCAAGTTTCCCGCATTTCGAGAAAGCCGCGTCACCAATAGTAGTTATAGTATTCGGTAGTTGTATGTCCTGTAATTCAGCATTGTCGCAGAATCCACCGTCACCAATCTTGACAACAGTGTATTCAATCTCGCCATTGAAAACTTTCGAAGGTATAACCACCTTACCGCTTACCTTATTGCCAGGTTCGCGATAATAATAACTAATGTTTTCGCAAGCTTTTGTTTCGCATTCTCTTGAGGTTTCGTCCAATATAGTGTAGATCAGCTCCGTACCCTCATATTGGTAGGTAAAATCATTCGAGACATCAGTTTGTGCCCACATCTGCAAAGAGCAAAAGAAAGCCAACATTAAAATAATAAAATAGTTTTTCATAAACAATTATATCAGTTTTAAGGTTAAGAAGTGCTCAAAGATATAAAAATAATTTGAGTTCTACTATAATTTGTTAGAATTATTTTTGACGAAATGTATGAACACACCGCAGGCCCGTCGTCGCGACGGGCCTGCGGTGCTCATTATCATTAACCAATCTAATCTATTTCTTTTATTAGTAGTAGTTCTTTTGTCTTCCGACATTGCAAATTTAGGGCGCTTTTTCCGGGGTGCAAATATTTTAGTGTTAAGATATGTTAAGCAGCCGCGAAACAAGTTTCACACGCAATAACAAATTGATTTACTGATATTTGACAACATCAAATTTTATTACAAAATTGTTACACCGACAATCATACTTTTTGAAGTAACTGATTTGTAACACGATTGTGCAGTGATTGTCGCGACCTGTTTTGAACCGATAAGCCCCTAAAAACATTATACTTACAAACGCAGCGATGCTGCTCATGATCACTAATCAATCCAATCTTTTCTCAAGTCATTATCATTACCAATCTTTTTATAAGATATTTTCAGAAAGACATAATCAGCGAAAAAAACATCGGCCGAAATTTTCCGACCGATGTTTTTTATTTTCCCGATTTTTATGTTTAACTTTGCGGAGTAACAACAAGAGGGGTGCCCGAAGGACGGGCTGAGATTATACCCTATGAACTTGAAGCGGTTAATACCGCCGGAAGGACTTGTTCGTAGTCGTGTCGTCCGCATATCCCCCCTTGCGTATATATCCACGACTGCAATGAAAATAACTGTCAACAACCACACATGCGAAATCGCCCCCGGCACCACGCTTGCCGCGGTGCTGAGCAGCCTCGACCTTGACCGCCCCGGAACAGCCGTAGCGGTCAACAACCGCGTTGTGCCAGCCGCCGAGCGCGAGGGCTTCGTGCTCACCGAGGGCGCAACAGTAATAGTAATCGGAGCGGTGTGCGGCGGATGAAAACGATAGTCATCACCCTGCCTGAATTCTACGCAGGCGAGGCCGAAGCCATAGTGCGCCAGCTGGACCTCGGGGCCGACCGCGTGCACATCCGCAAGCCCGGGGCGAGTGCTGCCGAGATGTCCGCCTTGCTTAGTGCCATCCCCCGGGACTACCGCAGCCGCCTCAGCCTGCATGACTGCACCTGTCTTGCCGCCGAGGCCGGAGTGGGCGGAGTACACCTTAATTCGCGCAATCCACACACGCCCGCGGGCTGGACGGGGCTGGTCAGCCGCTCGTGCCACAGCCTTGAGGAACTGGCCGACGCGGAGGCGGACTACTGCTTCCTGTCGCCCATCTTCGACTCCATTTCCAAGCCCGGCTACCGCAGCGCTTTCACACCCGAGGCACTGCGCGAGGCCGACCTGAGCCGCGCCTACGCACTGGGCGGGGTGAGCGGCGGGCGCCTTGCCGAAGTCGAAGCACTCGGATTTGCCGGAGCGGCCATGCTGGGCGCAGCGTGGAGCCCGGTGAACCTCAAGCACTTCCGTCTGCAATTCATCACCCACGATAACGGCCGCGTCGGCACGGCCGAGGGCGCCCGCTTGGCCCTTGACGGCGGCTGCCGGTGGGTGCAGCTGCGCATGAAGGGCGCCGGGGCCGACGAAATTCTGCGCGCCGCCGACCAAATCCGCCCGCTGTGCCGCGCCGCCGGAGCCACCTTTATTCTCGACGACCACGTGGAGCTGGTGCGCCGTGCCGGGGCCGATGGAGTTCACGTGGGCAAAAACGATATGCCTGTGGCCGAGGCTCGCCGCCTGTTAGGACCCGGCTTTATAATAGGTGCCACGGCCAATACCGCCGCCGATATCCGCGCCGCCCATGCTGCCGGAGCCGACTATATCGGGCTGGGCCCCTTCCGCTTCACCACCACCAAGGAGCGTCTGAGCCCTGTGCTGGGCACCGAGGGCTACCGCCGCATCCTGGCTGACTGCCGCCGCGAGGGCATCACGCTGCCCGTGGTGGCTATCGGCGGTATCACCGCGGCCGATATTCCCGCAATCATGGCCACCGGCGTGAGCGGCATTGCCGTGTCCGGCACCATCCTTAATTCTGATAACCCAATCAAAACCACTGAAACAATATGCAAAATCTTATCATAGGAGGCCGCGAGTTCAGCTCGCGCCTCTTTGTGGGCACCGGTAAATTTCCGTCCAACCAACTTATGGCCGAGGCCATCAAGGCCTCCGGCACCCAGATGGTGACCGTGGCCATGAAGCGCATCGACATGACCAACCGCGCCGACGATATGCTGCGCCACGTGAGTCATGAAGGCATCCAGCTGCTGCCCAACACCTCGGGCGTACGCAATGCCGCCGAGGCCGTGCTGGCCGCCCAACTTGCCCGCGAGGCCTTCGGCACCGATTTCGTGAAGCTTGAAATTCACCCCGACCCCAAATACCTGTTCCCCGACCCGGTGGAAACCCTGGCAGCCACCGAGGAGCTTGCCAGGCTGGGCTTCAAGGTACTGCCCTACGTCCAGGCCGACCCCGTGCTGTGCAAGCGCCTGGAGAGCGCCGGAGCCGCGGCCGTGATGCCCCTGGGCGCACCGATAGGCACCAACAAGGGCCTGGTGACACGCGAACTGCTGTCCATAATCATCGAGGAAAGCACACTGCCTGTGGTTGTGGATGCCGGCCTGGGTGCGCCCTCGCATGCAGCCGAGGCTATGGAGATGGGCGCCGATGCCGTGCTGGTGAACACCGCCATCGCCGTTGCCGGCGACCCTGTTGCCATGGCCGATGCCTTCCGCCTGGCAGTGATTGCGGGCCGTCAGGCCTACGAGGCCGGCCTGGGCGCACAATCGCGCTGCGCCGAAGCTTCGAGCCCTCTGACTTCATTCCTTGACTGATATGTTTTCCGACGAACTGAAAAACTACGACTGGGACGCCACCACCGCAGCCATCAATGCCAAGACGGCCGCCGATGTTGAGCGTGCCCTCAGCCGCGAGCGCCGCGACATCAATGATTTCATGGCTCTGATATCGCCCGCAGCAGCGTCCTACCTTGAACGCATGGCCGCGCTGAGCCGACAGCTCACTCAGAAGCGTTTTGGCAAGGTGATTTCGCTCTACATCCCGATGTACATTACCAACTCGTGCACGAACTCGTGTGTGTACTGCGGCTTCAACCGCCACAACCAGTTCGCCCGCGTGGTGCTCACCCCGGAGCAAATCAAGGCCGAATGTGAGGCCATCCGCCGCCTGGGGCCCTTCGAGAACCTGCTGCTGGTGACGGGCGAGAACCCGCGAGTGGCCGGTGTGGAATATCTGGAAAAAGCCCTCGAGGTGTGCCGCCCCTATTTCAGCAACCTTTCCATCGAGGTGATGCCGCTCAAAGCCGAGGACTACGAGCGCCTGACCCACAGCGGCCTCAACGGTGTGGTGTGCTTCCAGGAAACCTACAACCGCGATAAATATAAAACCTACCACCCGGCGGGCATGAAATCCAACTTCGAGTGGCGCGTGAACGGCTTTGACCGCATGGGCCAGGCCGGAGTGCACAAAATAGGCATGGGGGTGCTCATAGGCCTGGAGGACTGGCGCACGGACGTGACGATGATGGCGCGCCACCTGCTGTACCTGCGCAAGCACTACTGGCGCACGCGCTACAGCGTGAACTTTCCGCGCATGCGTCCGGCCGAGGGTGGCTATCAGCCCAATGTGGTGATGAGCGACCGCGAACTGGCGCAGCTCACCTTCGCTTTCCGTATTTTCGACCCCGACGTGGATATTTCCGTGTCCACGCGCGAGCGCCCCGATTTCCGCGACAACATCGCCACCCTCGGTGCCACATCCATGAGTGCCGGTTCCAAGACGGACCCGGGCGGCTACTGCACCTATCCGCAGTCGCTTGAGCAATTCGCCGTGAGCGACGAGCGCACGCCGGCCGAGGTGGCAGCCTCAATCCGCGCCCATGGCTACGAGGCGGTGTGGAAGGACTGGGACAAATGCTTTGATATTTGACCATTATGACTGAAACCGACCGCTACAGCCGCCAGACTATGCTGGCCGAAATCGGCCCCGAGGGCCAGGAGCGCCTGCGCCGGGCGTCCGTGCTGATTATCGGCGTGGGGGGCCTCGGCTCCGCGGTGGCAACCTATCTTGCCGCCGCGGGCGTAGGCCATCTTGGCCTGGCCGACCCGGACGTGGTGAGCCTGAGCAACCTGCAACGGCAGGTGCTTTACAGCGAGGCCGAAATCGGACAGCCCAAAACCGAGCGGGCCGCCGCGCGCCTTGGTGCCCTGAACTCCGAGGTCAAGATTACCTTGCACCCCGAGGGCATTACGCCGGAGAACGCCGACGCGCTCGCGGCGCAGTACGACCTGGTGGTGGACTGCTGCGACAACTTCGCCACTCGCTATCTGATTGACGATGCCTGTGCCCGCGCGGGCCGAACATGGGTCTACGGTTCCATAGGCGAATTTCACGGCCAGGTGGCCGTGTTCGGGCCCGAGAGCGGACGCCGCTACACCGACCTCTACCCCGACCGCCAGGCGCTGTGCTCGCTGCCGCGGCGAGTGGCCGGAGTGCTCGGCACTGTGCCGGGAGTGGTGGGTGCCATTCAGGCTACACAGGCCATAGAGCTGATTGCAGGCTTCGGACAACCACTGCTGGGGCGTCTTTTCACCATCGACCTTAAGACACTAACAACCAACACATTCACATTATGACAAGCTCTAAAAAATGGAGCGATGAGGCCTGGGAGGCCGCCGCACCCGTCTACAACGAAATTCTGCGCCACGGTTTTGTGCGCGAACTGGCCGCGGGCACGCTGCCGGTGGAGAAATTCGCCTTCTATCTGGCTCAGGACTCGCTCTATCTGGCCGACTATGCCCGCGTGCTGGCACACATAGCCTCGCGCCTGACGGATAAAGATATGATTGCAGATTTCGCCCGCTTCGCCAGCCACGGTATCGAGGTGGAAACAGCCATGCACGCCACCTTCCTGAGCCGCTACGGCGTGCGCCCCGAAGCCAAAGCTCCGGGCTGCATGCTCTATACTTCGGTGCTTAAAGCCCAGGCCTACAACCCCGTGGAGGTAGAATTAGCAGCCGTGCTGCCCTGCTTCAAGGTCTATCTGGAGGTGGGTAAAGCCATTGCCGCGCAGGCCGCCGAGGGCAACCCCTATGCCATGTGGATAGGCACGTATGCCGACCCTACCTTCGAGGCTTCGACGGTGCGCGCACTGGAGATTGCCGACGAACTGGCCGCCAAGGCAAGTCCCGAGGTACGCCGGGAAATGACCGAGGCTTTTGTGATGTGCACCCGCATGGAATGGATGTTCTGGGACAGTGCCTATATGCTTGAAAATTGGAAGATATGAAACAGTACAAGAGAGTATTATCCATCGCCGGAAGCGACCCCAGCGGTGGTGCCGGACTACAGGCCGACCTGAAAACAATTTCGGCCCTGGGCTGCTATGCCATGACGGCCGTGGTGGCCGTGGTGGATGAGAACACCGTGGGGGTGACCGGCGTTCACCCTATCCCTGAGGAATTTGTGGCAGGACAGATACGCTCGTGTCTGGACGACATCGGGGCCGACGCCGTGAAAATCGGCATGCTGCACTCGGCCAAGCTGATACGGACGGTGGAATCCGTGCTGAGGCAATACGATGTGCGCAACATAGTGCTCGACCCCGTGATGGTGGCCACCTCGGGCGACCCGCTGCTGGAGGCCGATGCCGTGGCCACGCTGCGCGATGTGCTCGTGCCCTGCGCGCGGGTGATTACCCCCAACCTGCCCGAAGCCGAGATACTGCTGGGCCGGAAAATCAATGGTCCCGCCGATTTCGGGACTGCGGTGCGCGAGCTGTCGCAGGGCGGACGCACTTCGGTGCTTCTAAAGGCCGGGCATCTGACAGCCGATGTGCTCACGGATGTGTTCTACAACGCCGAAACGGACGAAATTCTGGAGCTGAGCTCGCCGCGCGTAGCCACGGCGAACACCCATGGCACCGGGTGCACGCTGTCGTCGGCCATAGCCTCGCAACTGGCGCTGGGCCTGGAACTTGACGATGCCATTGCCGCGGCCAAGGACTATATTTCGCAAGCCATCGCCGCCGGAGCGGCCTACAGCATCGGCCACGGCCACGGCCCGGTGCACCACTTCCACCGCTGGTGGGAGTGAGCGCCTCCCCGAGGCAAGCCTCGGGCACAGGGACACAATGCAGAATTTCCTCAATTTATTAAACCTGCTGGCGGATGCGCGTGTTATTTATGTATAACCGAATTCATCGCTTAGCTTTAAAAATGACAAAGACAAAAATTGAGGAAACTCTGCAAAAGAATATCGAGCTATTAGCTGAAATAAGCCCCCGCGAGCGCAAGATGGCGGCCCGCGGCAAGGGTCAGTTCCCATCGTTGCCCGTGCTTAGGGATATTATACAGATGATTAAGGTGATAGTGTTCCCGGATTTCTACAAGCGCCACCGCAATGATGCCAATATGCGACTGCACTACACCGGCGTGTGCGTGGATAAGCTCTACCACTCGCTGGCCGCCGAGATAAAATGTGCCATGCTCTTCCACCGCGACTGCATCGAGAGCGACGTGTGTGACAAATCCGACGAGTTGGCCATGGCCTTCATCTCAGAGCTACCCGAAATCAAACGCTTGCTCTACACGGACGTGCAGGCAATCTACAACAACGACCCTGCGGTGGACAACTACGGCGAGGTTATCCTGTGCTACCCCACCGTTGAGGCCAT
Source organism: Bacteroidales bacterium (assembly GCA_014800735.1). Taxonomy (GTDB): domain Bacteria; phylum Bacteroidota; class Bacteroidia; order Bacteroidales; family Muribaculaceae; genus CAG-873. Next base: position 9,340 of record JAAVFP010000006.1, read on the forward strand.
GACCCACTACCGCGTGGCTCACGCGCTGCTGCGCCTGGGCATACCGGTGATTCCACGCATCCTGACTGAGCTGGCTCACTCGGCCACGGGCATCGACATCCATCCCGGCGCTGAAATCGACGAGTATTTCGCCATTGACCATGGCACGGGTGTGGTAATCGGCGAAACCTGCATCATAGGCAAACACGTCACTCTCTACCAGGGTGTGACGTTGGGTGCCAAGAGCTTCACTTTCGACGACGAAGGCCATCCCATCAATCTGCCGCGCCACCCAATCCTGGAGGACAACGTGACGGTGTACTCCAACTCGTCCATCCTGGGCCGCATCACCGTGGGCAAGGGCTCGATTATCGGCGGCAACGTGTGGCTCACCAACTCGGTGCCCGCAGGGTCGCGCATCGTGCAGCAGCAGGCCGTAGCAACCGAATATAAAGCATAAAACATTATGGCAAAGATATACAACTCCCTGACCGAACTCATCGGCAACACCCCGCTGATGGAAGTGAAAAACATTGAGAAAGCCGAGGGCCTCAAGGCCCGCGTGCTGGTGAAAATCGAGTCGTTCAACCCCGGCGGCAGTGTGAAGGACCGCATTGCCCTGGCCATGATTGAGGATGCCGAGCGCACCGGCGCGCTGAAACCGGGCGCTCTCATCATCGAGCCCACCAGTGGCAACACAGGCATAGGCCTGGCCTGGGTGGCATCCGTCAAGGGCTACAAGCTAATTCTGACCATGCCCGACACCATGAGCATAGAGCGCCGCAAACTGCTTCAGGCGCTTGGCGCCGAACTGGTGCTCACCCCGGGAGCCGAGGGCATGAACGGGGCCATCCGCCGCGCCCGCGAGCTTCAGGCCGAAAATCCGGGCTCGTTCATCCCCATGCAGTTCGACAATCCGGCCAATCCAGCCATGCACTACCGCACCACGGGCCAGGAGATTTGGCGCGACACGGACGGCGAAGTGGATATTTTTGTGGCCGGAGTGGGTACAGGCGGCACAGTCACCGGCATAGCCCGCGCCCTGAAAGAGCACAAGCCCTCGGTGCGCGTGGTGGCCGTGGAACCGGAAAACTCGCCCGTGCTTGAAGGCGGCAAGCCGGGCCCGCACAAAATTCAGGGCATAGGCACCGGCTTCGTGCCCAAAAACTACGACGCCGCAGTGGTGGACGAAGTTGTGGCCGTGCCCGACGAGGACGCCGTGCTTGCCTCGCGTCTGTTGGCNCANAAGGAGGGNNTGCTGGTNGGTATNTCNTCNGGNGCCGCNTTTGCNGTGGCGCTTGCCGAAGCCCGNAAACCCGAAAACGAGGGCAAAACTATCGTGNCGCTCCTGCCCGACACCGGCGAGCGCTACCTGAGCACCGTGCTCTACGACTTCGATAACTATCCCGCGAAGTAATCCATAATCATCTGCGCTGCGGTTTCGGCGGCGTCGGAAGTTCCGAGGATTGTGCGCATCCGGGCGTAGCCGTCAAGCTGGGCGGCGCGCTCGGGTGTGTCGCGCAGTAGGGGTGCGAGGCGCTCGGCCACNAGGTCGGNTGTACATTCGTGCAGCAGCATCTCGGGGATTATCTCGCTGCCGGTTATCAGATTGGGNAGCGACACATAGTCGACACTCAGGATGCGCTTCATGATGTCGTAGGACAGTTTGGAGCCATTTGCGCGATAAGTTACNACCTGCGGCACNCCCACCAGGGCGGTTTCGAGCGTGGCNGTGCCTGAGGTGACCAGCGCTGCNCGGCAGTGCACAAGCAGGTCGGCGGCATGGGCCACCCGCACCACAGGCAACTGGCCTGCACCACAGCGGGCGTAGAGCTCATCGGCAATCCCCGGGGCGCCGACAATCACGCCACGGTACTGNGGAAAACGGTCCACNGCGGCGCGCATCACGGGCAAGTTGTTTTTGATTTCNCCGCGACGGCTNCCGGGCATGAGCGCCACCAGTGGGCGGTCGCGCAGGCGGTGCTCGGCCAGAAATTCGGCACGGGGACGGGCNGCGGCCACGTCGTGGTCAATTTCCGACACCGAGGGGTTGCCGACNTAGACGGCGCGGTCGTAGGCATTGGCGCGGTAGAACTCNGGTTCGAAAGGCAGGATGCACATCACCCGGGCCACGTGGCGGCGGATGTCGGCCACGCGCCATTTTTTCCACGCCCACAGTTTGGGCGAGATATAGTAGAACACCGGCACACCGGCCTTTGAGGCNTGAGCGGCCATCTTGAGGTTGAAGCTGGGATAGTCAACCAGGATGAGGGCGTCCGGAGCGGCCATGCGGAGGNCATGGCGCGCGGTGGAGAAATTCTTCGATATTTTGCCAAGATTGCGCAGCACTTCGCTGAAACCCATATAGGCCATGTCGCGGTAGTGGATCACAGGCTGCTCGCCGGAGGCTTCGGCCATNAGGTCGCCACCAAGGAAGGTGAAGATGGCNNCGGGNTCGTGGCGGCGCAGGGCGGAAATCAGGTGCGAGGCGTGGAGGTCGCCTGAGGCCTCGCCGGCAATTATGAAATAATGCATCACTTCACTCTTTTTTTAAGGAAAAATTCGCGGATAATGTGTCGGCACTCGTCGGCNCGGACCCCTGTGACCACCTCGGCGCGGGGGTGAAATGGTGTTTTGCCCNGAGCGAGGATGGTGGAATAGCCGCGCTTGGGGTCGGAGGCNCCGATGACTATGCGGCCCANCTGGCTCCAGCCGATGGCTCCGGCGCACATGGGGCACGGCTCCAGGGTGACGTAGAGGGTNCAATCGGGCAGGTATTTCCCGCCGAGGGTCTGCGCGGCGGCGCCGATAGCCATCATCTCGGCATGGGCCGTGACNTCGGCCAGGGCCTCGGTGAGATTATGNCCGCGCCCCAACACATGACCTTTGCACACCACCACGGCGCCCACGGGGATTTCGCCGGCCTCGGCNGCCGCGCGGGCTTCGGCCAATGCCAGGCCCATGAAGTAGTCGTCGGTGAGCGGCGAGGTCATATCAGGTCAATCTTTAAGCCCTCGTTGGCGGCGGTGACGCGCGGAAACACNGTGCGTGCCTCGTCGGCCAGGGCATCGGAGTCGGTAATCACCTTGGAGTANTGGCCTATCACCAGCTGCCCCACCTCAGCNCGCGCGGCAATCTCGGCAGCCTGGCGGGCGGTGGAGTGGCCTCGGGGAGCGGCNTTGTACTCGTCCACATCGCCATANGTGGCCTCATGGAAAAGCACGTCGACCCCGCGGACGGCNTCGGCCACNGCGGGGTTGAAGGCAGTGTCGGAAGCGTAGGCATAGCTCATCGANGGCGACGGAGCNTTGGTGAGNCGTTCGTTGGGGANGACGGTGCCGTCCGGTGCCACGTAGTCATGGCCGTCGCGCAGCGAGTTCATGGCATAGGCCGGGACGCCGTAGAACTTGGCCGCCTCGCCGTCGATGTGGCGGCGCTTGGGCTTTTCGCGGAATATATAGCCCACGCAGGGCACACGGTGGTAGAGAGGGAAGGCCGTCACGGTGAGATTATCGTCCTCGTAGACCACACCGGGGTTCTTGGGGTCGATGATATCGTAGACGATGCGGAAGGAACGGTCGCGNCAGAAAAGGTCCATGAGCCGGCGCAGAATGTCGGCGCCCTCGGCAAAGGTGTGGATGGTGACGGTGCCCTCCACGCTGTGGAGCGACATGGTGGACAGCAGCCCCGGNAGGCCCAGGAAGTGNTCGCCGTGGAGGTGAGAGATAAAAATATCCGNAATCTTGGCAAAGGAGATGCCGAAGCGGCGCAGTTGCAGCTGTGTGCCCTCGCCGCAGTCAATGAGCATACACTTCTGATGGTAGCACACNGCCTGAGCACTGGGATTGTGGCGCAGGCTGGGAGTAGCGCTNCCGCAGCCAAGAATGGTTACATTAAAATATGACATAGTGCAAATATAGTCAAAAAAATCGGGGGCTACTGCAAAAAAGCGCTAAAAAGATGATTTTGCCACAAAGCCGATGCAACAAAAGACCACGANCCGACGTATTAGTATTACAACAGCAGAAAGAAGTAAAGTATTGAATTAGTTTTTTCATAGGATTAGATTTTTAAGGTTTAGACGCCGCAGGGTCATCGTGAGATGCTCCTGCGGTTTTTTGTGGGGGNNTCAAGCCGCAGATGGTTTCGGCTATACTGTTGAGATACAGAAATGTATCACGGCCTGGAGGNATGAATTCCTCAGGAGCCAGGATAAGCAGACGTCCGGAAACGCAGCGGTCAAAGTCGTGAGCGGCAGGTTTCCAGCGNTCGGTGAAAGGCTCATTGGTGAGCAGTATGATTTTTGAACCGAGCGCTTCGGCCTGACGGCGGATTTCTTTTTCTGCNGGTGAAATAAACGGTGACACCAGCACGCCACCATTGGAGGCAATATGGAACCAACGGTTCTGCTTGGCTTGTCGCAGTNCGGGCGAGTCGGCCCGATGAATCACTACCGGAGCTTTGAAGGGATTTTCGAGAAGCTGGAGATTTCCGTAGGCTTGCCAGCGGCTATTGCCGATNCTTATGTTTGCGACTTTGCGAAAGTAGTCGGGGTTGNCGCGGCGCACTGCCAGGCGATAGGGATTCTGACGGATGTATTCGCAGATGGTTGTCAGGCTTTGGTAAGGGCGTAGGATACGGTCATAGAAATCATCGGTGAACACGGGGCNGCAGGCAGGGAACTCCTGCCGCACCTGCTGCCCTATCTTCACTTTAAGCATGCCTATATAGCTGCCCAGGGCGCGCGGCAAATAGTCCTCGGCAAAGATTGCGAAGTGGATATGGTCAGGCATGATGACATACTGGAGCACACGCAAATGGGGACACAAGGCACGGGTAGTGCGCAGGTGGCGCTCAATGATACGCCCCACGGGCAGCCGCTCAACCTCAACCGCTTCGGGAGGACCGACGAGCTTGGAAAAAACGGGCACTCCGGCGGCTTTGGTCATGGTGATATGATAAATGCAGCGGGTGCGGTAGTCGTGGCGAGGGTCGCGAGGCATTTTTCTTTCCTTTCTTTTTTCAGGGCTCGCAAGCGAGCCAACTTTGGACACATGGGTTTGTTGGTTGGCGCTGCTTGCAGCGCCCGGAAGCGACACACCCGCAGGCCGGGGGGCCTGCGGGTGTGCGTGAGTTTTTGTTGTGCGGTTACCTGATTATTCTACGGGCGACTGAACGAAGTTGAGCGAACGGTTGTCAACTTTGTCCTTGCCCAGAAGGAGGGGCAGGGGCGACTGACGACGGCTGAAGCCGAAGTTCTGCATGAAGCGCTGGCCATATTCGGCAGCGTTGAAGGGACGGTTGTCGTTGTTGATGTCCTTTACTTCGAACACCAGGATGCCGCGGGTGCCTTCAACGGGACCTACGAGCTGGCCCTTGTCGGCAGCTGCGATGGCGCCCTGAAGTGCGCTTTCGTTAACACCGAGGGTGAGGAGCGCGGGCGAAACGATGGTTACGTCGCCTTCCTGCACTTCGGTTTCCATGGCCTTGGCGTAGTCAGCCACACTGTTGCCCTTGCCGGCATATTCGGCGGCGAGCTTGGCGGCCTTCTTGGCGTTGAGGGCCTGGAGGCGAATCTGGGGAGCGATGGCAGCCGAGGTGGCGGGCAGATAGTCGTTGTAGATGTCCTTCACGGCCACGGCGATGAGGTAGGTCTGCTTGTCGTCCTGCATCATGGGCGATACCTGGCCTTTCTTGGCATCCATTGCCCACTTGACGAACTTGCGGCTTTCGGCAGCGTTGCCGATGCCAACGGAGGAGGCGCTAACCTGGTCGGTGAGCACGGAGTAGCCCTCGTCGGAGGCAGCGTCGGCGAAGTCAGCGGCCGAAGAGTGGTTGCTGACAAAAGTGCGGAGCTTGCCGGTGAGGTCGGTGAGGGTTTCGTTGGAGGGATCGACGGTGTACTCGATAGTGGCGATGTCGTAGTACTTAACCGGGGCGTGGCGGCGGTTCACCTTATATATAGTGGTGAGGGGCATGCCCTGGATGGTGTCGGTGAGAGCGAAAGCTGAGCCGATGGTGGCGTTCTCGAGGGCGGCCTTCACAGTGGGCTTGATGCCGTCGATTTCAAGAGCCGACCAGATGCTGTCCTGACCCTGGATGGTGACGCCGTTGGAAACGGAAGCGAAGCTTGCGCCGCCCTTGATCAGGTTGAGGATGCTGTCGGAGTTAACCTCGGGCATTGCCTGGAGCATGGACAGGTTGATGGAGTCGATGCCGGTGGTGATGTTGAGGATTTTAACGATGGTGTAGTCGTCGCCCTCGCGGGTGAGGAGCTCGGCATGGCCGGCCTCGTTCTCCTGGAGGATGGTGCGGAGCTGGGGATTGCGGAACTGAGCGGCAGTTGCCTTGGCGGGGGTCACGACGAAGCGGGTGTCGGTTGCCACGCCTTCGGTGCCGGGAGTTGCGTTGAGGGCCACGATGGCGTTCTCAACAGCCTGCTGACCGGCAACGCGGTCGGCCTGCGAGGGCTCGATGGGCACGAAGATGTACTGCACCTCGCGGGTTTCCTCGTCGATGCGGTAGTTCTGCTTGTGGTCGTTCCAGTAAGCCTTGATGTCGGCGTCGCTGAAGTCAACGGCGTCATCGGCCATACCGGCGATGCCCTTGGAGGCATAAGCGATGTGGCGGGTGGTGGCGTTGTCGTCGTAGAAAGCCTTGGCGTCAACGTTGCTGTAGGTAAACAGGCCAGTGATGAGGCTCATGAACTTCTGGTTCTTCATCTGCTCTTCGAGCTCTTTTTCCTGACCGGCCCAGATGCTGCGGAGCTGCTCGCCGGCTTCGGGACGGAGGCCATACTTGGCGGGGTTGTTCATAGCGTCGAACACGGCCGATGCGGAAGCCTCGGGGAGGCCGAGCTGCTGCGAGAGGTAAGCCACCATCTGAGCTGCTGCGGGCACCTGGTTGGCACCGGTCATAGCCTCGGTGAGTTCCTTATCGGTCACGGTGATGCCGAGACGCTCGTATTCGTTGTCAAGGAGGTTACGGGTGAGGAGGTCCTGGATTACACTCTGCGACAGGGCGTCGTTGCTGTACTCGCGGCCCTGGTTGCGGAGCTGCTCGCCGGCTTCGCTCATGCGGTTCTGGTAGTCCTGATATTCCACCTTCGCACCGGCGGCCTTGGCCACGGTGGTGGGCTGGCCGAAGTAGGTACGGCCGGAGGTCAGGAAGTCTCCGAGAATGAATGCAAGCAGAGCCACGATGATGATAATGAAGAGGAACTTCTGCCTGCTTCTGATTTTTTCTAAGGTTGCCATTGTATGATAAGTGGTTTTATTATTTCGGCTAAAAAACGCACAAAGATACGCTTTTTTTACCATATTTTCAAACCGTACCCTGAAAAATTCGGTCCACAGGCACCAAATGGGCTTATTTACTGCAATTTTTGCGTGTAAAAATTACAAAACCCGGCCTTTCCGCCGAAGTGGAAAGGCCGGGTTGAGAGTTGATTGATAGCGCGGCTATCAGCGCACGCTGAGCTTGTGGACTGTGCTGCCGGTGCGCACGATGTAGGCGCCCGGAGCCACGGCGATGGCATCGCGGCCGGTGCCGGTGCAGGCGCAGACGGTGCGTCCGTCGATGCCGTAGACTGCCACAGGCAGGCCCTCGGCGCCGATAATGTTGATGCAGCCTGCGGAGGCAAACACGCGCACTGCCGCGGCGGCCACGCCTTCAAGGCCGGTGAGCTCGGGAGTGGCGGCGTTGGAGAAGGCCGACTCGCCGCGGTTCACATAGAGGGCCGTGACGGTGTAGACGGGTTTGAGAGCCGTGTCGCACTCGTCGGCATAGGTGGTGGAGGCCACGGGAGCGTCGTTGATCTGCTTACCGTCGCGGTAGATGTTGTAGCCGCTCACGGCCAGGTCGTCCACCTGCTCGGCAGGAGTGAAGTTCACGTCGTCGATCATGGCCACGTACTCGTCGCGGCTGGTGTTGCGCAGGGCGAAGTAGCGGGCACCGGCGGGCAGCTCGGCATAGTACTGGGTCCAGGTCCAGGGGATTTTCTCGAACTTGGCCACCGAGGTGAAGTCGGCCACATCCTTGCCGGTGGTCGAGTAGAGAACCTCAACGGTTTCGAAGCAGTCGGCCAGCATAGACTTGGCCCAGAAGGAGATGGTCTGTGCACCGCCGTAGAGCTCGGGCGAGATAGCCCAGTCGTCCACGCGCTGCTCGATGTAGTCGGCAGTACCGTCGGTCACGGCCATGGAACCGATGTAGCGGTGGCCGGAGTGAGCCTCGTAGTAGTTGGGGTCGGAGAAATGCTCGGCCATGGGCGTCCAGGTGTCGTCCATCACGAACCACGACCACTGGGTGTTGGGCTGCGGGCCGGTGGCGGGAACGTTGAAGAAGTTGAAGCCGTAGATGTATTTCCGGTCGGCATCCACCATTGTCCAGCCTTCGACCTTCGAAGTCCACGAAGCGGCACCCTCGAAGCCCTCGGTGATGTCGTCAGCATAGTCGGCGGTGAGGTCGGGCTGGCTCCACTGCAGGGTGATGGCCTTGGTGTTGCCCTCGGCATAGGTGGCGGTGAGGTCGGTCACGGCGGGATAGTTGGGGAAGATGGTGATTACGGGCAGGATGGCCGACTCGTTGTTGGCCGGGTCGCCGTCGGCCTCGTAGGTGAGCACCACCTGGTAGTCCACACTCTCGGGCGAAGCCACGGAGTGCAGCTGGCTGAAGGTGTGGCTGAAGCGGAGGTCGGACTCTATGTTCTTGAACGTCTTGCTGTCAATCACCTCGGTGTCGCGCAGGAGTTCCAGGGTGAACTCGGGCACATCGCCCAGGCCCAGGTTGGCCAGCTGCACGGCTACAGGGGCGGTGTTGCCGGCCTTGACACGTGCGGGCACGTTGACGGCAGTAATCGCAAGGTCCTTCTGCTTGCGGTCCATCACCTTGAAGTTGTCGATGTGCATCCACTGGAAGCGGTCGGTGGTGCCGATGAGGTTCACCTGAATCTGCTGGCCCAGATAGTCGGTGAGAGGCACTTCCACGCGGTGCCAGCCCTCGGTGCCGAAGTCGCTCAGGGTGACGGTCTTGACGGATTCAAAGCGGGCGTAGCGGCCAATCTGCACCTCGATGGTGTTGTGGTTGGCAATCTCGGGGGTGAAGTAGTTGTAGACGTAGAAGGTGAGCACGGGGTTGGTGGCATCGGCAAGGTCGATGATACCGGTGCGGAAGTAGGCCCAGCTGCCGATGTACTGCGAGAACATGGCCAGCAGGCCGTTGTCATCGTCCTGCGACTGCACTTCCTCGAAGGTGGTATCGGAAGCGTTGTCCCAGTAGGCAAAGGCATCGCTGCCGCCCATCATCGATAGGTAGTTCATCTTGAGGTCGGCGAAGGAATCCTCGTAGGGGAGCTCGTAGGCTTCGCCCAGACCCACGAATTCGGTGAGCACGCCCTTGGTGTTCTCGCCGCCGGCGGTTTCGGCCGTTACGCCGAACTGCATGAACATCTGGGGTTGCTCGTCGGTGGGATACATAATCTGGAACTTGGCGCTTGTGCCGGTGAGGCCCTCCAGAATCTTCATGTCAGTGCCGGTTACGTTGGTGTAGATGCAGTAGGTCACGAGCGATTCATCCATCGGAGTGCCATCGATAAATGTGGTGACGGGCTTCCACTCCACAATCACCTCGCCGGGCACGTCGGTGCTGTAGGCGTAGGCCTCGGTGACGGCGGCGGGCAGGTTGACACCTGCGAAGCCGGACGCCAGCGCATCCACGCCGCGACCGGTGGCGTTGGCGGCGCTGGCGGTGTAGGTGTGGCTACCCTCGCCCGCTTCCTCGTCGGTGAAGCTCACGGTCTGGCCGGGAGTGGGGTTGGGAGTGCTGTGAATCAGGGCGCCGTCGCGGTAAACGTCGAGCGAGGTCAGGGCCACCAGGTCGTTGCCGGCAAGGTCCTTGAGCGGAGCGGTGAGGGTGATATCCACAGTGCGGGCACCATCAGCAGCTGACACTGCCGAGAAAGCCGTAGGAGCTGCGGGAGCGGTGGGCTCGTAGGCCGCGCTCACGCTCAGGTTGGTTGCGAACAGCCACCAGTTGCCGGCTTCGGTGATTGAGTGGATACCCAGATATTTGTTGCCCGAGCCCTGGGGAGCGGCCAGGCCGCGGAAGGTGGTCAGGGGTTCGGTGCGCACCTCGTTGGGAGCGATGATGCGGGTGGTCATGGCCTCAGGGGTGGGGGCGTCGCCCATCATCACCTCGAATTTGCCGGGATAGTCGGGGCTGTACACACGGCCGTCAATGGACACCATATAGAACTTGCCGGCCTCCATGGCCATGGCAGGCGACATGAGCCAGTCGTCGGCATCGCGGTCGTCGCTGGCCTGCGAGCGCACCTCGCCGTAGTAAAAGTCCCATGTGCAGCCGTCGTTGTTGCTGTCGATGATGGTGAAATAGTCCATGTCGGATTTCTCCTCGAAGGTCATCAGATAGGGCAACGAAGCTGCGCCGCTGACAATTGTGGCCGAGAGGCCTTCGGCCGAGGGGGTGTCGTTGCAGATGGCGGTCACGCCGTAGGAATAAGCGGCCAGGGCGGTGCCCAGTTCGGAGTCGGTGGCCGAGGTAGCGGCGGTGGCTTCCTCAATCACTTTGCCATCAGGGTAGCGCACCACGCGGTAGGTCACGGCATCCGCCAGCGCCTTGCCGCCGTCGGTGGTGGTGATGGCATCCCATGTAATTTCAGCGGATGTGCCTGCGAGCCTGGCTGTCACCTCGGGGGTGGCGGGAGCCGCATAGCCCACACCTTTGCGCACGGTCACAGAGGGACCGTTGCCGGCCTCGTTGCTGAGGGTCACGGTGAAGTCATAGAACCCGACGGCGCTCATGGTCACGTCCACCATCTTGTAGACACCGGTGTACACCTTACCGGAGTCCAGGGTCTTGCCGTCGGCTGCAATAATATAATTAATGTTGCCGCTGAGGTCGTCATCGCCATAAGTTTTATTGGGAGCGGTGAAGCAAATCTGACCGCTCAGGGAGCCGGGAGCAAATTCGGCTGTCACATCGCGGGCTGCAGCCGGCGCATCGGGGCTGACTGTCGCTCCGGCCTTGTGGATGCCCGAGGCCGGGAGGGCTGCACACTCAAATGCCGGCGCCAGAGCACACGCACAGCACAGGAGAGAGGCAAAAAATACTTTATTCATGAAGTTGTGATAAGAAAAATTTTAATTCTGACGCAAATATACACAATTTAGCTGAATTTTCAACCATCACAGCCAGTGTTTCTATTTTTATATCCTGGGCATCCCCGCGGTGTATTAGATTTTTGACAATATGAAATAGAATCGGGGAATAATTGTAACGAAAACGAAACAAAAATCGCAAAAATTAAAAAAAGAGACGTTTCACAACGTCTCTTTTCCTAAACCTTTATCTTTATCTAATACTATGAAAAACACTCTGCAAAGGTAGGACAAATTTTTTCACAAATCAAGCCCTGAAGCCCTCCAGAGGCCGTTTTGAGTTACAAATTAACACGGTTTAACATAATATGGGGGGGGTACTAACGTATGTTAACTTTTGAAACTTCTCCAAAATTACAGCCAGCTCTCTTAGAAAAGCTAATTTTTTGCTAATTTTGCAGTATCATATTACTTCTATGTTTACCACAATACGCGAATTTTTAATTGCAAATATCCACGGCGCCTATTCAGCCACGGTTATAACCGGCATAATTCTTGCCGGCATCCTTATTTCGGCCATTGTAGTCTACTATGCTCTCAATTATTTGCTGCGCGGGCTCGAGGCGCTGGTGTTCCGCACGCCCACGGATTGGGACGACGACCTCATCAACTCGCGCTTCCTCAAGGCCGTGGCCCAGCTTGCACCGGCCATCTGCGTGCGCTGGATGCTCCTCGGGTTCTTCGGCGACAGTGCCGACTCCATCCGCTGGCTCAGCATAATCACATCTATATATATACTTGTGGCCGCGGTGCGGATTATCACCATCTTCATCGATAACCTCTACCAGTCCATGGCGCGGCGCCCCAAGCTCAAGGCCTACGCTGTGAAGGGCATTTTCCAGATGCTCAAGCTGATAATGATAGCCTTAGGCGTGATTGTGTGCATCAGCGTGCTGATAGGCCGCTCGCCGGTGGCAATCCTCACGGCTCTGGGTGCATCGGCCGCGGTGCTGTCGTTGGTGTTCAAGGACACTATCCTGGGATTGGTGGCATCCATTCAGCTGTCGGCCAACAAGATGCTGCAGCGCGGCGACTGGATTACGCTCGACAAGAGCGGTGTGAACGGCGAGGTTATCGACGTGACCCTGACCACCGTGAAAGTTCGCAACTGGGACAACTCGGTGTCCACCATTCCGCCCTACTCGCTCATCACCGACTCCTTCCGCAACTTCCAGCCCATGAAGCAGGCCGACGCTCGCCGGGTGTGCCGCGCGGTGTATATCGATGTCAACACCGTGCGCTACTGCACCGCCGAGGAGCTTGCCGACCTGCGTGAGCGCGGCTGGCTGGACGGCATCGAGGTGGCCGAAGCCGGCCGCATGGTCAATCTGCAGCTGTTCCGCCGCTATCTTGAGAACTACCTGGCCGCTCACCCGCACGTGCGCAAGGATTGTATGTACATGGTGCGCCAGCTTGAGCCCACTCCGTCGGGGCTGCCGGTGGAGCTATATTTCTTCAGCGCCATCACCGAGTGGAAAACCTTTGAGCACATCCAGGCCGAGGTGTTCGACCACGTGTATGCCATGGTGCAGCTGTTCGGGCTGCGCATATTCCAGACTCCCGCCGGTACCGACCTGGCCCGCGTGCGCTGAATTTCAGAATTTTTAGCTAACTTTGTCCGCATGGAACGAATAAAACAATATCTGAAGCGCCCGCAGGTGTGGGGCTTTTTTGTGGCGGTGGCTGTGATGGCCGTGCTGTCGCTGGCATTTTTCTATCCTGATAACTTCGAGGGCAACGTGCTGCGCCAGCCCGACATGCAGCAGGGCCTGGCCAACGGTCAGGAGGCCGCTGCCTACGAGGCTGCTACGGGCGAAAAGGCGCTGTGGACCAACTCGCTGTTCGGCGGCATGCCCACTTTCCAGATTTCGCCTTCCTACGCCTCCAACTCGCTCTTCAACTGGCTCAACACGGTCTACGGCCTGGGGCTGCCCACGCCGTCCAACCTGCTGTTCATGATGATGTTCGGCTTCCTCATCCTGCTCTACGCCCTGCGCATGCGCTGGTACTACGCGCTCATCGGGGCCGTGGCCTGGGGATTTTCGTCCTACTTCATTATTATTATAGGCGCGGGCCACATCTGGAAATTCCTGGCCCTCACCTATGTGCCGCCCACGCTGGCTGGGTTCATCCTGCTGTACCGCGGTCGCCGGCTCACCGGCGCGGCGCTCATGGCGCTCTTCGGCATGCTTCAGCTCAACGCCAACCACCCGCAGATTACCTACTATTTCGGCCTGCTGGGCGGAATCCTGGCAATCGCCTATCTGGTTGATGCACTGCGCAAAGGCATCCTGCGCAAGTGGCTTGCCGCAACCGGCATAGCCATCGCCGCCACAGCGCTGGCCGTGGGTGCCAACGCGCCTTCGCTCTACAACACCTACGAGTACGCCAAGGAAACCAAGCGCTCCCAGAGCGAGCTCACACCCCTTGCACCGTCCACACCCGACGCCTCAGCCGACCGCCCCACAGGCGGCCTGGCCAAATCCGAAATCCTGGGCTGGAGCTACGGCCGCTCGGAAATGTTCTCGCTGCTCATCCCCAACATCAAGGGCGGTGCCAGCGCGCGCCCCGAGGGCGGACGCATGGTGCCCATGACCCTTGACCGCCTGGACGATGCCGCCGAGGTGATCAACCGCACCCCCATAGCGCAGTACCTCACGCAGTACTTCAACAACTCGGAGGGCACCAACGGCCCCGTCTACGTGGGCGTGATAGTGATGGCGCTGTTCATCCTGGGCTGCTGCATTGTGCGCGGTCCGCTCAAGTGGGGCCTGCTGGCCGGCACGGTGGTTTCCATCCTGCTGTCGCTGGGCTACAACTTTGAAACACTGTCGGATGCGATGATTTATCACTTCCCGATGTACAATAAATTCCGCGCGGTGGAGAGCATCCTGGTCATCGCCGAGTTCACCATCCCCCTGCTTGCCATCCTGGGCCTTGCGCGCCTGCTTGAGGACGGCAAGGAGCGCCTGGCGCACTACCGCAAGCCGCTGATGTGGGCTGTGGGCGTGCCTGCCGTGATATGCGTGGTCGGAATTGTGTGGCCCGGTATTTTCGGCGACGCCATCACCGACACCGACCGCTACACCGCACAGCAGATTCAGAACCAGGTGATTGCCATGTGCCGCCAGCAGGGTGCCTCCGAGGCCCAGACCCAGCAGATGACCTACGCCTACTCGCTGGCCAATCCGGCCAACGCCGAGGCTGTGGAGGCTCTGCGCATGGGCATGGTGCGGACCGATGCCCTGCGTTCGCTGCTGTTCCTGCTGCTGGCCTCGGGCTGCCTGTTCCTGTACCTGCGCGGCCGCCTCAGCTACGGCATTGCAGTGGGCGGCGTGGGCGTGCTTATCATGGCCGACCTCTACGGTGTGGACAAGCGCTATCTGAGCCACACCTCATTCACGCCGGCCGAGGCCGCTCCGACCGCCGAGTTCATCCCGGACGATATTGACCGTGCCATCCTGGCCGAGGGCGATATGCACGCCCGCGTGATGGATATTCCGGGCTTCAACTCGCCCAACCGTTCCTACTTCCACAAGATGATAGGTGGCTACCACGCTGCCAAGCTCAACCGCTACGAGGACCTGATCCAGCGCAAGCTGATGCCCGTGCTGCAATACGGCTACTTCCCGGACGACCCCGACCTGGACGACCCGGAGATTGCCGAAATCGCCGTGCCGCTGCGCAACGGCTATGCCGTGCTGGACATGCTCAACGCCCGCTATGTGATTACGGGCGAGGACCAGGCTCCGGTGGTGCGCAACGAGCGCGCCCTGGGCAACGCATGGCTGGTGGACAGCATTGTGTGGGTGGATAACGCCGACCAGGAGATGGCCGCGCTCGACGTGCGCCGCCTGGACCTGAGCCATCAGGCCGTGGCCGACCGCCGCTTTGCATCGGCCCTGCCGGCGGCACCCGCGCCTGTGGACAGCACGGATTATATCCGGCTGACTGAGTACACCCCCAACCGTCTGACCTACGATGTGGATTCGCGCAGCGGTGGTGTGGCCGTGTTCTCGGAGGTCTACTTCCCCTGGGGCTGGCATGCCACCATCGACGGCACCGAGGCTCCGCTGGCACGCGTGAACTATGTGCTCCGCGCCCTGGCCGTACCGGCCGGCAAGCACACGGTGGTGATGAGCTTCGCGCCCGATTCCATCCGCACTTCAACAGCGATTGCCTATGCCTGCGTGACACTGATTTACCTGCTGATGTGCGCGGCACTGTTCCTTGAATACACCCGATGCCGCCGACGCTAAATTTTTGGCGGAGTTTTCTGCGCTGGCGCAGCGGCCGCGGCTTCGGCATCCACTCGCCTTTTGCCTACCGCTTCGTCACCGAAGTGCTTCACCAGCCCTGCGCTTTCTATGCCTACAACCGCCTGGGCCCGCAACCGCAAGTGCGCCTGATGGTGCGCCTGATGGCAGCTTTCCGGCCCCGGCGGGTAGCGCTCGTGGAGTGCGGCGGACTGCTTCGCCAGGCCGTGCGCATGGCCGACAGCCGTGTGCCTGTAAGCAATGTTCCGGAGGGGTCCGACCTGGTTGCCGTTGACTGCTCGCGCGTGAGCCCTGAAGCCGTCGAGGCCATGCTCTGCACCGAGCCGAGGCCCCATGCGCTGCTGCTGAACTGCCCTGCTCCACCTCAGCTCCAGGGCTACGGCATGACATTTGCCAACGCCCGCGGCACCGTGGTGGTGGCCAGCTACAAGCACCTTCCCCGCCAGGATTTTGAGGTGAGGTTTTAGTGAAGGGCTTGAGAGTTCTTAGGGTCATTAAGGTCCTTAGGGTGTTTAGGGTCCTTAAAGTCCTTAACGACCTTAATGACCCTAAACACCTTAAACACCCTAAACACCCTAAGTACCCTAAAGCCCCTCCCCACTATTTTCATTTGTAAATTACTGCAAAGTGGTTTTGGTGTGGGTTTTAGAGCGGATGTTGATAACTTTTTGGGGAAAGTTGATATAAAGTGAAGTTTTGATATGTAAATTTCCGCCGAAAATAGCTAACTTTACAGCCTAAAACCTCGCGCGCACGCGCTGCGCGCCATTTCCTGCAGCAGATGGAAGAAGAAGTTTATCACATCCCGGCGCTCCTGCCCGAGTGTATGGAGGCCCTTGACATAAGTGCGGACGGCATCTACGTGGACTGCACCCTGGGTGGCGGCGGCCACACACGCGCTATCCTGGACCGTCTGGGCCCGGACGGCCACCTCTATTCGCTTGACCGCGACATCGAGGCTATTGAGCGTGCCGAGCGCCTGATTGCCGACCCGCGGTTCACGGCCGTGCACGGCAACTTCCGTTTCCTGGAGAATTACATGGACTTTTACAAGACCACCGGCCGCGTGGACGGCATCCTGGCCGACCTGGGCGTGTCGTTCCACCACTTCGACGCTGCCGAGCGCGGCTTCAGCTTCCGCGCCGACGGTCCCCTGGATATGCGCATGAACACCCTTGGCGGCCGCACGGCTGCCGATGTGCTTGCCGCTGCCGACGAGGCCGAGCTGACCAACATCTTCAAGCTCTACGGCGAATTTGCCCAGGCCCGCAAGCTGGCCTCCAGCATTGTGAAGGCCCGCCAGAGCGGCCGCCCCGTGGCCACCACCGCGCAGCTTGCCGCCATTGCCGAGCCGCTCATCAGCCCGGCGCGCCGCAAGCAGGAGATGGCACAGATTTTCCAGGCCCTCCGCATTGTTGTGAACGGCGAACTGGAGGCCCTGGAGGCTTTCCTGCGCCAGAGCCTGGATGTGCTCGCTCCCGGGGGGCGCCTGGCCATCATCACCTACCACTCGCTTGAGGACCGCCTGGTGAAGAACTTCATCCGCTCCGGCCGCACGGACGGCAAGGTGGAAAAGGACATCTACGGCCGCAGCGAGGTGCCGCTGAAAGCTGTGGGCAAGCAGATTGTGCCCGGCGAGACCGAAATTCAGAATAATCCCCGCAGCCGCAGCGCCCGCCTGCGTGTTGCCGAAAAATTGTAATCCCGTTATTATCCCGTATGTCACCCACTCTCCGCAGCAGCATACGCACAGTTCAGCACGGCTGGCTCCATGTGATTCAGGGCGATGCCGTATCGAGCAAGTTCTTCCTGCGCCATTTCTTTGCCACCGCAGGCATTGTGATTGCCTGCGTGCTGGTGATTGCGCTCCGCTTTGAGTGCGCCACCAGCGAAACCACAATCGACGCGCTCAAGCGCCAGATCAACGTGGTGAACACCGCCAAGCAGAAGGAGCGCTCGCGCTACATGACACTCACCCGCGAATCGGCCATGGTGCACCTGGTGGACTCGCTCCGCCTGGGCCTCACCATCCCCGACCGCCGACCCGAAACCGTGATTGTGCTCAATGATAATTAACCGAACCGAATAAAACCGATATATCCACAACAGCAATGCCTCGCTCCTCGAAGAAAAACGACAAGAAGCAGAACGCCGGACGCCGACGCATCATCAGCCGCGCGCACGCCACGATGGTGTCGCGCTTCGGTCTGATTTTCGCGCTGTCGTCCATCATCGCTTTTGCTATTGCCTCCAAACTCATAGCCACCACCACAGTCCATGCCGACGCGTGGAACAGAATGGCGGCCTCCACCCTGCGCGATTCGGTGCTCATCACCCCGCAGCGCGGCGAAATCCTGGCTTCGGACGGCAGTATTCTGGCCACCAATCTGTGCTACTTCAACGTGCGCATGGACATGCGCGCCACGAGCTTCGACATCATCACCCTGACGGACACCATCGACGCCCTGTGCGACTCGCTGGCGGCCGTGACTAAGCACAGCTCCAAATACTGGAAGGAGCGCTTTGCCAAGGCGCTGGAGCCGGACAAGGATCACCGCACGCGCAATTTTGTGATTGCCAATGCTGTGCCTGAGGAGACGGTGAAACGCATCAAGCAGTTTCCCTTCTTCAGCGCTCACAAGAGCAGCAACTACACCGGCCTGAAAGTGGAGGAAATCATCAAGCGTTCATATCCCTTCGGTCGCATGGCGCGCCTGAGCATCGGGCGTGTGGGCGCCCTGGCCGAGAACCCCGACGTACGCGGCCGCTCGGGCCTGGAGCGCGCGCTGGACACGCTCCTCTACGGTGTGCCCGGCCTTAAACGCAAAACTCTGTCCACCCGCGGCGTGCGCTACGCCGAGGAAATTCCGGCCCAGAACGGTTTCGACGTGACCACGACCATCGACATCACCATCCAGGACATCCTGGAGGACGAGCTGGGCCAGATGCTGATTGACGCGCACGCGGACTGGGGCACGGCCATGATTATGGAGGTTGCCACGGGCGATATCGTAGCAATCTCGAACCTGGAGCGCGACTCCACCTCGCGCACGCCCCGCTACGTGGAGGCTCTGAACCGTGTGGTGCAGGCCTACGAACCGGGCTCGGTGATGAAGGTGATGAGTATGGCCGTGGCGCTGGAAAAGGGCTATGCGCTGCCCGTGTCCAAGACCTATGCCATCGGTAGCTCCTACGCCTACGCCGGCGACCGCCGTATTTCGGACACCCACTCGCCGGGCACACTGCCTGTGAGCCGCTTTCTGGAGTATTCGTCCAACATCGGCATGGTGAAGCTGATGATGCCGCACTACGAGTCGAACCCCAACCAGTTCAAGGCCGACCTGGCCGAGCTGGGCTTCTTTGACCGCTTCAACACGGGCATCGCCCGCGAGGTGCGTCCCATCTTCCACTCGCTCAAGCACAACAAGCAGGGCCGCGTGGCGCTGTCGCGCATGGTGTTCGGCTATGCCACTATGATTCCGCCGCTCTACACCTGCGCGTTCTACAACGCCGTGGCCAACGGAGGCAAGTTCGTGCGCCCGCGCCTGGTGAAGAGCCTGCGTTTCCCTGACGGACGCGACTCGATTATCCCGGTGTCGTACGTGCGCGAGCAGATGATGAGCGAGCAGAACGCCGCCCTGCTGCGCAAGATGATGCGCGACGTGGTGTGGGAGCAGGGAGGCACGGCCAAGGCCCTCAAGAGCGACATTGTGGACATTGCCGGCAAGACGGGCACCTGCAAAATCGCCCTGGAGGACAAGCGACCCAAGTTCGACAAGGACGGCAACCCGATTAACCGCACACCCTTCAAGGGCGGCTATCTGGAGGGCCGCTACCGTGTGACCTTCTGCGGCTTCTTCCCCTACGAAAATCCCAAGTATACCTGCATAGTTGTTATCAACGACCCGAAAGTGCCCTACCGCGGTCCGGCGGTGAGCTCGGGCATAGTGCTCAAGAATGTGGCGCTGAAGCTGTTTGCCCGCGGCAAGCTTGAGTCCGACCCGGTGTTCGACGAAAAGCCTGTGAACGGCAAGGGCCCGACGGTCTATTCGTCGTTCAACACCCAGCGCAACAGCATCCTGCACAGCGACCTGCGCCTGTCGGGCGCCAAGGCCATCCGCACTCCTGCCGGGGCCAAGGGCAGCGGCATAGTGCCCGATGTGCGCGGTGTGAGCATCCGCGAGGCCCTGGCCTGCCTGGAGGGTGCCGGTTATGCAGTGAACTTCACGGGTGTGGGATATGTGGAATCGCAGGTTCCTGCGCCGGGCACTGCGGCCTCGCCGGGAACAAAGGTACGCCTTACCCTGCGGCATGACTGATTTGATAAAATGTAGAAAAAAACAATATGATTTCAGCTGAAACCCTGATTGATGCCGTAGTGGTGGACGAACTGCGCGGCAAGCCTGAAACGATAGCCGAGGTGGCCGGTATTACGGCGGATAGCCGTGAGGTGGTGCCCGGAGGCTGTTTTGTGGCCGTGCGCGGTGTGGCTGTTGACGGCCATCGCTTCATAGGCTCGGCCCTGGAGAAGGGTGCCGCCATCATCGTGGCCGAGGAACTACCCGCTGAGTTGCCCGCCGGAGTGGTGGGCGTGCGTGTGCCTGACAGCCGCGCGGCCCTGGGGCATCTGGCCTCGCGTTTCTACGGCGACCCTTCGGACGAGCTCACCCTGGTGGGTGTGACCGGCACCAACGGCAAGACCACCATAGCCACCCTGCTCTACGAGCTTGCGCGCATGCGCGGTCTGAAAGCCGGACTGCTCTCGACGGTTGAAAACAAGATTGACACCGAAGTGGTGGCCGCCGACCACACCACGCCCGACCCCGTGCAGCTGAATGCCCTGCTGCGCCGCATGGTGGATGCCGGCTGCACTTTCGCGGCCATGGAGGTGAGCAGCCATGCCGCCGACCAGCACCGCATTGCGGGCCTGACCTTTGCGGGCGGTATTTTCACCAACATCACCCGCGACCACCTGGACTACCACAAGACTTTCGATGCCTATCTGGCGGCCAAGAAGTCGTTCTTCGACATGCTGCCCGACCACGCTTTTGCACTCACCAACCTCGACGACCGCAACGGCATGGTGATGTTGCAGAACACCGAGGCCCGTCCGCGCGCCACATATTCGCTGCGCGATATGGCCGACTTCCGCGTGCGCATCGTGGAGGATCGCATCGACGGTATGCTGCTGGAATTTGACGGACAACAGGTGGAAACCATGTTCGTGGGGCGCTTCAACGCCTCGAACCTGGCTGCGGTGTACGGCGCAGCGTGCCTGCTGGGTGTGCCCCGCCAGGAGGCCCTGGTGTGCATGAGCCGCCTGATGCCTGTGGCCGGACGCTTCCAACCCTTCCGCTCGGCCGACGGCGTGACGGCTATCGTTGACTACGCCCACACGCCTGACGCACTCATCAACGTGCTGGACACTATAGCCGAAGTGGCCGCCGACGATGCACGGGTGATTACCGTGTGTGGCGCGGGCGGCGACCGCGACAAGGGCAAACGCCCCCTGATGGCACGCGCGGCGGCCGACCGCTCGGACCTGGTTATCCTGACTTCCGACAACCCCCGCACTGAGGACCCCGAGGCAATCCTGGCCGACATGAAGGCAGGGCTCACCGCCGGCGACGCCGACAAAGTAATCACCATCACCGACCGAGGCGAAGCCATCCGACGTGCGGCTGCCGAGGCGCGTCCGGGCGACATCATCCTGCTGGCCGGCAAGGGCCACGAGGACTATCAGGTGATAGGCACCGAAAAAATCCACTTTGACGACCGCGAGGAAATAAAAGCGGCATTAAAATCACGATAATCCAATCATGTTCTACTATTTATTTACACATCTTCAGGAATCGGGTTTTCCCGGGGTGCGCCTGATGGATTACATCACCTTCCGCTCCGGCGCGGCCTTTGTGCTTGCAATGCTTATTGCCGTGTTCGTGGGGCGCATCGTCATCGACCGTCTGCAGCGGATGCAGGTGGGCGAGCTTATCCGCAACCTTGACCTTGAAGGCCAGATGAAAAAAACGGGCACCCCGACCATGGGCGGTATCATCATCATCATCTCGATTGTGGTGCCGTGCCTTCTGGTGGGCAACCTGAGCAACATCTACATGCTGCTGATGCTGCTCACCACCGTGTGGCTGGGCCTGATTGGTTTTCTGGACGACTACAAGAAATTCAGCAAACGCAACAAGGACGGCATCGCCGGCAAGTATAAAATAATCGGTCAGGTGGGTATTGCCGTGATAGTGGCCGTGACCATGTTCCTGAACCCCTCCATGACCATTGTGGAGAACCGCGAGGTGATGAACGAAACCACCCACGAGGTTGAGGAGGTAATCTACGAAGGGGCCGAGGTGAAGTCGCCCGCCACGACCATCCCCTTCGTGAAGAACCATAACCTGGACTACTCGGTGCTGACCGGCTGGATGGGCGACCATGCCGAAACCGGCGGCTGGATAGTGTTCTTCCTGGTGACAATTTTCATTGTTACCGCCACGAGCAACGGCGCCAACCTGAACGACGGCCTGGACGGCCTGTGCTCGGGCCTGTCGGCAATATCGGGCGTGGCGCTGGCCGTGATGGCATATCTGGGTGGCAACATGATTTATTCGGCCTACCTTAATATAATGTATGTGCCCGGGAGCAGCGAGCTGGTGGTGTATATGTCCGCTTTCATCGGTGCCCTGGTGGGCTTCCTGTGGTACAATGCCTTCCCGGCGCAGGTGTTCATGGGCGACACCGGCAGCCTGACCCTGGGCGGCGTGCTGGCCGTGTTCGCCATCCTCATCCACAAGGAACTGCTGCTGCCCATCCTGTGCCTGCTGTTCTACGTGGAGGACCTCTCGGTGGTGCTCCAGGTAGCCTACTTCAAGCGCACGGGCGGCAAGCGCATTTTCAAAATGACTCCCCTTCACCACCACTTCCAAAAGCCCGGCAACGCAGGCATCAACGCTCTGATCCAGCGTCCTCTGGCAGCTATCCCCGAGTCGAAAATCGTGGTACGCTTCTGGATTATCGGCATCATTCTTGCCGCAATCACATTTGTAACTCTTAAAATCCGATAATGGAAACATCTACAATCACACGCATAGTAGTTCTCGGTGCCGGCGAAAGCGGCACCGGCGCAGCCATCCTTGCAAAGGACAAAGGTGCCGACGTGTTTCTGAGCGACGCCGGCACGATTGCGCCTAAATATCGTGAAATGCTTGAGCGCGAGGGTATAGCCTTCGAGGAAGGCGGCCACACGATGGACCGCATCCTGAGCGCCGACGAAATAGTGAAAAGCCCCGGTATTCCGCTGGACGCGCCCGTTGTGGTGGCAGCCCGCGAGAAGAATATCCCCATCATCAGCGAGATAGAATACGCCGGCCGCTATACCGACGCCAAAATGGTGTGCATCACCGGCTCCAACGGCAAGACGACCACCACGATGCTCATCCACCACATCCTGACTCACGCCGGCATCGATGCGGGGCTGGCCGGCAACGTGGGACACAGCCTGGCCTACCAGGTGGCGCGCGACCCGCACCCGGTGTATGTGGTTGAACTGAGCTCGTTCCAGCTCGATAATATGTACGACTTCAAGGCCAACATCGCCGTGCTGCTCAACATCACGCCCGATCACCTTGACCGCTACGACCACCTGATGCAGAACTACGTGAACGCCAAGTTCCGCATCCTCCAGAACATGACTCCAACCGATGCTTTCATTTTCTGGAACGATGACCCCATCATCACTGAGCAACTGCGCCACATCACCACCGATGCCTCCAAGTTCCCCTTCTCGGAGCACAAGGAGGAAGGATCGGCGGCCTATATCGATGCAGAAAACGAGCTTATTTTCAACACTCCGCAGACTTCGATGAGTATGCCGCGCGCCGACCTTGCGCTCAACGGCCTGCACAACGTGTATAATTCGATGGCTGCCGGCCTGTCGGCATGCCTGTGCGACATCAACAAGGATGCCATCCGCGAGGCGCTGGAGGATTTCAACGGTGTTGAGCACCGCCTGGAGTTCGTGGAGGACATCGACGGCGTGCGCTGGATAAATGATTCCAAGGCCACGAACGTGAACTCGTGCTGGTATGCCCTGGAGGCCATGACTCAGCCCACCGTCCTGATTTTAGGCGGCAAGGACAAAGGCAACGACTACTCCGAAATCCTGCCTCTGGTGAAGCAGAAAGTCAAGGCTATCGTGGCCATGGGCCTTCACAACGAGAAAATTGTGGAGTTCTTCACTGGTCAGGTACCCACGGTGGTTGACACGAACAACCTTGCCGACGCCGTGAAGGCCTGCCGCGAGCTTGCCCAGGCCGGCGACACGGTGCTGCTGTCGCCCTGCTGCGCCAGCTTTGACCTGTTCAAATCCTACGAGGACCGCGGCCGCCAGTTCAAGGCTGCCGTCCGTAATCTGAAAAAATAACACCCCGAATGGCACAGACACTCTCCCCTGATTTTGAAGATATGGCCGCCCAGCCGGCCCCCGCTGCCGCTGAAGCTCCGGCAGCCACCAAGCGCCGCGTACGCACTGACCACCACCTGTGGGGCACATATATCCTGCTGGTCATCATCGCCGTCATCGAGCTGTTCTCGGCCTCCATCCAGGAGGTGGCCGACGGCGAAATTTTCCGTCCCATCATCCGCCACGGCATGTTCCTGCTGGCGGGCCTGGTGCTGATGATAATCATGCAGAAAATGCACTACCGGTGGATTTACGCCATGATACCGCTCTATGTCGGCGCTTCGGTGGCCATGATGCTGTGGGTAATGGTTGGTGGCCGCGAAATCAACGGTGCCCAGCGCGCCATCGAGCTTGGCGGCATCCAGCTGCTGCCGGCCGAGTTTCTGAAACTTGCCGCGGCCCTTGGCATGGCCTGGATTATATCGCGCAACCGCGAGCCGGGCAAGCGCGACATCACACAGCGCGGCCTGGTGCTGACGCTGGGCTTCCTCTACCTGTGCTGCGGACTGCTGTTCACGCAGGGTCTGTCCAACACCATCGTGGTGGTTGCCATCTGCTTCTCGATGATGCTTGTGTGCGGTGTGAGCTGGCGCAAATTCATCATCGCCCTGGCCATAACCGGCTTTCTTGGAGCCACGGGTATCTATGTGAAAACCTCGCTGAAAAGCTCCAAACCGCTCACCGAACAGCAGATACGCCGCGCACAGCTCAACGGCCAGGCCATCAACTACGATGCCGACGGCAATGTGTATATCGTGGGTTCCGGCCGCGGTACCACCTGGAAGGAGCGCGTGAAGCGCCACTTCCGCCCGGACAAACACCTGGAAGCGTTCTCGGTTGATAACCAGCAGGAACAGCTCAGCTACATAGCGCAGGCCCACGGCGGCCTGCTGGGCGTGGGCATAGGCAAGTCGCGCGAGAACGCACGCCTGCCGCTGGCTTTCTCGGACTACATCTTCGCTATTATCGTGGAGGAGCTCGGCCTGTTCATCGGGCTTGGCATCCTGCTGTGCTACATGTGGATTCTGGGACGCTCGGCCATGCTCACCACGCAGTTCAGGCAGACTGTGCCCGGCATGATGGTGATGGGCTGCGCCTTTGTGATTGTTTTCCAGGCGCTGTTCCACATGGCAATCGTGTCGGGCGTGGTGCCTGTGAGCGGCCAGCCCCTGCCGTTGATTTCCAAGGGTGGTATCTCGGTGATAGCCACCTCGCTGGCATTCGGCGTGATGCTGAGCGTTGCGCGCCACGCCGCCCGCATCACCGACGACAAGGACCGCCAAGAGGCAGAAACGGAACTTCTGCCCGAAAATGCTGTGAGCGAGAACCCTGCGATGGTGGAACACGTTTAACTTGAATAACAACTAACAAAACACAACAATGCTACGTATCCTGATAAGCGGCGGTGGCACCGGCGGCCACATTTTCCCCGCTCTTTCCATAGCCGACTGTTTCCGTCGCCGTTTCCCCGACTGCGAAATTCTGTTTGTAGGCGCTGACAACCGCATGGAGATGGAGCGCGTGCCTGCCGCGGGCTACGACATTGTGGGGCTGCCCGTTGCGGGCTTTGACCGCAAACACCTGTGGCGCAATTTCTCGGTGCTGGTCAAGCTGTGGAAAAGCATGAGGATGGCACGCAAAATCGTGCGCGAATTTCGCCCTGACATCGCAATCGGCGTTGGCGGCTACGCCAGCGGCCCGACACTGAAGGCCGCCCAGCGCGCCGGAGTACCTACGCTGCTGCAGGAGCAGAACTCCTACCCGGGCGTTACCAACAAGATGCTTGCCGCAGGTGCCGGGGCTATCTGCGTGGCCTATCCGGGCCTGGAGCGCTTTTTCCCGGCCGATAAGATTGTTATGACGGGCAACCCGGTGCGCAAGTCGCTGTTCGACATCACCGAAACGCCTGCCGAGGCCAAGCGGGCCATGGGCTTCGATCCCGAAAAACCGCTTGTGCTGGTGGTTGGCGGCAGCCTTGGCGCACACACCCTCAACGAGGCCATGATTGAGGCCGTGCAAAGCGGCAAGGTGGTCAAAGCCGATTTCCAGCTTATGTGGCAGTGCGGCAAGCGCGAGGCCGCGATGTGCGAGGGCGTGGTGGACATCGCCAAGCCGAAAAACCTGAAGGTGAGCGCTTTTATTTCGGACATGGCCCGGGCCTACCGTGCGGCCGACCTTGTGGTGGCGCGTGCCGGAGCCGGCACCATCAGCGAGCTTGAGCTGCTGGGCAAGCCTGTGATACTTGTGCCCTCGCCCAACGTTGCCGAGGATCATCAGCGCCATAACGCACTTGCGCTGACTGAGCGCGGCGCGGCCATCATGGTGCTCGACAAGGACGCCTCCAAGGACCTTTGGGACCAGATTGAGATTGTGATTTCCAACCCCGAAACACTGCGCCTGCTGAGCGAGAATATCCTGAAGCTTGCCCTGCCTGACAGCGACGACAAGATTGTGGACGCAGCCCTGCGGTTGATGGGCCGCTGAGCCGGGGCGCTGTCGCTATTTTATTCCTCGCTGCGCTCGGAACACGGTGCACACGCCTCAATTCAAGATTGGATGAGCCCTTTGACAAGCCGGCGGCGTACCGGCGCGTCGTAAAGCCTCTCCACCGCACATGCCACCAGGATGGCGAGAATGAAAATCACGACGCCGTTGTAGATGTGCACTTCGGCCGAGAGTGCGTCGTGTTTGTAGCGCCAGTCGAAAAGGAGGTAGATAAGCGGGTAGTGAGTGATGTAGAGCGGATATGATATCCGCCCCAGCCACTTGCACAGTCTTGTGGTGCGCTCTCCCTGGGTCGCCGTGCCAGCGCCTATCATCAGAATCAGCGGGAACAACACCAGCACGCACAGCGATTCGTAGAGGCCGTTGGTCCACCCGTAGGCTCCTATTCCAACCCGCGGCATCAGCAGCGCGGCCGCTATCATCACCGAGCACAGCGCGAAACTCGCTGCTCCGGCCCATATACGGGCACCGATGCGGTAGACAAGCAGACCGGCAAAGAAGGGATAGAGCAGACGTGTGAAACCGATATAGAGTTGTGTCGGCGCCAGCGACCATCCGCCGATCATCGTGTAGCGTTCGGCTTCGCGCCCCGCAAGCATACCGAAAATATCAAGATTGCACGACAGATCCACCGACAGCACCGCGGCAGCCACTACGAAAAGTCCTAAGAGCCACTTCGGGAAACGGCGGATTATCAGCGCATAGAGCAGATTGGCGATATATTCGAATGCAAGCGACCATTGCGGGCCGTCGAGCGAGTAGCCCTCGCCCCAGCCGCGGATGTCCAGCCCCGAGCTCGTCGGTATCAGCAGGCAGCTCAGCAGCCACACCAGCAGCAGGGTGCCTACGGTTGTGGTGTCGATATGCGCCAGACCGAAATAGTAGAGCATAGCGCCGAACGTCGCGCCTGCTATCACCATAGGCTGCAGGCGGATGAGGCGGCGGGCCACAAACTGCTTCAGATTCATATTCCGGCCCCACCGGTCGTCGTAGGCATAGCCCAGCACGAAGCCCGACAGCGCGAAGAAAAAGTCGACGGCAAGATAGCCGTGATTGATTATCTGCAGTGCCGGACCCGGCGAATAAATTTCGAAAATATGGAAAGCCACCACGATGATAGCCGCCACACCGCGCAGACCGTCGAGGATTTCGAACCTCGGTTTAACTGATGTCACACTGTTGGATTGCATAAATGACCGGATTATTTGACTGCAAAGTTACGGCCAAGGATTATCGGGATATTTGTCTATCGGATAAAAAACTTGTCGTATATTTGCGGTATGAATATTGGCCAGTCGAATTTCCGCTTAGACTACGTGTGCCTGCCGCCTGAGCGGAAGATAGGCATGCACAGGCAGGACACGTGGGAGTTGGTGCTGAATATCCACGGCGCCGGGATGCGCACTATCGGTGCCACGACCTTGCCGATAGGGCCGGGTGAAGTTATCCTGGTGCCTCCGGGGATACAGCATTTCTGGGATTTCGATGCATCGGATACGGACGCGGACGGTAACATCCGGCACATTGCGCTGATGTTCGGCAGCGATGTGCTCAGGCAACTGGCATGCGTGTTTCCTGAAATGAGCGAGGTGGCTGAGTGCATCCTGGCAACGGCCGAAGCCGTCGAGGTGCAGGGGGCTGAAAAAGAGGCGCTGACACACTTGCTGATGGATATGCGCGGACGCTCGGCATTGGCGCGCCTGCCGCTGATAATTGAAGTTCTGACGGTGCTGGGGCGGGCAAAGAGCACGTTGACGGTTGGAGCGTACACCACGCTTTCGCGCGAGGAGGTTCTGATGGAGAGATTGCGCACCTACTGCGTATGCAACATGGCGCGCAATCTCAGCCTTGATGAGGTGGCCGCGTATACGGGCATGAGCAAATCAGCGTTCTGCTCGTTCATGCGCCGGACGGTGGGTATGTCGTTCACGGAATATGTGAACGGGATGCGGCTTGCCAAGGCCGCATTGCTGCTGTCGGACGGCAATGAGCGGATTTCGGATGTGGCCTATCTGGTGGGGTACACGGATGTGCCTTACTTCAACCGGCGGTTCAAGGCGCGATATGGAGTGACGCCGACGGAGTTCCGGCACCGGAAGGGACGGTGAGGCTTTCCGCTATTATTCCTCTATTATTCCTCGCTGCGCTCGGAACATGGTGCACACGCTTTGTGGGCGCGCTTCGCTTGCCTTTCCACCATTCAGGTGCGGGCGAGGCGGGCTTTTGTGTTGCGGTTTTCGGTGAAGGACAGGAAGGTTTCGAACGTGTCGGCCAGGGCCGCGGTGGCGTTGGCCACCTGGGTGTTGAGCATCTGTGCGCCTGTGGCGGAGGAGTCGGAGCGGCCCAGGAGTGCGTCGCCCACGCCCGATACGTCCTGGAAAAGTTTGAGCTGAAGTTGCAGGAGCTGGTCGGCACCGCTCTGGGCCGTGTTGGTGACAACCTGGTGGGGCATCACGGGGCCTCGACCGCTCACGGGGAGTACGCCGTCGGACTGAGCCCAGCGGCGGCCTACGTCCTCGAAGGTCATGCCCGGCGGGAGCTGGTCGGCGGGGAACAGGAGGACGCCTTTGGCCGAGATGGACAGCATGTGGTCAATGAGCGTGACCATGCGGTTGACGCAGCGCTGCTGTTCGATGACATCCTCGACGAACGGATGTACCTCGCCATCGGTCATGGGGTAGAATTTGACGGCAAAGGGGTGCTGGCGGTGGGGAAAGGGCGAGTCGTACTCGCGGAGCACTGTGCCATCCGGCGCAAACCATCGGCAGTGCCAAGCAAATTGCATGGTCAGAGGGGCTTCAGGGGCGCTTTCGGAGGCGTCGAAGCTCCACACCTCAACCACACGGAAGCGGTCGGGCTGAGCGGTCGAGTAGAAATCCACGCAGCGGTCGGTATCGGCAAAGGTTCCTGTGCTTGCCATCCACTGTTCGGCGCCTTTTTCGAATGCCAGGCGGATGTCGGCGGCACGACGGCGCGAGCCATCGGAAAAGCGGTTGACGATTTCTGCCCAGGTCATGTCGTGGAGCTGACCGATGAGTGTGATATCGGACCCGCGGGGGTCGGTGAAGGGATTGACGAAAATTGTGGCGGGGTTGACGTTGTCGACCCACACGGCGGTGCCGTCGAAGCGGCGTTCGTGCGAAATGCGCTGCACGGCGCAGCCTGAAATCAGAAATTCCTCCATCAGGCGGGCATCCAGCTCGGCCAGCGAGTTGCGTCGGGCAATCTCGCGGATGGCAGGGGCGGTGTAGAGCTGGCGCTCGGTGCTCATGGTTCGGTAGCGGCCTACCACCGTTTTCACAAGCTGACGGATGAGGTTGTTGGTGATTGGGTTGTGGCCGCGGCTGCGGGCGTAATCACCCTCGGGGAGGAGGCGACCATCGGTGTCGGGCACGAGGTCGGACCACTGTTTGCCGTAGGTATAGTTCTTGAAGCGTGTGCGACGGGCACGGAAGTCGGCCGCAGCGCTCCAGTAGGCATAGGCGCGTTGAAGGAGTTCGTTCATAGTATTATATATCGATGAGGATGTTGGATTGCGGCATGGTGGCCAGGGCTGAGGGGTCGAGGATGTAGATGTGTTCGCCGCGGTCCACCACGGCACTGAGATGGGCGATACCACTGTCAGCGGGCCAGGCGTAGACGGCGGGCTGGTGCGTAGTGCCGATGTCCTGGGCCATAACGGCCACGGGTGCGACAGGAGTGGCGGCAGTGTAGGGGTTGCGCTGGCGGCGGAGCACGCCGGTAAATTCGGAGGCCGGCAGGATGGGCACGGAGTGGGCCCAGCCGCGCAGGCGCACGCTGAAGGCGCGGCGGCAGCGCTCGGGAAGCAATATGGTGGCGCCGTCTGTACCGGCTGTGAAGCTGACCTCGGAGGCGATGTTTTCGGGAGCCAGCAGGCGCGGGTCGGCATGGTCCAGAAGGTCGAGGTACCAGCGGCGCAGCTGCACCTGGAGGATGGCATCGATGCTCACGCCGTCGGTGCGCTCCACGGCAAGCGAGGTGTTGCGCGCTTCGAGGCCTCCAAGGGTGCGCCGCAGGGCAAGTATTTCGGTGGCGGGGTAGGTCATTTTTTTGTTTTTTTGGGGGTAGGGTCATTAGGGTCTTTAAGGTCCTTAAGGACTTTAACGTCCCTAAGGACCCTATGGACTCTATATGGCCTGTTTTCGCTGGTTAGTTCTGGCTTTTCTTGCCGATGATGCGGCAGTGGGCGTTGGGATAGCGGAGCACCAGGCAGGATGCTTCGGTGAGCACCACGGCATCGGTGTTGCGCTGGCCCGAAGCGCGGAGGTCGAGGGTGTCGGCGCGGAAGGGGATGTGGACGTACTTGGTGATGTAGTCGGGGTCCAGCACGATGCCGTCGGCAGCATGGCCGCACTGGTCAAACACCTCGGAGTGCACAATGAAGATACTGCCGAAGTTGGTGACCACCTCGCGGAACTGGATGCCCCAGCGGGTGAAGCTCTCATCGCCGTTCACACAGCGCTTCACGGTGATTTTGTTGATTTCCTCGATGAGCTTGGTGCCGGCCACCATTATTTTGCGCTTGGAGCCTGCGCCGTTGGCGAATACGTGCGCGGCCATGGCGATGAGCTTGTTCTCGTTCATACCCGAGCCAAATTCAAGCTCGAATTCCTTGCCGGCCTGGCTCCATATGCCCTGAGTGAAGAACACGGGCTGCTTTTTCTCCGGGTCGGTAATCACGGCCTTCTGCCCGAACAGGAAGCTTTTCTCCATGCCAAGACGCATGTCGATGACGGCTGCTTCCTCCTGGTCGGAGAACGACCAGCTCACTTCCTTGTTGGCCATCTTGGCCAGTGTGCTGGTTTCGACCTGCATTTTGAAAATCTGGCAATTATTGCGCTCCTTGCGGGGCACGCAGGCAAACTGACCAGTCTGCACGTCGAGCTCGGCGGCGGCACGGCCCATGCGCTCAATCCGCGAGCCGACGGGGATGGCGGGGAAGAACAGAGGGTCGGGGCCCGAACCGTTGACGGTGACGCCGTTGACGGGGCTCATCACCACGCCGTTGTCGTTCACCTTGACCACGTAGAGCATCAGGGGCTGGCCATTGCCACCCTTCACGTCGGGCACAAGGACGGTTTCGGAGGCATCGAAGATGCTGTTGTCGGCAGTCTGGATATTGAGGGTGTAGATTTCGCCGTTGCGCGTACCGGCGCCGTTGGCAACCGCCGCAGTGGTTACGGTGCCGGTGGGGCGGGTGTCCACCGAGTAGTAGTCCACGGTCATGGCCCCCGCATGGCGGGGCATAGCACAGCGGCTGAGCTGGTCGATGGGGGTAGAGGTGGGCATAATCTTGGTAATACGCTGGTCGATGGCGTTGCGGAGCAGCTCAGGCGACTCCTGAGCGATGGCAGTGGTGGTGGTAGGCTGGTTGTTAATCATAATAGAGTAAGAATTAAAGGATTAATAATTAGTTTTGTTGCAGAAGTCCCAGAACGAGGGGCGGATGCTGCGGAGAATAGGAGGATTGGTGAAATCGTCGTCGGCTGCGGCCGCGGCAGGGTCGGAGCCGGGAGTGCCGGGGCTTTGGAACAGTGGGATGTCAGGTGCGTCGGCTGTGGCGGGAGCCGCCTGAGGGGTGGTGTTTTCGCTCATAGTATCGAATAATTCTGAAAGATTTTTGGGAAAAGATTTCGTTGTGTCATTGTTGACGATGCAAAGTTACGGCGCAAAACAAGGGGTGATGGTACATTTTTTGACTGACGGGAAAAAAGTGTATGTCCGGGAGTGCCACTTTAAGCGCTGCGCATGTGCCCTACCGCTCTACTCCTCAAGCAAATAAAAAAAGTTGAAAATTCGGATAAAAAAATCGCCCGAAAGCATTGCAGGATGATGATTTTTTTATAATTTTGGCACAGACCTCCGCACAAGAGGAAAACAACTATCATAAAATACCATCACCTTAAAAACTAATAACACATGATTATCGGTATTCCCAAGGAAATCAAAAACAACGAAAACCGCGTGGGCATGACCCCCGCGGGCGTGAAAGAACTTATAAGCCACGGACATACGGTGTATGTTCAGGCCACCGCCGGCGACGGCTCGGGCTTCCCCGACAGCGAATACGAAGCCGTTGGTGCCAAAATCCTGCCGACCATCGAGGACACCTACGCCATTGCCGAGATGATTATCAAGGTGAAAGAGCCCATCGAGCCCGAGTATAAGCTTGTGAAGCCCGGCCAGCTGCTGTTCACCTACTTCCATTTTGCCAGCGACCGCGAGCTCACCATGGCGATGCTCGAATCCGGCGCCACCTGCATTGCCTACGAAACCGTCGTAGGGCCGCAGGGCGGCCTGCCCCTGCTCATCCCCATGAGCGAAGTTGCCGGACGCATGTCCATCCAGGAGGGTGCACGCTTCCTTGAGAAGCCCCAAGGCGGCCGCGGCGTGCTGCTGGGCGGTGTGCCGGGTGTGAAGCCGGCCAAAGTGCTTGTGGTTGGCGGCGGCGTAGTTGGCCGCAACGCAGCCCTGATGGCTGCCGGCCTGGGTGCCGACGTGACCATCACCGATATCTCGCTGCCCACACTCCGCCATCTGGCCGATGTGATGCCGCGCAACGTGAAGACCCTCTACTCCTCGCGCCACAACATCGAGAGCGAGCTTCCTACCACCGACCTTCTCATCGGCTCCGTCCTCATCCCCGGTGCCAAGGCTCCCAAGCTCGTGACGGCCGACATGGTGCGCCTGATGCGCAAAGGCTCCGTGATGGTAGACGTTGCCATCGACCAGGGCGGCTGCTTCGAAACCTCGCACGCCACAACCCACTCCGAACCCGTCTACGAGGTTGACGGCGTGGTACACTACGCCGTGGCCAATATTCCCGGCGCCGTGCCCTACACCTCCACCCTGGCCCTGACCAACGCCACTCTGCCCTACGCTCTGCGCCTGGCCGACATGGGCTGGAAGGCAGCCTGCAAGGCCGACAAGGGCCTGGCCGAGGGCGTGAACATTGTGGACGGCAAGGTGACCTTCCAGGCCGTAGCCACCGCCTGGGACCTCCCCTACACCCCGCTGAGCCTGTAATCAATCTCACTCACCAACACAAACAAGCCCCCGGGACTCCCCGAGGGCTTGATTTGTGTTTATACGTTTATGCGCGGGCGGTTCACTTGCAGCAATTGCCACAGCATGTTTCGCCCTTGGCGATGCTGAGGATGCGGCGGGGAAGATCGATGTTGTTGTTGAAGCCGCGGAACTGCTCGGCGCCTACGCCAACGGCGAACACGGGTGTGGGGTTGGCCGAGTGGCTGGTGGTGGTGAAGGCCATGCCGATGGCATCGTTGAAGATGCTGAATACTTCCACGGCAAAGGCGTTGAAGTTGGCGTAGAGTGTCTTCTGGTCGTCGGTGTTGCGGAGCTCGAAGGTGCGGTCAAACATCTCCTTGAGGCCGGCTTCCTGCTTGTCGGAGAGCTTGATGTGGGTGAAGAAACCGAGGTTGTCGGCCAGATATTCCTTCATGTCGTCCCAGGTGTAGATGTTGCGTGTGCGCAGCAGGCTCTTGCAGTATTCGCTGAACTGCTCCTTGCTCACGCGCTGGAAATCGACGTTGGCCAAGTTGGCACCGCGTTTGTTCACCAGCGCAGAGCCGCCGGTGTCGTGGTCGGCGGTAACCACGATGAGGGTTTCGTCAGGGTGGGCCAGGTAGAAGTTGTAGGCCATTTCAAGGGCTTGGTCGAAGTTGATGATTTCCTTGATAGCGGCGCCGCCGTCGTTGCCATGCAGGGCGTGGTCAATGTTTCCGCCCTCGATCATCATGAAGAACTTGTCGGGCGAGGTGCGCTCCAGCTGAGCCAGGCATGCCTCGGTGATTACGGGGAGTGTGAGCATGCCCTGGATGGAGTCCACAGTATAGCTGATGTTGTTATCCTCGAAGCCGGGAACGTTGAGCAGCAGCACTTTGTCGGAGTTGATTTCCTTCACGCCCTCGGGGCCGTAGACAATCTGCACGCCGTTCTGGGCAAAGGTGTCCATCACGTCGTTGGGCTGGCCGTCGGTCTTGGTGCCGCGCAGACCGGCGCCTGCAAAGAACTGGTAGCCGCTGGTGGCCATCTGCTTGTCGATGGTGTAGAACTGGCTGCGGTTGGGCACATGGGCGTAGAATGCGCCGGGGGTGGCATCGTCAGGAGCAACGGAGGTGGCTATGCCTATGCCGTAGCCCATCTGCTGGAGTTCGGCGGCAATGGAGTTGACGGCAACGGTGTCCGGGTTCATGCCGAGCATGCTGTTTTTGGTCTTATGTCCGGTGGCCAGGGCTGTGCCGGCAGCGGCTGAGTCGGTGATGGGGTGCGAGGCGGAGTAGGTCTGGCACCATCCCACGGTGGGGAACTGGAGCATAGTGAGCGGACGCTCGTTGTTGAGTACCATGCGGTTGTAGTATTCGGCAGCGTTCACCGGAGCCACGCCCATGCCGTCGCCTATATAGTAGAATATGTACTTAGGCTGCTGTGCGGATGAGAGCAATGCAAGCGACAGTGCTGCACCCGTAAAGATTGATTTAAGATTCATGTTATTAATGATATTGAGTTATAATTCAGAATTTAAAGCCAGCATGCGGTCAATGATGCGGCGGTCGTTGGACAGGCGCGGAATTTTGCGCTGTCCGCCCAGCTTGCCTGTGGTTTCCAGCCAGTGGTCGAACAGGCCGGGGCGCGCTTCGGTAATCTGTAGCCGCGCCAGGAAGATGTTGCCGCTGCGCTTGGCTTGATAATCGGAGTTGACGCGCTGCAGCTCGGCGTCCAGGATGTCGGCGAACTGCTCAGTGCCGCAGGCGGGCGGGGTGCTCCACTCAATCAGCCATTGGTGGCGCCCCTTGGAATGGTCGGAGGTATATACGGGCGCGGCTGTGTAGTTGGCCACTTCGGCGCCGGTGCGGTGGCAGGCTTGGGCGATGGCATCGTCGGCGTTCCACACCATGAGTTCCTCGCCGAAAGCGTTGATGAAACTGTTGGTGCGTCCGGCGATGGAAATCCGCAGCGGTTCGACTGATTCGATACGCACGGTGTCGCCTATTACGTAGCGCCACAGGCCGTTGCAGGATGTCACCACCAGTGCGTAGGTGTGGCCCGGTTCCACGGCCCAGGCGGGCACTATGCCGCGCGGCGAGGGTTCGCCCACGTGGTCGAGAGGAATGAATTCGAAGAACACACCGCTGTCCAGCAGCAGACGCATGGCGCCGGGCTCGCGGCGGTCCTGCACGGCGAAGAAGCCCTCCGAGGCGTTGTAGGTTTCAAGATAGCGCATACGCTCGGGGTCGGTGATAGTGCGGTACTGCTCGCGATAGGGGCCGAAGGCAATGCCGCCGTGGAAAAACACCTCGAGGTTGGGCCACACGTCGTGGATGGTGCTTGCACCGGCGCGCTCAATCACGCCGCGGAGCACTGTGAGGAACCACGAGGGCACGCCGGATATGTTGGTGATGTTTCGGCCCACCGAGGCCTCGATAAGCCGCGGGAGCTTGGTGTGCCAGTCGGAAAGCAGGGCTATTTCCTTGCCGGGCACACGGAAGCAGTTGACAATAGGGTTGATGTCGGCGATAAGGTTGGCCGAGAGGTCGCCCACACGCACTCCGGGCGCAAGGCCCTGGATTTCGTTGGCGAAACTGCCGCCAAGAATGAAGGCTTTGCCGTCGAACAGGCGCGACCGGCGGTAGAGGTCCAGATAGAATGCCACCGCATAGGAACTGCCGCCGTAGTGATTGGTGCGGAGGCCCTCGGCGGTCACGGGGATGTATTTGCTCTTGCCCCCCGAGGTGCCCGAGGACTGGGCGAAGCGGGTGCACCGCCCGGGCCACAGCACTGAGGGTTCGCCGCCCACCATGCGCATCACGTCGGCGCGGATATCCTCGTATTCTGCCACGGGGACCGTGGCGGCAAATTGCTCGTAGGTGCTGATGTCGGCAAACTTATATCGCTGGCCCACAGCCGTGTTGGCAGCCTTGTGCAGCAGGTGTGCAAGCACTTTGCGCTGAGCCTCTTCGGCCCCGCGGGGGTCGGCCCAACGGCCGGCGGCGCGCACCTGGCGCGCGAATATCGGGCGTGCTAACGACGTGAGATTCATTTTCCTCGCAAAATTAAGAAAATTCTGCGAAAAAATTACCCCTGAGTGTCGGCTTCGAGCTGTTCGAGCACCTGGGCCAGTTCCTGCTCGGTGCGAGTCAGGCGCGCGCGACATTCGGTGAGCAGCGCTGCGGCACGCTTAGTCTGCTCGGCCAGGGTGTCGACGTCGAAGGTGTCGGAACGGAGCGAGGCAAGGATTTTTTCGAGTTCGGCTTGTGCTTCGTTGTAGGTCATATCTTCTCCTTTATTTCTGATTTAATTTCGGGACCGGCGGCGAAAGTGGTGGTGAGTTCGGCACCCTCGGGCAATGTGGAGCTATCGGTCACGGCCCGGCCGGCGAAGCGGGTGATGGAGTAGCCGCGGCGCAGGGTTGCTTCCGGGGCAAGGGCCTCCAGAAGCTCGCCGAGCGACCCGAGGCGGTCACGTCGACGCGCAAGCTGATTGCGCACGGCGGCCACAAGGGCCTGGGCTGCCGCTGTACCCACCCGCTGGCGGGCGCGGTCAAGCACATTGCGGGCTAGGGCCGGCAGATTACCGTCCCAGTAGGCCAGCTGCTGGCGCTCGGCGGCGATACGCTCAGCCACGGTGCCCATGATGGCGCGGCCCAGACGGCGGAGGTTGTCGTAAGCCTCGGTCATGCGGGCAATAAGCACTTCGGCGGCGGCAGTAGGGGTTTTCACGCGCGTATTGGCAACGTAGTCAAGCACGGTCACATCGCGCTCGTGGCCAATGCCAACTATCACCGGAAGGGGGAACTGGGCCACGTTGGCAGCCAGGTCATAGTCGTCGAACGACACGAGGTCGCTCACGGCACCGCCGCCACGGATAATCACCACGCAATCAAAGCTATCCAGATCGGCCATGATGGCATCCAGCGCGGCGATGACGCTGGGCACAGTCTGGGCTCCCTGGAGCGCTGCGGGGAAAAGACGGGTTGTGAAGCGCAGCCGCGCGGGGTTGTGGTGCAGGTGCTTCACAAAGTCGCCGTAGCCGGCGGCTCCGGCAGCCGAAATCACGGCGATGCGGCATGGTGTGGCACACCAGGGCAGCGTGCGGTTCAGGTCGTACACGCCGTCCTCCTTGAGCCTGGCAATGATGCGGTTGCGGCGCCGGGCAAGGTCGCCCACGGTATAGTCGGGGTCAATGTCGGTGATTACCAGCGTAAAGCCATACACAGCGTGGAAGTTGACCGACACGCGCACCATGATTTTCATGTCCGAGGCCAGGCGCGAACCCGTGGCGGCATAGAACTTTGCGCCCAGGCGGGCGTAGGCCGAGGCCCAGATTACGGCACGCGACTTGGCCAGCATCCGTCCGCCATCGTCCTTCTGGAGCAATTCCATGTAGCAGTGGCCGGCGGAGCTGCGCAGGTCGGATGTTTCGGCCGTGACCCACACGTCGGAAAGACCGGGTGCCGCTGTCAGGGCCCCGGTTATCCGGCGGTTGAGTTGCAGTAGTGTTATCGGTTCGGTGCTCACTTGTCGATTATTTTCCATTTCTTGCCGTCGAAGCGCACACGGATGGCCGGCTTCATTGCCCGGAGGCCCGACGGGCGGTCCACTTTGGCATAGTACTTAGGTGTGGTATTGGCGGCCATAAATGTATTGTCGTCAGGCATGTAGGTGAGTGTATAGAAGGGAAACTCGGGCATCTCGGCCTCGGGGTCGGCCTTCAGGGCCGCGCGGTCCACAAAGTCGGCCACGGTGAGCTCGCCGGGCTGCTGCGCAAGCTCCTTCCAGTCGGTGCTGTAGAATGTCACGCGGCTGTCCGGCACAGGGGTGAGCACGGTTTCGATTACGGCAATCATGGTGTCGCGCCGGGCAGGCACCACAGCGACGGTAATCTGGGTTTTATCGGAAACGTCCACCGTGACATATTCCGGAGTGTTCACAGCCACCTTGCTGCTGCCTCCGAACACATTTTTCACCCTTGCCTCGGAGCCGCCCTTGAAGTATTCGAGCATTTCCAGGCGGGCACGCTCGGCAATTGCCGGCACACCGGAATATGGCGCCGACAGCAGGAAGTCGGCCGCCGTGCGTGCTCCGGCCGATAGGGCCGAGAGCAATATTACCAGAGATAGCAGTTTTCGCATCAGTTGGGCGGAGGGGGGCTTATTTCTTGGATTTCTTCTTGGATTTGCGGTCGGAGCTGCTGGCGTAGTCCTTGTCGGCATCGGCGATTTCGCTGTACACGCGCTTGCCGTAGAACTCCAGACCCTTCAGACCGGCCACCACGCGCTTGGCGTCGGATTTCTTCACGTCGAACAGCGAGTAGTTAGGCATCAGGTCGATACGGCCCACATCCACACGCTGGCCCTCGATGTTGTGGTTGAGCATGTCAATGAGGTTGCCGGCATAGAAACCGTCGGCCTTACCGAGGTTCACATACAGGCGTGCCATGCCGCGCTCGGCGGTGCGGCGGTCCTTGTCCTTTTCGGAGCGGGGCTCGCGGTCCTTGCGGTCTTTCTTGTCCTTCTTGGCCGGTTTCTCGTCGATGAAGTCGATTTTGGGTGCGTCCTTGTAGTAGTCCAGCAGGCGGTTGAATTCAAGCGAGAGCACGCGCTTGAGCAGGTCCTCGGTGGAGAGCCACGAAAGCTTGCGGAGCACACCGGGCAGATAGTGCATGATTTCCTCCTCGTTCACGGCCACACGCTCCAGGCGGTCGGCCAGATTGTAGAGCTGTTTTTCGATGATGTGCTCGGGGGTAGGCACTTCCTTGCGCTCGAACTTCTTGCCGATAATGCGCTCGATTTCACGCAGCTTACCTTTCTCGCGCGAGTGGATGATGGCAACGGAAACACCGGTCTTGCCTGCACGGCCCGTACGGCCCGAGCGGTGGGTGTAGACTGCCGTATCATCGGGCAGGCCGAAGTTGATTACATGGGTCAGATCGTCCACATCCAGGCCGCGGGCGGCAACGTCGGTGGCCACGAGCATGGTGGTCACGCGGTCGCGGAATTTTTTCATCACAAGG
The DNA here is from genome assembly GCA_014800735.1 of Bacteroidales bacterium. Taxonomy (GTDB): domain Bacteria; phylum Bacteroidota; class Bacteroidia; order Bacteroidales; family Muribaculaceae; genus CAG-873. The sequence goes on from JAAVFP010000006.1 coordinate 48,798, forward strand.
TCGCGCTGCTGCTGCGAGAGGTCGCCGTGGAGTGCATCGGCGTTGTAGCCGTCCTTAATCAGTTGGTCGGCAATCTCCTGGGTGTCGCGGCGAGTACGGCAGAAAATAATGGCGTAGATATTGGGGGTGTCGTCGGCAATACGTTTCAGGGCCAGATATTTATCGCGCGCGTTCACCATATAATAAATGTGGCGCACGTTCTTGGCGCCCTCGTTGCGGGTGCCAATCACGATTTCCTCGGGGTTCTTCATGAAACGTTTGGAAATCTTGGCAACCTCGGCAGGCATAGTGGCCGAGAACAGAAGCATCTTGCGGTCCTCGGGCACATGGCTCAGAATTTCGTTGATGGAATCCACGAAGCCCATGTTGAGCATCTCGTCGGCTTCGTCCAGAACCACGGTATGAACATCCTCAAGCTTCACGACGCCGCGGTTAATCAGGTCGATCAGTCGGCCCGGAGTAGCCACAATAATCTGCACGCCGCGTTTCAGCGCGCGAATCTGGCTTTCGATACTGCTACCACCGTACACGGGTAGAACTTCCAAATTCTCGGTATATTTTGAAAAGTCCGCAAGGTCGCCGGCAATCTGCAAGCACAACTCGCGGGTGGGAGCCAGCACAAGTGCCTGTGGAATTTTGCGCGACGTGTCCACACGTTGAATCACCGGCAGACCGAAAGCCGCCGTTTTGCCCGTACCGGTCTGAGCCAGAGCCACCAAATCATGGTCGCCGCCCAGCAGCGCGGGTATTACTTTTTCCTGAACAGGCATAGGGTTCTCAAAACCCATCTCGGCAATGCCGCGAAGCAAATCCTCGCGCACTCCCAAATCTTCGAATGAAGTCATATCTTTTTCTTATTAATCGTTTACAAAGATACAACAATTTTTCAGCTATAACAGTTATCGCCAAATAAGTATTTAACCCTTATTACGGAATTACGCCTGACTGGAGTGGCAAACGGCGGCGCGTCCGTCGGCCCTTTGTCGGAACCGGCGGACGCGCCGTAGCAGTGTGTAAGTAGGTTTTATGTCAGAGTAATTGTAATAAGAAGCGCAGCAGGCGTTCCGGCTGCAAAGGTACACTCATTAATTTACCTCACAAAGAATTTAACATAATTTTTGTAAAATTCACCCGAAGTCCTTAGCGTATCACTACTTTACGGTGCACCCCCTTTATATTAATAATGTAAATACCCGGGGTGAGGGTGCGGAGCGTGTTGATATCAGCGCCGGAGTGCAAAAGGATGCCGTGAATGTCGTAGACGTCGGCCCTGCCGCCGCGAACCATCAGGGCGTCGATGCCGGTCAGACCGTCGACATGACATTCGGCCTTGACTCCGGAACCGTCGGTTGCAAGGGCACTTATCACCGCTGTACCGGCGCTGTGGATAGTCACCAGACCGCTTTGGTTCACATTGACCACGGACTCGTCGGAGGAGCTCCAGTCCAACAGCGTGTTGGTGGCATCGGCCGGCAGGACAGTCACTTCCAGCTGCACTTCGGCACCGGGGAGTGCCTCGATGGTAGCAGGGCTGATGATTATCTCCGTCACAAGAATAATATCAGGTTCTTTCTCCACCACTTTCACCGCGCACTCAGCTGTGAGGCCATTGACCGTTGCAGCCGTAATCACAGCCTCGCCCGCCTTAAGGGCACTCACAACACCATCCCTGACTGTGGCGACCGATGCATCCGAAGTGCTCCAGGTAACGGTTTTATCCGTTGCCGCCGCGGGGGTTACGGTAGCCGTCAGTGTGAGCACATCGCCCTCAACGAGTTCAGCCTCGCTTATATCGAGAGTGATGTTTTTAGCCTGAGGCTTCTCAGGAGGCAGAGCGGTGAGCAGGAAGCGGAAGTGAGAGGAAGGGAAATCGATGATTTGCGTGGCATAGCGGGTTGCCCAATCAATCACAAACATCTCGCCAGCTGCGTCAGTGCCGGTTGGGTTCCAATAGTAGCAGTTTTCGGCAGCACTGTAAGTGAGAGCCGTGCCGACGGCGTCGGCCGCCACGGAATGGTCCGTATCCATCATCGCTTCCTGGCTACCGTCGGGGTTGACCTTCAGCAACGTACCCTTGCGGTTGATTCCCACCAGGCAGTCATCGGCAGGATTATATGTCAAGCCCAGGCACATCTCGGTTATCGCGCCTGTGCTGACAACCGTGGTGGCAACGGGGTCGGCGGCGGTTGCCGTGAAAAAATAATATTCATTACCCTCGGCCCGATAGCCGTAGATGTTACCGTCATTTGCGTTAAAAGCGGCTATCACAGGGCAGTCAGCCACAGGCATATCGACTGACGAGAGCACCTCGCCCGTGGACCAGTCGTACTCCACATAGCATGCTTGGGCGGCATCGGAGGCGTAACCACACAACTTGCCGTCAACGACCCATCCGGCGGTCAGCGGCGAGGACTTGCGTGCGTCATATCCGCTGTCCTCCCACTGCAGCCGGGGGCCGTGGGTGTTGACAACATACATGCCCGCGGCGGGCGAAGTCAGATAGCCGTATATCGCGGTGTTTTCAGCGCCAACAGCATGACCGCACCAAAGCATTGCAGCAGCCAGCAGGGAAATTTTGGTTTTATTCATAGAGCTTGATGGAAAAAACATAAGTGGCGTAAAAGTACAAATAATTTCAAACATACCCACCGAAAGCACAGAAAAAATATCCCCCAGAATACGACAAATTAAATCACTTACAGTTTGTGTAATAAAAAATAATTTCATAATTTTGCATATGAAATGATTTACAGCATGTGTGAATTAATTAAACAAGGAGCATGAATATTTCGTTCCAAAATAAAAAACTCGAAAAATTGCTGGATAACCCTTCCAGATTGGCGAGAGAGCTTGGACCGTTAAGGACAAAGTTGTTCCTAACAAGATTAGGAGCTTTGATTAACGCTAGACTCTTGAAGATGTACGCAATCTACCCGGCAATTTTCACGAATTGAAAGCAGATAGGAAAGGCCAATGGGCATGCGACCTTGACCAACCTTACCGCTTGATATTCGAGCCACACGAAGACCCTATACCGGCCGATGCCTCGGGGAGATATGTCTGGCTGGAAATCAAAGGCGTCGAAGTTATCGAAATTACAAACTATCATGGCAAATAAAGATATGGCACAGACAAGACCATTTTTCGACCCTGCAAAGTTGCCGGTCGTCTATCATCCAGGCGAAACTCTTGATGAAAAATTGCAAGAGATGGGAATGGGAGTAAAGGAATTTGCCACGAGGGTTTCCAAACCCGAAAAGACGATTATAGCAGTCTTAAAAGGCAAGAGTTCCATAACCCCTGATATGGCAGTTGCATTTGAAATGGTAACCAAAATACCTGCACGCATGTGGCTCCGCCTTCAAAAGAGCTACGACGAGTTCATCGCCCGTAAAAAGAGAGAGAAATCGCTCAAAGAGGGTATGCGGTGGGCAAAGAAGTTTCCATACGACGAAATCTCAAGCCTCGGATGGTTTTCGGGTATAAATGATGCTCATGGTGACGAGAAAAATATTGTCGACACCCTGTGCACATTCTTTGCAGTAAGCTCACCAAAGGGATGGGAAGATTTCTATCTCAACCAACGCCTTCGTGTTGCTTTCAGTATAACTCTTGCTGAAGCGTGTGACCCCTATGCTCTTTCCGCATGGTTACGACAGGGCGAGATACAGGCCGGAGAAATCTCGGTAGAGACAAAATTTACTTCAAAACTTCTCCGAGGTATAATGAATAAAATTTCTGAAATCAGAAAGTCCGGAACACCAAACTATGATGAATCGCTATCATCATTGCTCGGTAATGTCGGAATTAAACTTATCTTTACTGACACTCTTTCGTCCGCTCCAGTAAAAGGGTGTGCAAGATACATCTATGGTGTTCCTTGTATTCAACTTGCAAAGAAGTTTGAAAGTGAGAATGATTTTTGGAATACACTCTTCCATGAGATAGGCCATATCTTGCTGCATGGCAAGAAGGACATCTTCATGGAGAATGTTAATTACGGAAACAAAGACCCGGAAAAAGAAAAGGAGGCTGACGAATTTGCAGCTTTATGGATGAACACTTAGAGTGTGTTTGGATTTAAACCAAATTTAATATAAGAGCGTGTATCTTATTTTTAATTCGGCGGATACACCAATATAGCCCTTACCCGGTCCTCTTTGGCAGATTCGACAGGCTCTTTGCTAAGGTCTTGAAATCTTTCTTAGTGCGACTGCCTCAGGTGTCTGCTGAATAGTTTCGGGCGTGATACATATTCGTAAAACTTTGTTAACCGGGCATCACTTTAGAGGGCTAAATTGTTAATTTTACGAACGAAAGGTGCTAACTTTGCAAAATTGTAAGACTTAACATTCAACTGATGCCTAACATACTGACCCATCTCACAGGCCGCCAGACCAAAGCTTACCGCGCTGACCGAACGGCGTTTACCACCATCGACGTTGACGGCGGCAAGCTCATTCCTACCACGTGGGCCGACTTCGACCGCACCGTGGCCGAGGCCGCCTGTGCGCTGGCCAAGCTCGGCATGAAGCCGCAGCAGATGGTTGCCATCTTCGCTCCCAACCTCGCCGAAACACTATACACCGATTTTGCCTGCTACCGCAACCGCATAATCACCGTTTCAATCTACGCCACCAGCAGCCCCGAGCAGGTGCGCTACATCCTCAACGACTCGGGAGCACGCATTATTATGGTGGGCGACAAGGGCCAGTATGCCACCGTGCGTTCCATAATGGCCGAGTGCCCGGCTCTTGAACATATTATTGCCGTGGACCCTGACATAGTGTTCGATGCCGATGACAGCAGCTCGCTGTCGTATGCCGACTTCCTGCGCCTTGGGGCCGAGGCCGGTGCCGAAGCGCGTGCTGAGGTCGAACTGCGCTCGGCCGAGGCTACCCCCGACGACATCGCCACACTTATCTACACCTCCGGCACCACCGGCGAGCCCAAAGGCGCCGTGCTGATGCACTCGTGCTTCGACGCCGCGCTGGATTTCCACCGTGCCCGCCTCACCAACCTGTCGGATGCCGACACATCGGTGTCCTTCCTGCCGTTCAGCCATATTTTTGAGAAGGCCTGGACCTATTTTTGCCTTATGATGGGCATCACGGTGCACATCAACCGCAACACCAAGGAAATTCAGCGGGCAATCCGCCTGGCGCGCCCCACGTGCATGTGCTCGGTGCCCCGCTTCTGGGAGAAAGTCTACTCAGCCGTGCAGGAGCAGTTCGATGCCACCAAGGGTGTGAAGAAACTGCTCATAGAGCGTGCGCTGGAGGCCGGACAGAAACGCAACCTGGAGTATCGCCGTCTGGGCATCCGTGTGCCTTTCTGGCTTGAAAAGAAGTATCAGTTCTACGACAAGATGGTGCTGTCCAAGGTGCGCGCAGCCATCGGAATCGAGCACGGCAACATGTTCCCCACAGCCGGCGCGCCAATCAGCAACACGATTGTGGAATTCCTCCAGGCCATCGGCGTGAACATCGTGGTGGGCTACGGCCTGAGCGAAACCACGGCCACAGTGAGCTTCTATCCCGCCGTGGGCTACGAAATAGGCACCATCGGCACCGTGCTCGACGGCGTGACCGTGCGCATCGGCAACAACAACGAAATCCTGGTGAAAGGTCCGACGGTGATGAAAGGCTACTACAACAAGCCCGAGGAGAACAAGAAAGCCTTCACCGACGATGGCTTCTTCCGCACGGGCGATGCAGGCATGTTCGACCAGAACGGCTGCCTCATCCTCACCGAGCGCATCAAGGACCTGTTCAAGACATCCAACGGAAAATACATCGCCCCGCAGGCCATCGAAAGCCGCCTGGGCGAGGACAAGTACATCGAGCAGGTGGCCGTCATCGGCGATAAGCGCAAGTATGTGACAGCCATCATAATCCCGGCCTTCGATGCCATCAAGGAATACGCCAACAAGCACAACATCAAGTTCAACTCCATCGAGGAGCTTGTGGAGAATAGCGACATCCGCGACTTCATTGCCGAACGTATCGACAAATTGCAGAACGGCCTGGCGGGCTTCGAGAAAATCAAGCGCTTCACCCTGTTGCCGCGTGAATTTTCCATCGAAACCGGTGAGCTGACCAACACGCTGAAAATCCGCCGCCCGGTAATCAACTCGATGTATGCGGACGAAATAGAAGCAATGTACTGCTAACAACAACGAACGAAAAACTACTACTGACCACCTATGGCAAAAGATAAATTATACGAAACCACGGACGACTCCAAGGAGCGCGCCATCCTCATCGGCCTCATCACCCCGCAGCAGGACGAGGCCAAATCCACCGAATACCTTGCCGAACTGGCCTTCCTGGCCGATACGGCCGGCGCTGAAGCCGTGCACTTCTTCACCCAGAAACTCGACTACCCCAATCCGCGCACTTTCGTTGGCAAGGGTAAGCTGGAGGAAATCAAACAGTTCATCGAGGACGACGGCAATATTTCGATGGCAATCTTCGACGATGACCTATCCACCAAGCAGGTGCTCAACATCGAGCGCGAACTGGGTGTGAAAATCCTGGACCGCACCAACCTGATTCTGGACATCTTTGCCAAACGCGCGCAGACCGCCAGCGCCAAAACCCAGGTGGAACTGGCCCAATATCAGTACCTGCTGCCGCGACTCACCCGCATGTGGACTCACCTGGAGCGCCAGCGCGGCGGTATCGGCATGCGTGGCCCGGGTGAAACCCAGATTGAAACGGACCGCCGAATAATCCTCAACAAAATATCACTGCTCAAGGAGGAGCTCGCCGCCATCGACCGCCAAAAGGCTGTGCAACGCAAAAACCGCGGCAAGCTCACCCGTGTGGCACTGGTGGGATATACCAACGTGGGCAAGTCGACCCTGATGAACCTGCTGAGCAAGAGCGATGTATTTGCCGAGAACAAACTATTCGCCACCCTTGATACCACCGTGCGCAAGGTGGTGATTGACAACCTGCCCTTCCTGCTGAGCGACACCGTGGGCTTCATCCGCAAGCTGCCCACGCACCTGGTGGATTCCTTCAAATCCACCCTCGATGAGGTGCGCGAGGCCGACATTCTGGTGCACGTGGTGGATATTTCCCATCCCAATTTCGAGGAGCAGATTGAAGTGGTGGACAAAACACTCCGCGAGGTGTGCGGCGGTGCCGAGAAACCGATGCTGCTGGTGTTCAACAAAATCGATGCTTTCACCTGCAAGCCCAAGGATGAGGACGACCTGACACCGCGCGAAGCCTGCAACCGCACCCTGGATGAACTCAAGGCCACATGGATGGCCAAGATGAACGACAACTGTGTGTTCGTTTCGGCCCGCAAAGGCACCAACATCGACGAGCTCAAGGACCGCCTCTACACTATGGCCCGCGAAATACACCTGGCGCGGTTCCCTTACAATGACCTGCTATACCAGACCTACGAGGAATAAATCACACTCTACTGCGAAAAAATTTGTTGTAATGGAAGATTTGTTGTAATTTCGTGGAAAATTTGAGTTGCTCTAATTTTTCACTACCGCAACTCGCTGAAATTACGAAACATGGACAAACAACTGATGAACCGTGCGGCCGACAACATCCGCATCCTGGCTGCTTCGATGGTGGAAAAAGCTAAATCCGGACACCCCGGCGGTGCGATGGGTGGTGCCGACTTCATCAACGTTCTTTATTCGCAATTCCTTGTAACTGACCCGGACGACCCCACCTGGTTTGCCCGCGACCGCTTTTTCCTGGACCCCGGCCACATGTCGCCGATGCTCTACTCGGTGCTCGCCCTGTGCGGCAACTACACCATCGACGAGCTCAAGCAGTTCCGCCAATGGGGTTCGGTGACCCCCGGTCACCCCGAGTGGAACCCCTCGCGTGGCATCGAGAATACCTCAGGCCCTCTGGGTCAGGGCCATGCCATGGCTGTGGGCTGCGCCATTGCCGAACGCTTCCTGCAGGCACGCTTCGGCGACGTGGTTGCTCATAAAACCTACGCTTTCATTTCCGACGGCGGCATCCAGGAAGAAATTTCGCAGGGTGCCGGTCGCATCGCCGGCTATCTGGGCCTGTCGAACCTCATCATGTTCTACGATTGCAACGGCGTGCAGCTGTCCACCATGGTTGATGATGTTGACAATGAGGACTACGCCGCCAAATACCGCGCATGGCATTGGAACACCATCGAAATCGACGGCAACGACCCCGAGGCTGTGGCCGAAGCCCTCAAGGCTGCCCAGCAGGAAACCAAGCGTCCCACTATTATTATAGGTAAGACCGTCATGGGCAAAGGCTGCGTGACCCCCGAAGGCGAGAACTTCGAAGGCCAGTGCTCCACCCACGGTCAGCCCCTGAGCAAATCGGGCGCCTGCGTTGCTTCCACCATCCGCAATCTGGGCGGCGACCCGGAGAACTCCTTCGTGGTGTTCGACGAGGTTGAGGCTCTCTACGAGAACCGCCGCAAGGAGCTCCGTGCCATCGTGGCCGAGCGCCGCAAGCAGTTCGACCAGTGGGCCGCCGAGAACCCCGACAAGGCTATCACGCTCAAAAACTATATTGACGGCGTTGTGCCCGAAATCGACTACAGCGCAATCACTCATAAAGCAAATATCTCCACCCGTCAGGCTTCGTCCGACGTACTGGCAGTGCTCTCCGAGAAAGTGGGCAACATGATTGTATCGTCGGCCGACCTTGCCAACTCCGACAAGACCGACGGCTTCCTGAAGCACACCCACGCGCTTGTACCCGGCGACTTCACCGGAGCCTTCCTGCACGCCGGTGTGAGCGAGCTTACTATGGCTGTGATTATGAACGGCATCGTGCTCCACGGCGGCATGTTCGCTGCCTGCGGCACCTTCTTCGTGTTCTCCGACTACGAGAAGCCAGCCATGCGTATGTCGGCCCTGATGGAGCTGCCTGTGAAATACATCTGGTCGCACGACGCCTTCCGCGTGGGCGAGGACGGCCCCACCCACGAGCCTGTGGAGCAGGAAGCCCAGCTGCGCCTGCTTGAGCAGATCCGCAACTTCAGCGGCCGCCCCTCCATGCTTGTGCTCCGCCCTGCCGACGCTGCAGAAACCACCGTGTGCTACAAGATGGCAATGGAGAACGTGTACACCCCCACCGGCATGATTTTCTCGCGCCAGGACCTCAAGGACCTTCCCGCCCCCGAGGGCAAAACCCGCTACGAGGCCGCCCAGGGTGCCCTGCGCGGCGGCTACATTGCCTGGGGTGCTGAAACCAACCCCGACGTTGTGCTTGTGGCCAACGGCTCGGAAGTGTCGCTTGCCTGCGACGTTGCCGTGCTCCTCGAGGCCGACGGCATCCGCGCATCCGTAGTATCGGTTCCCTCCGTTGGTCTGTTCAACGACCAGGATGAGGCTTACCGCCGCAGCGTGCTGCCCACCGGCGTTCCCCAGTTCGGCCTGAGCGCCGGCCTGCCCGTGAGCATCCGCATGATTCGCGACTTCAACGGCGAGGTATTCGGTCTTGAACGCTTCGGCGCTTCGGCTCCCTTCAAGGTGCTCGACGAAAAATTCGGTTTCACTCCGGAGGCCGTTTACAAGCGCGTGAGCGACTTCCTGAAGCGCTAAAACACGGTTTTTACACCCCGAAATGTTAAAATCCGACGTTTTTCTGAACATTTTTTTCACCTTTTAGTTATAAATTCAAAAATAAATCGTAATTTAGCGCTCTCAAACCAAACTGAGATACAAAACATTCAACTAAAAATAAGCTCAACTCTATGAAAAAAGCTACTCTTCTTGGCCTCGCTTGCGCACTTTTCTGCGGCGCACAGCTCGCTTCCGCACAGGAAGTTCAGGAAGTTACCTTCGTAACTGACCCTGGCCAGGGTGTCCTCATCAACCGCATGCAGGACAACTGGTTCATCACCGGTGAAATTGGTGGTGACGTTTACGCATCCAAGTACTGGAGCGCACGCAAGTTCTCTGACCGCTTCATGCCCGCAGCCGGCATCTATGTTGGTAAGTGGTTCTCGCCCGTATTCGGTGCTCGTGTAGGTCTTAACTACCTCACTCTGAAAGGCATGTCGAATGGTGTTTACACCGGTAGCCGTCCCTGGGACCACCGTACCGATGGTTACATCAAGACCAAATATTATGAACTCGGCCCGCAGGCTGACCTCATGGTTAACCTCACCAACTGGTGGTGTGGCTACAACCCCAACCGCGTTTACAATGCAATTGTTTACGGTGGTGCCGGTACCTACGCTACCTTCCTGAGCAAGGACTTCAAGCGTGGCGACAACTGGATCTTCGACCTCCGTGCAGGCCTCTTGAACCAGTTCCGTGTAAGCAAGCACTTCCAGCTCGGTCTTGACCTCCGTGTAACCGCTGTTGCCGGTCTGCGCAACAACGCATCGACCAACCCCAAATACTACGCTGGTCAGGCTTACCTTACCCTTACCTACAACTTCAACAACACCACCTGGAACGCTCCCGTTGTTCCCGTATATCCCGAACCCGAGAACTGCGATGCTCTCCGTGCACGCCTTGCTGCTGCCGACGCTCGCATCACCGACCTGGAGCGTCAGCTCAAGGAATGCCTCTCGCGTCCTGTTGAAACCGTTGAAGTTCTCAAGGCTCCCCTTGCTACCGTTTACTATCCCATCGGTGTTTCTCGCCTGAGCCGCGAAAACCAGCGCGTTGTTAAGGCTATCGCCTACGTAATGCAGCAGAACCCCGACAAGAAGTACCTCCTCACCGGCTGGGCCGACAACTACACCGGCACCGACGCTATCAACATCCGTCTGCGTCAGAACCGTGTTGACGGCGTGAAGAACCTCCTCGTGAAGAGCGGTGTTAACGCTAGCCAGCTCGAAGCTACCACCAACAACGGTAACCTCTCCGACCTCGGCATCAAGGCAGTTGCTCTCGACCGTGCCGTGACCATCGAAGAAAAATAATCAACTACAACATTGATAACACTAAGGGCGAAGCCATCAGGCTCCGCCCTTTTTCGTGTCGTAAATTCCACACTTATTGATGCAAAAAAATTTATAATATAATGGATATTTAAAACTTTTTGCATAACTTTGCCCCATAATCGTTTCGTTTAATCCAATCATCAATAGTGCTTATGAACAAAATTTACTCTTTTCTGCTTATCGGCGCACTTGGTGCTTCCGCTGCCTCGGCTGCTGTTCCTGCGGCCAACCGCGTTCTGGCGCCCCGCCACTCAATCAATGCCCTGTTCGGTGCTGAATCCGGCAGTGCGAAAACCGACCGCACCAAAAGCCTGGGCAAGCTCTCGGCCCGCGCTCAGGAAGCCCTTCGCCCCACCGCGGCTCCCGAAGGCTTCGAAGTAATCACCGAGGCTCCCGAAGGAACCAACATCACTATGACCGGCGAGTCGACCAGTTTCTATGTGGACTGGGGCGAGGTGAACATGGACGAGTGGGCCGGCTTGGCCTACGATGCCGTGCAGACCGCCGACGGCGACTTCTACCTCAAAAATCCCATCAGCTTTGCCGGCACCAACACCTATATTAAAGGTCACGTCACTGAGGAAGGTCTCAGTTTCGATTTCCCCCAGCCCCTGGTGGCCCAGAACAACTACGGCGAGTGGTACTACTTCTACGCCGACATCCTGGAGTATGCCGAGGTTGAGGAGGACGACGATTACGTTGTAACCTACGTTCCCGCCGAGAAGCGTACTCTCACCTTTGCCCGTAATGACGACGGCAGCTATACCATGGAGGAGGACTACATGCTCGGCCTCACCTGCAACGACATCTGGGAGGGCTTCGGCGAAATGAATCTTCACCTCACCGAATTCAACGCCGAGATAACGGAAGTGCCTGCCGGCCTGACCGCCGACTATTCCTATGTGCTTCTTGACATGCTCACCGGCTACGATGACGAGCCCATGTACCGCCCGCTCAGTGTGGCTCGCGACGGCCAGGACGTGTACATCCGCGGTCTCTACCTGGTGCTTCCGGAAGCTGCCGTAAAAGGCACCGTGGATGAAGCAACCGGCAACATCACCATCCCCTCCAACCAGCTGCTGGGCCGCTACTACAACTACTACCTGTTCAGCATGACCGGCGACGGCGAAATCTATTACGACGATGACTGGGGATGCAACATGGTGTCGATAGAAGTGACCGAGGACGACCTCGTGCTGGCTTATGACGCCGCCAAAAAAGTCTACACTCCCGTGAAGGAAGAAGGCCGCGACGCCTACTTCATCGCCAACTTCGGCAACACCTACACCTGCCCCTGCAATTACTACGGGGTGACCCGAATTTTCAACCAGGGCGAAATCACCGACTTCGCACCCATAGCTCCCGAAATCGAGAGCTGGGAATATGTCGGCGAGTACGACCCCATGTACTCCTACATGATTGAGTTCTTCATCTACGGCGACAACAACGAGGGCCAGATGCTGATGGACCGCAACATCTACTATAACCTCTACATCAACGACGAGCTCTATCCCATCACCATCGACGAGTTCCCGCTGATGGAGTTCTACACCGAGGAGGAATCCATCACCAACATCCCGGTTGACTACAGCGACGACGACGACATCTACGCCTGGGGCGCATATCACGGTATCGTGTTCCGCAACAAGGACATCCGCAAAATCGGCATCCAGGCCATCTACATCCTCGACGGCGAAGTTGTGGGCCGAAGCGAAATCACATCGGTTGAAACCGCATCGCTCTCCGACGCTATTGCCGGAGCCGAGGTGGTGGCCACCGAAATCTTCGACCTCACCGGCCGCCGCGTGGAAACTCCCGCTGCCGGTCAGCTCATCATCAAGCGCCAGGTGCGCGCCGACGGCTCCGTGACCGTCAGCAAAGCAATTGCGCAATAAGATAGCATTTACCTGACAACGCAAGGCTGTGTAAAGCCCGATGATAATTCGGCTTTACACAGCTTGTTTTTTACACTTGCCGTTATTTAAGTTTATAAATCGTCACAAAGCTTAGTTTGAAATATTATTTATAACTACATTTGCATATATTGACACAATTGCATATCTTTGTGGTAGAATAATAATTAAAAAATTGGCATTAAAAATCAATCTAAATGAAAAGTAAACTATTCAAGTGTCTTGCTGCATTTGTCGCTACTCCGGCTATATTATTGGCTGCCAATACAGTAGTGACAAACTGGGACGGCCGCGGCGACGCACTGAAAGCACTCGGTGCAGCCTCGGGCACTCCGGTTCAGCAAACATCCACAAGCCTGACCCCGGCAAAAGCGCCCGTGGCCTCCACTCCTGCCAAGGCGCGCCGAAACGCTCCTGTTCAGCAGTCACCCTTCACCGTGGTGGGCGTGATGATGAGCAACGACGATTATGAGTCGCCCCGCATCGCATCCTTCGGTGTTGGCGGCGATTTCAACTTCGAGGCTCTGCTCACCACCGGCGTCAGCGACCTGACCCGCGGCGGCTTCTATACCCCCGATGGTTTCTACTACGGCTTTTCGGCCAAGCGTATAGCAAAATTCGACACCTCCGACTGGGCTGCCGGCGAGGTTTCGTTCACCGATTTCAAGCTCGGTTCCCTGGGCTATCCCAAGCAGGCTACCTACGATGCCAGCACGGGCACCGTGTATGCCTGCTTCGAGCGCGAATTCCAGGCATGGTTCCAGTCCTACTGCCTCTGCACCGTGGACCTTGAAAGCGGCAAAGTCACCAAGCTGATGGACCTTCCCGGCGATGAAAACGGTGTGGCCTACGGCATGGCCGTCAACGCTCACGGCGAGCTATACATCATCCTCAAGCACGACAGCACCAACGCCTATGCCTACTACCCCGCGCTCTACAAGGTGGACCTCGAAGGCAAGAAACTGGAGTACATCGGCAATACCAACGTCAACGTGAGGGGAGACTACACCGGTGCTGCCTTCGACCTTGATAGCGGTAGCCTCTACTTTATGTCCGACGCCATGTTCAAGGCCGCTCTCAACGAGATTGACCTCACCACCGGCGCAGGCACCCAGGTGCTGAAGATGCCCAACAACGAGCAATTCTGCGGCATCTACATTCCCTACACCCTCACCGACGCCAGCGCTCCTGCACGCCTCACCGACCTGGCACTGAGCTTCAGCGACGCGGCCGGCAAGGGCACGCTCAGCTTCACCATGCCCACACTCACCTACGGTGGCGCAGTCCTGAGCGGTAACGTGGACTATACCGCAACCGCCAACGGCACCACCTTGGCAAGCGGCACCGCCAAGGCCGGCGAGAAAGTTTCGGCCGAGGTGACTGTGCCCGGCCAGGGCTCGGTGAACATCGAGGTGATTCTCACCGGAGGCGCGCAGAACAAACCCTGCGTGAACAACTTCGCCGTCTGGGTAGGCAACGACGCACCCATGGCCCCCGAGGCCGTTGTGGCTGCGGCCAAGGGCAACGAGCTCACCGTGAGCTGGCAGGCCCCCACAGTCGGCGAGCATGGAGGCTTCGTGGATGTCGATGCCCTCACCTACACCGTAGTGCTCCAGCCCTCGGGCGAAACAATCGCTACCGGCGTAAAGACCACGTCCGTCAGCAAAACCCTCAGCCTGACCACCTCCGAAAGCGTATACGCCGAGGTAACCGCTGAGTGCGCAGGCATGAAAAGCGCCGCGGCACGCTCCAACGCCACCATCGCCGGTCCGTCGGTAGCGCTGCCCTACACCGAGGATTTTGACTCCGCCGACTCCATGGCGCTGTTCACAATCATCGACGTGGACGATGACGAAGCCACCTGGCGACTCTACAGCAGCTACGACGAAGGCTATGCCATGTGCGACTACTCCATGGACAACGCCAAGAACGACTGGCTCATCACCCCGGCGCTCCATCTGGAAACCGGCACACAATACACCCTCACGTTCAACGCCTCCAGCCTCATGGCCAATACCCACGAGGAAATTCTGGAAGTGATGATGGGCAAGGAAGCCACCGTGCAGGGGATGACCATCACCGTGATGCCCGCCGAAAAAATCAAGAACAAGATTTCGTGGACCTGGTTCACCTACTCCTTCATCCTCAGCGTGGACGAAACCGCCGACTACCACATCGGTTTCCACGCCCTGAGCGCGGCCGACCAGTTCCGCCTGGCTATTGACGATATCCGCCTGGAGGGCTCGCCCTTCGAGGCTCCTGCCGCTGTGACCGAATATAGCTTCCAACCGGCTGCCGACGGTTCCCACAGCGCAACGCTCACCTTCACCACACCTGCCGTTGACAACAACGGCACCGCCCTCACCGCCCTCACTGCTGCCGAGGTCTACGTGAACAACCTCCTGGCCGCTACGGTTGAGAACCCCGAGCCCGGCAAGGAATATACCGTGACCTTCGAAACTGCCGAGGGTGCCAACACCGTGAACATCTTCACTGCCAATGCAGCCGGCCGCAGTATCGCGTGCCAGGCTTCCGTATTCACCGGCATGGACTCGCCCGCAGCCCCGGGCAACATCCGCGCCAAAGTGACCCCCGAAGGCATCGTGCTGACCTGGGATACCCCCAAGGGCGCCCACGGCGGCACTGTGGTTGCCGAGGAGCTATCCTATGCCATCGGCCGTTATATCAACGGCGAGGTTGATATTGTGGCTCTGGATTTGCAGAATACCAATACCTTCACCGATGATTATACCGCCGAATATCAGACCGTAGTCACCTACGGCGTAGCCGCTGCCAACGACCTCGGCAACGGCCCCACCGGCACCTCCAACAGCATCATCGTGGGCGGCGAAATCGCTCCGTTGCCTTTCGCCGAGTCGTTTGCCAACGGCTTCGCAAGCTATCTGTGGCAGAACCAGGTGGTTGACGTCAGCGGCAAGGCACAGTGGCGACTCTACAACCAGGATTACGACGGCACGATGGCTACCGCCGACAACGACAACGGCTGCATCGTGTTCCATCCCAACGACGAGGGCGACAAGACCCGCATCTTCTCCGGCCTGATGGCCCTGGCGCCCGCCCAGCACCCCGTACTCGAGTTCTGGTACAAGGGCAATAAGTCCGCCGGCCAGACCCTCAAGATCGAGGGCAATGTGGACATGCTGGAATGGGAAACCATCGCCACAATCGAGCTCGACGGCACCGAAAATGAGTGGCAGCAGGTGAAACTGCCCCTGGATGCCTACAAGAGTGCCGACTGCTTCCAGATTGCCTTCCAGGGTGTGGCCGCCAACAAGGCCTACATCTACGTTGACCGCATCAGCGTGCGCGATGTCAAGGAGCACGATCTGGCCGTGAGTCTGGCTACCCGCAAAAACTTCTACCACGGCACTCCCGAGAATGTGACCGCCACCGTGACCAACGTGGGCGAGAAAGCCTCAGGTGCCTACACAGTTGAGTTCTATGCCGACGGCGCTCTCATCGCTTCGGTCAATAAGACCGGTCTTGAGCCCGACGCGGTTGAAACCGTTACGGTTGAGCACAGCCTGACGCTGGGCGATGAGGATGCCTCCGAAATTATCGCCAAGGTGGTTTACGCTGCCGACCTGGACCAGAGCAACAACACGGCTTCGGCCTACACCCGCAATCACCTGCCCCTCTACCCCGCTCCGCGCAACCTCACAGCCGAGAGCGCCGACAGCTTCAGCTGGACCGAGCCCGAGGAGTGGGTTGAACCCGAAGCCAAGGCAGTGACCGACACCTTCGACGACTACGACCCCTTCATCATCGACGAAATCGGCGACTGGACCGTGGTTGACGAGGACGGCGCCGACGGCACCTTCCCCATCCTGGGCCTGAACTATCCCCACCTGGGCGCCGCCAAATCCTGGCAGGTGTTCAACATCCGCGCCCTCGGGGTGACTCCGGACGAGGAGGAAACCTCGTGGAACGGCCACTCCGGCAATCAGTTCCTGGTGGCCTTCGCCGACCTCGACCGCAAGAACGACGACTGGCTCATATCGCCCGTGCTCACCGGCGAGGCTCAGGAGATTTCGTTCTGGGCCAAGAGCATCAACACCTTCTGGTACGGCAACGAGGAATACGAAGTGCTCGCTTCCTCCACAGGCAAGAACCTCACCGATTTCAAGGCCCTGAAAGCCGGCGACGTGAGTGCTGAATGGACCAAGGTGACTGTAGCCCTGCCCGCCGGAACAATGTACTTCGCTATCAAATGCACTTCGGTCGACCGCTACATCATGGCGCTTGACGACATCACCTACACTCCCGGCAGCGGCATGCCCGCCGACTTCAAGCTTGAAGGCTACAACTTCTACAAGAACGGCGTGAAGGTGAACGACGCCACCATCGCCGACAAGGCCTACAGCTGCTCGGCAGCCGAGGGCGACAGCTTCGCCGTGACGGCAGTCTACACCACCGGCGAGTCGCGCTTCTCCAACGTGCTCGAACCCACCGGCGTCAGCGCCGTGGGTGCCGGAAGCCACGGTGCTACCGTGAGCGTTGAAGGCTCCGACATCGTTGTCCGCGGTGCCGAAGGCATGGAAGTGAGCATCGTTGCCGTTGACGGCCGCGTGCTCTACGCCGCCCGTCCGGCAACGGATGTAGTATTCCCCGCCTCGGCCGGCATCTACATTGTGCGCACCGGCTCAACCGCCACCAAGGTAGTTGTGCGTTAATCCGCAAGAACACACTTCCCCCCTTTACAAAACAGGCTGTGCAGCTGCGCACGGCCTGTTTTTTATTGCTCACTGCGTTCGCAACACGCTGCGGCCTTGCAATCCGGGCTTTTTTTCGTAACTTTGTCTTACAACATCCAAAACAAACGTACACAATGGAAACTATCACAAATATTATCGCACAGTATCACCTCGAAGGGCTCCTTGTGGGAGCTGCCACATTCCTTATTATCGGACTATTTCACCCACTGGTAATTAAAGGCGAATACTACTTCGGCACCGGCTGCCGCTGGGCCTTCGCAGTGCTGGGCGTGCTGATGTGCGGCGTGTCGCTGGTGGTGGAATCAACCACGTGGTCCATCCTGGCCGGAGTGGTGGCTTTCTCGTCGTTCTGGTCCATCAAGGAAATCAGCGAGCAGCGCGAGCGTGTGCTCAAAGGCTGGTTCCCGCGCAACCCAAAGCGAAAAGGTGACTACGGCGACGAACCTGCGGGCCACTAATTGCGTTATCACTACCGAAAGTGCCAAAATGGCAGAGGCAACAATTTGGCGCGATATTTGCATTAACTTAAAACGACGGCTCGCTCCGCCAATGGAGTGTGTCCGGTAGAAATACAGAAACTAATTAAACACAAACTATATATGAAACTCAAACCCCTTGCCGACCGCGTACTCATCCAGCCTACCGCGGCCGAGGAAGTAACCAGCTCAGGCATCATTATCCCTGACTCAGCAAAAGAAAAACCCCTTCGTGGCACCGTAGTAGCTGTAGGCAACGGCACCAAGGACGAAGAGATGGTTGTGAAAGAAGGCGACGAAGTGCTCTACGGCAAATATGCCGGCACCGAAATCGAATTCGCAGGCGATAAGGTGCTGATTATGCGCCAGAACGAAATTCTCGCCGTTATCGAGAAATAAGCGCACGCCTGATCATTTTCCCTAATACTGATAAAAACGAAAGCAATTATGGCTAAAGAAATAAAATTCAATATCGAAGCTCGCGATGAGCTCAAGCGCGGTGTCGACGCTCTTGCCGACGCCGTGAAAGTGACCCTCGGCCCCAAAGGCCGCAATGTGATTATCGGCAAACAGTTCGGTGCACCCCACATCACCAAGGACGGTGTGAGCGTGGCACGCGAAGTTGAACTGGAGGATGCCTTCCAGAACATGGGCGCACAGCTGGTGCGCGAGGTAGCCTCCAAAACCGGCGACGATGCCGGCGACGGCACCACCACCGCCACTGTTCTGGCTCAGGCCATCATTGCCGTAGGCCTCAAGAACGTGACCGCAGGTGCCAACCCCATGGACCTCAAGCGCGGTATCGATAAGGCTGTGGCCGAAGTGGTTGCTGGCATCCGCGAAATGAGCCAGGAAGTGGGCGACGATTTCAAGAAAATCGAGGACGTTGCCCGCGTGTCGGCCAACAACGACGAAACCATCGGTCGCCTCATTGCCGAGGCTATGGAGAAGGTGAAGAAGGAAGGCGTAATCACCGTGGACGAAGCCAAGGGTACCGAAACCACCATCGAGGTGGTTGAAGGCATGCAGTTTGACCGCGGCTACATCTCGCCCTACTTCGTGACCGACACCGAGAAGATGGAGTGCGTGATGGACAGCCCCCTCATCCTGCTCCACGACAAGAAGATTTCCAACCTCAAGGACATCCTTCCCATCCTGGAAGGCACCGCACAGAGCGGCCGTCCGCTGCTCATCATCGCCGAGGATGTTGACCAGGACGCCCTGGCAGCCCTCGTGGTTAACCGCATCCGCGGCTCGCTCAAAATCTGCGCCGTGAAGGCTCCCGGCTTCGGCGACCGCCGCAAGGAAATGCTCGAGGATATCGCCATCCTCACCGGCGGCACCGTCATCAGCCAGGACAAGGGCATGACTCTGGCCAACGCCACCATGCAGGACCTCGGCCAGGCCAACAAGGTGACCGTGAACAAGGACAACACCACCATCGTGAACCGCGACGGCAACAAGGCTGCCATCGACGCCCGTGTGGCCCAGATCAAAACCCAGATTGAGCAGACCAGCAGCGACTACGACCGCTCCAAGCTCCAGGAACGCCTGGCCAAGCTGGCCGGCGGTGTGGCAGTGCTCCACGTGGGTGCTCCCTCCGAGGTTGAGATGAAGGAAAAGAAGGACCGTGTGGACGACGCCCTGAGCGCTACCCGCGCAGCTGTGGCCGAAGGTATTGTGCCCGGCGGCGGCGTGGCCTACATCCGCTGCCTCGACCGTCTGCGCAACCTCAAGGGTGCCAACGACGACGAGCAGACCGGTATCGCCATCGTTGAGCGCGCCATCGAAGAGCCCCTGCGCCAGATTGCAGCCAACGCAGGCGTCGAAGGTGCCGTAGTGGTACAGAAGGTGAGCGAAGGCCAAGGTGACTACGGCTACAACGCCCGCACCGACACCTACGAGAACCTCCTGGCCGCAGGCGTTATCGACCCTGCCAAGGTGACCCGCGTGGCACTTGAGAACGCAGCTTCGATTGCCGGCATGTTCCTCACCACCGAGTGTGTGATTGCCGACAAGAAAGAAGCAGCCCCCGCAGCTCCCGCAATGGGCGGTATGGGTGGCATGGGCGGAATGATGTAATCCCCCACTTCCCGAATAAAAACACAACTCCCGACCTTCACGCCGAAGGCCGGGAGTTTTCAATTATAAGCGTGTTTCAAAGCTCTTAGTTATAAGACGTTGAATCGAACTTTAACCATAACGTTACGGGGACGCAAATCATATACGCTTCTGTAAATATTCATCCCGTCATAGCTGACTCTCGAGAACTGTTTTCGGTTGAAGATATTGTTAAATTCGAGTTCAACATCACACCTCATAAATTTATAGGTGAGTTTGACGTCACAGAAAAGAGAATTTCGCCCTTCGTCTGTCATATTGGTATAGTTGTTTTCCGCAGCAAAGTTCGCTACCATTCGCTGTACGGGAAAGAAATTCAAATCCAGGCGACCGGTATATTGCCTGACAGCCGGTGCCTTGGTTTTATTAATTTCAGTAAAGCTCTTGCTCTCGCCGTAGGCCAAGCCAAGAGCCGCGCCCATCCATCTTGCAGGAGTTGTGGCAAACATCAGATTGGTGCTCCAATATTGCGCTTTATAGTCAACCGGCTCACTATTGATAATCTGCCGACTGACATTGAGGCTATAGTTACCGTTGAGTTTTACGGTCGATTCCCAGAATCCCAAGCCCTTATTGATGTTGGCAGAAAGTGTGAATCTATCCGACACATACGGAAGTTCATATACAGTTCTGATTGTAGCCAAGCCATCATACTCATAGCCTGTCATAGTATTATGCCAGCTCCTCCACCAGCTTCCGGATGCATTGCCGAATAGTTGAGCAATAGCATTCTTGTAGTGATAACCAAAAGTTGAGTACCAGATTTTGTCGCTCAATGTTTTTTCAATAAGATACTGCCGGAATGAGAGATAATCAGTCATCACGATTCCCGACGCTGCTCTGCCGGAATTATCGCGCATCTGATAGAACGACGAATTGAGTTCCCACCAGCTTTTACCCAATCTGTAAGTCAATCGGCATGAGGGCATTATATTTAGATAACTCCACGTTCTATCACGAGTAGTATCCAGTTTGTCGTTCAGCCATTGGAGGTCATAGCTTATCGGGAGCATCAGTTCAACGTAGAAGTCATTATTGACATAATACGAAATACGTGGCTCAATACCCACCTGACCTTTTCCAAAAGTGTATTTATTATCCGTCAGAGCGGGAGCCTCAAAGCTCAATCCCTCCATTAAAGAAGCTACAGACTCTATATCGACATTGCCGAAGGCAAGCAAGTTCAAATAGAACTTTTCAAACCGATAGCCAGCCCCGGTCGATGCTTTTACCCGAAAATCGTCGGTAGTATAATCTTGTTTCACATCCTCAGTATCATCCTGCCCGAAAATAGATGCAGGAGCGACGGTGAGTGTCTGAGGTCGATGATTCCAGCCGACGGCAAAATCAAGTTGCCAGGATCTCGAACCCGAGTTTGAAATCAAGGAAATCCTATCATCTATCATAAACGACGGATTCCGGAGTATCTGTCCCACGCTCTCTGAACCGGTCATAAAGCTCGATGATGTCATGGCCTCTCCTTTATCTTTATTCCAGCCTGCATTGACATTGAGAGTGTTTGCAATATACAGATTGGGCGCATTCTTTTTAAAGGTATTTGATGCGCGGAGAGTGTGCACATAGTTCTTTACTGATATCTTCTGAGAAATCCAACGGTAGTCGCCCGTGGGGAGATATTGCTCTGTGGTTGATTCGCCGATGTTCTGCAATATATCGGCGATATACCCCAAACTTAGATTTACGGTTGTAATGGAGTCAATTTTTAAGATATTGTTGGTGGTAATAGTATTGGAACGGTTATTCAGATATCGTTTTGACGCTACCCCCGGAACTCCCGGAGATACGACAGATAGGGGTGCCTTGTTGAGGAACTGTATAGACTCGTCTCCGGTTAGCGACTTCTGCTCGGCGGTAATATTATCACCGCTATTGTTTCCCTTATATGTGGTGATGGTCTGAGCCTTCTTTCCGAAATACATTGCAACGGCCTCGGCGGCCCACATCATGGGCTTGTAGCCCGCGCCAACCATACCATTCAGTGAAAAAGTGCCACGCGCCGAAGATTTAAGGGTGAGATTCAAAGTCACGTCGTCGGTCGGCACCCTATCCTGCAAAGCCCTTATGGGCTGATGGTTCTGATATACCTGAACTGAAGCAACATCGTTTGCTGAAATATTATTGGTCGCAATTCCATATCGTCCTTCAAGCAAATCCATATTCTCCACATAGAAATTCTTGACGGTCTTGCCATTAAATGTAATGCGGCCGGATTCGGACACCTCAAGTCCGGGCATTTTCTTAATAACATCACCGATAACGCGGTCCGACTCACTTTTGAACGCTGCAACATTATAACTAATGGTATCGCCACGCTCTTTGATCTTATCAGCCACAACAACTACATCTTTCAATACATTCCCACTCTGAAGAGTAAAATCAACCCGACTTGATGAGGCGACGATATCTTTCTTAAGAGCGTTATAGCCCAACATTGAAGCCTTTACAGTTATGCTATCGGACTTTGCTAAAAATTCAAGTTCGTATTCTCCGGTCTCATCAGCCATTGTATGCGCCACCAGTCGGCCGGCATCCATAACTGTAATCATAGCCTCAAGTGGTTCGCCGGAACTATCAGATACACTGCCATACAATTTGATTTGAGCACATATCGCCTGTGCGCAAATCAATATCATGAAAGAAGTTATGACGAAAATTCGTTTCATAGAATGATGGTGTTACTCTAACTCAAGCTGTGTGTATGGGTGACGACGAGAAGTAATTTCTTTAGTAAAGGTCATATCAGTAAAAACAGAGTGACCGGTTGTCTTTAAATAATCCTCATTCAGGGCACGCTGGAGTTTCCACACTTTATCGCGGGTAGATAGTTTATACTTGTTGCCTCGGGGTGCAAAGATTGGGAAACTACCATTCTCTACGGCAACAGCTTCAAAGGTATAAATTCCTTCGTCATCGGCCACCTTCATAATCAAGCCAGGTAAACCGCCGAATTTCCAAGGGCCATATTCAACGGGAATGTCAGGAGTAAACCATGCCGTGAAATCACGCCCACGCCAATGGCAGGTGGCCTTGAGACACTCATATCCGCAAACTTCAGCCACTTCGTCTTCGATTTGCCAGTCAAAAAGCGGAAGATTCTCGGTATAATATAGGTTTTCCGAATCAAGTTCTCTCGGCATGGTTGCCCATTCGGTCAGGACGCCATCTTTAGTCGTTATCTGGGAATACTGATATTCAATCCATTTACTACGATTATAGCCTCCAAGCCAACGCGCGGGAGGATAAGCAACATTCCGACCGTGGGTATTGAACCAGTTTGCAAGGCTATCTTCATTAACTTCAATAAAATAGCTGCTGTAATCAGTCATATCAGGAGCGATCTTCAGTTGTCCCTCATCGATCCATGTTGACTTGTCTGCCATATCTTCAGCATTGAAAGCGTATCTGATGCGGATATTTGCATCAGACACCTTTTCTCGGCCCTCCGTAGCAGATTTCACATTATTAGCTATGGAAATCTTAGCATCTGTATCTTTTCGTTGGGCGTTAAGCGATGTATGTGAAATGCCTACAAGTAGTACAGCTATAAGTAACTCTATTTTGATTTGCATAATGATTATTTTTACTTCTAAAAGTTTCAGGATGTTATGTAGTCACTCTAACTCAAGCTGTTGATAAGGATGTTTTCGAGAATAAATTACTTCCCCGGTTTTATACTTTATAACGCTAAAATCGGTTGTCTTGAAATAATCCTCATTAAGAGCATGCTGGAGTTTCCACACCTTATCGCGGGTAGATAGTTTATACTTGTTGCCTCGGGGTGCAAAGATTGGGAAACTACCATTCTCTACGGCAACAGCTTCAAAGGTATAAATTCCTTCGTCATCAGCCACTTTCATAATCAAGCCCGGCAGCCCACCGAACTTCCAGGGTCCATATTCAACCGGAATGTCAGGCGTAAACCAAGCCGTGAAATCACGTCCACGCCAATGGCAGGTGGCCTTGAGACACTCATATCCGCAAACTTCAGCCACTTCGTCTTCGATNTGCCAGTCAAAAAGCGGAAGATTCTCAGTATAATACAGGTTTTCCGAATCAAGTTCTCTCGGCATGGTTGCCCATTCGGTCAAGACCCCATCTTTAGTCGTTATCTGGGAATACTGATATTCTATCCAATAATCGGGACGATGACCCTGAAGCCAACGTGCAGGCGGATAAACGTTAGCCCTCGGATTGGTGGCGAACCAGTGAGCCAGACTATCCTCATCAACTTCGATAAAAAAACTACTGTAGTCTGTCATGTCGGGTGCTATCTTCAACTGTCCCTCGTCAATCCAGGTAGATTTATCGTTTATATTCTCAGCATTGAATGCGTATCTGATGCGAATATTCGCATCAGATACCTTTACCCTTTCACCTTGCGCTGCCCTCTTGAAATTGAAGGGAGATATTTTAGCATCGGAGTCTTTTCGTTGCGAATAGGCGTAATAGGGTATAGCAAGCGCTACAAACATTATGAATATCTGTATTTTAATCATGATAATAGGAATAGGGTTAGCTTATCGTGATGATTGATTCCTTTGCTTTGAATCAATCACCACGATTATTTTTAAGTAAGTGTTCAAATTTAATTTATACCATATGCGAGCTTATTTTTTAGTCAATTTCAGTGCGGAGCGAAGGAGGTTCTTTCTCGCTTACTCGAAAGCGGCAAGCCGATTAAGCGAGCTAAGCGACTGAACGACAATCTGAAATTGGCAAAAAATAAGTCGCAGAGAGTATAAAAGATTTTTAATCACTTACTATCGTTTAAATTTGAATACTTACTTAGAAATCGCCTAAGCTTAGGCAGGAAATCTAAGCCACTTATTTAACGGAGCTTGAAAGTGACGGGGACAACCATGCTGCAGTTCACGGGCTTGCCGTCCTTCTGGGCCGGTGTCCAGGCGGGCATGAGGCCGATTACTCGCATGGCTTCGGCATCGAGTTCGGGCGATACGGATTTTTCCATGCTGACGTCGGTGACCTTGCCTGTGGAAGTGACGATAAAGCGCACGGCCACTTTGCCTTCGATTTTATTCTTGGCGGCTTCTTCGGGATATTTGATATTATCGCCCAGGAATTTATACATCGCGAACTGTCCGCCGGGATACTCAGGCAGCACATCGGGTGTAGCCACTTCTTCCGGCTCGGCCTGGACTTGCGCCACCGGCTTTTGGACAACTTGATTTTTTTCGCTAACTTTGCTCTCGGTTAGCGATACGGAGGAGGCCATGCCTAAGGCTGAGGCCACCAACGGGTTGTTGACTGCCACGGCGGCGATGAGCAGGGCCGGGGCGATGGCCACGGCGCGCAAGCGGCGCACCGGGCTGCTTTTCTGATTACACATCATAGTAATACGGTTTTTAAGTTTACTGTGGTTTAGGCTGTTGGCGAGCGACGGGAATCTCTGGCCCACAGCCTTTTTTGTGAGCAATAATTGGTATTGGCGGGCGTCGGCTCCGCTGCGCAGCACAGCGTCGTCGGCCTGATATTCATGCACGCTGCGGAGTTCGGCCCTCATAAGCCACGAAGCCGGGTTGTACCATAGGAGTATGATGATGATTTGGGCCACNAGCAGGTCAAGNCCATGGTGCAGCCGCAGGTGGGCGCGTTCGTGCAGAAGAATCGTGGCGCCGGCTTCNTCGTAGTCCTGACGGCTAATAACAATATAGCGNAGCCAGCTGAAAGTGGCCAGCTTTGTATCCGGGAGCATTATCAGTGAGTAGCCATCCATCTTGCGCGTCTCGCCCTTGCGGAGAATGGCNAAAAGACGTATAAGCGACAGGATGGTGAAAAGCGTTGTCACGATCATACCTATGTAGTACNCTACGACGCATATCCGCGCCCACACNGGCGGTGCACCGGGCAGGATTTCAGCAGTAATGTCGCCGACCTGGACCACACCGGCCGCTCCGCCACCGGCCACATGTGCGAAACCGGGCACACGGAGCAATGGCGCCGTAAAGGCTACCGCATAGATACCCAGCAGGATGATGCGGTTGAACGCGGGCTGATTCTCGGCCGAGAGCAACCACTTGTAAATCAGGTANCCGGCCAGGAGATATACGCCGGACTCAAATGTATATGCTGCNAATNTTCCCATAACATCACNGNTGCTTGTGTTTGCGTTCAATCATATCAATAACCTGGCGCAATTCGTCGACCGACAATTTTTCCTCCTCCACAAGNGTGGAAACCGCCGAGATATAAGAATTATTGAAATAGCTCTTGATAACTTGCGCAAGACTGCGGCCTGCGAAGTCGGCGGCCTGCGCTACGGCAAAGTAGCGGTAGGGCTTTGAGGACTCCGGCGCGTGCGACACATAGCCCTTATCNTCGAGNATACGCACGGTTGTGGACACTGTGTTGACGTGGGGCCNNGAATCCGCAGGATAAGTNTCGAGCAACTCGCGCACGGTCATTGCGCCGTGCTCCCACAGCTGTTCCATCACTTCGGCCTCGCGCTCNGTGAGCTTAGGATATTTTGATTTCGTTCTTGGCATAACTAATATTTTAGTTGACACCGCAAAGATATAACTAATATTTTAGTTATGCAAGAGGNNCGGCAAAAATAATTCTAAAAAAATAACTCCCTGCCTTCAGCGTGAAGGCAGGGAGTTGTTTATTGGGCTAATTAGTCTAATTAGACTCTCACTCAACCGTAATTGTGGTTGCCGAGGAGTGGGCGGTGAGCTCGGGGGCGTACTGNCTCTGGAGCGTGGCGATGCCTGAGATGAAGGAGCCNGCCACGTTGGCCGTCATGTCGTAGGCAAGGTGGTAGGTNCCCGCGGGCATGTGACCGATGAACAGNCGCGTCGAGGCATCCAGGTTCTCGCGGTAGAAGCCAAGCGAGCCGTCGTAGACGTAGCCCGGGAGTTGGTCAACGGGCTCGAAGGCGGCAGGGCGTTCGTCGTCGATGGTAACATAGTCGAGCGCGCGCTTGGCCTTGATGGTGAGCTGCACGCGCAGGCGCTGGCCGGGAGTGAAATAGTTGGTTTCA
This sequence comes from Bacteroidales bacterium, assembly GCA_014800735.1. GTDB lineage: Bacteria > Bacteroidota > Bacteroidia > Bacteroidales > Muribaculaceae > CAG-873. The sequence continues at coordinate 75,997 of JAAVFP010000006.1, forward strand.
ACCCACTTGCCGTCCTGCTGCACCAGCACACGCTTCTCGATNGAAACGTCGCGGCCCGGGCGCGCTTGGATTGATNCCATCGGACGCTCCGAAATGGAGATAACGGAGCCGTAGGAGGGCGTCACACCGTTGGGGGTAACGGTGATGGTGAGCGGGGCGCCGTCGGGGCTGAGGGTCTGGGCAAAGTAGCCGGTTGCACTCTCAATCTCGCTGATTTGCAGCGGACGGCCATCCACACGGACGTTCTGCGCCANNGGCACTGCGGTCCAATCGGTGCCGGTGAGCATCACGGCGGCAATCACATAGTCGGGATTGTAGGCAAAGAGGTCGTCCGAGGCCTGGGCCTGCACAATCACCCACTGGCGCAGCTGATCGATTTCCGCAGCGGGAGCACCCATAGCCTTATAGGCCTGGATGATAGTGGCATAGGAGCGGATGTCCGTGATATTGGGGAAGCATTTGCCCATGCCGGGACGGTCCACCGCAAACTGGCGGATGGACTCGAACACGGGGCGCGCCTCGCGCTCAAAGCCGTTGGCCTTGAGGATGAGAACGTCGTAGGCTTTGGCCGTCACCGAGCTGCCCTTCCAGCCGGTGCGGATGGCATCCACCGTGCGGCTGATGATTTTCTCGGTTGTGGCGTCGGATTTCAGGCCCGGAAGCATGGCGGCGATATAGGCGAGGTCGAAGTCGGTGTCGGGCACCTTGGGCCTGGCGGCCTCAGCGCACACATAGGCCCAGGCCGACTCCACGAGCTCCGTAATCTGCTGATTGTCGGTGGGGAGCATGCCCAGCGAATTGGCTATGCCGAGGGTAGTGAGCACGGTGCGGGTGGCCCATGCCGACGGCTGCGAGGCCCACGAGGTCCAGCGGATGCCACCGTCGGCGCTCTGGAGCTTCACAAGCTTTTCAACATAGTCGCGGATGGCGGCCTCGGCCTTGTCGGGAGCAAGCACATTGACCAGTGCGGCCATGCGTGCCGACTGGTCGGTTGCGGTCTGCACCCAGGGAGTCTGGTCAAGCATCAGCTTCTTGAGGTCCTCGTTGCGGCTGAGCATGGACTCCAGCGCGTGGCTGTCCGGGTTGGCGCTCCACTCGCTGATGGCCGAGGCAATGGCGGGATTGCCGGCAATGATGCTGCGCGCGGCAAGCGAGGAGAACAGCTTGCCCACGAGCGATGTGGACGTGAGGCCGTCGCCCGAGCCAAGACCACGCATGGCTCGCACCACGGTCCACACCGGGTTCTGGCAGTACTGGAGGGTGATGGTGGCATCCTTGGCCGCGGGAACGCTCAGGGTGAAGGGCTCGGCATCCGCGGGGTTGAGATAGAACTCGGTGCTCTCAATCACCGTGGCCGAGGACGGCAAGATGGGGATGATGCCCTGCTCGCCATCGGTGAACGAACCCAGACGCGAGCGCACGCGGTAGCCCACGGAGGAGGCATCGGTGGCCGCCGGGAGTCCGATATTCACCAATGCCGAGGCGTCTGCTGCGATGGAGTCGGCGAACTCGGCGCTGCCGATAATTTCGCCCGTGGCCGGGTTGAACACCTCGACCGAAGTGTAGACCGTGGCTGCGGCGCCGGAGTTATTGTAGACCGTGGCCGATGCGTATGCCATATCGCCCTGGCGGAGGAAGCGCGGCATGTTGGGCTGCACCATCACGGGCTTGTTGGCAAGGGCTTCCAGGGCCAGAGCCGCTGTGCGGGCATCAGGAGTCCAGGCAAGGGAACGGAATGTCCAGGTGGCATTGGCATTGGGCACGGTGAACATGAGGTCGATATTGCCTTCGGCATCGGCCACCAGCGATGGCATCCAGAAGGCCTGGAGCACCTCAGCCTCGCGGAATTCCACCTCAGGCTCGGCAGCAGCGCCGCCGTCTTCGTCGGTAGTAACAGCAGCCTCATCACTAAGCTCCGCTACTTGAATCACATACTGCACACCAGACACTTTACCCTTCAGGGCGGATATTGGTGTGGCAGCTGCATCGAATGCGACTTCGGCTTCGGTGGTAACCATTTTTTCCTCCATTACGCCGTTGGTATCAGCGACGGCACGCGCGCCGTAGAACTTGCGCATCATAGTGTTGACACGGTAGATATAGCGCCACTCGGGCCATTCGGGGGTGTATGTGGAACGGGAGTAGTCAGGGCGTGCGGACATATACAGCGAGCGCAGTCCGGCTGACAGAGTGCTGAGATTAGCCGAAACATAGGGGGTGTAGAAGTGGAACGCCTTGCGCCAGTTGCCGGACACGAGTTGCTCAAGCGAGCGGTTATACATCGTGGCGATGGCCGGAACGGCTGCCATGGGATTTCCCTCGGAGTCAAGCAGGCGGATGCGCCATGTTTCCACGTTGCCGGGCATCAACTTGTCGCGGAAAGTCTCGGCCACCAGTCGCGGCTCGGGGAGCGCCGGGCGGGTGAGTTGCACGGTGGAAACATCTGTCCGGCCGTCGTGTACACATATAAGCATCAGCGAGGCATTGGTGAAATCCTCACCCACAGGGCCGAGGGCCACGGGCAGATTGCTGAAACCGGACTTGAGCGTGTGGATTTCGGTCGCTACGATTTCGCCGCCGCGGTCAAGCACGGTATATATGGTAGTTGCGCTCCGCACACCAATCTGCACAGATGCACTGCCATCGGCACCGAGCTGATAGCTGTCTTTGGGCAGGAAGTAGTGACTGTCGGTTTCCGGCACCTGATTCTTTGCCACATTATATATAAGGATCCCACTGTCCACCATGAGTGTATCGGCCATGGCGGCATCCTTCGGCACCAGCACGAGGCCATACTCACCGGCGGGTAGCTTGGCAAGATTGAGCGATGCCGGGGTGCCGCAGATGGCCGTTCCCTTTGCCACAGGTTTTGGACGTGGAGTTTCGTCATCCCAATCCTCATCGTCAAATATTCTCAGGTCGTCCATAGCGTCCTCGGTGTAAATCTCCCACTTCACGGCCAGAGGAGCTTCATTGCCATCGGCATTATATGCCTTGAAAGTGAGTTGCAAGGGTGCCGAGGCATCGTGGGTGGCCGGCAGGGTGGCATTCAGCGAATAGGGTTTGCCTACCGAGAAATTTTTGGTGACCGACGCCGTGGAGGCATCGGGAGCAGTGACGTCGAAAGTAACGATAAAGTCGGTGTAGGGTTTGTCGTTATAATCCTCAGCCTCAGTGAGCGTTTCGGCTGGAAAGTCGATTGTGAAAGCGCCGTCGGCATCGGTGGTAATATCGTAGGTACCCACAAGGGTCTGAGGCACATAGCGCCACCAGCGTCGGGCGGCATCCAGGCGCACGGTCACCTTGGCGTTGGCCACCGGCATGCCCGAGAACGTGCGGGCACGGCCCTGGATGCGGACACAGCCTGCGGAGGGCACATCGCGCTGCACAGTGGTGACCTCGGCATAGAACACCGGCGCCCTGAAATCGCTGACCATCACTGTATTGGTACCAATCACTTCCTCGTCGGCGCTGTGATTTGCAACGATAGTGTATCGGCCGGTGAGCTTGCCTTTGGGAATGATGAAGGTGCCTGACGCGCGGCCGTTGGCATCAGTGGTAACGCTGACGGTATCGACCGGCTCGCCGTTGGCATCGCGCAGTTCCACGTCAATCCCGGTGCCGGGGAGAGTTTTTGCGCCGTCGGCCTTCGCGGCCACCACCACAGCCCAGTTGAGGGAGTCACCGGGATGGTAGATAGGTCTGTCAGTGAGGACAATAGCCGAATACTGCTCGCTGTTGGCGGACTTTACCCTGCCGACATTGTAGCAGCGGATGTCATTGCCGAAATCGGTGGTATAGCCTTTGTCGGTAAACGACACGTGGGCGTAGCTGTATTTGGGCTTGAAGTCCAGGAAGCCGCCGGCGGTAGTGGTGCCCAGATTCTGGGGAGCCTTCTTGCGGTCATCGTAGCTATCGGGCAACAGGCGTGCCTGCACACCGCCGTAGGGAGCGCCGTCGGCATAAGCGGCAGTGAAAAGGATGCTCTTGTTCACACCGCTAACCATTATGGGAACATAGGGTGTGCTTTCGAAAAGATACATGGCAACGGCCGACTTGCCATCCTCGCCCACAATGTGGCCAAGGAGTACGTAGGCACCCTGACGCTTCGCGGTGAATTTCAGTTTACACTCGCCTTCAGGCAGCTCGGTCACCTGCTGCGTGGCCTCGGCGGGATATTTTGCAGCAATTTTTTCCGGTGCCGGCAGATTTGTAGTGCTGCCCACATAATGGAGGCTGACTGTCAAGCTCTTGGCGAAACAATATGTGGCCTTGGCCTCAAATTCGACACCCGGAGCCACGATATTCATGCCCGTAACCTCGCCGCATGGTGCTGTGAGGCGCGCCAGTGCAGCCTTTAAATCGTTGTTACCTGCCCAGTCAGGGAAACGGTTGAGCGACTCACGAAGCATTTCAATCACGCTTCGCTGATAATCATTAGGCGGTATGTTCCCATACGTCACCGAGGCAAGATTCTGCAACACATATCGTGCAGCCTCAACGGATGAATACTTTTTGTAGATGTCAAGCAATTCATTGTGGGTACTGCTAAGGCTATTTCGCGGCACGGCCCAGTAGAAATAAGGAGCTGTGCCGGGCACGGCCTCGGAGAAAGCCTGCTTGGCATACTCATTGCCGTCATAGCTATCCTGCGACGCCTGCAGCAGGATGAAATCGCGCACGGTGGGGAGGTAGGTCACCGCAAGCGAGTCGCAGGACACCGAGGCCGAGTAGTCGCTCAGCGGCGTAGTTGCCGCCTCGGGGATGGCAAGGGCCTCGGTGATAAGGCGTGTGATTTCGGCCTTGAACTGGTCGGCGCTCCACTCGCTCACGTCGGCCGGCAGGGGGGTGAGCGGCGCATCCACCTGCGAGTATTTCCAGTAGGATGCCTGGAGGATACGCCAGTAGAGGCGCGCCTGGAGCGTGAGCAGCATGGCGCGGTCGGCGGGCGTGTTGTTTGGTTTGGCCAGAAGGGCGGCCACCTTGGCGGGCTGGGTGAAGGCGGAGTCGCGGTCGATGGCCGATTGGGCTGCGAACAGCTCCACCAGTGCGCGCAGGCGGGTGCGGCCGGCCTCGGGGGCCTGCTGCTTCTGCGCTTCGGCCAGAAGTGCGCGGGCGTCGGCCTCGACTTTGACGGGGTAGTCGAAGTCCGGCTCACGGAACTGAGGCCCCTCGCCACGGCTGAACAAGGGAAAAAGGAGAGTCATAAACAACGCTGTCAGAAAATGTTTCATAAGATACTTCTTTGAAAAAAAGAAAGGGGCCGCGATTGAATTCGAGGCCCCCTTTTTTAGTAATGTAGCATTTTACTTTTGCAGTGCTACGTGCCAAAGGCACGTCCCTACTTACAAATGCATAACTTTACTTATTCAGACCACAGATTTTGCATTTTTCGTTAATCTGAGTGAAGAAGTCGTTGCCCTTGTCGTCCACCAGGATGAATGCGGGGAAGTCCTCGACCTCAATTTTCCAGATTGCCTCCATGCCGAGCTCGGGGTATTCGAGGAGCTCAACGTTCTTGATGGAGTTCTGAGCCAGCACGGCAGCGGGACCGCCGATGGAGCCCAGGTAGAAACCGCCGTGCTTGTGGCAGGCGTCGGTCACCTGCTTGGAGCGGTTGCCCTTTGCAATCATAATCATGGAGCCACCGGCGCTCTGGAACTGGTCCACGTAGCTGTCCATGCGGCCGGCGGTTGTGGGGCCGAAGGAGCCCGAAGGCATGCCTGCGGGAGTCTTGGCAGGACCGGCGTAGTAGATGGGATGGTCCTTGAGGTACTGAGGCATTTCCTCGCCGCGGTCCAGGCGCTCTTTGATCTTGGCGTGGGCAATGTCGCGGCCCACGATGATGGTGCCTTTGAGCGACAGGCGGGTCGAAACGGGGTACTTCGAAAGCTCGGCGAGCACCTCGGGCATGGGACGGTTGAGGTCGATTTTCACAACGTCGCCTTCGCCGGCCTTGCGGAGTTCCTCGGGAATGAGTTCGCCGGGGTTGGAATCCAGTTTTTCAATCCACAGGCCCTCGCGGTTGATTTTAGCCTTGATGTTGCGGTCGGCCGAGCAGCTCACGCCCATGCCGATGGGGCAGGAAGCGCCGTGGCGGGGCAGACGGATCACACGGATGTCGTGCGCAAAATATTTGCCGCCGAACTGGGCGCCCAGGCCGAGCTCCTCGGCAGCTTTCTTGAGGGTAGCCTCGAGTTCAACATCGCGGAAAGCGTGGCCGTACTCATTGCCTTTGGTGGGGAGCGAGTCGAGGTACTTCACGGAAGCTTTCTTGACAACTTCGAGGTTCTTTTCGGCCGAAGTACCGCCGATTACGAACGCGATGTGGTAGGGAGGACATGCAGCGGTGCCCAGCGAACGCATCTTTTCGATGAGGAAGGGCACGAGTTTGTCGGGATTGATGGTAGCCTTGGTTTCCTGGTAGAGGTAGGTCTTGTTGGCCGAGCCGCCGCCCTTGGCCACGAACAGGAAGTGGTACTCATTGCCTTCGGTGGCGTGGATATCAATCTGTGCGGGCAGGTTGCAGCCGGTGTTAACCTCGTCGTACATAGTGAGGGGGGCGTTCTGGCTGTAGCGGAGGTTGTCGGTGGTATAGGTCAGGTACACACCTTCGCTGATGCGCTCTTCGTCGTTGCAGCCGGTGAACACGAACTGGCCCTTTTCGGCGTGGCAGATTGCCGTGCCGGTGTCCTGGCAGAAAGGCAGAGCGCCCTTGGCAGCCACCTCGGCATTGCGCAGCATGGTGAGAGCCACAAACTTATCGTTCTCGCTGGCTTCGGGGTCGGCAAGGATTTTAGCCACCATGGCATTGTGCTCGCGGCGCAGCATGAAAGCATTGTCGTGGGTAGCCTGGCGTGCCAGTGTGGTCAGCGCCTGAGGTTCAACAACGAGGAATTCGTGTCCGCCCCAGTTTTCGGTGTGGACAAAATCAGAGGTCAGATGATAGTACTCGGTGGTGTCGGGACCGAGGGGGAACATCTCCTGATAGTGAAACGGTTTTGTTGCCATATATGATAATTAGGATTAGCGTGGTTGCTGTGTGCAAAGATAGGAATTAATTTATTAATGTACGAAAAAGTTAGTGTAAAAAACAATAACAAAACATGGGTTATCTACCTTTAACTCAACAATCGTTTTCGCACATTTTAAACATGTAACTATATGAACTTGTTATAGATATATAACTGAATACTATCCGTACGGTGCCATCACTATGACACGTGGGCATTACCATGGGTTGTGCAAGGCTCGTATACTAATATACTACCCACTATGATAACTTTAGCTATAATAATAAGCACGATAGGTTTATTGCTTATGCCCATGGGGCGATTTTACAGAAGATGGCAATCGCGCAGACCGGGCAGCAAGTTCAAGGACCCTGCATATGGGCAACGCTTCCAATGGGGCGTCAGGATAGCCAGTGTGATATTATGTTGCGTGGCAATCGTGCTGATATCCTTGGTATAACAAAAAAACAGATGGATGTGCCGGGGTGGTACATCCATCTGATTTTATGGGTTGGGAGCGGGATTATTTGATGCGCTCAACGTAGGAGCCGTCGCGGGTGTCGATTTTCACCTTGTCGCCGATGTTGCAGAACAGGGGCACGCGAACTTCGGCACCGGTTTCAACGGTTGCGGGCTTGAGGGTGTTGGTGGCGGTATCGCCCTTGATACCGGGTTCGGTGTAGGTGATTTCGAGAATCACGCTGGTGGGCATTTCGCAAGTGAGGACAGTTTCGGAAGCGGCGTGAACCATAGCTTCGCAGATGTCGCCGTCCTTGAGGAACTGAACGCCTTCGATGCTTTCGCCGGGCACGATGATTTCTTCCCAGGTTTCGGTGTGGAGGAAGTGGTAGCCCATGTCGTCCTTGTAGGAGAACTGGTAGGGGCGGCGCTCGATGCGCACTTCTTCAACCTTGACGCCGGAGTTCCAGGTCTTGTCGATGATGCGGCCGGTTTTCACGTTGCGCAGCTTGGTGCGAACGAAAGCGGGACCCTTGCCGGGTTTCACGTGAAGGAATTCTTTGATGAAGTAGTACTGGCCGTCGATGTCGAGGCACATACCGTTTTTAAAGTCTGCAGTTGTTGCCATATGTGGTATAGTGATTATTTTCCAAACGCAAAGTTACAAAAAATCCGTCAAAGTGCAAAAAGGTTCGGATTTTGCCGTGTGTCATATTGAGCACATCGGTGTGGATAAATTGGCTACGCCTTGGCGTTGGGTGCAAGCACACATTTAGTGATATTTGCATGTTTTATTCACGAATTTCAACTTTTTGCACTCTATGAGAAGAATATTTACTTGTATATTAGCCGTTTGCACAATCGCAACGGCGATGGTGGCCCAGCCGGCAGAGGTGTTCCGACCCCACTTTTTCGGTCAGCTCCAGGCGGGAGTGGCCTACACGGTGGGCGAGGCATCCGAGTTCGGGAAACTGGTGTCACCCGCGGCAGCAGCGAATGTGGGCTACCGATTCTCGCCGTTTTTCGGGCTGCGTGTGGGCGGCTCGGGCTGGCAGGGGCGCGGCACATGGGTGGCCGGCNACCGNNATTATAAGTTNAANTANNTGCANNGNAANGTGGANGCNATGCTGTNNCTGAGCAACTTGCTGTGCGGGGCGAGTGCCACGCGNACGCTCGACGTCTACTTATTTGCCGGAGGNGGCCTGGCCTGCGGATTCCACAACACCGAAGCGGTGGACATGGACCGCTCCGGAATGAAGTTCGAAAAGNTGTGGACTGGCAAGCATCTTTTCCCTGCCGGACGCGCCGGCCTGGGCATGGACATCAACCTCAGCCGCTGCTTTGCCTTAAATATCGAAGTGAATGCCAATCTCATGCCCGANAATTTCAACTCCAAGCGCGGCAGTTCGGTCGACTGGCAGTTCAACGCCCTGGCGGGAGTGACCTACAGTTTCGGTGGCCGCTCGCGCGCAATCGAACCTGAAATTNTTGAGTTCGTTGTCGCNGAACCGCAACCTGCCCCACTCCCCGCCCCAGAACCTGANCCTGAGCCTGCGCCAACTCCGGCACCGGTAGTGGCACNNGCGCCCGAACCCATGACACAGGATATTTTCTTCCGCATCAATTCATCGGCCATCAGCGCCGCCGAGCAGGTGAAAGTGGACGTGCTGGCTAACTACCTGAAGAATAACCCTGCGGCCAGGGTCACCATCACCGGCTATGCCGACCGTGCCACGGGCTATCCNGCCTATAACATGAAGATTTCGCAGGCTCGNGCCCAGCGTGTGGCCACGGCTCTCGAAGCNGCCGGNATTGCTGCCGACCGTATCACCCTTGATGCCAAGGGNGACACCGTGCAGCCCTACGACACGATAGCCCGCAACCGTGTGGCCATCGCCGTCACGGAATAATCGGGCAAAGGGCTGATACTGTTATCAGATTCTTGTATAAATCTCAAGAATTATACGTAAATTTGCGGCATTGAAGTATTATTATGAAAGACAGTTCATTCAATATCAATGCCGTTCAGTCCGATAGCTTATTTAACCAAATAAGCAATGTGCTGAGCAATGCACGTAGCTTAGTCGCCGTTACCGTAAATACTGCGATGGTAGAAGCNTATTGGAATATCGGAAGTCTGATAGTTGAAGCTCAAGGCGGTAAGAATAATTCCACATATGGCGACAGCCTGATTAAATCTATATCCCGAAGGATGACAGACTCTTTCGGGAAAGGTTTTTCGGAGCGTAACCTAAGAAATATGAGGCAGTTTTTCTTGACGTTCCCAATTTGGCAAACAGTGTCTGCCAAATTATCATGGTCGCATTATCTCCTCATTATGAGGGTGGAAAATCCTAAAGCGAGGCAATATTACATACGTGAAGCATCCGAAGGCGGTTGGAGCGTACGTCAATTAGAAAGACAAATATGCACTCAATACTATGACCGTCTTTTAGCCNCTCATCACAGTGATAACGAAATTAACGAAATACCAGCAAATANACTTATTGCCAATAACGGCACCTATAATCCACTCGAACTAATTCATGACCCGTTTGTTCTCGAATTCCTTGACATAAAAGAAGATCCGTCACTACAAGAAAAAGAACTCGAGGCGGCGATACTGACTCATATAGAAGATTTTCTCCTTGAGTTAGGACGAGGTTTTGCATTCGTGGGACGTCAAAAACGCTTTACTCTTGAAAACGACCATTTTTATCCTGACCTGGTGTTCTATAATATAACGGCTCGATGCTACATAATAATAGATTTAAAGATGGGGAAAGCAAGTTACGCNGACGTGGGACAAATGCAACTATATGTCAACTACTTCAACCGTGAAGTATGCGGTAAGGACGATAACCCTACCGTNGGAATAATATTATGCGCGGAGAAGAACGACACGGTAATTGAATACACACTGGGAAATCGCTCAGATATAAGTGTTTTCGCATCCCGATACAAACTCATTCTACCAACCGAAGAAGAATTGAGGCGGGAGATAGAGAAAACAAAAGAAAACTTTCGTCGTCTTAAAGAATAATCGGGAANCGGAANGNGCGGGTGAGGCGGCTNAGTTCGGCCTCGCGGCCTGAGCAGTAGCTGTTGCACAGCGCGTGGAAGCGCGGCGAGTGGTTCATCTCGGTCAGGTGGGCCAGCTCGTGGTATATCACATAGTCGCGCAGCTCCTGAGGCATGAAAATCAGGCGCGAGCCCAGGATGATTTTGCCGCGCGANGAGCATGCGCCGAGGCGTGTCTTGTTATGGCNCACGTCCCACTCGGCCACTCTCAGCCCCAGGGCGGCAGCTAACTGGCGTGCCCTGGGCAGCACAAAGCGGCGCGTAGCCAGGCCGGCAAGGTCAATCATGGCGCGGTTGATGGTGGTTTCAAGCTCGGCCGGATACGGCCCATGGACTAACGAAGGGCGCACCAGCACCCGGTAGTTCACCTGCTTGCCGCGCAGGGGCGTGGTGGCCTCGATGTTGGTGTGCACGTCGTAGGGTTGACTCTCGTGGCCGAGCATGATTTCGAAGTCGCACTCGGCGCAATCGATGATGCGACCCACGGGGTAGCGCAGTTCCGGGCGGACGGCCAGCAGACGCTCGGTGTACGTTGCCAGGAAGCGCTCAAGCTCCACGGCCGGGAGTTGCGGCGGAATGGTGATTTGCAGTTCGTTACCAATCCAGCGCGCGCGGATGGAGCGCGAACTGGCCACAACCTTAATATGCACCGGACCCAGTTGGGGATGACGGTAGTGGCTTGTCAGCACCACAGGAACTTGCCTACTGTTCACCCCAGTGAAGTTTATTGCGCAGAGTATCGGCAAATGTGTGGTCGGCAAGTTGCATCACCATCACCTTGTAGGGTGCCTTGCGGATGGTGACGGGGGTACCCATGGGGAGGTCAACCGAGCGGCCGTCGAGCGCCAGGCGCACCCGCGACGCGCGCCCCGTAGGCACGATAGTTACGGGCTGGTCCGACCCTATGACAAGCGGCCGCATGGCCAGCGAGTGGGCGGCCACGGGCGACAGGACCCACACATCGAGCGTGGGGTCAACGATCGGGCCTCCGACGGAGAGGTTATAGGCCGTGGAGCCGGTGGAGGTGCACAGCAGCAGGCCGTCAGCGCGATATTCGGCCAGGGGCATGGAACCCACGGCCACGTCGGCGCAAATCATGGACGCGTTCTGGTCCTTGGCAATAGCCACCTCGTTGAGCGCCAGGGGGCTGAAGCCCTCCGGGAGCTGCGGAGCGGTGACGCAGAGCATCGACCGGCGCTCGATGCGCAGGCGGTCGGCGGCGATGAAGTCCAGCAGCCCCGGCAGTTCGTCGATGCTGAGGGCCGACAGATAGCCCAGGTGGCCGGTGTTCACGCCTATGATGGGTATCTGCTTGTCGCCCACCCAGACGGCAGTGCGCAGAAAAGTGCCGTCGCCGCCCAGGCTCAGGGCAAGGTCGGCGGTGAAGTCGCAATGGTCAACAGGGCTTACAAGGCCGATGAGAGCGTCGGGGATAAGCTCCATCAGGTGGCGGTAGAGCTTGCCGTGCATAATCACGTCCACACCGCGGCTGCGCAGTTCGCCCAGAAAGCGGGCAATTATGTCAACGATGCTGAACTGGCGGCGGCTGCCGTAGATGGCTATTTTCATAACATGGAATTTATACGTTGAGATAACGCCACAGATGTTCCAGGCGCTCACGGGCAATATCGTCGGAGGCCGATTCGGGAGCATCGGTGTCAATCACAGTGTAGCCGTAGCGCTCCAGCGAGCGGGCTATAGCGTCGGCGTTGCGGAGGTTGACCCTGAGGTCAACCACGATGGGGAATTTGGGGTCGGCATACTCATCGGCGGCAATATCGGCCGGGGAGTCGGTTGCCGTCACGTTGAGATTAATCAGGTGAGCGTTGCAATCCTCCACCGCGTGGGCCAGGCGCGAGGCACTGTAGTCGCCCCTCCGACAACCCACGAGCAGACGTGCGCTGTCGGGCACCGGAGGCAACAGATAATCGTTTTCGGGAAATTTTATAGGTTTTGCGGCCAAATTCTTTCGTAATTTATTATTTTCTGAGTACTTTTGCAGTGCGAAGAATGCTCACAGCAGTATATTTCTTCGAAAGTAACTACAAATATACGCATTTTTCACTGATAAATGACAAATTTAAGCGTTAATATAAATAAAATAGCGACCCTCCGCAACGCCCGCGGGGAAAATAATCCGGACGTTGAGGCCGTTGCGCTTGACATTGAGCGCTTCGGTGCTGACGGCATCACGGTGCATCCTCGCCCCGACGAGCGCCATATCCGCCGCCGCGACGTGTACCGCCTGCGCCCGCTTCTGCGCAGCGAATTCAACATCGAGGGCTACCCTGCCCCGGATTTCATGGACCTTGTGCTCAAGGTGCGCCCCACCCAGGTGACACTGGTGCCGGACGCCCCGGACGCACTCACCTCGAGCGCCGGATGGAACGTGGTGGAGCACTTCGACTTCCTCACCTCGATAGTGGAGCGCCTGAAGGACGCGGGCATCCGCACCTCGATTTTCGTGGACCCGGACCCCGAGCAGGTGAAAGCCGCCGCCCGCACCGGTGCCGACAGGGTTGAGCTCTACACCAAGCCCTATGCCGACAATTACGCCTCCAACCGCGAGGCTGCCGTGGCACCCTTTGTGGAAGCGGCCCTGACTGCGCGCAAATGCGGCCTGGGTGTGAACGCCGGCCACGACCTGAGCCTGGAGAACCTGGCGTTCTTCAGCGAGCGCATCCCCTTCCTGAGCGAGGTGTCCATAGGCCACGCCCTGATTTGCGATGCCCTCTACCTGGGCCTGGAAGAAACCGTGCGCCGCTACAAGGCCGCCCTGAAACGTAAATAATAACCTATCACAGCGAACTAAATGGAAACCACTACATCGCTCAGCCTGTGGGCCTTGTGCCTGGAAGGCGGCTGGACAATGATACCCCTGGCAGCCCTGCTGCTGCTCAGCATCTACGTGTTTGTAGAGCGCTTCGTGGCCATCAGCGCGGCCTCGAAGGAGGACGACAATTTCATGCGACGCATCCGCGGATACATCCACGAGGGCGAAATTGAAAGCGCCCTCAACCTGTGCAACGCCACTCCCACACCCTATGCCCGCCTTATTGCCAAGGGCATAACCCGCATAGGCCGCCCGATGAACGACGTGCTCGTGGCTATCGAGAACACCGGCAACCTGGAAATCGCCTCGCTCAGCCGCGGGCTGCCCTGGCTGGCCACCACAGCCGCCGGCGCCCCCATGCTCGGCTTCCTGGGCACAGTTATCGGCATGGTGCAGGCATTCTACGCTATCGCTCAGTCAGGTAGCTCGGCCACCATCGATTCCTTTGCATCCGGCATCTACTCGGCCCTGGTGACAACAGTGGCCGGTCTGGTTGTGGGCATCGTGGCGCTGTTCGCCTACAACTTCCTGGTGGCACGCATCAACAAGATTATGAACCGCCTGGAGGCCCGCACCATGGATTTCATGGACCTCCTGAACGAACCGGCCGTCTGAACCCGCCATGGCACTGAAACGACAACAGGACATGATGGCCACTTTCTCGATGGCCTCGATGACCGATGTGGTGTTCCTGCTGCTGGTGTTCTTCATGGTGACGTCGGCTTTTGTGTTCCCCACAGCCCTCGAAATCGACCTGCCCACCAGCTCGCAGCAGACACCCGTCAAGCCGCAGACCCGCGTGTTCATCGACTCGGAAGGAGCCTACTACGTATCCTCGCCCGAAGCCGAGGAACCCATGGCCGTGCCGGCCGACTCGCTCGCGCAGTATATTCTTGCCACCGCTCCGGCCGACTCGCTCGGCGCCGTAGCCGTATATGCCGATGCCGAAGTGGCCTACGGCAAAGTGGTGGAGGTGCTCAACCTGGGCGCTGCCAACTCAATAAAAATGGTACTTGCCACCAAACCGGCGAGCCCCGACACGGAGGGCGCTCCCGCCCCGGAATCCCCTGCGGTTGAAGAATGAATAAGTCACGACTCATAGCGCTCATTGTCACGACGGTGGTGGCCCTGCTGCTGCTGCTCACCCTGGTGTGCGCGCATCTGAGTTTCGATGCCTCCGCCCTGCCCAATCCGCCCCGACCCATGAACGAGATCGTGGAGGTGGACGAGGAATTTGTGGAGCTGCTCGATGTGGCGTTCGGCCCGCACGACCCGGCCGAGGCCTACGCTCCCGAACCGATGAACAATGCCTCGCAGGCCGCACAAGCAGCCGGAAGCGATATTGCCGACGCTGGCGAAGCGGCATTCTCGGCCCCCGATGTAACCACGGAGCGCCCTGCTCCGGTGGCCCGACCCAAGAAGGAAAACCCACCCAAAACCGGCCCCAAGAAAACCGAGGACGAACAGGCCAAGGCTCGCGAAAAAGCCCGCAAAGGCATTTCGGACGCATTCAAGAAAGTGGATGAGGCCAAGGACAATACCACGGCTAACGGCAGCCAGCCGGGCGACAGCGGCTCGCCCACCGGCTCGGCAAGCGACGTGAACGGCACCGGCAGCGGCACCGTGGGCGGTGGATGGGTGATGCCCAAATATGCGCGCGTGCCCAGCAATCAGACGGGCCGCATCGAACTGCGTGCCGTGGTGAACCGCGAGGGCCGCGTGACATCGGTGGAAATGACCGGCGGCAAAGCTCCGGCCGGAGCCGACCCGGCATTGATTGAGCGATGCAAGGCCGAGGTGCGCAGCCGCACTTTCACCCGCAACGACGACAATGCCCCCGAGCAATCCATCGCCCGCATCGTCTACAACTTCCGGTAATTCTGAGCAAGCTCAGGTCACCAAGGACAAATCTAAACTCATTTCTGTGGAATTTTCCCTTTTCATAGGGAAAAATATGCCCGGATTTTCCCTTTCCGCAGGGAAAATCCGGGCTTTTCTTCGATTGTGGGATATTTTCTTAGTCGAGGACGAGGTGGTTCATCATGGTACCCAGGAAGGGGCGCTCGCCGGCTGACCGGAACCCCAGGGAGCGGTAGAGGTGCTCCGCCTTGGGGTTCTCTTTGTCAACCAGCAGGCCGGCATGCTTGCCGGTGAGCTGCTTGCCGCGGGCGGCCTGGGCAAGGAGCAGACGGCCACCAATGCCACGATGACGGTGCTCCGGCCACACGGCCAGGGTGTCCAGATAAAATTCGTCGGGTGTCGTTTCTGGGTCGCCGCCGGTCAGGTCGCGACCGAGCACTTCCTTGGCCTTCTCAAAGAAAGCGCGCGATAGTCGGGGCAGATCGGCACCGTCGTAGCCGATGCACACACCGGCCACACGGCCATCGGGCGTGCGAGCCACAAGGGTGTTGAGGTAGCTGTACTGCGAGTCGGTGCGCCGGGCAAGGTCCTCGAACAGGCCGTGCACATGGGCCGTGGTGTAATCGGCTCCGGCCAGGGAGTCACAGCACTCATAGCCCACGGCCGACATTATGGCCGTGGCGATATAGGGAGCATCGGCCGGAGTTGCCTGCTCAATCACCACTCCTGGGTCGGGGCGGTTCATTCCTCGGCGCCTCCCTTATTGTCCTGATGCTGACGGCGCAGGGGGCGGCGGTAAGCCTCGTCGTAGTTCAGGCGGTTGCGGTAGATGTCGATGGCGGCATATACGGCCGCACGCAGTGAGTCGGGGCTGGCAAGGCCTTTACCGGCAATGTCGTAGCCGGTGCCGTGGTCGGGCGAAGTGCGCACAAATGGCAGCCCGGCAGTGAAGTTGACGCCGGAGTCCATGGCAAGAGCCTTGAAGGGGGCCAGACCCTGGTCGTGGTACATGGCCAGGATGCCGTCGAAGGCTTTGTAGTTGCCGCTGCCGAAGAAACCGTCCGTGGCATAGGGGCCGAAAGCCAGGATTTTCTTGTCGCGGGCATCGGCGATGGCCGGGGCGATAATCTCTTCCTCCTCCTTGCCCAGCAGGCCTTTTTCGCCCGCATGAGGATTGAGCGAGAGCACGGCTATGCGGGGCGACTGCACGGCGAAATCGCGGCGCAGCGAGCGGTCCAGCTGGCGGATCTTGTCGAACACATCCTGGCGCGAGAGTTTGCCGGGCACCTCGGCGATGGCGCAGTGCGCAGTGACCAGGGCCACGCGCATATCGCCGGCACACAGCACCATAAGGGCCTTTTCGCCACCTTCCTCAGTAGCCAGGGATGCCTCCAGGTACTCGGTGTGGCCCGGGAAGTGGAAGGTCTCGCTCTGGATGGAGTGTTTGTTGATAGGAGCGGTTACGAGCACGTCGATTGTACCGGAGCGGAGGTCGCTCACAGCGGCCTCAAGGGCGGCAAAGGCTGCCGCACCGGCCTCGGGGGTCGGCACGCCAGGCTCAATCTTGAGCTCCTCACCAACGATGTTGACGATGTTGAACACACCGTCGCGGGCATCGGCGGCACTGTCGATGCGGTTAAGTTGCACCTGGGGCAAATCCATGCCCTTGCGGTAGAACCCGGCAGCGCGGGCCGAGCCGTAGACCACGATGGTGCACAGGTCGGCCAGGCGCGTATCCTCAAGCATTTTCAGGATAACCTCGTAGCCGATGCCGTTGGTGTCGCCGTGGGTGATACCCACTTTTATTTTATTGCTCATTTTTCTGTATTATTAGATGTTTGACTATCAGCGGCCTGCTCTTTCTTCTTACCGGCGAGCATGCCGCATGCGGCCATGATGTCCTCGCCGCGGCTGGCGCGGATGGTGGCTGTGATGCCCGCTTCGTTCAGGCGGTCGCGGAAGCGTTCCATGGCCCGGACGTCGGTCGGAGCACCGTCGAAGCCGGGGATGCGGTGGAACCTGATGAGGTTCACGCGCGCGTGAAGTCCGCGCAGCAGGCGCGCCAGGGCATCGGCGTGGCGGTCATCGTCGTTCATACCGGCGAACATGGTGTACTCCATCGACAGGCGTCGCTGGCCGCTCCAGTCGTAGGCGCGGAGCAGCTTGATGACATCGGTCAGGGCGTAGGCCTTCTCCACGGGCATTATGCTGCGGCGCTGCTCGGCAAAGGGGGTGTGCAGGCTCACGGCAATATGCACCTTGGTTTTCTCCAGCAGCTCGCGCAAGCCGTCAAGCTTGCCGATGGTGCTCACGGTGATGCGTTTCGGGCTCCAGGCCAGGCCCCAGGGGGCGGTGAGGATTTCGATGGCGGCCATCACGGCGGGGAGGTTGTCGGTGGGTTCGCCCATGCCCATGAACACGATGTTGGTGAGCGACTCGCTCTCGGGGATGGACAGCACCTGGTTGATGATGGCACCGGCATCCAGGTTGCCCTGATAGCCTCCGCGCCCGGTCATGCAGAACAGGCAACCCATGCGGCAACCGGCCTGCGACGACACGCACAGCGTGGCTCGCTCGCGGTCGGGGATGTAGACGGCCTCGACGTCGCGGCCGCCCACACCGGCAAAGAGGTATTTGGCCGTACCGTCGGTGCTGCGCATCTCCACCAGCGGTTGCTCGCGGCCCACGATGTAGCGCTCCGCCAGAGCCTGGCGGGCACGCTTGGGCAGGTCGGTCATGGCGTCGATGTCAGTCACACGCTTCTGGTAGAGCCACGCGGCCATCTGCTTGGCGGCAAAGGGCCTGAGGCCAACCTCGGCGGCAACGTCGCGGAGCCCGTCAAGGGTGAGTCCGAGGAGTTTTTTCATCAGTCGAAGTGTTGAGCAAGTTGTTTGAACGCTTTGGCTGCCGGCATACCCTTGTAGAGCACGGCGTAGACGGCATCCAGGATGGGCATGGCCACCTCAAGGCTGGCGTTGATGTCGGTGATGCACTTGGCGCCGTAGTAGCCCTCGGCCGTCTGCTCCATTTCCATGCGGGCGGCCTTGACGGAGTAGCCGCGGCCAATCATGGAGCCGAAGTTGTGGTTGCGCGAAAAGCGCGAGTAGCCCGTGACGAGCAAGTCACCCAGATAGACGGAGTCGCAAATCTGGCGCGGACGCGGCGACACGGCATCCAGGAATCGCTCCATCTCGCGGATGGCGTTGGAAATGAGGATGGCCAGGAAGTTGTCGCCCGTCTTGAGACCATGCACGATGCCGGCGGCGATGGCGTAGACGTTCTTGAGCACGGCGGCATACTCGATGCCGTCCACATCGCTGCTGGTGATGGCATGGTTGTTCTTGCCCACCAGGCACTGCGCGAACTGCTCGGCCATGCCCAGGTCGGGGCAGCCCACGGTGAGGTAGGACGGACGGTCCAGGGCCACCTCCTCGGCATGGCAGGGGCCGGACACCACCAGGGCACGCTCCCGCTCAACACCGAAGTGATAAATCATATAGTCGGTGATGAGGTCGTTGGAGTCCGGCACGATACCTTTGACAGCCGACACCACTATTTTCTCGCTCAGGTCCACATGGATTTTTTCGGTGTGGGCCTTGAAGTAGGGCGATGGCATCACCAGCAGAAGCGTGTCGGCGCGGCGGCACACATCGTTGATGTCGCTGGAAAAATCAATGCGGTCCGTGTCGAAAACCACATCCGTGAGGTAGGCCGGGTTGTGGCCCAGGCGCTTGAAATCCTCGATGCGGTCATCGCGGCGCATGTACCAGATGATGTCGGGCACATTCTGAAGGATGAGCTTTGCCAGGGCGGTAGCCCAGCTTCCGCCACCCATCACGGCTATACGGCCCAGTGTTTCGTTCGCTTTCATGGCGGCTATTATTCGGGCGAACCCTCGGAAGCCTTGGCAGCCCAGGCGGCAATCTCGTCGGGGGTGGCGTTCTTCAGGCCGAGCTTGAATTTCTTATTCACACCGCACAGGTCCTGGAAAAGTTTTCCGGGATTCACCTGGGCCAGAGCGGCCACGGTGAGCACACCCACCTTCTGCAGCGGAGCCACCCACTCGGCAGGCACACCGATGGCCTCGAAAGCGGCAGCACTGTCGCGCTTCTCCACCTTCTCGGGGCGCATCTGCGGGAACAGTAGCACCTCCTGGATGGTGGGGTTGCCGGTCATAATCATTGCCAGGCGGTCGATGCCCATGCCCATGCCCGATGTGGGAGGCATGCCGTACTCGAGGGCACGGATAAAGTCGGCGTCGATAATCATTGCCTCGTCGTCGCCCTTGTCGGCCAGGCGCATCTGCTCCACAAAGCGCTCGTACTGGTCAATGGGGTCGTTGAGCTCGGAGTAGGCATTGCACAGCTCCTTGCCGTTCACCATCAGCTCGAAGCGCTCGGTCAGCTCGGGGTTGTTGCGGTGCTTCTTGGTCAGGGGCGACATCTCGATGGGATAGTCGGTGATAAACGTGGGCTGGATGTACTTGCCCTCGGAGGTTTCGCCGAAGATTTCGTCGATAAGCTTACCCTTGCCCATGGTCTCGTCCACTTCCACGCCCAGGTTGCGGGCGGTGGTGCGCAGCTGGTTCTCGTCCATGCCGGAAATGTCGATGCCGGTGTTCTCCTTGATGGCATCAATCATGGTCACGCGGCGGAAGGGAGCCTTGAAGCTGATCATCTTGCCGTCCACCTCAACCTCGGAGGTACCGTTGACATCGATACAAATTTTTTCGAGCAACTTCTCGGTGAAATCCATCATCCAGTTGTAGTCCTTGTAGGCCACGTAGATTTCCATGCAGGTGAACTCGGGGTTGTGGGTGCGGTCCATACCCTCGTTGCGGAAGTTCTTGCCGATTTCGTACACACCCTCGAAGCCACCCACAATCAAGCGCTTAAGGTAGAGCTCGGTGGCGATGCGGAGGTACAGGTCAATGTCCAGCGCATTGTGGTGCGTGATGAACGGACGCGCCGACGCGCCGCCGGCAATGGACTGCAGGATGGGGGTTTCAACCTCCATATAGCCGTGCGAGTTGAAGAACTCGCGCATGGAGTTGAGGATGCGGGTGCGCTTCTGGAAAATTTCCTTCACCTTGTCGTTGACAATGAGGTCCACGTAGCGGCGGCGGTAGCGCAGCTCGGGGTCGTCGAAGGAATCGTAGGTCACACCATCCTTGGCCTTAACCACGGGCAGCGGGCGCAGCGACTTGCTGAGTACCGTCAGCTCCTGGGCATGCACCGAGATTTCGCCCGTCTGGGTGCGGAACACATAGCCGCGCACGCCGATAAAGTCGCCGATATCGAGCAGTTTCTTGAACACTACGTTGTAGAGGTCCTTATTTTCGTCGGGGCAGATTTCGTCGCGCGAAATGTAAATCTGGATGCGGCCATTGGCATCCTGAAGCTCCACAAACGATGCCTTGCCCATGATGCGGCGGCTCATGATGCGGCCTGCAACAGCCACCTCGCGGTGGGGAGCGTCGTCGGCAAACGTGGATTTGATTTCGTCGCTATGACCGGTTACTACATATTCTGCTGCAGGATAAGGCTCGATGCCCATCTCGCGGAGAGCTGCCAGACTCTGGCGGCGGATTGCTTCCTGTTCGCTCAGTTCAAGAGGATTCATACTTTGATTTCGTTTTATCGTTGACTCCGGACGCCTGAATGCACTCCGGCCACCGGAAACTATTATTCTAAAGTGCAAAAGTACGAAATTTCCGCGATATATCAGTAACCCATGCCATAGTTTACCTTCCTACCGCACGGGATTATACTGAACGAATTGAATATTCTGTCGCGTACTTGCTCGCCACAAAAAGTTTGGAAGCAAGACTATTGAAGTTGGAGCTTGCGAGTGTCGCCGGGTTCTGAATCATACCTCTTATCGAATAGATGAAGAATTTGAGTGTACGATTATTTTAGTGTGGCGAGCTTTTGTCAATGGGAATATCGTGGAAAACGTCACTACGGTAGTATTCAGTGCTGTCGGCGGTCTTGAAATATACCAATCCCAAAGGCTTGCTCCAGAGCTGTTTGTGAATCATCCAATAGCTATTCTGTTGTCTTATTACGCTATCCATTTCAGGAATTGTATAATTAATATAAAAAGACTCCGGAATCTCCTTGTTTTTTAATTCAACTGTTATCAGTTTTAATGTGTCTGCCCATAATTCAACATAAGAATGAGTATATCCAAAATAGATTAGAACACTATCGTTGGATAGCGGTTTTGTCAAGTGAATTATTTCTTGTGTATCCCAGGAAGGGAAATAGTATTCAGTAAACATATGTGCAGTATATTCAGTATCTGTTGTACTTATACTTGGTAAGTGTATACGGAGCCATGCCGGTCTATTCCTAATTCTGGATTCCATTCTTGCCTTTAATGTATCACCATTAGAACTTATGAAGCTTGTGGAGCCGTATTTAATAAACGGCTCGCTCCACAGTTGCTCTTTTTTATTGAAATGAGACATTTTAAAATATATGCAGTTCGGCAGAATCGGCCCGAAAATGATTAGTAATCCTGCAATTAGCCGAATTCTACGCCAAATAATAGTCCGTCTGCTGTCCCAAAGATTACCGTGCCAAAGCATTTACTAAGGTATTTATAGAGTGAGGAGATGGTAAATCCATCAATCCAATGGGTATATTAGTACGGCTTTTATGGTGGCATCAGATTGGTGGTGCCGCTAAGGTAGTTATATTTTTTGGTAAACGCAAATTATTGTCACATTTCAGCGAAGAAACATGACATTTAGAGATAAATCCAAAAAATACGGAGAATTTACAGCACGCGGCGCACGCCGATGAAACGGTGGCTATAGTAGCCGCCGTCGGGGTACTGGTCGATTACGACTCCCTTCTGAATCGAGGCATGAATGAAGCTCACGGTGCCGTTGTCGCGGTCCACATCCACCACCATCCCCACATGGCCCACGCGGCTGCTCTTGCGGCTGCCGCTGAAAAAGATA
Organism: Bacteroidales bacterium; assembly: GCA_014800735.1. Lineage (GTDB taxonomy): Bacteria > Bacteroidota > Bacteroidia > Bacteroidales > Muribaculaceae > CAG-873. The sequence continues at coordinate 98,213 of JAAVFP010000006.1, forward strand.
AGGTCGCCGGGTTGGGCGTCGAGCGTTTCGTCCACCTTCTCGCCCTGAGTGCCCTGAAGGTAGGACGCCGGGCCGAGCGAGTAGCCGAATTTGCGGAACACGTAGCTCGTGAAGCCTGAGCAATCGAAGCCCTTGGGATTTTTGCCTCCGCGGCGGTAGCGGGTGCCCAAAAAGCCTTTGGCATAGTCGATTATCTCACCCTGGAGCTCGGTCTTCTCATCATCGGCTTCATCGGCGGCAAGGCCGTCGGCCAGGAGCTTGTCGAGCGCGGGGCCGAAAAATTCTGCTTCGTTGAAAAATACATCGTTCACTTCGTAGCAATCCATGCCGTCCTCGGCTTGGTGTGCGGACAGCGGCAGGAAAAATGCAGCAAAAAATAGGGCGAAAAATATGCGAAGTGAAATTTTCATGTGGTAAAGTTACGCTTTTTTTGCCATCCGAAAAAATGCCAGCGCGAACAGGGCCAGAAGTTTAACACGATTTTAACACATTTGGGCTATTTTTACTATTCTTCGGGTGTACCGTGGCCTCAAATTTTTCACTATCTTTGTGCTATGGAACAATACATTGTATCTGCCCGAAAATATCGCCCGACGACTTTTGCGAGCGTCGTGGGCCAGCAGGCGCTCACCAATACGCTGAAAAATGCGATTGACAGCAACCGCCTGGCCCACGCCTACCTGTTCTGCGGTTCGCGCGGAGTGGGCAAAACGTCGTGCGCGCGTATTTTCGCCAAGACCATAAACTGCACAAACCGGCGCCAGGACGGCGAGGCTTGCAACGAGTGCGACTCCTGCCGGCAGTTCAACGAGAACCGCTCGCTCAACATCATCGAGCTGGACGCGGCATCGAACAACGGTGTGGACGACATCCGCGACCTAATCGAGCAGGTGATGGTGCCCCCGGCCACGGGACGCTACCGTGTGTTCATCGTCGATGAGGTGCACATGCTCTCCACGGCGGCATTCAACGCTTTCCTCAAAACCCTCGAGGAGCCGCCGGCCTATGCCGTGTTCATCCTGGCCACCACTGAGAAGCACAAGATTATACCCACTATTCTGTCGCGCTGCCAGATCTACGACTTCAACCGTATTTCCACCACTGACATGGTGCGCCACCTGATGCACGTGGCCCGCGAGGAGGGAATCACGGCCGACCCCGCCGCCCTCAACATCATTGCCGGGAAGGCCGACGGCGCCATGCGCGACGCCCTGTCAATTTTCGATCAGGTTGCGGCCAGCTCGCGCGGCAATGTCACCTACCAGGCCACGGTGGAGAACCTCAACGTGCTGGACCACAGCTACTACAAGCGCCTGGTGGATGCATTCATCGCTCAGGATGTGCCCGCGGCGCTGCTGATCTACAAGGAGATACGCGAAAAGGGCTTCGACTCGCAGTTCTTCATCAACGGCCTGGGCATGTACATGCGCGACCTCATGGTGGCATCCAATCCGCAGACGCTGTGCCTGCTCGAAACCACCGACGATGTGCGCGCCGAGATGGCCGAGCGCGCAGGCAAGCTCCACCCCACGTTCCTCTACCGGGCGATGGACCTGTGCAACACCGCCGACTTCAATTTCCGACAGGCAAGCAACAAACAATTCCTTATCGAGCTGACACTCATCAAACTGTGCCAACTGCTCGGCCCCTCGCCCGATGAAAGCGGCAGTGACGGGGGGCAGATGAAACCGCTGCAGGCCACACCCGCGGCCACAGCGGCTGCCGCACCACAGCCTGCAATGACAGCCGAGCCGCAGGGGCAGTACGGCACCCGCCCGCAGGCTTCAATGCCTACGCAAGCTCCAACCCAGGCGCCGACATTCCACACCCAGCAGCGCCCGGCTACCCAGCAGGCCACTCGCCCGGCAGCAGCCGGCGCAGGTGCAACGCCATCCTACCGCCCCGGCGGAATGTCGCTTCACCGCATGCAGCGCCCCGACAGCCAGGCGCCCCAACAGGCACAGCCGGCACCGACCGCAGCCGCCACCGCACCAACCGCGGCACGCCTGCGCGATTACTCGGAAATCGACCTCGAAAACGCCTGGAAAAAGTGCGCCGAGGCTTTCCCTGCGGAGCCGGTGCTGCGCAGCACCCTGGCAATGGCCGCGCCCGAGAAAATATCGGCCCACACCTACGTGCTCACCGTCACAAGCTCGATTCAGGTGGACCTGATAGAGCAATATCTGCCCCGCCTCACCGAAATGCTGCGCGAGCTGCTGGGCAACGATGCGGTGACACTGCGCGTGGTCCTGAACGAAGGCGAGCTATCCCCCCAGTTCTGGACCGAGAAGCAGGTGCTGGAGCATATCCTCAAAAATCATCCCGACATCGGAGAGATGATGTCGAAATATAAAATGCGACTTTCATGAGATTAGTTATTAAGGTGGGCAGCAACGTGCTCACCCGCCCGGACGGCATGCTCGATGTGACACGCCTGAGCGCGATTGTGGACCAAGTGGCCGAACTCCGCGCCGCAGGCCACGAGGTGATTCTCGTAAGCTCGGGCGCAGTGGCTTCGGGCCGCGGCGAGCTCCGCGACCTGCCCGCCGACACGCGGCTCGACTCAGTGGCCGCCCGCCAGCTGTTCAGCGCCGTGGGCCAGGCCAAGCTCATCAACCGCTACTACGAGCTGTTCCGCGACCACAGCCTGCACTGCGGCCAGGTGCTGGCCACCAAGGAGAATTTTGCCCGCCGGAGCCACTACCTGAACCAGCGCCACTGCATGGAAACCATGCTTGCCAACGGCGTGATTCCGATTGTGAACGAAAACGACACCGTGTCGCTCTCGGAGCTGATGTTCACCGACAACGACGAGCTCTCGGGCCTGATAGCCACCATGATGGATGCCGACAAACTGGTGATTCTCAGCAACATCGACGGTGTGTTCACCGGCAATCCCGCCGACCCCGCCACAGTGCTGCTGAGCCGCGTGGAGGCCGGCGACGATATTGACCGCTACATCTGCACCACCAAGTCAAGCGCCGGGCGCGGCGGCATGGGGTCCAAGTGCCGCATTTCGCGCCGCGTGGCCTCCGAGGGTATCGAGGTGGTGGTAGCCAACGGCAAGCGCGACGGCATTATCGCCGCCGCCGTCAATTCCGACCCCACTGTGCCCATGACGGTGTTCGTGGCCGCCGAAGGCCGCTCGTCGCGCCTGCGCAAATGGATTGCTCTGAGCGATACCTTTGCCAAGGGCCGTGTCTACGTCAACGCCGGGGCCGCCGAGGCCCTGCTGGCCGGTGGTGCATCGCTGCTGCCGGTGGGTGTGGAAAACGTGGAGGGTGATTTCGATGCCGACGATATTGTGACCGTCCTGACTCCTGACCAGCGCGTGATTGCCTGGGGACGCGCCACAATGAGTGCCGACGAGGCCCGCGGCGTGGCCGGACACTCCGGCGCACACCCCCTGATTCATGCCGACTACATTTATATAAATGAGCAATAAAATATATAAATGAGCAATAATATGACAAGTATCTTCGCCCCCTGCCGCGCGGCCTCGGCCGTGCTTGCGCAGCAACCCGAAACCAAAGTCAACGAAACACTCCTGGCGCTGGCCGATGCCATTGTGGACCGCAGCGCCGAACTGATAGCTGCCAACGCCGCCGACTGCAGTCGCATGGACCCGGCCGATGCCCGCTACGACCGCCTGTTGCTCACCGAGGCCCGCGTGGCCGATATCGCCGGGCAGATACGCGCCGTGGCTGCCCTGCCCTCGCCCTTAGGCATAACGCTCGAAACCACTGTGCGCCCCAACGGCATGACCATCCGCAAGGTGACGGTGCCCTTCGGAGTGATAGGCGCTATCTTCGAGGCGCGCCCCAATGTGGTGTTTGACACTTTCGCCCTCTGCTTCAAGGCCGGCAGTGCCGCTGTGCTCAAGGGTGGACATGAGGCCCACGCCACCAACACGGCCGCCATCGCCATAATCCGCGATGTGCTTGCAGCCGCCGAACTCCCCCAGGACCTGGCCCTGCTCATGCCTTCGGACCACGATGCCGCAGCCGCCATGCTCCACGCCCGCGGCGAAATCGACCTGATTATTCCCCGCGGCAGCCGCCGGCTCATTGATTTTGTGCGCGCCAACGCCACAGTGCCCGTGATTGAAACCGGTGCCGGCGTGTGCCACACCTATTTCCACACCTCGGGCGACATAGCCACGGGCCGCGACATTATTTTCAATGCCAAGACGCGCCGCGTGGGTGTGTGCAACGCCCTCGATTGCCTCATCATTGACCGCAGCCGCCTGGCCGACCTGCCCGCGATATGTTATCATCTGTCGGAACGCGATGTCACAATCCATGCCGACGACGAGGCCTACCGCGCCCTCGAAGGCGCCTACCCGCTCCTTGAGCATGCAACGCCCCAGGACTACGGCCGCGAGTGGCTGAGCCTGAACCTGACGGTGCACACCGTGGGCGGCCTGGACGAAGCGCTCGAATTCATCGGCCGCCACGGCTCCCAGCACAGCGAGTGCATCATCGCCGAGAACCCCGAAGCCGTGAAGACATTCCTCGCGGCCGTGGATGCTGCCTGCGTATATGCCAACGTATCAACCGCCTTTACGGATGGCGGCCAGTTCGGGCTCGGAGCCGAAATAGGCATTTCCACGCAGAAGCTCCACGCCCGGGGCCCGATGGCTCTGCGCGAAATCACCACCTACAAATACCTTATCACCGGCTCCGGCCAGACCCGCTCGTAACTCAAGGGGGCATAGAACTCCGCCAGAGCCGCGGATGTGTGTGCAGGGTGTCGCTCCTCCGGAGCGACACCCTGCGTCCTGAGATACTTACCAGCCCTGTGGTCTAAACTCAGGAACTTGCAAACTTTTCCGCTCACCATGCCACGCATTTGAGATTTTTTGCGTATCTTTGTCGCTTCACACACTTATCTACGAGCCATTATTATTCCCAAACCAATCAACAATGAATAAATTTCTCCGCACCATTCTTGCGCTGATTATCGCTGTGGTGGCACTGGATGCCGCTGCCTTCGAGGTCAACGTGAGAATCGACAACCGCGACTATGCCACCCTCACCGCGGCGGATGGCACTGTGTTCGCCCTCAAGGATGGCGACAACACTCTGCAGATGACCGACGCACACAATCCCGTGGTGCTCGCCAAGACCCCCACAGGCAAGCTTCTGGAGGTTATCTACAACGGTGACTGGCGCTTCCCCGCCGCCGGCCCCCACTCTTTCAACTTTGCCGACGGCGACCGACTGGTGGTGTACACCGACGAGGATGCCGGCACGGTAACCCTGGCCGTCAACGGCGATGCTGCCGCCGCCGAACTCCGCGTGGACGGCACTCCGCAGCAGATTGGCCTCATCACCGTGCCCATCGATGCCCGCATCGACATCTCGCAGCGCCCGGGCTATATTATTGATGAAGTGAGCCTGTCGCCAGCAGCCACCGTGACCCGCGAGGGCGACACCTGGAGCTTCACTGCCAGCCGCAACCACAATGTGGACATCAAATCGCACCCCGACGTGGCCGAGAACGTCAAAATCAACGTGGACAACGCCACCAACATGACCGTGCGCGATGCCCTGGGCACTGCCCTCGCCCTGACCGACGGCGACAACCTCCTCAGCCTTGACCCGGCCACCCAGAGCCCCCTCACCGTGGTGGCTAATCCCGGCGCCGAAATGGTGATGGCCGTGGCAAACGGCGAAATGCTGTTCCCGGACAACGACGGTGTGTACACCCTGCCGCTCAAAGCCGACGGTTTCAACGAAATCTGGCTGATTTCGCAGCGCAATCAGGCCAACACCATCACCGTGAACGTGGACAAGGCCGAACGCGTGGTGATGAGCGACGCCCGCGGCCCTATCGAACTTAAGGACGGCTCCAATTTCGTAGTCTTCGACTTTGACAACGGCAATCCCGTGACCGTAGAGGCCGCTCCGGGCGCCACCCTGCGCGGCGTGGCTGTGGACGGCACCGTGTTCGACGTCACTCCGGGCCGTGTCACCTTCAGTGTGACCCGCGGCTCGGTCGTTGACATTTCCACCGGCGGCTCCGATGCCGAAACGGGCTGGATAGTGCTCGTGGACGAGGACTTCTCGGGCCTCACCGCCGGCACCCCGGACGCCCCTGCCACGGATGTGCAGCTGTTCGATGCCTTTGGCTTCGCCCTGCCCGACAGCGGCCTCAAGCCCTACCACGAAAGCTGCACCAGCACCTGGGGCGGCGACCGCCTCTACCCCGCCGGTGGCACCCTCGCCGTGATGGGCGGCTTCCTCAACACCCCCGTGGGCGACTACTCGGGCGACCTCAAACTCACCTTCCGCGCCCGCCTGGTGCCCGACACCGGCGTGAGTCGCCACGGCCTGGACGTGATGCTAATCCGCCACTCCCGCCTGGACGAATTCAAGCGTGCCACCTACACCCTCACCACCGAGTGGCAGGAGTTCTCCTTCACCGCCGACAACGGTTGGTTCTACGACACCAAGATACAGTTCTTCACCCTCGACGACCTCTGCTACGAGATTGACGACGTGCACATCGAGCACCGCATCAACGGCATCGAGCCGCCCACTGCGCAGCTGGCCGACGAGCTCACCAACGACTCGTTCGTGGCCACGTGGTACTCCACCGACACTGCCGAGGACTACCTGCTCAGCGTCTACGAGCATGGCCCCGTGACCGACACGGTTGATATGACCGAGGACTTCGAGAGCGCATCCGTGGCCGACGGCCATGTCACCTCGCTGCCCCAGGGCTGGGAGTTCAACCTTTCGGCCGCCGGCGACCGCTGTGAGATTTCGGATGGCGCTGCCTTCGCCTCCTCGGGCTCGAGGGCCATCTGCTTCGATGCCGGAGGCGACTACCTCATCACCCCCGTGGCTGATGCCGGCATCATCGAATTCTCGTTCCACCTCGCTGCCGACACTTCCGACCCCGGCTACGACCCCAACCTGGGCCAGGTGGTTGCCGTAGGCGCCCTGACCGACACGGGCTGGAGCGAGTGGATCAACGTCAGCGTGCCCGCGCTCATCCAGCAATATGGCGGCGCAACCACCGTTGACCTCACTGAGAACCTGGGCCTGTTCGACAACATCTATGCCTTCCGCCTGGAGGCCGTGATGCACGAAAACGACCGCGTGATGATGTATATTGACGACGTTCACTACACCGTCACCGGCACCCCGCAGCCCATCTACCTCTTCGAGGACCTCGTGGTGGAGGGCCAGGAAACTACCTCCTACCTTGTAGCTGGCGACGACTTTGACCCCGATGCCGACTACTTCTACACCGTCAAGGCCCGCAACTCGCGCTACACCTCGGCACCCTCCAACGAAATCGAGGTGTTCAACATCCACATCCCCGAGGCTCTCGAGGCCACCGACGTGACCGACAGCAGCTTCACCGCCGCCTGGGAGTGCGGTGCCAAGGCCGACTCCTATGTGGTGACCCTCTATCACACCCTCACCGCCCAGACCGACGATGAGGCCTATGTGGTGCTGGCCGAGGACTTCAGCAAGGCCACCGGCACAGGCACACCCCTTGCGCCCGACGGCGGTACTCCCGCAGGTGCCTATGTGAGCATCGACCACCTCACCAATATGCCCGGCTGGAAGGCTACCTCCCACACCACACTCAACGGCATGGTGGGCGGCATGGCCGAGAACCCCGACGCCTCGGGCCAGCTTGCCGGAGCCATCATGACCCCGGTCATGGACCTTAGCAACAACGGCGGCCTCTGCCACGTGAAGGTGCACGGATGGTTCCACGCCGGCGACGGCCTGGTGATCCAGGGCACCAACGCTGCCACCTTTGCTGCCGTGCCCACCAGCGTTGACGGCGAGTACGAAATCGAAGTGGACCTGGCTCTGTGCAGCAACCAGGAAACCCTCGTGTTCTACAGCGGCACCTACAAGGATTTCATGATTGACGACATCACCATCACCCAGAAACTCAAGGCCGGCGACAAGGTGAAAATCCGCACCCGCGAGACAGCCGTTGCCGATAAGGATGCCCGCACGCTGGCCGTAACCGGCATCGGCCAGTACGCCGACCACGCTCTGAGCTACGACGTTTACGCCAAGCGCGCCTACCACCAGAACCCCGACGAGGTATATTCCTCGCTGCGCTCGGCTGAGGTTGCCGTGGCCCTTGAGCCCGCTGCCATCGATGCCGTGGCAGCCGAAAGCGCCGTCAGCATCGCCGCCGGCACAGGCCACATCCTGGTGACCATCCCCGCTGCCGCCGCAGTGGCAGTCTACACCACCGACGGCATCACAGTGCTCAGCACCACTGTGCCCGCAGGCACTACCCGCATTGAGCTCCCCGCCGGAGTCTACGTAGTCACCGCAGGCACCACCTCCTCCAAAACCCTTGTGAAGTAATCCGCCGAGGTCTACAAAAGTGTATAAACGCAGAACCGCGTCCACAGGACGCTGAATTATAATAACCCCGACCGCCGTAGCTTTAGCGAAGGCGTTCGGGGAACGAAACTTAGAAAATCAGGGCGCCCGAAGGCCGCCGAAAAGTGTGACATTCTGTATTCTACCTTTTCGGCGACCTTCGGGCGCCCTTGTATGTTGCGTTTACCCCGCGGGCGCCTCCGCCTAAAGGCTACGGCGGCCGCGGTTATTATAATTCTGCGTCCTACGGACGCGCGTTTCTACATTTTAGCTCACCAGCTTCTTATTTATTATCAATCAATTATGCTATTTTCGCTTTTATAGCCTCAACCATATCGGCGGGGTTTTCGCAGCCCAGCATATACTGGTGTCCGTTGCGCAGTCGCACCAGAAAGCAATCCGACGAGCGCCAGTAGTAGGCGAAATACTTGCCCAGGTCGCGCTCCTCGTAGCGCCCCCAGTAGCCCATCACGCCGGCACTCCCCAGCAGACGCTGTGCGCCCATGGTCGGTGGCATCAGTTCCACACTCTCAATGTCGGCCAAAGAGATGCGTTTGGCCCACAGCGGACGATGAACTGCAAGGAAATGCCCGTCAACGCTCACAGCCAGTGGCATATACACCAGCCCGGCTACAAACCACATCAGCAGCAAGGCGGTAATCACAACATATCCCTCCGCCCTGCGAATGCTTATCCCCAACATGGCAATCAAAAGCACTATCCACATCACGGTCAGGCCCATGGCCCATCCGCTAAATTTCACCTTCCGTTTCATTTTGCCTGATCATTATACTGATTNACAACCTCNTCAATCGNTCACACCCAGCTGCCTCATCTGGGCGAAGACTTCGACCAGNGTGGTGTCGAAAAACTCGCGNCGCTCCTCGGCGTGCACNCGCTCCGGAGCATCGTCGGCAAGGTAGAAACCCAGGCCGCGGCGCGCCACAATAATNCCGTTGGCCTGAAGATGCTCGTAGGCCTTGAGGATGGTGTGCGAGTTCACGGCCATGTCCACAGCCATTTCGCGNACCGAGGGCACCTTGGCACCGGGCTGCCAGCCGCCGCTCAGGATACAACCGAAGGCGTAGTCGATTATCTGCCGGTAAATCGGCTTGTCGCTCTTGAACTCCATCACGCCTGGCGGGTTTTGATTTTCCAAAAAGTCAGCACCACAAACACCACGCANAGCAGCGCAGAAAGCGAGGCGTACANCGGCATCAGATGGCGGACTTCCTCAAGAATCATCGCCACGAAAGCATCAGGCGAGTCGGGGTTGAAATTGCCGTCCTTCACAGCCTGCACAAATCCGGAATTCAGCACGGCATATATGCCCCCGATGGCACCGAAAATCATCGNCAGCACATAACCGCCGAAAATCGAGGCGATACCTATGGCCAGNCGCTGACGGCGCACGGCGGCCACAAAGTAGCACGTCATGGCACCCANCCATGCGTAGCCCAGCCAGTTGCCCAAGGTGGCACCGCGCGTCAGGACACTGAAATCAAGCCCCGGAAGCACCGAGAACACCTCGAGTGTGCGCTTGGCAATATCGGCCCACGGAGCAAAGAGAGCAAACAACCCCGTGCANGCGTACCACACCGCGGCCATAAAAGCNGGGAACACCACCAGCACNTAGCCTACNATCAGCACGCCCTTCTCCACCCACGATGCCGGCAGAGTGGTGGCCACAGCGCGCCGGCGGCAGTAGGCGAACACCAATGGGCCGGTCATATNNACAATANCCGGGAGCACCTGCACCAGGCTGAACAGACCCACNNTGCCATCGTCCTGNCCNACATCGTGGATATTGTTGAGTGTCACCCACGACAGCACATAGGCCACCACNAGTACCACGGCACCCCACAGCGCCTGGCGTTTGATGGCCGGCCAGTAGAAGCGGCACAGCAGGCCGAACCTGCGCAAACTGAATATTTCTGATTCCATCGGCGTTACTTGCTTAAAACATTAATAATACCCTCGCGGNTGTCGCTCATTATGGCCGAGTAGAGCAACTCGAAGTCAACAGCCGTCTCGCCCGGCTCCTCGGCCACGGAAATGGAGCGGAACAGGGCTCCGTCCTTCTCGATATAAAGCGCCTCCACCGGCGGAACCGATGTGGTGCGGAAGCNCAGCCGCTCGGCCACACCCTCGGTGCTCAGCGCCAGCTCCACACGGCCGGCATGAAGGATAATCACNGAGTCGTAGAGCACCTCGAGGTCGGCCACGGTGTGGGTGGAAATCATCACCGTCTGCCCGTCCGTCATATTGCGGCTCACCATGCGGCGCAGCTCCTTCTTCGAACCTATGTCAAGGCCATTGGCNGGTTCGTCGAACAGCAGCAGGTCGGGCCTCAGCGCCAGGCCGAAAGCAATCAGCGCCTTGCGACGCATGCCCAGCGACTGTCGCCGCAGCTTCTCATTGCCCGTCAGGCCGAAAGCCGCCAGGTTCTCGGCCAGGGCAGCCGCGTCNAAATTCGGATAGAACGGCGCGTNGTAGCGGGCCATGTCGTTCACGCAGCGGAAGGGCGACTCGTAGTCATCNCTCACAAAGAAAATNCNGCTNAGCATCGAGGGCANGCGCCGGGCCACNTCCTCACCNTCGAGCATCACCGCCCCTTGGGTGGCGAGCAGCTCGGCAGCCGCNANACCAAGCAGAGTGGTTTTGCCCGCACCATTCTCGCCCAGCACCAGGCACAGACCCGAATCGACCGTGGCCGTCACATCGCGCAGCGCCTCGTAGCGCCCGCGATAACTATATGAAACATCTTTAAATTCAAGCATAAACTAAAGACAAACAATTATCAGGGCAATCGTGAGAAGAATGGTTACCACATGTTCCATAATGAAAAAAAGAATTGAGAGTCGCTCCATCGGGGAGCATCCGTTTTGGTGTTGTAGTCATCTAACACACCGCAAAGGTAAACATAAAATCCGACCCACCAAAAAAATCAGCAAAAAAAATAAATCCGAAGCACCGCAAAAGCGGCGGAGCCGCGCCGTAGCGAGAAACCCCGCACGCAGTGTGGGGTGGGCGGAAGCATCGTAAAAGCGGCGGAGCCGCGCCGTAGTGAGAAACCCCACACGCAGTGTGGGGTAGCCGATGCGTTGATAGTATCAGCTTCGGAGAAGCGGCGTATGCCTCGATGAAAAACGTCGCTTCACCGAAGCTCCGGAGGAGCGACATCCACCCGAAATAAACTATTTTTCACAATATTTGTAATATTTATACAAAGTTCAAAAAAATTCCGTAACTTTGCACTATCAATTCCCCGAACACATTATGACCGACGAAACCGCCCCCCAATATAAATCCCCCGCGCTTGCGTGGATATCCCTTGCCCTCGCAGTAGTAGCGTGGGTTGTACTCCTCATTTCCAACGGCTATGCAGCTCTGGCCCTTGGCCTTATGGCAGCCGTCTGCGGCTTCATTGCCCTGCCCGACCGTAGCACCAACGCGCGCCGCATTGCCACCACAGCCATCATCGCAGCCATAGTCCTGGTAATAGTCCTGGCCGCCTTCCTCATAGTCATCAAAGTCGTCCTCGACGTTTGATTAGACTAATTAGCCCAATAAGCCCAATCAGTCCTACCCGCCGTCAGAACAGCTTCAGATCGCGGTCCTCAACAGGGCCGAAGATGGCCTCCAGGCGGGTGCGGGCGCGGGAATGAACTGCCGGGGTGATGCTGTTCCAGATTGCTTTAAGGGCTATCACGAGCGTGGTGAGGTCATCAGTATAGCCCAGCGGGCCAAGCACGTCAGGGATAAAGTCCAGCGGTAGGATGAAATAACCGAGCGCGCCCACCACCATTGCCTTGTGTTTCAGCGGCACATCGCCATCCATCACCGCATAGTATAGCAGCAGGGCGGCATACACCGTTTTAACCCCGGCTTTTTTGGCAACCGTAGCGATTTTATCCGCAAATTTCGCAGGCGAGAATTTCGATTCGTACTTCTGCAGGTCCGCTTCCGTGGGTTCTTCCATCTTACAATCCTATTTCTTCAAGCAAATCGGGGCGGAGGCGGCGCGTGCGCTCCACGGCCTGCTCGTGGCGCCACTCCTCAATCTTGGCCTGGTGGCCCGACAGCAGGATTTCAGGCACACCCCAACCATTGTACTCCGCCGGGCGGGTGTAGATGGGCGGTTCCAGCAGGTTGTCCTGGAATGAATCGCTCAGGGCGCTCTGTTCGTCGCCGATAGCGCCGGGCAGCAGGCGCACAATGGCATCCGTGATGATTGCCGCGGGCATCTCGCCGCCGGTCAGCACATAATCGCCGATGGATATTTCGCGAGTCACCAGATGCTCGCGGATGCGGTAGTCGATGCCCTTGTAGTGGCCGCAGAGAATAATGATGTTCTCGCACATGGACAGCGAGTTGGCCATGCGCTGATTGAACGTTTCGCCATCGGGGGCGGTGAAAATCACCTCGTCGTAGTGGCGCTCGGCTTTCAGGGCCGCAATGCAGCGGTCCACCGGCTCAATCTGAATCACCATGCCGGCGTCGCCGCCAAAGGGGTAATCGTCCACCTTGCGGTAGCGGTTGGTGGTGTAGTCGCGGAGATTGTGCACGGCGATGGTGCACAGGCCCTTGTCGCGCGCGCGCTTCACTATGGAGCAATTCAACGGCGATTCAAGCATCTCGGGCAGGACGGTGATTATATCTATTCTCATCTTAAGTAACTCTTAAAAATTAGTTTATATTATGGTTATCAAGTAAACCCTTCGGGCCAATATATCTTTGCTCGTCTTTGCGGTGCTTTTATTTCTTTCACTCAATCGCTTAGCTCGCTAAGCTCCTTCGCTCAATAAATAAAATCCCTCGCAAATCCTTCGCAAATATATATTGTCTAATTTTTAAGGGTTACTTATTAGTCGAAAAAAAGTGGGGCAAAACTTGGGATTGTTCTGAAATCTTGTGTACTTTTGCCGAAAATTAAACCTGGTGCAAAGATAAGAAATTTTGAGCAATCATTATTTAATATCAGGCAACAGAACACTCGGCCCTGCCGGGGTGTTATCAATAATGGTATGAAAAAGCTTATAATCACCGTTTCAGTAGCTATGATGCTTGCAGCCTGCGGGCGTAGCAACAGCCGCATCGAAGCTGAGTACAGCTCCGACGTGTGCGACGAACTGGCTGTGCGCATTGATGCCCGCGACAGCCTCACGCAGTCCGACTATGCCGAGATGATTCGCCAGAGCGAAGCCATCATGGCCTATCTGGTGCAGCAGAGCCGTCGCATTTCCGAGCTGCCCGACTCGGTGCGCTCCCATGCCTGGCGCGAACTCCAGGCCGACCCTGACTATCTGGAACGCTTCGGTTATATGTTCACTCTGGGCTCCACGCTCTATCAGGCCGACTCCGACGGACGCCTGGATAAGACGAATGCCGCCGACTTTGCCGACCTGGACCGCTACAACGCTCAGCTGGCCGAATACAGCGACCGCGCAAACTAAATCGCCCGCCGCAGCGTTAGTTGTAGAGTAACACACATTTAAACTCTACAATTATGACTGACCGACTTTCATACGAAGAAAAGAAGGAGCTGCCCGACAGTGTTTTCGGGCTGCCCGAACGCCGTGAATACCCCATGCCCGACGCCGCTCATGTGCGTGCCGCCGAGGCATATTTCCGCTATTGCCCCGAGGACCTGAAACCAAAATTGGCCCGAGCCATCCTGGCCCGAGCCAAAGAGTATGGTGTGGACGTTGAATCGCCCACAGTCCTTTCCTACGCTCAGCAGTAGACCGCCGGAGCCAGGCTGCGGCAATTGTAGTGCGAAGCCATGGCCTCGCCGTAAGCCCCCGCGGAGCGGAAGGCCAGCAGGTCGCCGCGCTGTGTCAGGGGCAGCCGCTCGTCGGTGCCGAAGCAGTCGCTCGACTCGCACACCGGGCCAACCACATCGTAGACCTCGGTGCGTGCGGACGTGGACGTAAGGTTCTGAATCAGATGGTGAGCGCCATAGAGCGCCGGGCGGATAAGCTCCGTCATGCCTGCATCGGCAATCACAAAGCGCTTGCCAACGCCCTCCTTCACATAGAGTACACGCGAAATGAGCGAGCCGCACTGTCCCACGATGGCGCGGCCCAGTTCGCAGTGCACCTGCTGGCCGGGGCGCAGCTTCAGGCCGCGGCGGAAGGCTGCGAAGTACGCCGCGAAAGGCGGAATAGGGTTGCCGTCGGGATCGTCGTAGTCAATGCCCAGGCCACCGCCCACGTTGATATTGTCAATGGCAATGCCGCGGGCCTCCAGTCCGGCCACAAGACCGTTGATGCGCTCGCACAGCACATCGAAGGGCTCGAAAACCGTTATTTGCGACCCGATGTGGAAGTGCAGACCGCGCAGGCTCAGCGAAGGAGTGGCGGCAACATAGTCGGCAGCCGCGTCCAGTCGGCGCATGTCGATGCCGAACTTATTCTCCTCCAGGCCGGTAGTTATGTATTCATGCGTGTGGGCGTCGATGTCGGGGTTCACGCGCAGGGCCACTGGGGCCACCAGGCCACGCTCGGCAGCCAGGGCGGCAATCACCTGGAGTTCCTCCACCGATTCCACGTTCAGGCACCCTACTCCGGCCTCCAGGGCCTGGATTATCTCGGCATCCGTCTTGCCCACGCCGGCAAACATGATGGCCTCGGCCGGAATTCCGGCCTTGATTGCCTCGCCGACTTCGGCACCGCTCACACAGTCGGCTCCCAGGCCGGCGGCAGCGATTTCGCCGAGTATCACGGGATTATAGTTGGCCTTCACAGCATAGTGGATGGTAATATCGCCGGCCTCGGCGCGCGCGGTGGCGATGGTGCGCCTCAGCAACCCGAGGTCGTAGAAATAGAATGGCGTCGGATGACCAGATAGTTCAGAAACCGGGAGTGTTGTGTTCATTTAGAGCTTGTTTAAAAACTAATGTTAAATTCTGGGCGGCCAGTCTTTGAGTGATTTTGGTTTAATGATAAGGGAGTG
This sequence comes from Bacteroidales bacterium, assembly GCA_014800735.1. Lineage (GTDB taxonomy): Bacteria > Bacteroidota > Bacteroidia > Bacteroidales > Muribaculaceae > CAG-873. Next base: position 113,542 of record JAAVFP010000006.1, read on the forward strand.
TGCCACTTGACACTCGACCGCAGAATTAAGCCAAAAGCGCCAAAGAATGGCCGGCGACGGGTATTTAACAATAGGCAACATTAATCAGTATCTTTATTTTTTTAAGAGCAAGTTTTTCTTTGCGACTAAGTTACTTTTTGTCTCTCATCTTTCGGGTGCCTTTTCCGCTTTGTTTCAGTCGTGTACATTGAGTACACTCCTTCAACGTCAGCGAAAAATCCCCTCCGAAATATGAGACCCAGTATTTAACATTAGTTATTAAACAAGCTCTTATCTTCTTGGTTAGTAGGAAGCCAGCGGTAAAGGCGGTCCGCCGGGCGGATTTTGGCGGGCACGGCAATGGAGAAAGCATCGCCTTTCACGGCTTTCGCCACACTCTTTCCGCCAACACGGATATCTTCAACAGTTATAATAAGTGCTCCGGTGGTGGGACCGGTGATTACGACCTCGTCGCCGACGCACAGCTCTCGGCCCTCCATAAAGAACTCGCCCACACCGAGTTTCGAGAAATATTTCACGCCACGGGCAACGTATTCCTTCACCCTGGTGGCCGACGAACCGTACTTGCCCGACCACTCGCCCAGACGCTGGCCCAGGTAGTAGCCGTTCCAGAAACCGCGGTTGAAAATCTTGCCGAGCTGTTCGTCCCATTGCGCCACCTTTTCGGCGCCGTAGCTGCCGTCGCATATCGCCTCGATGGCCTGCGAATAGGCCTCAACAGCCGTGCGCACATACTCCGGACCGCGGGCACGGCCTTCGATTTTGAACACGCGCACACCGGCATCAATCATGCGGTCAAGGAAATGAATGGTTTTCAGGTCCTTGGGCGACATTATATATTTCTGGTCCACGGTCAGCTGGTCGCCCGTCTCAAGGTCGGTCACGCCGTAGCTGCGGCGGCAAATCTGGGTGCAGGCGCCGCGGTTGGCGCTCGAATTCATTTCGTGCAGGCTCAGATAGCACTTGCCGCTCACGGCCATGCACAGGGCACCGTGGCAGAACATTTCTATCCTCACGCGCTCGCCGGCCGGACCGCAGATGTTCTCGGCGTCGATAGCGTCGGCAATGGCACGCACCTGGTCCATGTTGAGCTCTCGGGCCAGCACAACCACATCAGCATACTGGGCGTAGAAGCGCACGGCCTCGATATTGGAGATATTGCACTGAGTGGAGATGTGCACCTTCACACCGTGGCGGCGGCAGGCGGCAATGGCGGCGATGTCCGAAGCTATCACGGCCGTAACACCGGCCGCGGCGGCGGCAGCCACAATGGAGTCGATGCGCGGAAGGTCCTCGTCGTAGACTATCGTGTTGACAGTCAGGTAGGTTTTTACACCGCTCTCGCGGCATATCCGCACAATTTCGGCCAGGTCGGCCAAGGTGAAATTGGCGCTCGACTTGGAGCGCATGTTCAGCCCCTCGACACCGAAGTACACCGCATCGGCCCCGGCCTGGATGGCAGCCGCAAGCGATTCGTAGCTCCCCACGGGAGCCATTATTTCAAAGTCGGAACGTTTCATCTATCATCCGGAATTACGAGGCGGCACACCGCGTGTTGCGACCGCGGCGCCAGCCTCAAGATATATACACAACAAATCATATCCGACCGCCGCATTGGCTGGAAGGATATGACTGTTAACTATTTATAGTTGCCTCGGGGGGATTATTCAGCGCCTTCCTCGGTGGCCACTTCAATGGCGGCAATCTCGTCGGAAGCCTGCTGGGCAGCCTGGTCGGCTACGGGAACGGCGGGAGTGTCGAACTGACCGGCAGGAATTTCAACGGGAGCGGCAGGAGCGGCGGGCTGAGTGCGGAGCTGGGTGCTGGCAGCGTGGCGGGGCATGGTGAAAGCCGAGATAATGGACAGGAACACCAGGCAACCTACGAGAATCCAGGTACCTTTTTCAAGGAAGTTGTTGGTCTGACGAACGCTCATCACGGAGCCGGCACCGCCGAACTGCGACGAGAGGCCGCCACCTTTGGATTTCTGAATCAATACGATACCGATAAGCAGGATGGCAACGATAACCGTCAGGATGATTACAATAGTATGCATAGCTATTTGTTGAATTTATTGTTCGGAGCCGGCCTGATTTTCCTTGAGCCGGCGCTGATTTATTATCAATTTCTGCAGGAAACGCAATTGGTCTGCAAAGTAAGCACTTTTTTTTGGAAATTTCAAATTTATGCCCGATATAATTTCATACGCACGCTCATAACGACCTTGTTTTATGAAAATTTTGGCCAAACTCTCACTCAGAAGCGAATCATCCGAGTGCGACGGACGCGGAATGGGCGTGCGCGCCTCTTCCTCCTCCTCGGGCGCGTCCGGAATTTCAATGGGCTGGGGTTCCACCGGAGCCGCAGGGTGCTGGCTGCGGATAAAAGCGTTGATGCGCGCCTGGGGCGAGTCGGGTTCGCCGTCGTCGGCAGGATCGGGCATGTTCACCTGCTCCTCGCGGGCCAGCATCTCGGCATAGTCCGGCGTGGGGTTGAAAATCATGCGCTCCAGCAGGGCCTCCTCGCGCGGAGTGCAGGAGCCGTAGGTGCGCAGGAAGGTGTCAATCACATCCTCGGTCTGCATCGGCTGCGCCTCGGGCTCAGGCGGATAGAAACCGGCCCACTCCGTGCCCTGCTGGGCAAAGTCCAGCGTACGGCGGTCGGAGCACAGCAGCGCCACGCGCATCTGCATCTCGCTGCGCTGCTCGGGCGTGAGCGTGCCGCTGCGCAGGGCCATAATCATCGGCACAGCCGAGTAGGGAAACAGGCGCGTGGCTTCGGCCACCGTGGCGGCTTCGGCCTCGGTGAGCGGAGCGTCAGGCTCAGTGGCATAGCGCTGCAACAGCGCCGACAATGTATTCACATCCATAGCGGCTTACCAATTACCCAGGGTTGCATTGAAAATCAGTTCCACCAGCTCCTGGCTGATTTGCTGGCACAGGTCGTCCTGCACCTCGGTGAGCATTATGGAGCTGTCAAAGTCGCGGTAGGCGCTGAACGTCTGGTCCACATCGTTGCGGTCGTTGTGCGTGTCAGTATATTTCACACGCACGGTGATGGTGAGGCGCGTCATGGAGGCGTAGGCGTTCTCGGTCACCGCCTGGGGGCTGAGGCTGTAGCCGGTGATTTCACCCTCGATTTCCAGGTCCGACGCACCGTCGGTGGTCTGCAGGCGGGTGTTCTTGCTGATGTAGTTCAGCAGTTCGTTCTCGAAGGTCTGCTGCAGCGGCGGGTACACCAGCGCCGCGCGGATGGGGAACTCGGACACGTGCACGGTTTTGTACACCGTGTAGTCCAGCATGGAGCCGTTCATGGTCACACCTATCTTGCAGGCAGCCAACAGCGCAGCCGCAGCCACGGCCATCAGCATCAGTATTTTTTTATTCCAGGCCATATTCCTTGATTTTACGGTAGAGAGTTCGTTCGGAAATCTGAAGCTCGGCAGCAGCGGCCTTACGGCGGCCGTCGTTGCGCTCCAGGGCGCGGCGGATCAGTTCGCGCTCATTCTCCTCAAGCGTGGGAGCCACATCCACCACCTCGGAGTAGCCCACCTCGGGCTCGTGCATCTGGGCGGGGCTCACCACCACGGTTTCGGGGAAGCGGTCGGGCCCGTCGGTGGCATGCTTTACCGCAGTATTCATGCTTGCGGGCAGAAGTGCCGAAGCCGTCGGGGCGCTTCCGGAGGCAATCCGCGCCTCGAGGTCGTCGATGCGCGTCTGAAGATTGAAAATCATGCTCAGCAGCATTTCGCGCTCGCGCTCGTAGGTGTGGCTGTTGCCGCCAACGGTGGCCGGGATATAGCTCTCCGATGCCGCCGGCAGGTAGGACTGCAGCGTGGAGGCCGAAATCTCGGTGCCGGCCTCGAAGAGAGCCATCTGCTCGACCACATTTTTCAGCTGGCGCACATTTCCGGGCCAACGGTAGTGGCGCATCATGCTTTCGGCATCCTCGCTCAGCGTTATCACCGGCATGCGGTAGCGCTCGGCGAAATCCGAGGCAAACTTGCGGGCCAGCAGCCGGATGTCGGCCCCGCGGTCGCGCAGAGGCGGAATGTGAATCTGAATAGTGGACAGGCGGTAGTACAGGTCCTCGCGGAATTTCCCCTCGGCCACAGCACGCTGCATGTCCACATTGGTGGCCGCCACCACGCGGATGTTGGTTTTCTGCACCGTGCTCGAACCCACCTTTATATATTCGCCGCTCTCCAGCACGCGCAGCAGGCGTGCCTGGGTGGTGAGCGGAAGCTCAGCAACCTCGTCCAGGAAAATTGTGCCGCCGTTGGCCTCCTCGAAATATCCTTTGCGCGAGTCCACGGCACCCGTGAAGGCGCCCTTCTCGTGGCCGAACAGCTCCGAATCAATCGTACCCTCGGGGATAGCGCCGCAATTCACAGCAATATACTTGGCATGCTTGCGAGGGCTGTTGTTGTGGATAATCTGCGGAAAAAACTCCTTGCCCGTGCCGCTTTCGCCCGTCACGAGCACCGAGAGGTCAATCGGAGCCACCCGGATGGCACGCTCAATGGCAGCTGTCAGGGCCGGGGCATTGCCCACGATGCCCAGCCGCAGCTTGGCCTGCTGAACTTCAGGTGGTATATTTTGTTGGCGGTTCATATTCGGAAAATGCGCATTAGAATTGCAAATTTACAAAAAATCTCCTCCACAATCAAAATTATCACAAACGCCCAAGCAGCCATTTCCACGCAGGAACCACACGGATCGTTCGGCCGGCCACATCGATTGTATCGGACTCCTCGGCCGTGATTATAAACAATTTGTCGCATTGCGTAGCGGCGGATGCCTCGATAAGCCCTCCGATTTCGCGCTGCAAGGTTTCAGCATCGGATAAATCCCAGCACACCTGGAATAGCGCTTCCACCTCCACTCCGCGTTGCAGCACAAAGTCACATTCCTGCTTACCCTTATAATAGAAAATGGTGTCAACGGGCGTACGCTCACGATAAAGGTGCAGAAACACCGTGTTTTCCAACTTCTTACCGTTGTCGTCAGTTTGGGGCAGTAGCACAGCGTCGCGTAGGCCGTTGTCAATACAGTATAATTTGGGTAGCGACGACTCCCGCTTCACCAGTGATTTGCTGTAAGATGGCACTGCCAGCAGCAGAAACACATTCTTGGCATAGTCCACCCAACGGTAAAGGTCGTCCTTACTCACTTTCAGGCCACGCGATTTAATGTCATTGTATATATTTAGCACTGAAGTCGGCTTGGTCAGATTCACCAGTATGCGCTTCACGAAGTAGCGCAACACCTCAAGATTGCTTATTCCGTAGTGCTCGCCCATGTCGCGCAGGAGCATGGTTTCAAAGTAGCCTTGCAGTATCTTGGTCTTGTACAGTTCGTTGTCGGTCAGCACCACTTCAGGATAGCCGCCCTGGCGGTTATAGTCGTGGAACGCATTCCGAATTTTTGCAATATCCTGCTCAAGCCACGAATCGGGATTAATTCCCTTGAACGTACAGAACTCCCGGAACGACAGCGGATAGGTTTCTTCTTCAAACGGCCAGCCCCGGAGCACTGATTTCAGCTCGCTGCTCAGCATCGTGGCATTACTGCCGCTTATGTAGATATTTTTAGTATAGTGCTTGTAGAGGCGCATCACAAAATACTCCCAGCCATCAATAAGCTGTATCTCATCGAAAAACATATACACTGTCCGCAAGTCGATTTCCGGATACAACTCGCGGTAGGCGCTGATTATATCGTCGAGTTCGCCAGCCGTCATATTGTACAGTCGTTCGTCGTCAAAGCCTATCCACAGTATTCTTTCTTTTGCCACGCCATCCTCGATAAGCCTGTTAACCACCATTTCCATCTTCGATGATTTTCCGCATCGTCTCACACCGGGCACAGTGATTATCTTCCCTAAATCAATAGGCAAGGGATTTTCCCGTGGGTACAATTGCACCGGAAATTCATTTTGGCGCATGACTATCAGCATCTTAACGTATGACTTATCCATGTTTCCTAAATTTTAGGACAAAAATAGTGAAAAGTTTCCTAAATTTTAGGATAAAATCGCGAAAAGTTTCCTAAATTTTAGGAAACCCTCGGTAAATACCCCTGACCTTTGACTTCTGACTAAAAAAAGCCGCCCCGGAGTTAGCTTCCGGAGCGGCGGCACTATGTGCAATATTGCTGATGAGATGTGTGTTTACTTAACTATTTTCTTTTCAACAGTACCGTCGGTGTAGGTCACCACGTAGATACCGGGAACCGACATATCGGCCTGAACACCGGCAGGTGTGAATACGGCCTTCACCTGTCGACCTTCGGCAGCCACACTGCTGATGCCGGTCACATCCTGCTTAACCTTGAAGGTTTTAGCTTCAACACCCGGAGCGCTCACGGTCACGAAACCCTCGCGGGCAGCTTCGGCACTGGTGGCAACCACGCTCACCACGCACTCATCGTAGCGACCGCTGGCACTGGCCTCAATCCAGTCGGAGGCGGTGATGGTCAGGTCGGCGCCATCGTAGTAGGTGGCAAGCTCGATGCTGCCTTCGCAACCCTCGCCAAGCTCAACGGTCTGCTCCTCGGCGTCAAGCCAGGGATACCATGCACCCAGGTTGATTTCGAATGCGCAGTACATATCGCCATAGCTGTTCTCGTGGTAGGCGATAGGCGAGTAGGAGGTACCCGTCGTACCATCCCAGGTGATGGTCTTTTCAATCCAGCCCAGAGCCAGTTCGCCCGGACGCCACTGCTGAAAGGGTTCGAAGAACTCAACCTTGTCGGAGTTGAAGCCGGAAATCTTGACGATGTAGCAACCCTCGTCGCCGTCAAGCACCACAGGCTCGCCGAAATCGAACACCAGCGACACCAGGTTGTAGCCGCCCTGGGGCGATTTCTCTACATCCCCGCCCTTGATAGTGGCAGCAGCCATGGGTTCTGCAGCAGGTTCGCCTTCGGGCGACAGCTGATAGATGCCGCAGGTGAACTCCACATCTTCCTCGAAGGTTCCGAAGGCATGGAGCCATGCCTTGTCGAACACCATTTTGGCACCGGGCACAGTGTAGATGTAGTTCAGGATTGCAACAACCTCCACGCTGTCGTCCTCGCCGGCATCTTCGCCGAGCGTATATTCCGTCCACCACTGGGTGGTGCTGGGGTTATGGCCGAAAATAGGCACCTCGGCATCGCCAACCTTGTCGTAGACCACGGAGTAGCCGCCAACCTTGGTGTCAACTACATTGAAAGGCACGGCACCGAAGAACAGGGTTTCGTCGCCGGCAGGCCACGAGGGGATGCCACCGGCCTGGATATAGGGCAGGTTGGGCAGCGAAATTTCGGTGTCGCAGTAGCCCTCGGCGGTAGCGCTCAGATAGGGGGTGTACACCAGGTTGTTGCTCTTGCTGAAATCGCTTGAGTAGTCGGGGGCGTAGGTCAGTTCAAGCACCTCTTCGCCATCGGTGGTGGTCCACTCGTAGGTCGTGGGGGCGCAGAAGTGCCACGTGTAGGTAGCGCCCTCATTATAGGAGTAGTTGTAGAACTCGAAGGGAGCGTACACCGGCATCAGACCAACACCGACGGTCAGCGCGCTGAACACCGGGTCGCTCGACAGTCCGTAGTACTGAATCGAATAATCCGGAGCGATGTCCAGGCTGAGTTCGGGCAGTGCAATCATGACCGAGTCGATAAACTCGCTGTTGCAATCATGACCCACCAGGCGGAATGCCACCTTGATGTCCTTGCCGCCGTATTCGGCCAGACTCACGGTGCGGTGCACAAAGCCATCGATTTCAAGCAGTTCATCGACTGTAAGGTCCGTGAAATCCTGCGCAAAATCGTAGATTTTTTCATATTCGCCACCGTCGGCCGACACAAGAACCTCGACCGTGTACACCACCTCGCGCTCGATGAAATCGAAAGCATCCCAGTCAAAGTGGTCAGCATCGATATTAAAGAAGAAGAACGGGCTGGCGTAGATGTCGAACGACAGGTCGTAGTTGCCAACAGGCAGAGCTATTTCGGGCGATATCAGCCACTCGTCCTGCTCGGCTTCCGGATTATCGTAGGAAAAGAACACGGAAGCCATCCAGTCGCCGTCAGTTGGCGATGGCAGGAACATGCCGCCCTGGTCAACACCCCAGTGACACTGGTCGCCAAGGTCCTCGGTAGCATACGACACCTGCGTCCAGCCGTCAGGAAGCCAGGTGAAATCCTCGGTCGGATTTTCGAAGCTTTCAAACAGTATCACACCGTTCTCCCCGGCCTGGGGCGCGCGGTGGGCCTTAACCATCGGTTTGATGGATTTGGACATGACGGGAGCTGCAAGAGTCTTGACATTAGCGCGGTTGAACTGCTTCACACGCACGTGATTATCATTGATTGTCTTGAATTTGCTTGCGAGTGGGGCAGCCTTCGCGGCGCCAGGTGCAGCCAGTACACTGGCGGCCGGTGCTGTGCCAACATTGCCTGCTTCAGGCACAGCGGCGCTCACCGCGAGCGCGCCCGAGAGCAGCAGAGTTGTGAGTAAAGATTTCTGCATAAAGTTTAGCTTGGTGAATAATGAATTAATCTTTTTGTATTCGGGGGGGAGGGCTTTCGGTCGCAAAGGTAATCATTTTTCCATAAACACCAAAATAAAATCGACAAATCAACCAGAATCATCCGAATTATCGGCCAAACCAAATATTTTTCATATATTGTCACCGTTCCAATTTTTTTTCGTAAGTTTGTAGTTCTATTCAAGTAAGTAAGTGTTCAAATTTAATTTATGCTATATGCGAGCTTATTTTTTAGTCAATTTCAGTGCGGAGCGAAGGAGGTTAGCGAGCAAGCGACTGAACGACAATCTGAAATTAGCAAAAAAGAAGTCGCATAGAGTATAAAAGATTTTTGAATAACTTACTATCGGTTAAATTTGAATACTTACTCAAATTGAAAATATTATGAAATTTGCCGAAAAAAGCTACAAGATATTCGAGCAGTCGGTTGCCGATTACCACATCGACGACGATGTTGACGCACCCTCGCGCCAGCCCTACGCCCCCGAAAGCATCGAAGGCGTCCTCTACGCCAAAAACCGCATCGACGCCGTGCAGTGGCACCTGGAGGATATTATCCGCGACCCGGAAATCGACCCAGTGGCTGCACTGGCGCTCAAACGCCGCATCGACAAATCCAATCAGGACCGCACCGATATGGTCGAGGAACTTGACACCTACTTCCGCGAGCTCTACAAGGACGTGAAGGTGGCCCCGGACGCAACCATCAACACCGAGAGCCCCGCCTGGGCCCTTGACCGCCTTTCGATTCTCGCACTCAAAATCTACCACATGCAGGCCGAGGCCAACCGCGCCGATGCCGACGAGGCTCACCGCGCACGCTGTGCTGCCAAACTCGCCGTGCTCCTTGAGCAGCGCGCCGACCTCACCCAGGCCATCGACTCGCTCCTGGACGACATTGCCGCCGGACGAAAGTATATGAAGGTGTACCGTCAGATGAAGATGTACAACGACGCCGATACCAACCCTGTGCTTTATGGCGCAAAAAACTGACAGCGGCGTCCCTGACAGAAACCGAAATTACGGCACTGTGCTCGCAGCACGATTCTCGGCGCTGGGCGATGTTGCCATGACCGTGCCGGTGCTCTACAGCGCCTGCCGATGCTATCCGGGCCTGCGATTCGTCATGGTCACCCGCCCGGCATTTACAGGCATTTTCCTCAACCCTCCGGCCAACCTCACCGTGGTAGGCGCCGACGTTAAAGGCCAGTACGCCGGCATCGGCGGACTCCGCCGCCTGGTGGACCGCCTCGTGGCCGACTACGGCCCCTTCCGCTTCGTGGACCTCCACAACGTGCTCCGCACCAAAGTGATGACTGCGTTCATGCGCCTGCGCGGGGTGCCCTGCTCCACCCTCGAAAAACCACGTAGCGAGCGCAAAGCCCTCACCCGCCGTAGCCGCAAGGTGTTCGCGCCCCTCAAAAACCAGCGCGACTACTACCGCGAGGTGTTCGTGCGCGCCGACCTCCCTGTGGCGGAGCGCTTCAGCGGCCTGTTCGACGGCCCCGCCAAGGCTCCGGCCGAACTCTTCGCCGCAGTCACCGGCCCCAAGGGCGCCGGCGAATGTTGGATTGGGATAGCCCCCTTTGCCGCACATGCCGGCAAGGTTTACCCCACCGACCTCATGGAGCGAGTCATAGCCATGCTCCAGGCCCGCGCCGATGCAGGGGTGCCGCTGCGCGTGTTCCTGTTCGGCGGCGGCGGTGCCGAGGCCGACTGGCTCAGTGGCATTGCTGCCAAGCACCCCGCCTGCACATCGCTTGCAGGCAAGCGCTACGGTTTCCCGGCCGAACTGGCACTGATCAACCACCTGGATGCCATGCTCACCATGGACTCCGGCAATATGCACCTGGCTGCCATTGCCGGTGCACCCGTGCTCAGCATCTGGGGCGCCACTCACCCCTACTGCGGCTTCCGCGCCTGGGGCCAGACGGATGCCAACACCATCCAGGCGTCGCTGCCATGCCGCCCCTGCTCAGTGTACGGCAGCGAGCCGTGCCGCCGGGCCGACATGCAGTGCATGCGCTCCATCCTCCCCGAGGATGTCTTCGAGCGTCTGGCCCAAATGGCACATAAGTAACCCTTAAAAATTAGACAATATATATTTGCGAAGGATTTGCGAGGGATTTTATTTATTGAATGAAGGAGCTTAGCGAGCTAAGCGATTGAGTGAAAGAAATAAAAGCACCGCAAAGACGAGCAAAGATATATTGGCCCCAAGGGGTTACTTGATAACCATAAATATAAACTAATTTTTAAGAGTTACTTATTAATTAAGAGCTACTTTAAAAACATGGAAGAACAAGAATTCGACATTCGCAACCAGGCCTCCACATCCGAGGGCGACCTGGAAAAAGCGCTCCGCCCGGGGCGCTTCGAGTCGTTCAACGGTCAGGAGAAAATCATCGAAAACCTCCGCGTGTTCGTCAAGGCCGCTTCCATGCGCGGCGAAGCCCTGGACCACATCCTGCTGTTCGGCCCTCCCGGACTGGGCAAAACCACCCTGGCAGGAATCGTGGCCAACGAGCTGGGCGTTGGCATGAAAATCACATCAGGCCCCGTGCTCGACAAGCCCGGCGACCTGGCCGGCATCCTCACCTCGCTCGAGGAGAACGACGTGCTCTTCATCGACGAAATCCACCGCCTCAGCCCCGTGGTGGAGGAGTACCTCTACTCCGCCATGGAGGACTACCGCATCGACATAATGATTGACAAAGGCCCGGGCGCACGCTCCGTGCAGCTGTCACTCAACCCCTTCACGCTGGTGGGCGCCACCACACGCTCGGGCCTGCTCACATCGCCCCTGCGCGCCCGCTTCGGCATCAAATGCCACCTGGAGTACTACGACCACACCGTGCTCCAGCGCATCATCAAGCGCTCCGCGGCACTGATGCGGGTGCCTATTACGGACGAGGCCGCCACCGAGGTGGCCCTGCGCAGCCGCGGCACACCACGTATTGCCAACGCGCTCCTGCGCCGCGTGCGCGACTTCGCCCAGGTCAAAGGCTCTGGCGAAATCGAACTCGGCATCGCCCGCTATGCCCTCGAGGCCCTCAACATCGACCGCTACGGCCTGGACGAAATCGACAACAAAATCCTGCGCACAATCATCAATAAATTCCACGGCGGCCCCGTGGGCCTCAACACCATCGGCACTGCCCTGGGCGAGGACCCAGGAACAATCGAGGAAGTCTACGAGCCCTACCTCATCAAGGAAGGATTCATCAAGCGCACACCCCGCGGACGCGAGGTCACTCCCCTGGCCTACGACCACCTCGGCATAAGCCGCGTGGAAATCCAGGGTCTCTTTTCTCAGGATTAAGAGCTTGTTTAATAACTACCGTTAAATGCTGGGTCTCATATTTCGGAGGGGATTTTTCGCTGACGTTGAAGGAGTGTACTCAATGTACACGACTGAAACAAAGCGGAAAAGGCACCCGAAAGATGAGAGGCAAAAAGTAACTTAGTCTCAAAGAAAAGCTTGCTCTTACAAAAAATAAAGATGCTGATTAATGTTGCCTATTGTTAAATACCCATCGCCGGCCATTCTTTGGCGCTTTTGGCTTAATTCTGCGGTCGAGTGCCAAGCGGCACACTCCCTTATCATTAAGCCAAAATCACTCAAAGACTGGCCGCCC
>JAAVFP010000007.1 GCA_014800735.1 Bacteroidales bacterium
AGAGAATCGTATTCCTTATCGAGGCGTTGATCATTAAATATACTATGACTTTTCATATGCGTTATTGTTGTGTTTTTTTTCTGTATATAACGCATATTTGTGGGTAAAGGATAGTGCCAGAGGCACGTCCCTACTTTACACTCAGAAACGAATGTGGAAGCGGGTTAGGGGATCGGCGGGGCCGGTGGTGAGGGAAAAGGCGGCGCGGTGGCGACGGAGCACATCGGCCACGAACGTGAGGCCTATGCCCTGGCCGGTAGGCTTGTCGGTGAAGAAGGGTGAGAAGATTTTGTCGGCTTTTTCTCCGGGGATACCGGGGCCGTCGTCGGTCACGGTGATGGTGACTGGTGCGGCGGTGAGGGTGATGCTAATATTACCGCCGCTGCCGATACTCTCGGCCGAGTTCTTGACAATGTTGACGAGCACCTGCTCAATCTGCGGAGCATCGGCGCGTATGTTCACCGGGCCGGGAGGTATGAAAGTGGTTAGTGTGATGTTGCGCGGCGTGCACAGGCTTTCCAGAAATGGCCTCATGTTGGTGACCAGTGCCGCGAGGTCCACTGTTTCAAGTACCGGGTCGGGGGTCTTGACCACTTCGGCAAAGCGGCTTATGAAGCGCGACAGGCCCATGGCCCGCTCACCGCAGGCATCCAGGAGCTGACGGTTGAGTTCGTCGCCGGTATCGACTGTGGCCATTGCCGTGGTGAGGCCGGTGACGGTGTTGTTGACCTCGTGGGCAATCAGGCGGATTAGCTTGCCGTAGGCCTCGCGCTCGGCGGCTGCCACGGTGTCGGTCACGTTCTCGATGATGAAAAAATCGCGGCGCACACCGTTCTCCAGGAAGTGGCGGCGCGAGCAGCGGAAAATATTGGATTGGTCGGAGCGCAGGGTGATGTCCTGCCCGTCGGTCATGGCATGGATAGCCGGGCCAAGCGCCGCCGAGCTTTCCAGCATGCGGGTGGCGGCGGGATTGCACAGCACTGTGCGGCCCGACTGGCCGTAGATAATTATGCCCACCGGTGCAAGCTCGGCCAGATAGGTGAGAAAATGCTGGGCTTCCTCCAGGCGCACTCGCTGGGCGTGGAGGGTGCGCATCATGTCGTTGAACACTTCCACAATAGCGTCCACCTCGGGCATGCCCACCTTGCGCATGGCCACATTCCAGTCGCGTCCGCGGAGCAGATTGAGCGCACCCTCCAGGTTGCGCAGCGGCAGCATGATGCGGCGGTACATCCACAGCGACAGGATGATGTCAAGCAAAAGCATCACCTCGGCGCCATACATCAGCCATATCGAGCGGTGGTAGCCCACGTATATTGCCAGCGCGTAGGCCGGTAGCTGAATGATGAGGAATAATATGAACAGCGGGCGGAGTTTCAAAGCTCGATTTTATACTTTTCGATGCGGCGGTAGAGGGCCGGACGCGAAATTCCCAGCGCTGACGCGGCCTGCGAGATATTGCCTCGGGCCGCTGCCAGGGCTGCCACTATTCGCTCGCGCTCCACACCCTGAAGGGTGGAGTCGGGATGCTCGGGGTGCTTATCGGCCTGAGCGCCTGCGGCCGAGCGGAAGGCTTCGGCATCCAGGCGCCCGGAGGAACTGAGCAGGATGGTGCGCTCCACCAGATTTTTGAGCTCGCGGATATTGCCGGGAAAGGGCAGCGTGGCCAGATAGTCCACGGCATCCGGAGTGATTTCAACGGTTTCGCGGATGCCTTGCGAGGCGGTGAAGCGGGCGGCAAAGTGGCGCGCAAGCGGGCCGATGTCGCCCCGGCGTTCGCGCAGCGGGGGCAGGCGCAGGGTCACCAGGTTTATGCGGTAGAAAAGGTCCTCGCGGAAGGTGTGGGCCGCTACCATTGCGGGGAGGTCGGCATTGGTTGCGCACACCACGCGCACATCCACCTTGCGTGTGCGGCTACTGCCAAGGGGTTCGAACCGCTGCTCCTGGAGCACGCGCAGCATCTTGACCTGCGAGGAGAGATCAAGCTCGCCGATTTCGTCCAGGAAAATAGTGCCACCGTCGGCAGCCTCGAAGCGGCCCGTGCGGTCGGCCACAGCGCCGGTGAAAGCCCCTTTCTTATGGCCGAACATTTCGCTTTCGAACAGCGATGCCGGCATGCCGCCCAGATTGACCTTGACAAAGGGTGCCGAGGCACGGCGGCTGCGGCGGTGGATGGCTTCGGCAATCAGCTCCTTGCCCGTGCCGCTCTCGCCGGTGATCAGCACCGAGGCATCCGTTGCGGCCACGCGGTCCACCAGCCGTAGCACCTCGCGCAGGGCCGGGTCGGTGCCGATTATACCCTCGAAATTCTCGGGCTTCTCCGGGTCCTCGGACTTTTCCGATAACTCAACAGCAGTTTTCACACGCTCCAGCAGGCGGCGGTTGTCCCATGGCTTGGTGATGAAGTCAAAAGCCCCCAGGCGCATGCCGGCCACGGCAAGGTCGATGCTACCCCAGGCCGTCATGAGAATCACGGGCACATCCGGGCGGAATATGCGCACCTGGCGCAGCAATGTCAGCCCTTCCTCGCCCGAGGTTGCACGGGTGAAGTTCATATCCATCAGTATTGCCTCGGGTGCGGTGTGGCGCACCACGTCGATGGCTTCGGCGGGCGAGCCGACGGTCCGCACCTCGTAGCCCGCACGGGTGAGCAGAATCCGCAGCGAGGTGAGGATGGTGATATCGTCGTCGATAATCAGAATCATGTCGCAAAAATAATAATAAAATGTGAAATGTGGAACCACATTTCCAATCACCTTGCCCGGAGTACCGCCTCGATGTCCTTGTCGATGGGCTGGCGGGTGACGAAATCGTAGAGGGTGATGGAACGAAGCTGATAGAAGTAGTACCAGTAGGAGAACAGCTCCTGCAGCTGTTTGGTGCGGGCGTTGTCCTTGGCCGTCTGCGAGTCGTTGAGATCGAGGGTTGATATGCGGCCTATGAGGAAGGTTTCGACGTTGGTTTCGTAGCGGCGGGTGGCGATTTCGGCGGCGCGGTCGGCCAGGCGCAATTGCTCGCTCTGATTGTTGAAGCGCTCAACAAGCACAAAAAGATTCGAGTTGAAGTCCATGGCCTCCTTGCGCAGGGTGCTGGCCACAAGCTCGCGTCGGCTCTCGGCGCTTTTTACGGCGCCGCGGCGCTTGCCCCAGTCAAGCAGTGGCACGGATACTCCGATTTCCACCACCTGATTGTCGCGCAGACGGCGGTAGGCGCCATCAAAATTGTTGTCGGTGCCTGTGTAGCCGATTTGTCCGAACAGAGTCACTTCGCGCATGGCGCCTTTGGCCTTCGCCACCTCGTAGTCGGCTTCGAGTTGGCGGCGCTTGATGTTGTTGGCAAAAGGATTGTTGTCGTTGGCGAGCGCCTGGGCTTCAAGGTAGTCCACGGATATTTCGGGCAGGCGTGTCGGTTCCACCAGTTCCACCTCGCTTCCCTCGGGGAGCCCCAGGAATGAAACAAGCTGAAAGGTGTAGCTCTTGAGGGTGCTTTCGTTGGCCGACACGGCCGAACTGGCCTGGAGGCGGTTGAGCTCAATCTGCAACAGGTCGTTTTCGCTAATCTGTCCCATCTGGCGCTTTGCTTTTGCCACCTCGTAGAGCTTGACGGCATTGTCGAGGTTCTGGCGCGAGTTGGCAAGCTCATCGCGGGCGATGATTACGTTGAAAAAATACGAGATGGCCTCCATGGCTACCTCCTCGGTGTCCGAAATAAAGCGTGCGCGGGCCTCGGCGTAGCGCACGGGCTCGATGCGGCGGTTCCACTTCACGTCGTTGGCCGCAAAGAGCGGTTGCGTCAGGGTGAGGGCCACGGGGATGGACATGAAGCTGTTGCCGGTCTGGCCCGACAGTTGGCGCAGATAGTCGAGCGAGGTGGTCAGGGCCACAGTGCCGCCGGTTGGCCAGATGCGCTGCGACAGACTGATTTCGCCGAACAGCTCCAGGTTATCGTTGCGCACGAAGGAGTATGAACCGTCGGCCTGCTGATAGTTGTTGTAGCGCTTGTTGTAGGCCGGCAGTGTGCCTTTGAAAATCACTTCGGGCAGCAGGTTGGCGCGGTAGGTACGGTAGTCCCAGTAGGCCGAGCGCAGTTCATTGAGGGCGGCCGTGGCGCTGACGCTCCTGGCGCGGGCTATGGCGATGGTCTGCTCGAGAGTCAGAGTCTCGCCATAGCTCCCCAGAGCACACATTAATATAATAATGAAGAGAAACTTTTTCATCAGTCCGTCACCTGGCGTCCGTCAAAGAAGTGAACAGTGCGGTCAGTTTCCTCGGCCTGAGCCTCGTTGTGTGTCACCATCACTATGGTTCGGCCATCCTCCTTGTTGAGGCGGTGCAGGATGTCCATCACCTCGGCACCCATCTTGGAATCCAGGTTGCCACAGGGTTCGTCGGCGAGAATAATCTGCGGATTGCCCACTATGGCGCGTGCAATTGCCACACGCTGCATCTGGCCGCCGGACAGCTGGCCGGGCATGTGGTTGGTGCGGTGGCTTAGGCCCACCTTCTCCAGCGCTTCCATGGCCAGCTTGCGGGCGTTGCCCTTGAAGCCGTGGCGGTACATCAGGGGGATGGTCACGTTGTCGATAACGTTGAGCGTGTTGATCAGGTGGAAGCTCTGGAAGATGAAGCCCAGGGTGGCGTTGCGGAAGCGTGAGAGCTCGCTGTCCTTCATGCCGGTCACAATTTTACCGTCGATTTCCACGGTGCCTGAGGTGGGAGTGTCAAGTAGGCCCATGATGTTGAGCAGGGTTGACTTGCCGCAGCCCGAAGGACCCATGATGCTGAGAAACTCGCCTGCGGCCACGTCGAGATTCACGTGGCTGAGCGCGGTGGTTTCGATGGTTTTGGTGCGGTAAACTTTGCTTATATCTTTGAGAGTGATGATGTTTGACATTGTTATGAAGTTTTTTGGAGGTGATACGGTAATTATTGATTATTCATCGCGCAGGGCATCCACGGGGCGGACGCGCGAGGCCTGCCAGGCCGGCAGGAAGGTGCCGATGAGCACGCACAACAGGATGCAGGCGTAGACCACGGCTGAAATCACTGCGAAGTGCTGCCAGAAGTTGCCCACCCAGTTGTTGATTGTGTCGAACATGTTGTTGAGGTTATTGCCGTTGTCGAGGCCGGTTTTCAGAAGCACCTGGAGCATGATGAAGTCGCCTATGATGAAAGCCACGGTGGCGAGAATCACGCCCTCGCCCATGAGCATGCGCACAATGTGCGAACGGGTAGCGCCGAAGGATCGGTGCACGCCCATCTCGGCGGTGCGGCGGCGCGTCTGAAGGAAGAAGGAGCCGGTTACGCCCAGGATGAGGTTGATGAGGAAGAATGCCGCCAGGGCAAGCTGCGAGTTGCGGTTGGCTGGGATGCCGCGGCTGTACTCGATTTCGTAAATCTGGTCGGCATAGGGGGTTACTGATTTCACGTAGAGGTTGCCCACGTTCATGTTCTTGGCAGCCCACTCGGCAAAGCGCGGAGCGAAGTCGCCGGGGTCGATTCCGGGCTTCAGGCGCACCAACACATCGTAGTTCTCCCGTGATTTATCTAGGAAAGTATCCCAGGTTCCGAAGGCCAGCACATTGGTGCGGACAAAGCTCTGATAGCGCACGTTTTCCACCACGCCGGCCACGTAAATACGCACGGTGTCCTCGCCGTTCAGGTAGTAGAATGATTTTCCAACGGCGTTCTCGCCCGGCCAGTAGAGGCGGGCGAAATCCTCGGTGAGCACAATGTGACGCCCGGGATTATAGTTGTAGGCCGAGAGTTCCTCGGGCGAGGGGCTGCCGGGAAGGGTCCGGATGCCGTAGGTTTCGAAATACTCGGTACCGCCGCAGAACTGCACCTCATACTGCATCTTGGCAAGTGTATCGCCCGCCACACCGGCCTGGTATTTATTTATGGAAATACTGCCGTCGTTCAGGAGGTTGCCTTCATACTGAGGCGAAATGCGCTCCACATCCTCGTAGTGGCGGAGTTTGTTCATGAAGGTTTCGAAGTTGGCAGCCCGCTGAGCCGAATCCAGACCGGCCACGTACTTCTTGGATGTTTCGGGCAGGGAGTTGACACGCACTATTGCCAGGCGGTCAACGTCGTAGCCCACGGGCATTTTGGAGTCGGAGATGTTCACCACGGCTTTGTCGAGAATATACCACGCCAGGGCGGTGACCACAATCAGTTCGATGAACAACCACGCATAGCGGCCGCGGCGGTTCCACAGGTTTTTGAGAATGATTTTCATTGTAGATTATGCTTTAAGGGAGGCGACAATAGGTTTGCGGAGAGAGCGGTAGGCCGGCAGCAAGGCCGACATGATGTTGAGCACATAGCACACCAGGAATGTGAAGATGAAGATGCGGGGTGCGAATACCATTTCCTCGGTCACGGCTGAGGCCTGGTAGTAGTCGCCCTTGCTCAAAAGGTCGGTTATGCCCAGTTTCATGGCCAGATAAGCCACAATGAAGCCCGCAATACCGCCAATCACTGTGAGCACAAGGTTTTCCCACAGCACACTGCCCAGCAGACGCGAGCGACCGGCGCCGAAAGCTTTGCGCACGCCCATTTCGGCCACACGGCCTTCCATCTGGCCGGAGATTATGCCGCTGAGGTTGAGCGACGGAACCAGCAGGAGCACCAGCAGCACGAAGCCCAGACCGTAGAAAATTTCCGACACATCATCGTTGCCATAGGCATTGCCGGTAAGACCGACGATGAAGTGTCCGTTGGGCTGGTCAAAGAGATTAAGTTCAAATTCATCCTGCGAGTTGTTGTAGCGAGCAACCATGTCGGCGGTTTCGGCTTGCAGGGCATCCAGATTGTCGGTCAGGAAAATCACGGTGAAGGAGCCGTTGAAGGAATGATCGTCGTCCTCGTGATCGTAATTGGGCACGGTGGTGTAGGGGTAGAAGACGTTGGCAAAGGATTTTTCCTCGGTGGGTGTTCCCTCGCGCACGATGCCGCACACGGTGTACTCCGAGAACTGAAGTGAGAACGGACGCCCTATGAGCGAGGCATAATCATCCGTGCCGTAGATGCGACGGGCCGTCCGGTCGGTGATGATGATTTTGCGCAGACCGCTGTCAAAATCCTCTTGGGTAAAGGGTGCCCCCGCAAGGAAATCCAGCGAGTAGATGCGGAAGAAGGTCGGGTCAATACCTTTGTCCATCACTCGCACCGACAGGCTGCCGTCCTCGGGCTGAGCGTAGGATGTGCCCCAGGGATTGTAGGTTGCCGTGGCGTCGGTGTAGTTTTTCAGTTTCGAGAGATAATCGCGGAAAAATTGGTAGGATGCCTGCGACTGGCGCGTGCTGTTGCCTGAGCGCATCTGCACGCTGCTGATATAGGCCGTGCGGTCGCGCTGATATTCGGGGTAAATCGGGGCAACTTTGTTGTTGAAAATCACGGCTCCCACGGTCACGGTGGCCAGGGCGAGCGCCGTGCCGAAAATGTAGATGGCCGAGAATAGCTTGTTCTGGCAGAGCATCTGCCATACATGGCGTAGGGTTGACATAGGAGATATATTTATCGGTTATTTCTTGAGTTTTATTCTTTTGGCACCTGCAAAACGGTCGAGGTCGCTGATGGCAACGGTTTCGCCGGGGGCGATGCCCGAGATAGCCTCCACGTAGTCCATGCTGGCTATGCCCAGGCGCACTGAGCGCAGTTCGAGGACCGAGCCGTCGGACGTGAGCACATAGAGGTCATAGTTGCCGGGGCCGCGGTAGAAGGAGCCGTTGGGAATCCGTACCACGTCGGAAGTAAGGCCGTTGTGGATGTAGATGTCCGGACGCAGGCCGGGGCGCAGTTCGGGCAGGCTGTCGCAGTCCAGATTTATGGTGAAATTCACCACGCCGGATGTGGACGATGGTGCCACGGAAGCCACGGTGCCCTCCGCGTCGGTGTGGCCTATGCGCACCGTGGCGCGTGCGCCGGGTGCGATGGATTTTGCGTAGCTGTCGGCCACCTCGCCTTCCACTTTGAAGTGACCCAGGTCGGCCACGGCTGCCACCTTCTCGCCTTGGCCAATCTGGGCGCCGATGGCTGTGTTGATGCTGGTGACGGTGCCACGGCGTGGTGCGCGGATGTCGGCATCGGTCAGTGTTCGCGCGGCCAGTTCGGCGTCGCGGGCAAGGATTTCGATTTCCAGGCGGCTGATGTCGGCAGCGGCACGGCGCACATCCTGCTCGTTGTCGCGCTGCTGGCGCAGCTGCTCCTGCTCGAGCTGTGCACTGCGGAGTGCGAACTCGGCCTCGCGCACCTTGTCGGTGGTGCCGCTGCCTATGCTGTCCAGATAGCGCTCGTTGGCCAGCTCGGCCTCCAGGCGGCGCACCTTCATGTCGCCAACTTTGATTTGCATGTCGATGCGGCTCAGGTCGGTGCGGTCGTTGGCCAGTTGCTGCTGTAGCTCGAGGCGTTTCATGTTGAGCTGGTCCATCATTTTGCCGTAGGCTGCTTTGGTGGCTTCCAGGTCGAGGGTGAGCAGGGGTGTGCCGGCCTCAACAATATCGCCGGCGCGGTGGCGCACCTCCAGGATGCGGCTCTGGATGGGCGAGTTGATAAGTTCCTCGTAGGCCGGTACCACTTTACCTCCGGCGCTGATTGTGGCCGACAGGTCGCCGCGGTCGGCAGCGGCCATGCTCACGGAGGAAGCCTTGACCGAGGCACCGCCCACGGCCGACATCACCCACCACAGCAATCCGGCGGCAGCCACTACGGGCACACCTATTTTAAGTATTCTTTTCGCCGACTCGCGGCGACGGTCCTTCTGAGATATTTCGCGATCCATATTGTTCGGTAGTTAAAAACTGTGCCAACATAAGCGCAATTTCTGTGCCAAATAGCTAAAATGTTGATTTGTAGCGAAGTTCGATTTTGAAGAGTGTCCGAAAACGGACACTCTGTACGCCTGCAGCGAACAATCCCCGAACACAGGGCGTGCAATTTCAAAAGGTTAAATAATGTTATTTTGGATGCCAAATTGGCTGCCATTCGTTATATTTAATTTTGTAATTAAATTGTTGTATTCATGAAGATTATAAACTCTCCCTATAGCAGCATTAAAATTCAGGATGCTACGAAAGCAGTTAATCTCACTCTCCGACTATGCAGAAGTTTGAAGCAAGTTAAGATGATTAAGGAGGGGAAGCTTCCCCGAAGAACCTTCCAGGAGCTTATTGATGAACTTTGAAGTATCATCAGCCTGATGATATTTACTGGTAAAAACCATTACGAAGAAATCGTTGTTAGAATTTAGTTGATTATCACTAAATTTCCGCTCCTATGAATACTGCAAGCCCAACGCCGGCAACTCAAACTGAATCCGCCCCCAAGCACAGCCGCCTGGTGGGGAACCTGTCGATGTTTACCGCCAAAACTTTTTCGGGTTTCAACGAGAATGCTCTTAAATATCTGCTGCCCACGTGGATGAATTCACAGTCGGGCGTGGTGATACGCCTGGCGTTCGGCTCCTTGTTTTTCTGGGTGTTGGGTTGGATAAAACCTGACCGCAGCGAGCATGCCACAGCCCGCGACCGCTGTCTGCTGTTGCTCACCGGTGCGATTGCAGTGTTCGGCTACATGTACTGCCTACTGATGGGCCTGACGTATACCACACCTATATCGTCGTCCATCTTCATTGCCCTCCAGGGTACTGTGGTATATATTATCTGCCTGATTATCGGCACGGACCGTCTGTCGGCGGGGCGCCTTGTGGGTATAGTGCTGGGCATAGGCGGCGCACTGGTGTGCATCCTCACGCAGAAACATAGCGATGTCGCCAGCAATCCCCTGCTGGGCAATTTTTATTGCCTTGGTTCAACGGTGCTTTTCAGCTCCTATCTTGTGATTGAAAAGCGCTTCCTGCGCCGCCTGAGTAATGCCACGGTGAGCAAGTACACCTTCACCGGCGGTCTGCTTGCGGCCATTGCTGCGGTGCTTATTTCGGGCCACTGGTTTGCGCCGGTGCTCACGCAGCATGTGTTCTCCACACCATTCCTGGTGCTGGCGTTCGTGCTGCTGTTTCCCACCAGCCTGAGCTATCTGCTCACCGATATCGGCCTTAAGGCTCTGCCTGCCACCGTTGTCGGCCTGTACGCCAACTGGATTCTCATCGTGGCAGCCATTGTGAGCTATGCCCTGGGCCAGGACCATTTTTCGTGGTGGCAGATACTGTCCATTGCCCTTATCATCGGCAGTGTGTGCCTGGTTGAGAAGGCCGAGGCCAAAGATAATGCGCCAAAAAAGTGATAATCACGGCGAAAGTGTTGTAAAAATCCAATATTTGTTGTATTTTTGTGGTCCGATAATGTATTTTTACTGAGGAAGTATGAACACTCAACTGGACCACCTTGAGGCGCCGGCCGAAGGCGCCACGATTACAGACCGCATCCGCTATCTGATTAAACTGTCGCGCCTGACGCAAGCAAAATTCGCCGACCGCATCGACATGGATGCCGGTGCACTGTCGCGTATTCTCAGCGGCAAGACCCCTGTGTCGAACCGCTTCGTGGACCGCCTTGTGTTGCATCTGGGCATATCCCGCGAGTGGCTCACGGATGGCACCGATGTGCCCTATCCGCGCGAGGACACTGAGCGCAAACGCCGCTCGGCAGGTGCTCCTGTCTACGATATCGATGTGGCCGCGGGCACCACACCGCTGGCCCGAATGTTTACCGACGAGCGCATTATCGGCTATGTCAACCTTCCGCGCATCGACCCCGAATTGCCCATCGTGCGCGTGACGGGCGACTCCATGCAGCCGCGCCTCAACCCCCAGAGCTTCATCTCCATCCGACCCGTAGCCCTGGATTCCACCATCCGCTGGGGCCAGATTTATGTGGTGGTGACGTCGGATTTCCGTGTGGTGAAAAGCCTGCGTCCGGGCTCAAAGCCGGGCACCGTGATTCTGCACAGCTTCAATCCCGACTACGCCGACATCGAAATCGAGCGCAAGGATATCGAAGGGCTTTATCTGGTTGAAAACGTTATCAATTATGACCTCCTTGTGTGAACCGCTGCCCGCGTGCAGCTGCCCCGGGGTGCTTGAGGCCGGATGCGACGAAGCCGGCCGCGGATGCCTTGCCGGTCCGGTCTATGCCGCGGCCGTAATCCTTCCCGATGATTTCAGCCACCCCTGGCTCAACGATTCGAAAAAACTGAGCGAAAAACGCCGCATGGAACTGCGGCAGGTGATTATGGACACCGCCGTGGCGTGGGCCATAGCGCGTGTGGATGCCGACGAAATCGACCGTATCAACATCCTGCAGGCATCCATCGAAGCCATGCACCGTGCGCTCGACGGCCTCGGACTGACGCCGGGTGCGGTGATTGTGGACGGCAACCGTTTCCGCCAGTGGAGGGATGTGCCATTCACCACATTTGTTAAGGGCGACGGCCGTTTTGCCAACATTGCCGCCGCTTCAATCCTGGCCAAAACGGAGCGCGACCTGTTCATGACCGCCCTTGCCGACGAATACCCTCAGTACCGTTGGGCGGTGAACAAGGGTTACCCCACGGCCGACCATCGCGCCGCCATCGCCGCCCACGGCCCATCGCCATACCACCGCATGACATTCCGCCTGATCAAGGAGTGAATTATTGCTCGTTTATCAATTCGATGTATCGGCGGGCGATGGCGGGTGACGAGAATTTTTCGATGACGTTGCGGCGAAGATGTTCGGGCTCGATGGGGGTGTCGAGGGCAATGGCCAGTCCGGCGGCCAGGTCGTCGGTGTCGAACGAACGTGCCAGATAACCGGTGTCGCGGTGGAGGATAATGTCCGTCTGGCCGCTGCTGTCGAAACTCACCGGCGTGCAGCCCGCGGCCTGACCCTCGATGAGGGTTGTGGGCAGTGTTTCGTAGGACGATGACGACAGCACCACCGATGCGTGGGCGTAGAGTTCGCGCAGTGTGGCCGCGTCGGCCACCGGACCGAAGTGGATGTGCGGAAATTTAAGGCCGTCCAACGCCGTGGGGTTGCGCAGAGCACCGAAGAACACGGCCACGGCATCCGTGCGCTCCCCCAACTTGTTGAGAGCTTCGATGGCCAGTGGCAACCCTTTGACGGGTGTGTCGATACGCGCGGCACCCATCAGTATTATCTTTTTCCCTTCGGGTAGCCCCAGTTCGGTGCGTGTGGTGATAGGGGTGATGGAAAAATCCTCAACCGGGAAAGCATTAGGTATAACGGCTATGCTTGCATCGCGCATCAGGCTGCTGCTGCGGCAGTTGGCCAGCTGCCATGCGGATATGGCCACAAACCGGACAGCGACGCGGGCATATAAGCGCTGCTTGCGCTCCCAAGTGCTACGCGAAAGGTCGTGCAGGCGCTGTGGCCGGTGCAGCAGCGGGCAGCATCCGCATCCCGGCTCGGAGCGGTAACGCTCGCAGTTGCATTCACCTGCGTGATGACAGATGCCGGTCATGTTCCACATGTCGTGCATTGTCCAGATGATACGCTTGCCCATGGCGGCTATGCGCTCGATTTCGGCCAGCGACAGCATGCCCTGGTTCACCCAACCGAGCAATACGGCATCGGCCCGGCGCACCAGCGGGTGGCGGTGCAGAGGCAGGCCGTCGGTGGCGATGGAGGCCTTGAACAGGTCGGCCCGGTTGAAACCGTTGGCGGCGAAAATGCGCAGGTGCTCGGCCAGGAAGGCCGCTTTCGCACGCCATGCCGGACCCACCTGTACCACGGCGGGATTATCGGAAGCCTTGTGCACCACCAGCATGTGGGCATCCACCCTGGCATCGCGCAGGGCGTTGAGCAGGCGCAGACTCACCACGGAGGCTCCGCCGCGCGTGTCGCTGTGGTTGATGATTACAACCTTCATCGGCGCACGAACTTACGGACCGGGGCCAGCAGCGATGCCACTGTTATGCCCTCTATGCGGCAGAAAATCCAGCAGAACAGGCACAGCAGTCCGAAGCGGACAATGGCGTTTACCAGCTGCCCCAAGTGAGCCATCGGCAGCAGGTAGAACCCGAGCACATAGATGGCGGCCGCTATGCCGAAGTAGCCGCAGATGCGCCCGGTGGGATAGCCGATGGGGTAGAGGCGGTTGCCCACGAAGTAGCTGGCCAGCATCATGGTGGCATAGCATGCCAGCGATGCCACGGCGCAACCCATATAACTGATGCGGGGCACCAGCACTATGTTGAGCACCACAGTCACCACCAGGCCTCCGAGCGAGAACCACATGCCCCACACGGTGCGGTCAGTGAGTTTGTACCACACGGCAAGGTTATAGAAAATGCCGTAGAACAGTTCGCCAAGCATCACTATGGGCACAATCACCAGGCCGGCGAAGTAGGCCGGCGATATGAAATACTTGATATAGTCCAGATAGAACATTACGGCCAGGAAGATGAGCAGCGCAAAGGCCACGAAATATTTCATGGCGTCGCGGTAGGACTGGAACTTAGCCTCGCCTTTCTCGCGGCTGCGCGAAAAAATGAAAGGCTCGTAGGCAAAGCGGAAGGCCTGCAGGAACACCAGCAGCACGACGGCCACCTTGTAGTTGGCGCCGTAGATACCCAGGCCGTACATGGCCTCGGCCTTGTCGGCCACCAGGTGGGGGTAGAGCAGGTTGCCAAGGGTCTGATTCATAATGCCGGACACACCCAGCACAAGCAGCGGTGCCGAATAGCGCAGAATTTCGCGCCACAAGGTGCCGTTGAACTTCCAGCGGAAGCCGGTCATGTCGGGTAGCATCATCAGCAGGTTGACCAGCGAGGCGATGAAGTTGGCCAGGAAGATATAGCCCACGCCGTAAGCAGGGTCGTAGAACCAGCTCACCGACGCCGGGGCCACCTTCATCAGCCACGGGCACAGCAGGATGAAGAACAGGTTGAGGCCGATGTTGAGGCCGATGTTGGTGAGGCGCAGCATGGCGAAGCGCATCGGGCGGCGCGCATAGCGCAGATAGCTGTAGGGCAACGACAGATAGGCGTCGATAGCCACGCAGGCAGCCATGATGATGACGAACGACGGATGGCCCGCGCACTGCATCCATAGTGTTATAGGCTTGATGAACACGGCAACCAGCGCCACGAAAGCTACCGACGACACCGCCAGCGAAGTCAGGCAAGTGGAGTACACCTCCATGGGGTCCTTCCAGCGCTCGTGGTTGGCGAAGCGGAAGAAGCCCGTTTCCATGCCGTAGGTGAGGATTACCAGGGCAAGCGCCACAACTGAGTAGACGAAAGTCACCACGCCGTATTCCGAAGCATCGAACACGTGGGTATAAAGCGGCACCAGCATCCAGTTGAGGAAGCGGCCCACAATGGAGCTTATGCCATAGATGGCAGTATCTTTTGCAAGCGATTTTATTCCGGCCATGTTATATTAAGGTATTACACCTGCAAAAGTAGTGAAAAAATACCACAAAGGTCCCGACAAAAGCTTTTGGAGGGGTGAAAACGGATGGAAAATGCTATAAATCGGCTTTTTTTTGGGGATTTCGTGGAAATAGATTATTTTTGTAAGATATTGCATATCCCAGTCCGGAGGTTTATGGAAAAAGATGCTAAATGGAATCCTGAAGATGACGACCGTATGATTGATGCGGCCTACAGCGACTTGCTCGACGGTTATCTGGCGAGCAATCACCGCAAGAAGGTTGAAATCATCGAGCGTGCCTACCGCTTTGCGCGCCAGGCACACCAGGGTGTGCGCCGCCGTTCGGGCGAGCCCTACATCATGCACCCTCTGGCTGTGGCCAAGATTGTGAGCCGCGAGATCGGGCTGGGCTCCACAAGCATCTGCGCGGCACTGCTCCACGATGTGGTGGAGGACACGGACTACACCGTGGAGGATATCGAGCAGAATTTCGGCCCGAAGATTGCGCAGCTTGTCGAGGGCCTGACCAAGATTTCCGGCGGTATTTTCGGCGATAAGGCTTCGGCTCAGGCGGAGAATTTCCGCAAGCTGCTGCTGACGATGAGCGAGGATATCCGCGTGGTGCTCATCAAGATGGCCGACCGCCTGCACAACATGCGCACACTGGGCTCCATGGCTCCCAACAAGCGCTACAAGATTGCGGGCGAAACGCTCTATATCTACGCTCCGCTGGCCCACCGCCTGGGCCTGTTCGCCATCAAGACGGAGCTTGAGGACCTCAGTTTCAAGCACGAACATCCTGAAATTTACCACGACATTGAAGAGAAAATCCGCCAGACACAGGCACGCCGCAGTGCTGTCTACTCGGACTTTTCTGCTCCTATCAAGGAAAAACTCGACGGCCTTGGCATACAGTATGAAGCCACGGCGCGGGTGAAATCAATATACTCCATCTACCGCAAGATGGAGAACAAGCATGTGCCCTTCGAGGAGGTTTATGACCTCTATGCCATGCGTATAATCTTCGAGTGCGACGACCAGAGCAAGGAGAAGGCCATCTGCTGGAGCATCTATTCGGCTATCACGGACCTCTACCAGCTGCACCCGGCGCGCACACGCGACTGGATTGTGACGCCCAAGGCCAACGGCTACCAGGCCCTGCACCTGACGGTGATGGGCCCGGATGGCAACTGGATCGAGGTGCAGATTCGCTCCCGCCGCATGGACGAGATTGCCGAGAAGGGTTTCGCCGCCCATTGGCGCTACAAGATTGGCGAGGGCGACGAGGAGAGCGAGCTCAACGCATGGCTAAAGACCATCAAGGATATTCTGGACAATCCGGAGCCGAGCGCCATCGACTTTCTGAGCACGCTGAAGCTCAATCTGTTCTCATCCGAGATAGTGGTGTTCACCCCCAAGGGCGAGGTGATGACTCTGCCCGCCGGAGCTACGGTGCTTGACCTTGCTTTCCAGCTGCACTCGGATATTGGCCTGCACACCATTGCAGGCAAGGTGAACCACAAGCTGGTGCCCCTTCAGCACGAGCTCAAGAGCGGCGACCAGGTGGAGGTGCTGACATCCAAAACCCAGATGCCGCGCGCCGAGTGGGAAAAATTCCTGGTGACGGCCAAGGGCCGCACACGCCTGCGCAAGGGCATCCGCGCTCTGCGTCAGCCCATGATTGTGCGTGGCAACGAGATACTGGTGAAGTGGCTGGCCGACAACGAGCTGCCCGAGTCCAACCTGGTGATGACCAAACTACAGGGCATTTTCCATGTGGACAACCGCGACGAGCTGTGTTACCAACTCGGGGCCGACGAGATTGTGCTGGGCGACTACCTTGTGAAAACCCTCCGGCACGCCGCCCAGGGCGGAGCGGCCAAGAAGCGCGGCATGCTGTCCAAGATATTCACGGCGGCCAGAAAGGCTACTTTCGGGGGCGGCAAGACCGACGACCCCGGAGCCGCCCCCAATACAACCACGCCCCCCGAGGCCGTGAATCCCAAGCAGATTTATGTGCTTAGCAGCACCGAAGGCGAGGCCAATTTTGTGCTGGCGCCCTGCTGCAACCCAATTCCCGGCGACGAGGTGCTGGGCTTCATCACCGACGATGGCCGGGTGGAGATTCATGCCGTGGATTGTCCTCAGGCCCAGGTGCTGAAGGCGGGCTTCGGCACGCGCATCGTGGCCACACGCTGGGCCGATGTGGCCCAGGAATTCACAGCCCACGTGCATATCGAGGGCATAGACCGCCGTGGTATCCTGCAAGAGCTCACACAGCTCATATCGAGCCACATGGGCATTGACATGCGCAAGCTTGAAATCGAGGCCAGCGGCGAGGTGTTCCACTGCGACCTATGGGTGCGCGTGGGCGACGCCGATGTGGTCGAGGCACTGTGCCGCCATACAACTGAAATAAACGGCGTGACATCCGCCGCAAGAATACATTAGCGATTATGAACCTGAGCAACAACGGACTACTGAAGCGCATCCTGATGGCACTGGCTGCTACGTTGGTGATAGTGTATTTCTATCCTCACCCCGAGGCCAACCGCTTCAACTACGAGGAGGGGCGCCCCTGGAACTACGCCCAGCTGATAGCACCCTTCGATATTCCCGTTCACCCCGATTCGGCCACACTGCTTGCGGCTCGCGACACGCTCGACGCCCACTTCGTGCCCATCTATGAGCTCAACCAGCTGATTATCGACACCATCGTGGGCCGACTGCCGAGTGCACCCGGCACAAACTATCAGCGCCGCCTCGGGGCTGAGCTGCGCAAAATCTATGCCTCGGGTGTGGTGGATATGCGCACGCGCGAGGAAATTGAGAACGGCCGACTGCCCAAGGTGCGAATTCTGGACAAGAATATCCTGAGCGAGATGTCGACCTCGGGCTTCTCGTCGCTGCGCGACGTGTACCTCTACCTTGACTCCACCATCACGGACAATGAGCTGCACCAGTATTTTCTGCGTGCCAATCTGCAGAACATCCTCCAGCCCAACTACACGCGCAACGACGAGGAGTCGCGCCGCCACTACGAGTATGACTACCTGACCCTTACGGCCGACCGCGGCATTATCCTCCAGGGCCAGACTATAATTGACAAGGGCGCGCTGATAACATCGCAGGATTTCACCAACCTGCGCACCTACGAGTCCATGCTTGCCGAGCGCAACACGTCCGAGAAACAGAGCAATCTGCTGATGCTCCTCGGCCAGTTCCTGTTCGTGGCCCTGCTGATGACATCACTGATGGTGTACTTCTACTTTTTCTGCAAGCCCATCTTCGACAATTTCCGTGCCCTGACCTATGTGCTAATCCTCGTGGTGGCTTTCTTCCTTGTCGCCGTGGGCCTGAACCACTTTGTGGCCGGCGGTATCTACCTTGCTCCCATCACCATCCTGCCCATCCTGGTGCTGGTGTTCTTTGACGGCCGCACGGCGCTGATGGTCACCACCATGATGACCCTCATCTGCTCGGCAGTCACCACCTTTGCCCTGGAATTTATCTTCCTTCAGATGTGTGCGGCCTGTGCGGCGGTCTATTCGCTGCGCGAGCTCAGCCGCCGTTCGCAGTTGTTGCGTACCTCGCTGGTGGTGGCACTGGCCTATGTGTCGGCCTACGTGTCGCTTGAGCTTCTGCTCAACGGTTCGTTCGAGGGCTTCAATCCCCGCCTGGTGATATTCCTGCTTGTCAACTCGGCCCTGGTGTCCATGGGCTATGTCCTTGTGGTGCTTGCCGAGCATGCCTCGGGTTTCATTTCAGTGACCACGCTCGTGGAGCTGGCCGACATCAACGCACCGCTGCTGATGCGCCTGTCCAACGAATGTCCGGGCACCTTCCAGCACTCCATCGCGGTGAGCAACCTGGCCACAGATGCCGCTCAGCGTGTCGGGGCCAACGTGCAGCTGCTGCGTGCCGGCGCCCTCTACCACGATGTGGGAAAGCTGGCTAATCCGGCCTTCTTCACTGAAAATCAGCATGGTGTGAATCCTCATGATGCTCTGCCGCCCGAGCGCAGCGCCCAGATTGTGATAAACCATGTGATTGACGGCCTCAAGCTGGCCGATAAAGCCGGCCTGCCCAACGAGGTGAAAAACTTCATCCGCGAGCACCACGGTGCCGGCATGGCGAAATATTTCTACTTCCAGTGTGTGCGCCAGCACCCGGACCAGGAGGTGGACAAGGCACCCTTCACCTATCCCGGTCCCAACCCCCAGTCGCGCGAAACCTCCATCCTGATGATGGCTGATGCCGTGGAGGCTGCCAGCCGCTCGCTCAAGGAGCACTCGCGCGAGGCCATAACCGACCTTGTGAACCGCATTATCGACAGCCAGATTGCCGATGGCCTTCACAACGACTCGACGCTTGAGTTCCGCGACGTGGCCCGAATCAAGGAAGCATTTATCAAACGCCTGATGACCATCTACCACTCGCGCATTGCCTATCCGCCCTCGGCCACCCGCCGTCCGGCTGCTGAGCAAACTGCTCCTGCCACGCCGGGCTCCGAGCAGCCTGCATCTAAGGTACAATAAGTGCCGCTCCGGGCCGTTATATTACTGATGCGCAGCTCAGGATACAGATTTTTTTTGCTCGCCGCGGTGCTTGGTGCCGTGGCCGGGCTGGTGTCGTGCAGTCCCAACCGCAACAATGCCGCCACGCGAAAGTACCAGGAGTTCATCACGCGCTACAACATCTACTATAACGGCGACACGCACTACCGCGAAACGCTGGCCGACATGGAGAGTAAGTACGAGGACGACTACTCGCGCCTGGTGCTGATGCACCCCGTGGAGTCCAAGGCCGACAATACNGCCCCGCAGCCCTCAGGCAATTTCAATCGCTCCATCGAAAAAGCCCAGAAGGCCATCCAGGTGCGTTCCATCAAGAAAAAGCCGGCGCGGAAGCCTGGCAAAAGCCGTGACCCCAAGTATAAGGAATGGATGAAACGCGATGAATATAACCCCTTCCTGCACAATGCTTGGATGATGATGGGGCGCGGTCAGTTCTATAATGGCGACTTTCTGGGCGCNGCCTCCACCTTCTTCTACATCAGCCGTCATTTCACCTGGCTGCCCGCCACTGTCACTGAGGCCAANCTGATGCAGTCGCTGGCCTATATTGCCNTGGGGTGGCAGTTCGAGGCCGAGATGATATTGACNCGCGTGCGTCAGGACGACCTGACGTCGTCGGCCTTGCGCCGACTCTACGATTTCGCCTATGCCGATTTCTACATCCACGCCCACGACTACGAAGCGGCGCTGCCCTACCTGCAACGTGCGGCCAAATCGGCCTCGGGTGCACAGAAAACACGNCTCACCTTCCTGTTGGGGCAGCTCTACGAACGCCTNGACCGCAAGGCGGATGCCTACAAGGCTTATGCCGCCGCGGGAGCATCGGGCTCGGCAAGCTACCGCACCAAGTTCAATGCTCGCATCAAGCAGAGCGAGGTCTACGCCGGNGCCGACATCGAGCCTGAGGTTAAGGCCCTGCGCCGAATGACGCGCTACGACCGCAACAAGGAATATCTGGATCAGATTTATTACGCTATCGGCAACCTTTACCTGAGCCGCGGCGACACTCTGCATGCTATCGAAAACTACGAACTGGCCAACGAAAAATCCACCCGCAACGGCATCGACAAGGCNATCAANCAGCTGCGGCTNGGNTCGNTGTACTTCGACATGCGCAACTACGAGAAAGCCCAGCCCAACTACACCGAGGCCGTGCCCCTGCTGCCGGCGTCCTACCCGGACTATGACAACATCCGCCGCCGCAGTGAGGTGCTCGACGAGCTTGCNGTCTACTCCCAGAACGTGAACCTGCAGGACTCGCTCCTGCGCCTNAGCGCCATGACTCCCGAGCAGCGTCTGGAGGTTATCAACAAGATTATCGACGAGCTGAAAGAGCGCGAGAAAAAGGAGGCCGAGGAGGCCCGTCGCCAGGAATATCTGGCCAACCAGGCCNCTCAGGGCAACAACATGCAGGACAACACNCAGTCGTTCCAGATTAACTCCGACAATTCNTGGTACTTTTACAACACCGCCACCAAGAATGCGGGTAAAACTGAGTTCCAGAAGCGCTGGGGGTCGCGAAAGCTTGAGGACGACTGGCGACGCCGCAATAAGACTACGTTCAACACCGACGATTTCGATGCCGACGATACCGACGACGAAACCGAGGCTGAGNCTNCCGACACCGATACCGAACTGACCGCCGACGAGAAGGACCGNCTGCGCAAGGCCGAGGACCCGCACTACCCCGAATACTATCTGGCGCAGATTCCTGAAACCGATGCTGAAAAAGCCACGGCCCACGAGGTGATTCAGGACGGACTCTACAATATGGGCGTTATTCTAAAGGACAAACTCGAGGACTTCGGGGCCGCGCGGGCGGAATTTGACCGACTGTTGGCCGACTATCCCGACAACGTCTATCGCCTGGA
This sequence comes from Bacteroidales bacterium, assembly GCA_014800735.1. Classification (GTDB taxonomy): domain Bacteria; phylum Bacteroidota; class Bacteroidia; order Bacteroidales; family Muribaculaceae; genus CAG-873. The sequence continues at coordinate 20,787 of JAAVFP010000007.1, forward strand.
CGTGTACTATAACTTATATTTAATGTATATGCGNCTGGGGCAGNCGGACCTGGCCGAGTTCTTCCGNCGACTGATTCTGGAGGACTTCCCGGAGTCCACCTACGGCATAGCCCTGCGCGACCCCAACTATATCGAAAACCTCCGCCGCATGGATGCCGTGCAGCAGCAGATGTACACCGAGGCCTACGACGCCTATCTGGCCGACGATAATGCCGAGGTGCACCGTATATTCGAGCGCATGGAACAGCAGTATCCCCTCAGTCCGCTGATGCCAAAATTTATGTTCCTCCACGCGCTGGCNTACGTAACCGAGAAGCGCAGCGANGAATTCAATTCAACCCTGCGNACCCTGCTGGANCGNTACCCTGANACNGACCTCACNCCCTNTGCCTCNGCATGGCTCAAAGGTATGGCTCAGGGCCGCGAGCTGCAGTCGGGCCAGGGCAATATGCGCGGCATGATCTGGGATCTCCGCCTCACCAATGACTCCACGGCNACGGATGCCGGNGGCCCTGCCGAGTTCCTTCTGGACCAATCGGCNCGNCAGCTNCTGGTGTTCACCTTCCCGACCGATCAGGTTTCGAGCAACCAGCTCCTCTACGAGATTGCTCGCCACAACTTCCGCTCCTTTGTTGTGAAGGACTTCGACCTTGAGCAGATGAACTTCGGCCGCCTGGGCATGATTATCATCAACGNCTTCGACGGCATGGACGAGCTCAACCACTACCGCCGTGTGATGGCCGATAACCCAGACTTCCGCATCCCTGCCGGCGTGCGCCCCGTGGCCATCAGCCGCGAGGACTTCGACCTGCTGCTCACCGAGGGCCGTTCGTTCGAGGAATATTTCCGATATCGCGATGAGATGAATTACATCGACACCCAGGCCGACCTCCTGATGCCCGAGGAAATCGAAACTCTCCCCGAAGCCGAAGCNGCCGAAGCNGCGCAGACCANCGTGGTAATNGAAACTCCCGAACCGGAGGCCGACATTACTGACGAAGAAATTGAGAATGAAGTTCTCGATAACATGGAAGAAANCCTTCAGGCCCCGGCTCCGGGTCCCTTAGCCCTTCCGCAACCGGATGCAAAGCCTGATGTGAAACCGGAACTCCCGGCNCCCGGCGGCGAAAACGACCCCGNACCCCTCCCCGACGAGGACCCCGAGCCNTGATGNTATCTAACTTATTTCCACAACCACACTAAGTCGGGCGGGGCCGATAGGACGGGCAAGGTCGAGGATGCGGAAGCGGCGGTTGCGCACGTGCAGCTCCGCTTCGTCGGCGAGAGGCAGNCGGATGTCNGNGCANAGTTCNAGGCCNGCNATNCCNGCGGCTTTGTAGGCNGCNTCNGTNAGNGTCCAGGCNGCGGTGAGGCTNTCNAGNTNNTTATTATATATGTGTTGCTCNGNGGGAGAAAGGAATTTTGCCACTACCCGGTGCAGNTGTGGGCGGAGGGTTTCGATGTCGATGCCTATCTTGGCTCCTTCGGGCCCGCTGGCCAGGGCAGCCAGGCCCTGGCAGTGGCTGACGGATATTGACGCGGCCACAGGAAGGGTGGGCGCACCGTTGGGCAGATGGCCTAATGGTAATGGCTGACCGAAAGCTTCCAAAATGAGCCCTTCGACGGCGCGACGCTCGCGTTGACGCAGTGTTAGATGGGTGGGCTCGGTGGGAATATCGGCGATCCACACGGTGACGCCGCTGTCGGGGTACTCGATTTTCATTTTTCTACAGCCAGTGATTGGAGCAGGGTGCGCACTTCGGCCTGAAGAGCGGCCACGATGGGTGCTATGGAGTCGGCGGATGCTTCTGCATCGGACAGCACCACGGCACCGCTCACCATACGGTCGCCAGGGCCGAGGGCAAGAAACTGAACCGGGGTGACGAGGGCGTCGACGGCCACGAGTTCACGACATTCAAATCCGGCCGGCGTGAGATAGTCCGAAGCTTCGGCCACGGCTTCGCCAAGGTTGAGTATCATGCGCTCGCGTCGGTTGTCAATGGCCTGTGGACCGGCGGGGTGTGTATAGCTCAGGTGGAGTGTGGCTCCGTAGCGCGGATAGCTGATGTCCAGCCAACCTTGGCGGGGCTCGGTGGTGCGGGCTGCGGCGTTGAGGCGGAAAGTGAGGTCGGCCACACGGTAGGGAACCGTAGTCGTGTCGTAGGGCTGGAAGCGAGGGTAGGCGTAGCGGCGGGGCAGGGGAGTAGCGTTCTCGGTGTCGGAGGATGCCGAGGGTGAGCAGGCCGCCAGGGTGGCAGCACACAGCGCTATGCAGGGGAGCATCTTCATTCTTCGGGGGGCATCACCTTGACGCGCACTTCCGTTATGCGGTGGTCCACAATATCGAGCACCAGGAAGCGGAGTCGCTTGCACACCAGCGGTTCTTTTTCCTTGGGGAAGTCGCCCTTGACGGCCAGAATCATGCCTGCGAGGGTTTCGACATCCTCGCACACATCGCGGTAGTCCTCGGGGTCGAGGCCTGTGACGCGGAAAAAGTCGGTGAGCGGCGTTCGGCCTTCGAACACGTAGGTATCGTCGCGCAGGCGCTTGTAGGTGGTGTCGGGTTCGTCGTATTCGTCGTCGATGTCGCCCACGATTTCCTCCAGCACGTCCTCCAGAGTCACCACGCCTTGGGTGCCGCCGTATTCGTCAACTACGATAGCCATGTGGATTTTTCGCTTGCGGAAGTCCTCGAGCAAGTCGTCAATCTGGCGAGCTTCGGGCACAAAATAGGCCGGGCGTAGCAACGACTGCCAGCTGAATTCCACGCTATCGTCCGGCTGCTTGCCGATGTAGGGGAGCAGGTCGCGGGAGTAGAGCACACCTTTGATATCGTCCTGGTTGTCGCCGAACACCGGCAGGCGGGAGTAGCCGCTGTCAATCACCACGGCCATCACCTGGTCGAAGGTCATTTCCATGTCCAGAGCGGTCATTTCCACGCGGGGTGTCATGATTTCGGAAGCTGCTGTATCGCCGAATTTCAGGATGCCTTCAAGCATTTCCTTGTCGTCGGCGCTGGTGTCCTGTGTTATTTCCAGTGCGCGCGAGAGCTCGGAGGTGGTGATGTCGTGAGCCTGCTTGGTGACCACGCGGCGAGCCAGAGTGCCGGATTTTTCAAGCAGGCGCGACAGCGGGTGGAGCACCCTGCTGATGAAGCTGAGCCCTGGCTCGGCCAGCACGGCCCAGCGTTCGGGGTTGTTGTTGGCGTAGAGTTTGGGCACTATTTCGCCGAAAAGAAGAATCAGAAAGGTGAGGAGCACCGTCTGGAGCACGAAACTGAGCACGGGGCTCATGCCATCGAACACCGGCCCGAGAGCATAGTTGGAGAGTACGACGATGGTTACGTTCACCAGGTTGTTGGCTATCAGGATGGTTGCCAGCAGCTTCTGGGGCTGCTTGAGCAGGCGGATGATGCCTTCGCCGCGCGGGGTGTCGGCAAGCTCGTCGCACTGCGCGGGGGTGAGCGAAAAGTACGCGATTTCGCTGCCGCTCACAAATCCGGACAGCAGCAGGCACAGCAGCGCCACGGCGAGCGCTATGATTTTCGATGTGGAAAAATCAGCGGGAATGTCCGCCAGCAGGTTGAGTGTAAGAGCTATGGGCTCGAAAGCCGGTAAAGGGTCTATATCCAAAATTATAAAATTTATTAGTTAAGGGGGCGCGACAGCATGTAGCCGTGGCCCGAACGGGTGACGATGCACGAGCCCAGGTCGCCGAGTTTCTTTCTCAGTCGCGAAATATTGGTGTCCACGATGCGCTCGTTGATGCCGGCGGTATCGTCGGCCCACACTTTTCGGTGAATTTCCACGCGCGAAACGTAGGTGTTGATGTTGCGCATGAGCAACTCGAGGATGGCATACTCCGTGCGCGACAGCCCGACCGGCTGACCGTCAATTTTCACGGTCTGCGTGGTCAGGTCAACGGTCATGTTCTCGAAAGTCAGGGTCTGGCCGGCCGGGGCCACCGGGGCTTTGTGGCGCCGGAGCACCGACTTGACGCGGGCCACCATCTCGCGAAGCGAGAATGGCTTCACGATGTAGTCGTCGGCGCCGGCATCGAGGGCGTCGATCACCATGCGCTCGCTTTTGATGTCGGAGTAGAGGATAATGCCGATATGCTCGGTTGCGGGGTCGTCCTTGAAATCAAATATAAGATCCATTCCGCTGTAGTCCTGGTGCATGGCATCCACAATCACCAGGCGCGTGGCTCCCTGAACCGAACGGTCAACGTTCTCGGCAACCTTTTCAACGGCCACAGTATAGCCTTCGCTCCGCAGATTCACCTGCAGGAGTTCGGTTATATTCTCGTCGTCGTCGACTATAAGTATATTACCTATCGAAGGTGTAGATAGCATAGACTCTAATAACGGATGAATTTTCAGTCCACAAAGTAACTAAAAATTTACCTCATATATAAGGGGGTAACAGAATTGTAATTTTTTTGTTTTTGATATTTAAAAAATTTAACAACTTGTGTGAAATGCCCGCGGCCGGAGTGACGGAACTATCCGTTCTCCGGCCGCGATTAGGGGGGTGTGATCCGTGGGTCAGGCAGCCCGCTTCTTGAAGTTGTCGCGGAGCGTGTCCACCACGTTGATGATGTAGTCACCGGTCTTTTCCAGGTCGCCGATAATGTCCATATAGTAGATACCGGCCTGATATTCGTAGTGCTTCTCGTTGATGTTCTCCACATTGTTGGAGCGCAGGGTGTTGCGGTAGTTGTTGATTTCGCGCTCCTTGTTGTAGGACTCTATCAGCGACTTACCGCTCACGTTCTCGATGTCGTGGAGCTGGTCCACCATCATGCCCATTGCCTCCTTGATGTAGACGTACATCGAGTCGATGTTGGAGTAAATCTCCTCGTTGAATTCCACACCGGCCTGAATCTTGCGGTTCAGAATCTTGCCTATGCCCATGCAGCTGTCGGCAATACTTTCTATCTCGCTGATAATATTGAGCATAGCCGCAATGTGGAGCTTGCCTTCATTGGATAGGCGTCCCTCAGCACAGCGGTTCAGATAGTGAGCAATCTCCAGCTCCATACGGTCGGAAATTTCCTCGTATTTCTCCACACGCGAGTAGAGCTTGTCGAACTCCTCGCTCTTTTCCTTGGTGTGGATAAGCTGCTGGGCCATGTTGATCATGCGGCCGACGCGGTCGGCATACACGGCGATTTCCTTTTCGGCCTGCGCGATGTTGAGTTCCGAGGCGTTCATCAGACCACCGGAAATAAATTTGAGCGAGAATTCCTCGTCGTCGCGGTTCTTGGAGGGTACAATCCATTCCACAATTTTCACATACATGTTGGTGAGCCAGATCATGATGGTCACGTTCACGAGGTTGAATGTTGTGTGGAACAGCGACAGGCCGAACGACACGCTCATCTGCATCATTGCAATCTGGCGGAGTGCGTCGTGGCCCGCGGGCAGCGAACCGTCGAACAAGTGGTTGTACAGGTCGGGGTCGGTCGCCTCCAGGTTGGTCACATATTTATATAAGGAATTGGGGTCGCCCTGCCCGATGGCCTCGGTGAGCCATGCATTGAAATCCGCAAAGGGCACAAACACCGCTATGCACCATATCGTGCCCAGCAGGTTGAAGAGCAAGTGACCCATCGAGGCACGCTTGGCGGCCACATTGCCGCTCAGCGATGCCAGAATCGGCGTAATCGTAGTGCCGATATTGCTGCCCAGCACCAGCGCGCAGGCCAGGTCGAAGGTAATCCAGCCCTTGGAGCACATGATAAGGGTGATGGCAAACGTCGCGGCCGACGATTGGATGATGGCTGTCAGCACCAGGCCCACCAGCGTGAAGATGAGCACCGACCGGTAGCCCAGCGAGGCATACTGCCGCAGATAGGCGAACATTTCAGGGTTGCTCTGCAGGTCCGGAACATAACTGCTGATCATATCCAGGCCCATAAAAAGGAAAGAGAAGCCAATCAGGAATTCGCCGATGGACTTCGCTTTGCTTTTATTGGTCAGCAACAGCACCACCGCAAGGCCTATAAGCGGCAGCACGAATGCCGATATATTTACTTTGAATCCGAACAGGGCTATAATCCATGCCGTGAAAGTTGTACCCACGTTGGCACCCATAATCACAGCCATTGATTGCGCCAGAGTCATAAGGCCGGCGTTCACAAAGCTCACCACCATCACCGTCGAGGCCGACGAGCTCTGGATAAGCGCCGTGATAGCGCAGCCTGTAAGAAGACCGGTGAAGCGGTTGCGTGTCATTGCCGACAGGATATTGCGCATGCGGTCGCCGGCAGCCTTCTGCAGTCCCTCGCTCATCACCTTCATTCCGTATAGGAACAGGCCCACCGAGCCGAGCAAACCTAAAAAGTCGAGTATACTATAGTTCATCTTTATATATGATGGTGTGAATTGCTCCGGCCATGGTCAGCCTTTGCGGCACAAAGATAGAAAAGAATTTTATTACCCGCAAAAAAAATATATAGGGCGAAAATTCTTCGGTGTGTGGAACGGTAACAAAAAACGTTCTCCCTTTTTTGAGTGTTTATGACCTTTAGGACTGAAAAAAGTTTCATCCGGGATATTTTTCCGCAAATGTGAAAATATGTATAATTTGGAGTAGCTAACTGGCTTGTTTTGTAATCATGTGTTAAAAACGTGCTAAAAAACACACTTTTTCAGCAAAATATTTGGAGGGAGCGAAAATCGGTTGTAACTTTGCACTCGCTTTCGGGAACGACCCCGAGCAACGAAGCAAGAGAGCTTC
>JAAVFP010000008.1 GCA_014800735.1 Bacteroidales bacterium
TTTTTAACAGTTTCAATCTTTCCATAATTAACAATTTCCTTTCTTACGCTGTTTAATATAGTACCGAATGTGGACATGGCTCTATTGTTTTTTATTTGTGGTAAAATAATATAACAAATAAGCGGCCGTGTCCGCTTTTTCTTTAAGTAAACAGCATTGCGGCGCGTCCCTACTGTATTTGCATCGGTCGTCGAGCAGTATCCCTATCGCACCGGGCGACCGAGATAGTAGTTGGTGTAGCGGTCGTGTGCATAGCCGTCGCGGAGCACCTTGAAACTGCCCGGGTCGGCTCCGGGCACTGGCACACCGTTGAAGTACACCGTCCAGGGGTCGCGGGCGTAGCCGTCGCGGAGAACTTTGAATTTACCGGGTTTGGCTCCGCCCACAGCGTGACCGTTGAAGAACACATTCCAGGCATCGCAGGCATAGCCACCGGCAAGAACCTTGAAACTTGCACTCACGGCGCCCTGGATGGGCATGCCGCCGAAGAACACCGTCCACGGATCTTTTGCATAGCCGCCAACCATGATGTTGAAGTGCAGGGGCGACACTCCGTTCATCGGCCTACCGTCGAACAACACCATATCGCCGTGCTTGTAGTATCCCTTTGGCGGACGCGGAGGTGCCGGTGCATGGCCCGGTTTGGGCGGACGGCGGTTGTCGTGCTTGTTGCCATGCCTCTTGTCGGCTTGGTGCTTTTTATCGTGGTGCTTCTTGTCGTCGTGCTTTTTATCGTGTTTTTTGTTGTGCTTGTCGTGCTGCTCCTTGTGGGGTGGGGGAGACTGATGGCCATGATTGGGACGGCCGCAGAAACCTGCAACCGACAGCATCGAACATAGAGCGATGGGAAGAATCAACCGTTTCATAGGTGTTCAATTTTTAGTTATACAATTTAGACACCTGAAAGTTGAAAAAGTTTATTTCAGAATTGCGGAACTTGCCCCCGATTGTTCGCCTATCTCGCCGGTGCGCTTGATTTTTTTACCGTAGTCAATGGTATATGTGGCAGAGAGCTGAATGCGTGCATGGGCGAAAGTGCCGTAGGTGGTCCGACACTCGCTGTAGTTCTCGGAACTGAACTCCATGGTATTGCTCACCCAACCCCGATTGAAGAAATTGTTGGCGCGTAGGCGCAGGTTCCAGGTGCCGTTGCTCCACCCGGCCATCACTGCGTGAAAATTACGGCTGGTGGCCCTGAATGCACTGAAAAGCAACTCGCGTTCGGCGGTCTGCACCGAAGCTCCCACCCAGAAATTACCGAAATAGTAGTTCAATTCGGTTGAGAACTGGAAGGGTCGATAAGATACCGATGAAAGTCCCGAGGTGCGATACCAACGCTGCTCGGCCGATAGATAGCACTGAAGATTATTGTCAAACAGCTGTATGTTGGCAGTAGCACCAATCATTTCCGAGTTGTAATCGCCATTGTTCACATAGCGTCGCAGTAGAGCAGAACCGCCATCGTACTGGTCATATACTCGGGCTATGCGGTCGTAGGCCCCGAAGTATTTGCCGTAGGCAGTCATGCTCAGGCTGTTGCTGAAGATGTGGGTATACGATAATGTTGCGGTCACAATGCGGAAATTCTTGAGATTAGGATTGCCGGTGTAGTACATGAACTCATTCTCTTTGAGTACATCGGCGGTCTTTTCGGCAATCTCGGGCGAAAAGTTTGCGTACTGGAAGTAGGCGCCGATACTGCTGTGCCTGCTGAAGGCATATTTCACATTTGCATGCGCTGCCGGATAGGCGTCGTCCATCTTGTGTCCGTTGATACTGTTCTGCTCCCAGATACCGCCGAAGTCGGCGAATAAGCGGAGTTTATCCGTTTGGAAGTTATAACTAAGCATTCCGTAGCCGTAAGGCAGGGAATATGTCTCACGCAAATTTTCGGTCCCTGAGTAGTCGATTGTATTTCCGCGGATGCCTCCGTTGAGCATGAGCGTGAACTGATGCTTCTTAAATATCTTATTAATGTTGAGTTTCATCTCGAATTCGAGGGCATCCTCACGCGCTTCGCGTGCCACAACGGTCGATTCATCAGCAAGAAAAAGCATGTGGTCGTTGTTGTGGGAGTAGTTGATGTTCGGTGCGGCGTTGAGTCGGAATCCTTTTGGAAGTCCAAAGAAGAAATTGCCCGTATAGGCCAGACTATTGCTGCGGGCAGTGTTATTACGGCAAAACGATGAATTGTAGCCGTCCAGCGGGCTGTACAGAAGCGAGCCGGCATACATCGCCTCCGGCGTACTGCTGTGAGTAAGACCGAGGGTATTGTCAATCAACATTCCTTTCTTGGAATATGTGGCACGGAACGTAATCGGAAACTTGGTGTTGTGGTACTTCGACGATTCGTTTTCCTCTCGGCGGTTGAGTATAAAATCATTACCATCGGCATTTTTCAGTCCGTAGTCGGCATCGGTGGTGGTGCCGTAGTGGTGGCTACGCTTGTCGGTTGCGCCGGCATATAGCGAGTAGGTCATGCGGTGGTAGTTGAACTTGGAGAACAGAGTTGCACTTGCCGTATTGCCGGCCAAGGTCTCCTCGGTGGCGGCAAGGCGGGTGTAGCCACCGTACTCGTATTCCTGCACGATGATGTTGATGGCGCGCTGAGCGCCGCCGAAGCGAGGGTCGGTGGGAAATTCGAGGTATTCCACGCGGCGCACGTCCGAGGTTCGCATGGCCGACAGCTCCTGGTGCGAAGCCGGAATATAATTGATGAAGATTGACACTGACTCGCCGAAGTTGTCGGTAACTTTGTCGCCGCTGAGCGACACACGCACCTGTGGGATGTTCATACGCCTGAGCAGGTCATATGCATTCTGTGCTGCATTTTTCTGGCGCGTCTGTGGCACGTAGACCGTGCGGTCTGCGTAGGTGAGTGCGTTCTCGGCCTCTACCTTAATGCCGGTGAGCATCACCGGCAGAACGGCCATGCGCACCACTCCGACCGAGAAAGGCGGATGGGAAAGGTAGGTAGTGCTGTAGCCCACGCAACTCAATTTCAGAATCACATTGCGGCTGTCGCAGGGAATCCGGAAACGTCCCTCGCCATCGGTCTGGCCGAAGGTTATGACGGTTGAATCGGCAGGCGCAAGGAGCATCACAGTGCCTCCGGCCACGGGTTCGTTGTCGCTTCCGACGGCTCGGCCCGAGTAGGCATATTTGCCACGCTGCATGGCTTCGATGAAGAAACGAGAGCCCTTCTGCCCGATGCTCACAGGGTTGAGCCCAACGGTAAGGCGCAGAGCCTCGTAGGGATTGTCTGTGTGTACATTGGCGCTTGTGGTGTAGTCCTCAAGCTCGTTGTAGATGAAATTGAGGTCCAGTTCAGGGTGATCGGTGCTTATTTGAGTTAACGCACGTGCCAGCGACAGATTGCGGAAAGTATAGTTGAATTCGTCGGCATAAGCCATTACACTGCAAGCGATTGCAGCGAGGAAGAAAATCACGCGGTTCATTGCTTACTCAACTGTTATGGTTCGACCTTCGATGTGAATATCAATCTGTTCGAAATTGTTGAGCAGTTCAACAACCTCGGCAGCCGTGAGATTGGTGTCCCAGCGGAAGAACAGGCGCAACCCCCGCGCGGAGTCCGATTTGAAAACAACCTCCGTGCCATAAACTTGTGATATATCGCTGAGAATATCCTCGAGCGGCACGTTCTCGAATATCGCTACGGAAGGCGCTGTTGCGGGGAGCGACCGGATTGCGTCCGTCGCGCTTACTTCGATTACCTTAGCAGTATCTTCCGCTACAAGGTCATGTCGCTCGGCTTGCGAGGACCGGTAAACTCCAAGACCGGTAGCTACAGCAGCGGCGGAAGCAACAGCAATTAAGATGGCCGCCACAGCGCGGCGCTGGAGCGGCAATTTGCGTGTATATTTTTTTGAGAAAGCGGCCCATTCGGCGTCGGTATCGGGCTCAGGCACATCGGCGAGCGCTGCTTTGGTGTCGTCGAGAATGTGGAGCGCTTCGGCAGCTTCGGCATCGTTCAGAATGTCGTCGAGTTCCTCGGGCGTGTAGGCTTCGGGATGCTCGATTGCGTCAAGCAGTCGGTCAAGATTATCCATTGGCTGATAATTTTTTACGTAGAACATCAATCGTATGACGCAAATGCTTGTAGACTGCAACTTTGCTAATTCCCAGTTCGTCGGCAATCTGCTGATAGCTGTATCCGAGCGTGAAGCGCATTTCCACTACGCGCCGGCAGGTATAGCCCAAATCAGCAGCCACGGTGACGCGGACGATTTCGAGTAGAGCCTCGTCGGGCCACTCCTCATCCGGTTCAGTTTCGAAAATCTCGGTCGAGTACATTTCACGAAGCCTGTCGGCAGTGCTGAGATTACGCCGGAAGTTGAAACAGCGGTTGCGCACCGCAGCGGTGAGATAGGCTTCGGTAATATCGCCGGTTCCGGAGGTCAGGAGAGCCGCGAAAACATCGTGCACAATGTCGCGAGCGGCCTCATCGTCGCGCAGAATAAGGATAGCGAGCCTGAATAGCCGGCTGTAGTGGGTTTTGAACAGTTGCTCTATGTTGCTTTTTGTGGTCATACACTACCATGACACGCGACTGCCGGAAAAACTAACCTGCTTGAGCAAAAAAATTTTTACACAAACAGGCGCTGGCAGATGAGAGCATCAATGTAGTGCGGCCCGCGGCGAATCCAGGAGCGTAGACGCCCGCAGGTCTTGAAGCCGCAGGCCTCGAACAGGCGGCGGGAGGCAGTGTTGTCAACCGCAATCTGGGCCGATAGCTGGTGCATGCCCAGGGTTTCGGCGGCGTAGTCGCACAGCAGGCTCAGGGCTGCCTTGCCCAAGCCGCGGCCACGCAAGGGTTCGAGGATGGAGATGCCCACGAAGGCGCGGCGGTCGCGCGGCTCGTAGTCGCTGAGGTCAATCACGCCTGCAGGCTGCCCGGTGGATTTATCAACTATTACCAGGCGCAGCTGGCGGGTGGAATAGATGTCGGAGTCGTAGGAGTCGAGGTATTTCCAGATCTGGTTGCGGCTGGCCGGTGCGGTGGTGAAAGCACATTCGGCACGCGTCTGCTCGTTTTCGAGGATGAAAAGGAGGTCGAGGTCCGAGGGTTCGGGTGCTCGCAGTTCTATAATGTCGTTGGAGAGTATCATGTTCGTTGATGTTTTATAGAGAAAACCACAGGCAGAGCGTTAAAGTTCAAAAGGCGTGCGGCTGATGATGGAGCGGGCCAGGGTGGCCTCGTCGGTGTACTCGAGTTCGTTGCCCACCGACACTCCGCGGGCAAGCTGGGTAATTTTCACATCGGGAGCGCTCTTGGACAGCAGGCGGTAGATGTAGAAATTGGTCGTATCGGCCTCCACCGTGGCGCCGGTGGCAAGGATTATCTCCTCGATGTCGCCGCTGCGGGCACGCTCAATGAGCGATGCAATTTCCAGTCGGTCCGGACCGATGCCGTCCACGGGCGAGATGAGTCCGCCCAACACGTGGTAGAGCCCGAAGTAGCGGCGGGTGTTCTCGATAATCATCACGTCCTTCACATTCTCCACCACGCAGACAATTGATTTCTGGCGCTGCGGGTCGGAGCACACGGGGCACACTTCGTCCTCGCTTATATTGTGGCACACAGAGCAATAGCGGATGCCCTGGCGCATGCGGATAATGGCTTCGCCGATGCTCACAGCCTCGTCCGGATCGCGGCGCAGCAGGTGCAGGGCGAAGCGAAGGGCGGTTTTGCGCCCAACACCCGGCAGGCGCGAGAAAGCCGTCACGGCATTTTCAAGCAATGTCGATGAAAATTCCTGTTCCATAATGCGAATTTAGCCAAAAATATCCACACGGCCAAAAGTATGTCCGTTTGTGCTTAATTATTGGTGTAAAAGGCGTATTTAAGACTATTTAGAAAAGTCAAATTATCGAAAAGATTACTTTTTTACTAATTTTGCACGACTTAAAAATAATCTACTGGAAAAAATAACTTAGTATGAATTTCAAGCATATTGCTTCGGCTGTCCTTTCGCTCGGCATGGCATTTAACATTGCCTGGGCACAGGAGGACGCCGACCGTGGGACTTTACTTCAGATTTCCGATCCTAAACCACCGCTCTATCAGGTGCTTACGCTTGACGAGTGCCTGCGGATAGCCCTCTCCGAAAGCCCGACAGTGAAAATTGCCGACATGGAAGTGCAGCGCATGGACTACTCCAAGCGCGACGTTATAGGCCAGCTGCTGCCTACCATCGACTTCGGCGCCACCTACAACCGCATGGTGGCCAAGCAGGTGATGTATATGAATCTCGGAGCCTTCGGTGGTGCCGGAGGCGACGATGCCGAGGGCGGTCAGGCCGCCTCCGAAACAAAGAAGGACGAAGGTATCAAGATGGGCCTGGACAACTCCTACTCCATGGGCTTCACGGCCTCCTTGCCGCTGATTGCGCCGCAGTTGTGGAAAAGCCTGCAACTGAGCGACAGCCAGATTCTGCTGGCGGTGGAAACCGCACGCCAGTCGCGTCAGAACCTTGTGGACCAGGTGAAGAGCGCCTACTACGCCTATCTGCTGGCACTGGACTCGCGCAAGGTGATTCAGGAAAGCTACGACATGGCCCGCCTGACCTACGAAACATATTCCAAGCAGTACGCTCTGGGTGCCGCGTCGGACTACGACGTGCTCCGCACTTCGGTGGCCATGAAGAACATCGAGCCCCAGCTTCAGGAAGCCGACATCGCAATCAAGCGCGCCAACCTGCAGCTGCTGATTCTGATGGGGCTTGACTCGGAATTCCTGTATCAGCCTGCGGGACAGCTGTCCGACTACGAGGCGACGATGTATGCCAACGCCCTGGCTGTGGACAAGAAGAACCTGAGCAACAACGCCGACCTGCGCCTGCTGGATATCAACACTGATATTCTGCAAAAATCGCTGGCAATGAATAAACTGGCATTCTCGCCCACACTGGCGTTCACAGCCAACTACAACTGGACCTCGATGAGCAACGGCTCGCCCTTCCGCAACTTCCGCTGGAACCCCTATTCCACCGTGGGCCTCACGCTGTCAGTGCCCATTTTCCAGGGTGGACGCCGCTGGAACGCGCTGAAAACCACCCAGATTCAGATTGACGAAATGGCATGGCAGAAAACCAACCTGGAGCGCAGTATCGCAATGCAGGTTGACCTGGCCGTGGATAATATCAACATGAACATCAAGCAGATTGCATCGTGCTCCGAGAGCGTGAAGCAGGCCGAACGCGCTCATGAAATCATGGAGCGAAGCTTCGATATCGGTGCCGCAAGCTATCTGAACCTGCGCGACTCCGAGCTTGCCCTGACCCAGGCCCGCCTGGCCTACAATCAGGCAATCTATAACTATCTGATTGCCGAAAGCTCTCTTGAACTCCTGCTCGGCAATGCGCCCATCGACAAATATATCAACGAAAAATAAACGATTCAATATATGAAAGCTAAGTACAGCATAATGGCATTCGGAGCGGCAGCGCTTGCTCTCGGCTCGTGTTCTAACGGCGGCGAACAGACAGTGGAGACTGTCGAGGAGCTGCCTATAGTTTCGGTGGACGTGGCACACCGCATTGAAGTGCCTCAGACCAAGAACTATACGGCATCCGTCGAGGCTGAGAACATCAACAATATTGCTCCGGCCACTCCCAACCGCATCAAGAAAATCAACGTTGAGGTGGGCGACCACGTGCGCGCCGGTCAGGAACTGGTGATTCTTGATTCCTCGAACATCGACCAGATTAAAATCAACCTTGACCAGATTCGCCGCGACTATGACCGCGCCGTGAAGCTCCTGGAAATCGGTGGCGGCACACAGCAGACCGTGGACCAGCTCAAGGCCCAGCTGGACGCCGCCCAGTCGCAGTACGACAACATGCTTGAGAACACCGTGCTTCGCTCGCCCATCTCGGGTGTGGTGACAGCCCGTAACTACGACCCCGGCGACATGACCGGCTCGCAGCCTGTGCTCACCGTTGGCCAGCTCACTCCGGTTGTCAAGGTGATGCTCAACGTGAGCGAGAACGATATGGCCCTCGTGAAGCAGGGCACGCCCGTGGGTGTGACTTTCGATGCCTATCCCGGCGAAACTTTCTCGGGCACCATCAACCGAATATATCCCACGGTCGATACCGCTACCCGCACATTCCCGGTGGAGGTGCGCATAACCAACCAGGACGGACGCATCAAGCCCGGCATGTTCGCCCGTGTGAACTTTGACCTCGGCGTGAAACCCAACGTGGTTGTACCCGACCAGGCCGTGGTGAAGCAGACTGGCTCGGGCAACAAGTATGTCTACGTGTACTCCAATGGCCGTGTGTCCTACAACAAAGTTGAGCTTGGCCAGCGCCTGGACAACGCTTACGAGCTGCTGAGCGGTGTGAACGACGGCGACACTGTGGTGACCAACGGCCAGTCGCGCCTTGCCGACGGCGTTGCTGTGGAACTTCTTAAACGTTAACCTTTCAGAAATCACTTTATATGAGTCTTTACGCAAGTGCGGTGAAACGCCCGATTATGACCACCCTGTGCTTCGTGGCGGTGGTGATTCTGGGTATTTTCTCGCTCATAAAACTCCCGATTGACCTCTATCCGGACATCGAGACCAATACCATCATGGTAATGACCACGTATGCCGGTGCGAGCGCTTCGGATATAGAACAGAATGTGACCCGACCGCTGGAAAATGTGCTCAACTCGGTGAACGACCTCAAGCACATCACATCCAAGTCGCGCGAGAATATTTCGGTCATCACGCTCGAATTTGAGTATGGCAAGGACATTGACGTGCTCACCAACGACGTGCGCGACAAACTCGACATGGTGAAGTCGGCCCTACCCGACGATGCCGAGAACCCCATAATCTTCAAGTTCTCCACCGACATGATTCCTATCATCATGCTGTCGGTGAGCGCATCGGAAAGTATGCCCGGCCTCTACAAGATTCTCGACGATAACGTGGCCAACCCGCTGGCGCGTGTGTCGGGTGTAGGCTCGGTGTCCATTTCGGGTGCTCCGAAGCGCGAAATCCACGTGTACGTGGACCCCAACCGCCTGGAGGCCTACAATCTGACCATAGAGCAAATCGGCTCCGTGATTGGTGCCGAGAACCGCAATATCCCCGGTGGTTCGTTCGATATCGGCTCGGACACCTACGCACTGCGCGTGCAGGGCGAGTTCCAGAGCAGCGATGAGATGGCCAATATAGTTGTGGGTTCTTACAACGGCCGTTCGATTTATCTGAGCGACGTGGCCCGCATCGACGACTCGCTTGAGGAGCGCACCCAGCGCACGTTTAACAACGACGAGCAGGGCGCCATGATTGTAATCCAGAAACAGAGCGGCGCCAACTCGGTGGAAATCTCCAACAAGGTGCTCAAAATGCTCCCCAGCCTTCAGAAGCGCCTCCCGACCGACGTTAAACTCGGCATCATCGTGGATACGTCGGACAACATCCGCAACACCATCGCCTCGCTGGTGGAAACGGTGCTCTACGCACTGCTGTTCGTGGTGATTGTGGTGTTCTTTTTCCTGGGCCGCTGGCGCGCCACGCTCATCATCACCATCACGATTCCTATTTCGCTTATCGCTTCGTTCATCTACCTATATGCCACGGGCAATACGCTGAACATCATATCGCTCTCGGCGCTGTCGATTTCAATCGGTATGGTTGTGGACGACGCAATCGTGGTGCTCGAAAATGTCACCACGCATATTGAGCGCGGCTCCGACCCGAAGCAGGCTGCCGTGCACGGCACCAACGAGGTGGCTGTGTCCGTAATCGCTTCGACCCTCACCCTTATCGCGGTGTTCTTCCCGCTGACCCTTGTGACCGGCATGACCGGTGTGCTCTTCCGCCAGCTGGGCTGGATGGTGACCATCATGATGATTATTTCCACCACCTGCGCACTGTCGCTCACCCCGATGCTGTGCTCGCTGCTTCTGCGGCGCGTCAACAGTCATGGCCGCCTCTACAACCTGCTGTTCACTCCCATCAACCGTGGTCTGGATGCCTTTGACCGCGGTTACGGCCGCTTCCTGACCTGGATTGTGGGCCACAAGATGATTACGTTCGTAGCCTGTGTGGCTATATTCGTGGGTTCGGTGATGCTGGTGAAGCAGGTGGGCACCGAGTTCTTCCCCGTGAACGACGACGGCCGTATGCGTGTGAGCCTTGAGCTGCCTATCGGAGCACGTGTGGAGCGCGCACAGGAAATCACGATGAAACTGGTGGAGGAATGGCGCGAGAAGTACCCTGAAATCCAGGTGCTCAACTTCACCACCGGTACGGCATCGAGCGACAATACCTTTGCTTCGCTCAGCGACAACGGCCCCCACATCATTTCGATGAACATCCGCCTGAGCGACCCCGTGGACCGCGACCGCTCGGTGACCGAAATCGCCGGTCTGATGCGCGAGGACCTCAAGAGGTACCCTGAATACAAGAAGACCCAGGTGTCCGTGGGCGGCATGGGCGGCATGGGCGGCCAGTCGACTCTGGACTACGAAATATATGGCTACGACTTTACCGAGACCGACTCGGTGGCCCGCATGATGCAGGCCATGCTTCGTCAGATTCCCGGGGCTGCCGACGTGATGATTTCGCGTTCGGACTATCAGCCGGAATATCAGGTGGACTTCGACCGCGAGAAGCTTGCCATCTACGGTCTCAACCTGTCCACCGCCGCCACTTATCTGCGCAACCGTATCAACGGCCAGCTGGCATCGCAGTTCCGCGAGGATGGCGAGGAATATGACATCAAGGTGATGTATGCCCCCGAGAACCGTACCTCGCTGGAGGACATCGAGAATATTCTTATCTACAACTCGGCTGGCAAGGCTGTGCGCGTGCGCGACGTCGGTAAGGTAGTGGAACGCTTCACTCCGCCCACAATCGAGCGTAAGGACCGCGAGCGCATCGTGACCGTTAGCACCGTGGTGCAGGACGTGCCCATGAGCCAGATTGTGGAAGCTGCCCAGGCTCAGATTGATAAGATGGAAATACCCCAGGGCATCAACATTGAGCTTTCGGGTACCTACGAGGACCAGCAGGATTCGTTCCGCGACCTCCTCACTCTTGCCGTGCTCATCATCATCCTGGTTTACATCGTGATGGCTGCCCAGTTCGAAAGTTATACCTATCCGGGCATCATCATGACCTCGCTGATATTCGCCTTCTCGGGTGTGTTCATCATCCTGTGGCTCACGGGCCACACGCTCAATGTGATGTCAATGATCGGCGCCATCATGCTTATCGGTATTGTTGTGAAGAACGGTATCGTGCTCATCGACTATATATCGCTTAACCGCGAGCGCGGCATGTCGATCCGTCGCGCTGTGATTGATGGCGGTGAGTCGCGTCTGCGTCCGGTTGTCATGACCACTCTCACCACCATCCTCGGTATGGTGCCTATGGCAGTTGGCTCGGGCCAGGGTGCGGAAATGTGGCGCCCGATGGGTGTGGCCGTTATCGGTGGTCTGACTTTCTCCACCATCCTCACGCTGCTGTTCGTGCCGATGCTCTACTGTGTGTTCGCCGGACAGGGTATCAAGAAGAACCGCCGCAAGCACCGCGAAGCACTTCTGAAACAAAAATCTCAAAATGCATAATCAGAAATGAAATCTATATTTATAGCCTTTGACCAGGCTCACTACGAGCGCATAGTGGAAATGCTCGAACGCAGCAACTGCCGCGGCTTCACCGCCTGGCAGGATGTGACGGGCCGCGGTACTGTGGACGGCGAGCCCCACTACGGTTCCCACGCCTGGCCCTCGATGGCATCGGCAATTATTACGGTGGTCGAGGATCAGCGAGTGCCCATTGTCCTTGCCAAGCTCAAGGAGTTCAACGACGAACGCCCCAAATTGGGCCTCCGCGCCTTCGTGTGGAACGTTGAGGACTCCATCTGATATATTTCCCCGCCAATACACAAAAAACGCCTGAGAAAAGCTCTCAGGCGTTTTTTATGGCCCTTTGCATGACCAAGCAATTACATCAACTCCTTGCCGGCGGCGAAGGCATGGGCCACGGTTTTGCCGAGGGCTATGTAGGTGTTGTGAACGGGGTCGAAGGTGATGAGGTTCATTTTTTCAACGTCGGGTTTGCCATCCTCTGCCAGATATTTTTCGTCGCAGACAATATTGACTATTTCAGCAATCAGATAGCAGCCGCTTTCGGATTCGTAGAGTTTCTCTTTGACACGACATTCCATTGTTATGGGGAAGTCAGTGAATAGGGGAGCATCCACATTCTCGGCTTTGACCACATTCCAACCTGTGGCGGCTACCTTGGAGGGATTTTTCCTGCCACTTACCATGCCGACGAAATCAGCCGGAATGGCTTGCTCGGCTGTAGCGAAAGTGAGGGTAAATTCGCCTTTTCGGTTGAGGTTTGCAGTGGTGGCGTGGTTGCCGAGCGATATCATCACTTCGGTCATGTCCCACTGTCCACCCCATGCGGCGTTCATGGCGTTGGGAGTGCCATCGGCATCGTATGTGCCGATGATAAGCACTGGCTGGGGGAGTACCCAGGCTTTGGGTTTGAAGTTTTGCATGATTTTTCTATTATATGTAACTATAACAAAAAGGCGGGACGCCCGGTTGAGCGCCCCGCCTATCAATTATGGTAGAATGTTCGATTAGTTGATGAAGAACGTGGTCATCGGGGCGTTCTCGGCCAGGGTGAGCAGCGAGCTGTAGAAGCAGCTGACGATACCGAGGGCGAGGATGCCGGCAACGGTAATCCACAGGCCAAGGCGCTCGCTGCAGGTGGAGCGGAAGTTGGGGATTACGCAGTCGTCGTTGGAGATGAACATTGCCTTAACCACCAGCAGGTAGTAGTAGAGCGAGATGATGGTGTTGATGAGTGCGATGAGCACCAGGACATAGATTGCGGTAGAGCCCTGATTGATGGCGCCGGTGAAGATGAAGAACTTCGAGAAGAAACCGGCGAAGGGAGGAATACCTGCAAGCGAGAACATGGCAAGCATCATGGCCACCGACAGGCGGGGGTTGGTCTTGTAGAGACCGCGATAGTCGTTCATCGACACTTTGCCGGTGGCGTTTTCGATAGCACCGATAACACCGAATGCGGCAAGGTTGGAGAAGATGTAGACCAGGATATAGTACATGAGAGCTGCCATGCCCATAGCGTTGAAACCGATGACACCAAGCATGATGTAGCCGGCCTGGGAGATGGACGAGAAGGCAAGGAAGCGCTTCATGTTGCGCTGACGGATGGCGAAGAGGTTACCGATGGTGATGGTGAGGATGATGAGGGCGTAGAGCATCCATTCCCAAATCTGGGAGTAGACAGCACCGAACACCTGAGCCATGACCACGAGGAAAGCAAATGCGGTAGCACCCTTGGAGATGACCGAAAGATAGGAGGTGACGGAAGTGGGAGCACCCTGGTAGACGTCAGCGGTCCAGAGGTGGAAGGGCACAAGCGAGAGCTTGAAGCCGATGCCGGCAATCACGAATGCGACGGCCATCACAAGCATCAGGCTGGAGCCGCCGATAACGGCACCGTAGATGTTGTGGAAGTAGAGCGAGCCGCTCAGACCGTAGACGAACGAAAGACCCATCATGAAGATGGCCGAGGAGAACACGGCTGTGAGGATGTACTTGATGGCGGCTTCGTGGCTTTCGTAGCGGTTCTTGTCGAGTGCAACCATTGCGGCCAGAGGCAGCGAGGCGCTTTCAAGACCGATGAAGAACAGCAGGAAGTGACGGGCGGAAATCATGAGGTACATGCCGAAGAGGGTAACCAGCAGAAGTTCATAGAACTCGCCGCGACGCATGGCCATGCTCTCGCTGTTGGCCCAGGAAATGGACTGGATGAGAACGATGACAACACCGACGTTGAGAATATTCTTGATAGCTACGATGACGGGCGAGGTGACATACATGCCGCTGAAGGCTTCCACATCGGTGGGGGTGCCCAGGCAGTGGCAGCATAGGCCGCCTGCGGTAATCAGCAGGGTGAGTACGGCAGCGAAAGCCGGGAGAGCTTTCTGTGTACTCTTAGGCATAAACGTGTCGTAGAGGAATACGAGCAGAAAGACAACGAGGAGCGCAATCTCCTGCTTCAGGGCTAAAAATTGTGAGTAATCCATTGCGATTTATTCCTTTTGGAGGTTTACATACCGAGCACACGGAAGATTTCCGGGCTGAAGGTTGTTTGGATCAGATGGTTGAAGAAGTTGGGGAAGCAGCCGATGGCAGCCACGCAGAGGATGAGGGTGACAGTGGAGAGGCGTTCCCACCAGGTGGCATCGGTGAGCTGCAGGTGGTGCTCGTCGTAGACCTTGCCGAAGAGGAGCTTGCCGACAACGCGGAGGATGTAGACAGCGGTGATGACGATGGAGCAGCAGGCAATGATGGTGAACACCAGGCGGAGCGAACCCTGACCGGCGAGGTAGTTCTCCATACCGGCCTGGAACGAACCGACGAAGATGGTCATTTCAGCCACGAAGCCCGACAGACCGGGGAGACCGAGGGATGCCATACCGGCAATCACGTAGCACACCGAGAGGTAGGGCATGATCTGCATCATGCCGCCCATCTGGGTGATTTCGCGGGTGTGGGTACGACCGTAAATCATACCGATGAGCGCGAAGAAGAGGGCGGTCATAAGGCCGTGGGAAAGCATCTGCATGATGGCACCGGTCATTGCGGTGGAGTTGAGCATCAGGATGGCGAAGAGCACCAGGCCGCAGTGCGACACCGATGAGTAGGCGTTGATGTACTTGAGGTCGGTCTTTACGCAAGCGCAGAAAGCACCGTAGACAACCGAGGTTCCGGTGAGGATGAGGAAAATCCACGAGAGTTCCTGAGCGGCGTAGGGCATAAGGTAGATGGCCACACGGAAGCAGCCGTAGCCACCGAGCTTCATGAGCACACCTGCGTGGAGCATGGACACTGCAGTGGGGGCGCAGGCATGACCGTCGGGCGACCAGGTGTGGAAGGGGAACATGGCGCCGAGCACACCGAAACCGACGAAGGTCATGGGGAAGAGGAACTTCTGCCAGCCTTCGCTGATGCAGTTGTTCTGGGCGATTTCAAGGATGTTCCAGGTGAGGGGCTCGCCGGCGGGAGCGGAGTGGTAGTAGATGCCGATGAGGCCGAGCATCAGGAATGCGGAGCCACCCATGAGCATGAGTGTGAGCTTCATTGCGGAGTATTCCTTGCGGCCAGAGCCCCACACACCAATCAGGAGGTACATGGGAATCAGAGCGACCTCATAGAACATGAACATGGTGAAGAGGTCCACCGAGATGAAGAAGCCGAACACACCCACCGAAAGCAGAATCAGCCAGAGGAAGAATTCCTTGGCCTGGTTGATGGTCCAGGAGGCGAAAGAGCCGGCGAACACGATGATGGACGAAAGGATAATCATGGCCACCGAGATACCGTCGACACCCACGGCAAGGTGGATGTTGAGCGGGGCGAACCAAGCCCACGAACCGGTGAAGAGCATCGGGGCGGTTTCGCCGGCGGCGCGGAGTTTGAGATAGTCAAGCAGCAGTACCACCGACAGGGCGATGAGCGCGATGGAGCCCGTTACGGCCACGGTGCGCACCTGTCGGATATTCCGGCACAGGCCAAGACCCGCCAGCATGAGCAGGGGGATGACCACAAAATAGATTAGTATATTGGAAAACATAATGACTGATTTTGATTTTGTTTGTACCGGCGCTTACTTAGAGAATGCAGATGAAAGTGATTCCGCCCAGAGCAAGGGCACCGATGAGGTAAATCCAGACATACATCTGAATCTGGCCGGACTGCAGAGGCTTGATGGCCTCGGAAGCCTTGTTGGTGACAGTGGCGAAGGAGTCCATGGTGCCGTCGATGATGTGGCGGTCGAACCATGCGAGGGGACGGCAGATGCAGCCGAAGATAATCTTGTGGGTGATGAACATGTAGAGCTCATCCCAGTAGAAGCGGTGGTGACACCAGTCCCACAGAGCGGGCACGGCGTTCTTGACCTTGTTGGGCATGGGGTTTTCGCGGAGATACATCTTGGCTGCGAGGCCGATGGCCAGCAGGGCGATGATGACGCTGGGGATTGCGATGGCCATGTCCAGGTGAATGTCATAGGGCATGCGGTTCCAGGTGACGAAGTGGCCAAAGGGGATGAAGCCAGCAACACACGATACGGCAGCGAGGAACACCAGCGGCAGGCTCATGCACCAGGGGCCATCGTGGGGAGTGTGGTGATACTCGGGGTTCTTCCACCAGAAGATGAGGAAGTACATGCGGAACATGTAGAAAGCCGTGAGAGCAGCCACCATGGTGAGCCATGCACCCATGTAGGGGCTCCAGGCATAGGCGGCAGCCAGGATTTCGTCCTTGGAGAAGAAGCCGGAGAAGGGAGGAATACCTGCGATGGCAAGACAGCCGATGAGGAATGTCCAGTGGGTGATGGGCATGTACTTGCGCAGGCCACCCATGGCGGTGTAGTCGTTGGAGTGAACGGCATGAATCAGGGCACCAGCTCCGAGGAAGAGGAGGGCCTTGAACATGGCGTGGGTGAAGAGGTGGAACATCGAGGCCATGTAGCCAACGCCGTGGTGGCACACTTCGCTGTTGCCGTTGGAGGCTACGCCGAGCGAAACCATCATGAAGGCAATCTGCGAGATGGTGGAGAAGGCCAGGATGCGTTTGATGTCGATTTGCGCGCAGGCAACCATGGCGGCGTAGAAGGCGGTGATTGCGCCAACGACAGCCACGATAGTGGTGGCGGAAACCTCAACCATGTAGACGGGGAACATGCGGGCAACCAGATATACACCGGCCACAACCATGGTGGCGGCGTGGATGAGGGCCGACACGGGGGTGGGGCCTTCCATAGCATCGGGCAGCCAGATGTGCAGAGGCATCATAGCCGATTTACCCATACCGCCCATGAAGATGAGCACCAGTGCCCAGGTGAGCACCGAAGCACCCATGAAGGTTGCGCCACCGGTGGAGGCGAGCACTGCGCCGGGGTTCTGGGTGAGGGTGATGAAGTCAAAGGTATCGGTGTAGTACGACAGCACCAGGATGCCGATGAGGAAGCCGAGGTCGGCGAAGCGGGTTACGATGAACGCCTTCTTCGAAGCAGCCACAGCGGTGTGGCGGGTGTAGTAGAAACCGATGAGGAGGTAGGACGAAGCACCTACGAGCTCCCAGAAGATATACATCTGGAAAATGTTGGTGGCAACAACCAGGCCGAGCATCGAGAAGCTGAAGAGCGACAGGAATGCGTAGTAGCGCTGGAAGCCTTTTTCGCCTTCCATGTAGCCGAGGCTGTAGAGGTGCACCATGAAGGAGATGGTGGTGATCACTACGAGCATGAGGGCCGAAATGGGGTCGAGCAGGAAGCCCAGGTTGATGACGAGCTTATCGGTGAACGCCAGCCAGGTCTGGTTGAAGATGATGGACTGGAGGCGTTCGCCGGTTTCGGCGATAAATTCGGGTGAGCCGCTGAAGAAGTAGGTGAACGCGGTGATGTACGAAAGCACCAGGGTCGTTCCCATTCCGGCAATGCCGAGCGTGGCGGCGAGTTTGTGGCTCATCTTGCAGCCGGCGATGCCCAGCAGGAGGAACATCGTCAGCGGGATGGCTAAGATTAGAATTGGTAATGTAATATCCATAGTGCTTAAAACTTCATTTCGTTAAGAGTACGGACGTCGACGTTCTTGGCAACGCGGAAAATGTTGATGATGATAGCGATGGCCAGAGCGGTCTCGGCAGCGGCGATAGCGATTGCAAAGAGGGTGAAGAACATGCCCTCGGTCTGCTCGGGGAAAAGGAAGCGGTTGAACACCACGAAGTTGATGTCGACAGCATTGAGCATGAGCTCGATGGATACGAGCATTGCAATCATGTTCTTGCGGGTGATGAAACCATACACCCCGCAGCAGAACATCACCAGAGCGGGGATAAGGTAATATATAGCTGTAATTTCCATATCAATCAACGTTTACGGGCAACTACAACGCCACCGATTATACACGCGAGAAGGAGCACGCTGACAGCCTCGAAGGGCAGCAGGTACTGGCCGTTGCCGGTTCCCATCATTGTTTCGCCAATCTGATTCATGGTGGGAGCCTCCATGGCAGGTTTGGCCACAAACATGAGAGTGCGGCTTACCAGGGCATAGCCGGCGATAAGAAGGGTGGCAACAGCGGCGATGCCTCCGAGAACCCTCGATTTGGAGGTGAGGCGCTCGGTGTTGTCGCCGGGTTTGCTTGTCAGGAGAATGGCGAACACGAACAGCACCACGATACCGCCTGCGTACACGGCAATCTGAACCGCACCGAGGAACTCATAGTCGAGCATGAAGTAGACCACGGCGGCGGCAAAAAGCGTGAACAGCAGGTAGGTGGCGGCGCGCAGGATTTTGCGGGTCGTAACGGCCATCACCGAGAAGATTATCATCGACAGTGCGACGATAAAGTACAAGATAATACTTCCTACTGATTCCATATATTGGTTTATTTATTTTCAGATGATTCGTTGTCGGCCTTGGGAGCGGCAGCAGCTTCAGCGGCTTCCTTGGCGGCCTTTGCAGCAGCGGCTTTAGCCTTGGCGGCGGCAATCTTGGCCTGCTTTTCGGCTTCGGCAGCCTTGGCGGCCTCTATTTCTTCGGGTGTGGGCTCGGGCTCGGGCTTCTCAGGCAGATAATTGAGCTGCTTCACCAGTTTGGAGCGTGTGAACACGGCCTGCTCGAAGTCATTGTCGAAGTCGATGGCAGCCGTGGGGCAGCTGGTGACGCAGAGCTGGCAGAAGGTGCAGCTTCCCAGGTCGTAGAAATATTTGTCGAGTTTTTTCTTCTTGGTGCCGAGGGGCGTGGTCACCATTTTGGTTTCGATGGTGATTGTGCCGTTGGGGCAGTTGCGCTCGCAGCTGCCGCAGGCAATACACTTGTGGTTGCCGTCGGCATCGTAGTTGAAGTGAAGTTCGGCGCGGAAACGCGGCGCGGCGTGATGCGTCTCGCGGTTCTCGGGATAGCACTCGGTGATTTTCGGTGTGATAAATTCTTTACCAGTCACCTTCATACCCTTGAGCAGGCTTTTGATGCCGGTGCCTAATGATGAAAAGTATTCTGATACACTACCCATTTAATTGGATTCAGTTTAGTGGAATAATCGGGTTATATAATCAATTAGCGTCAGTCGCGCACCTGGCCGCCGACAATGTCGAGCAGTTCGTTGGTGATACCCTGCTGGCGCAGTTTGTTGTATTCGAGCTGGAGTTGTTCAAGCAGTTTCTGAGCGTTGTCGTTGGCACTCTGCATGGCCATTACGCGGGCAGCCTGTTCGGAGGCGCGGTTCTCGGCGAAAGCTTCCTGCAGGTGTGCGAGCACGAACATGGGGATGACGGTCGAGAAAATCGTGGAGGCATCGGGCTCGAACAGGTAGGGGCGGCCTGTGGCTTTGGCCGAGTTGCCGGTGAGCGACTCCTGCGACACGGGCAGATAGCCCTCCACGGTGAGGCGCTGGCGGCCGGCGGTGAAGTAGTGCATGTACACCAGTTCGACGCGGTCAAGCTCGCCGGCGATGAAGCGGCGCTCCAGAGCCTGCGAGAAGGCCTTGACGGGTTCGCCCTCGCTTTTGGAGTCGATGTTCTCGGGCACGTCGGCAGCATAGAGGTGGGCATCGCCTTCGGCGGCCTTTGCAATGAGGCGCTTGAGCTTTTTACCCACAGGCAGGAGTTCTATGTCGACGTCGGCGCCGTACTTGGCGCGCAGGTCGGCGATGGTCTGCACGAGGCCTTTGAATATGTTGACGTTGTAGGCGCCGCAGAGGCCGTCGTCGCTGCCGAGCACCACCACGGCCACCCGGCGCACGGCCTGACGTTCCTCGGTGAAAGGCGAGGTAACGACGGCATCGGAGCTCAGGAGATTGCCGATGATTGTCTGCACGCACTCGCGGAAAGGCTGGAGCTTATGGAGGATGCCTTCAGCCTTGTGCATTTTAGCTGAAGAAATCATTTTCATCGCTCCGGTAATCTTTTCGGAGGAGGCGACAGAGCCGATGCGGCCTTTAAGTTCGCGTAGTGTTGCCATTTATGCTGTCTTGCGAGAGTGTTATTGGTAAAAGAGTTTTTCAGAAACGACCGGCTACGTCGGCAGCGGCGGCGCGGAGCTTGGCATCGACATCGTCGGTGAGTTTGCCCTGGCGCAGGAGTGCGAGCACGTCGTCCTGATGTTTGGCGTTCAGAAGCTGGAGGAACTGTTTTTCGAATTCGGCCACCTTGTCGAGGGGCACGTTTTCGAGCAGACCGTTCACACCGCAGAAGATGATAGCGATTTCTTCCTCGACGGGCATGGGATGGTACTGCGGCTGGATGAGGAGGCGTTCGTTCTTGCGGCCTTTGTCGATGACGCGGGCGGTGACGGGGTCGATGTCGCCACCGAACTTGGTGAATGATTCGAGCTCGCGGAACTGAGCCTGGTCGATCTTGAGCGTGCCGGCCACTTTCTTCATGGCCTTAACCTGGGCGTTACCACCTACGCGCGATACGGAGATACCCACGTTGATAGCGGGACGGATGCCGCGGTTGAAGAGTGCGGACTCAAGGAATATCTGTCCGTCGGTGATGGAGATAACGTTGGTGGGGATGTAGGCCGATACGTCGCCTGCCTGGGTTTCGATGATAGGAAGAGCGGTGAGCGAGCCGCCGGCTTTCACGATGGGCTTGAGAGCGGCGGGAAGGTCGTTCATGTTCTTGGCCACTTCCTGATTGTCGATAATCTTGGCAGCGCGTTCCAGCAGACGGGAGTGGAGGTAGAACACGTCGCCGGGATAAGCCTCGCGGCCCGAGGGGCGCTTGAGGATGAGCGACACCTCGCGGTAGGCCACAGCCTGCTTGGAGAGGTCGTCGTATACGATAAGTGCGTCGCGGCCGGTATCGCGGAAATATTCGCCGATGGCTACGCCCGCGAAGGGAGCGAAGTAGCGCATAGCGGCCGATTCGGATGCGTTGGCGGCTACGACCACGGTGTAGTCCAGCGCGCCGTGCTGGCGGAGAGTTTCCACAAGGGCTGCGACGGTGGAAGCCTTCTGGCCGATGGCCACATAGATACAAAATACGGGTTTGCCGGCTTCGAAGTCCTTGCGCTGGTTGATGATGGTGTCGATTGCGATGGCGGACTTACCGATCTGGCGGTCGCCGATGATGAGCTCGCGCTGACCGCGGCCGATGGGCACCATGGCGTCGATAGCTTTGAGACCGGTCTGGAGCGGCTGGGTCACGGGCTGGCGATAGATAACGCCGGGGGCCTTGCGCTCAAGGGGCAGGCGGATAAGGTCGCCGGGGATGGGGCCGCGGCCGTCGATAGGTTCGCCGAGAATATTGATAACTCGTCCCAGCAAGCCTTCGCCGACGGGGATGGAGGCGATTTCGCCGGTACGGCGAACGGTCATATTCTCTGTGACTTTGTTGACGTCGTTGAGGAGCACGACACCGACGTTGCTTTCCTCGAGGTTGAGAGCCACGCCCTTGACGCCGTTCTCGAATTCCACGAGTTCGTTGGCGCCGACGTTGTCGAGGCCGTAGACGTGAGCTACGCCGTCGCCAACTTCGAGCACGGTGCCGACTTCTTCGAAGGTCACCTTTGAATTCACGTTCTCAAGCTGCTGTTTGAGAACCTGAGAAATCTCGCTGGGGTTTATCATTGTATGCAGTATGCTTGCTGGATTGGTTTAACGGAGTGGGGGAGAGTAGTGGAGTGGGGTCAGTTGATGAGTTTGAGGCGCAGGTCCTTGAGCTGAGAGCTTACGGACGCGTCCAGGCGCTCGTTGTTGATAGTGACTGTGAAACCGCCAATCAGGTCGGGGTCGACCTGATAGACGTATTCCACGGAAGCATCGCCGACATGTTTTTCAATCAGCGCGGTCAGGCGTTTACGTTCGGGTTCGCCCAGAGGGGCAGCAGAAGTGATGACAACGCGGTAGATGTTGTGCAGGCGGCGATACAGGTCGATATAGGCGCGGGCGATATCCCAAGCCATGTCGGTGCGCCCATTCTGCTCGAGGAGTTTGATGAAGTCCTCGTAGGTAGCGTCGGGCTGCCCGTCGGCGCCGTAGACAGCCTTGTTGAGGAGGGCGGTCTTGTCGGCGTTTGACACGAATGGGTTGCCGATGGTTTTACCCAGTTCGGGCACCTGTGCGAATGACTGCGCCAGGGTCTGCATCAGACCGTAGAGCTTGTCGTTGCAATTTCGCTCGGCGCCTACTTCGTAGAGTGCCTTTGCGTAGCGGTTAGGGATAAGGCCTTTGTCCATATTCGATTACTTGCTTTCAATCTCATCAAGCAGGGAGTTGACGAGCGCGTTCTGCGCTTTGTCGTCCTGCATCTGGTTGTGCACGATTTTACCGGCGATTTCGAGTGCGAATTCGCTCACCTGGTTGCGGAACTGCTGCTGGGCTTCTTTCTGCTGTTGCTGGATCTGGACCTTTGCGGCGTCCATCACTTTCTGAGCTTCGGATTGAGCCTCCGAGCGAGCCTGCTCGATGATTTGAGTTTTCATCTTATCGGCCTCGCGGAGCATGTCGGCCTGCTGGCGGCGTGCTTCGTTGAGATAGTTCTCCGCTTCCTGGCGGGCGTTGTCGAGTTGTTCCTTAGCAGCCTGGGCGTACTCCACACCCTTGTCGATAAGTTCGGCGCGGCTGTCGACAGTCTTGAGTATCACCGGCCAGGCGAACTTCCACAGGATGAGGAAGAGCACGCCGAAGGCGATGAACATCCAGAATATCAGGCCAAAGTCAGGCGTGAAAAGTTCCATTTATAAAAGACTGAAGGCTATTAGATGAACAGAGCGAGCACGCAGACGATGATGGCGAAGAAAGCAACACCCTCGATAAGAGCGGCGATCACAATCATGTTGCTTCGGATGTCGCCGGCAGCTTCGGGCTGGCGTGCGATAGCTTCCATTGCGGATGCACCGATTTTACCGATACCGATACCTGCACCGATTGCTGCGAGTGCTGCGCCGAGGCTTGCGCCGAAAGCGGCGATTGCGAGTTCTGCTAAAAGTCCTAACATAGTAACTGAATTTTAAAGTGTATTTTTTTTGTTGTTTATTTATTTTGTCGCATTAAATTTCCGCTTTTGCCAGTTCGGCCTCGGCGGTATGTTTGATTTCCTCCTTGGAGTGTTCGTGCTCAGGCAGAGCCAGCGAGATGAACAGGGTGGAGAGGATTGTGAACACGTAGGCCTGGATGAAGCATACAAGCACGTCAATCATCATCATGAAGATGGAGAACAGGAGCGATACCACAGTGGTGCCGCCACCGGCCCAGGGGCTAACAGCCGAGAAGATGAAGATGAGGATGGTGAGCACAATCACAATCATGTGGCCCGAAAGCATGTTGGCGAACAGACGCACGGTGAGGGCGGCGGGCTTGATGATGGCGCTGAAAATCTCGATAATCTGCATCAGGGGGATGGGGAACTTGAGCCACACGGGAACGTCGGGCCAGAAGATTTCCTTCCAGTATTCCTTGTTGCCGGAGAGGTTGGTGACAAGGAATGTGAGGATGGAAAGCACCAGGGTGACGGCAATATTGCCGGTGAGGTTGGCGCCACCGGGGAACACCACGATGAGACCCAGGAGGTTCATGGCAAGGATGAAGAAGAACACCGTGAGCAGATAGGGAGCGAAGCGCTTGGCGTTCTTGCCCAGGATGGGAAGCACGGTTCCGTTCCAGATGAAGGTGACGAGACCTTCGATGCCACCCAGACCCTTGCGGGGGGCTTTGAATTGCTTGCGCTTGTGGAAGTTGGCCAGCCACAGGAGCAGTCCGGCCACCAGAATGACGGCAATCCAAAGGGCGGCCACGTTCTTAGTGATAGAAATGTCGAACGGGCGGTGCTCCTTGCCGTCAACAATCTCCACGAGCTTGCCTTTGTATTCGCTGTCGAGGCCGCCGATGCGGAACTCGACACCGTTGTCAACATAGGTTGCGCCGTTGTTGAGGTGCGATGACGAGAAGCAGTGCCAACCGCCTTCACCGTAACAGATGACGGGCAGAGGCATACGGTGGTGGTGGTCAAAGGGAACCTCCCAGCCGTAACCGTCGCCGAGGTGGTCAAAGATTATTTCCTTGACATCGAGCTCAGCCTTTTCCTCGGTGGTTTCGGCCTCGGCAGCCAGCATGGCGCAGGGGGCGGCCAGGGCGAGCAAAAGAACTGTCAATATTAGTTTCAGGCGGTTCATTTACAGGATTGACTTAATAAACACACACGGAAATGACATTATTATCAATATCGGCAATACCACCGGTGATGTCGGAGCTAAGCTGAGCGCCGGAAGCATCGGTGTAGCGGATAGTACCGGCCACAAGGGTCGACAGCAGCGAGGCGTGGTTGTGGAGCACCGTGAACTCGCCCATTGTTCCGGGCAAGGTCACCGAGCGGACCTCGCCGGTGTAGAGGATTTCTGTGACTGATATGATTTTGAGTGTCATTGCAGTGAGGCGTGGATTGTTCTACTTTATTTAACTTCGGCGAGCATCTTCTTGCCTTTCTCGATGGCTTCGTCGATGGTGCCGACATTGAGGAATGCCTGTTCGGGGTATTCGTCCATTTCGCCGGAGAGAATCATCTTGAAGCCGCGGATGGTTTCGCTCAGCGGCACCAGCACACCGGGCAGACCGGTGAACTGCTCGGCCACGTGGAAGGGCTGCGACAGGAAGCGCTGTGCGCGGCGTGCACGCGATACCACGAGTTTGTCGTCGTCCGAGAGTTCGTCAACACCGAGGATGGCGATGATGTCCTGAAGCTCGTTGTACTTCTGCAGAAGCTGCTTCACGGCCTGGGCGGTGTTGTAGTGCTCCTCGCCGATGATGTTGGGGTCGAGAATACGCGAGGTAGACTCCAGGGGGTCCACAGCGGGGTAGATACCGAGCTCGGCGATTTTACGCGAGAGCACTGTGGTGGCGTCGAGGAAGTTGAAGGTTGTTGCAGGTGCGGGGTCGGTCAAGTCGTCGGCAGGCACGTAGATAGCCTGAACGGAGGTGATGGAACCGTTCTTGGTTGAGGTGATTCGCTCCTGGAGCATACCCATTTCCGAAGCCAGGGTAGGCTGGTAGCCTACGGCAGAGGGCATACGGCCAAGAAGCGCCGAAACCTCGGAACCGGCCTGGGTGAAACGGAAAATGTTGTCGATGAACAGGAGGACATCCTTGCCACCGGCACCCTGGTCGCGGAACTGCTCGGCCACGGTGAGGCCGGAGAGAGCCACACGCAGACGTGCGCCCGGCGGTTCGTTCATCTGGCCGAATACCAGTGTTGCCTGGGAGTTCTTGAGTTGTTCAACGTCAACATCCTCAAGGTTCCACTGGCCTTTTTCCATACTTTCCTTGAATTTGTCGCCATACTTCATAACGCCGCTTTCAATCATTTCGCGGAGCAGGTCGTTACCCTCGCGGGTACGTTCGCCCACACCGGTGAACACAGAGAAACCGTCGTGACCCTTGGCGATATTATTGATAAGCTCCATGATAAGCACGGTTTTGCCTACGCCGGCACCACCGAACAGACCGATTTTACCACCCTTGCTGTAGGGCTCCAGAAGGTCGATGACCTTGATACCGGTCGACAGGATTTCGGTGCCGATGGTGAGGTCCTCGAACTCGGGTGCGGGCTGGTGGATGGGGCGCAGATTGTCGCGCGACAGTTCGGGCAGCTTGTCGATGGCATCGCCGAGCACGTTGAGAAGACGGCCTTTGATCTGGTCGCCGGTAGGCACGGCGATAGGACGCCCGAGATTGATTACATCAAGACCACGGCGGAGGCCGTCGGTGCTCTCCATAGCCACGCAGCGCACGGTGTTTTCGCCGATGTGCTGTTCGACTTCGAGAATAGTCTCGCCGCCTTCGGGACGGTCGATTTTAAGAGCAGTGTAGATCGGGGGAATGATGTTGCCTTCGCCTTCGAAGACAACGTCGACTACCGGGCCGATTACCTGAGCTATTTTGCCTTTATTGTCGCTCATTGTTTATAATGGGGCTTGTCAGTTTTCGATTATTAGAAGTGCAGGTTGAACACGATTATCAGCACCATCAGCACGAGGTTGACGAGGTTGAT
Source organism: Bacteroidales bacterium (assembly GCA_014800735.1). Lineage (GTDB taxonomy): Bacteria > Bacteroidota > Bacteroidia > Bacteroidales > Muribaculaceae > CAG-873. The sequence continues at coordinate 26,071 of JAAVFP010000008.1, forward strand.
AGGGAGGAGGTATTTCCATTCAAGCGACAGCAGCTGGTCGATGCGCAGGCGGGGGAATGTCCACTTGAACTGGATGATGATGAACGAAAGCACGAAGCACTTGCCAAGGAACCAAACCACCGAGGGGATGTAGTCCATGATGTGGTTGAAGCCGTCGAATCCGGGGATGTGGAGGGGCATCCAGCCACCGAAGAACATCAGAGCTGCAACACCCGACACGATGAAGAGGTTGAGGTACTCGGCCAGGTAGAAGAAGCCGAAGTGGATACCGGAATATTCGGTGTGGTAACCGGCGGTAAGCTCGCTCTCGGCCTCGGGAAGGTCAAACGGGCCACGGTTGGTTTCGGCGGTGCCGGCAATCATGTAGATGACAAAAGCGATGATTGCGGGGATGTGGCCTTTGAAAATGAACCAGAGGTCGGACTGTTCGGTCACGATGCCCTCAACCGACATTGTGCCGGCCAGGCAAACCATGGTGATGATGCTAAGGCCGATGGAGAGCTCGTAGCTGACCATCTGCGCACCCGAACGGAGCGAACCGATAAGCGTGAACTTGTTGTTTGACGACCAACCGGCCAGAAGGATACCCAGCACACCGATGCTGGAAACTGCCAGAAGGAAGAAGATGCCGATATTGAAGTTGAGCACCTGCAGACCGTTGCCCCAGGGCAGCACGGCGAAGGCGAGCATCGAGGCAATGATTACCAGATAGGGAGCAAGGGCGAAGAGGAAGCGGTCGATATGGTCGAGGTGAATGATTTCCTTGATGAGCATCTTGAACATATCGGCGAAGCTCTGCAGCAGACCCCAGGGACCCACACGGTTCGGGCCAAGGCGGCACTGGAAAGCGGCGCACAGCTTGCGCTCGTAGTATATGTAGAACAGTGCCAGCAGAGAGTAGACCAGAAGGAGGCCGACACCAACGAGGAGGCACTCGATTGTCGTTGCCGCCCATCCGGGCATCACGCCGCGAAACAGCTGGTCAATCCACGCGGTAATGAATGATAAATCTTGCATATTGCTTGATGATTACTGATTTTGCGATTGGTTTCTACGATGGATTGCGGAGTGTCAGCGGTCGATGTCGGGAACGATGTAGTCCATCGAACCGCCGATGGTGATGAGGTCGGCGATTTTGGTGCCGCGGGTGATGGGATCCACTACGGCAGCCAGGGGCAGACAGGGAGGAGCAATTTTCAGACGGTAGGGCTTGGTGGAGCCGTCGCTCTCGAGGTAGAGGCCGAAAGCGCCGCGGCAACCTTCGGTAACCTGGAACCAGGAGCCTACGGGCAGCTTCAGCATCTTGGGCACCTTCACGCAGTATTCGCCATCGGGGATATTGTCGATGAGTTGTTCGATAATCTTAGCGGACTGCTCGATTTCTTTCAGGCGGCATTTGTAGCGGGCCATCGAGTCGCCTTCGGTGGCGATGACTTCCTCGAAGTCGAGTTCGGGATAGATGCTGTAGGGCTGCAGCTTGCGCATGTCGCACGCCCAGCCTGAAGCGCGGCCCGAAGGACCGGTGACGGCATAGGAGATAGCATCCTCGCGGCTCAGATAGCCCACGCCTTCCAGGCGGTTGCGAGCAATGACGTTGCCGGTGAAGATTTCGTCGTATTCCTTGAGGTTGGTGGGCAGAGTGGCAAGCAGGGCTTTTACGTCCTCTACGAAGTCGGGGGCGAGGTCCTGCATCACACCGCCGATGCAGTCGTAGTTAAAGGTCATGCGGGCACCGCAGGTCTTTTCCATGATGTCCAGAATCTGTTCACGCACGCGGAGAGTGTAGAACAGCATGGTGGTTGCACCGAGGTCCATGCAGTAGGTGCCGATGAACAGACAGTGCGACGCGATGCGCGAAAGCTCGTCCATGAGCACGCGAATCGCCTGAGCGCGGCGGCTGATTTCAATGCCGGCTGCCTTTTCGATGAGCATGCACAGGGCGTGGTGGTAGTTGTGGGCCGAGAAGTAGTCCAGACGGTCCATGTAGTGGAGGGTCTGGGGGTACATGAGCGATTCACACAGTTTTTCCACACCGCGGTGGATGTAGCCCATGTAAACGTCGATTTTCTTGATTGTTTCACCGTCGACCGAGGTGCGGAAGCGGAGCACACCGTGGGTTGCAGGGTGCTGCGGGCCGATGTTCACAACGAATTCGTCCTTGCCGAAGATGCGTTCTTCCTTTTTCTGGATTTTGCCGTCGGCGCCCATCACATAAACATCGGTGAAGTCGCTCTGGCGCTCGCTCTCGGTGGAGATGGGGTTGAGGGCGGGGTCTTCGTCGTAGTCCTTGCGCAGGGGATAGCCTTTCCAGTCGATGCTGAGGAACAGGCGACGCATGTCAGGATTATCGATGAAGATGATGCCGAAGAAGTCGTAAACCTCGCGCTCGTAGAGAGTTGCAACGGCCCAGAGGTCGGCAACCGACTGGATGTAGGGCTGCTCGCGGTCGCCTTCGGCCAGCACCTTTACGCCAATGATTTTGTCGTAGGTGGTGGACATCAGGTAGTAGATGCAGCCAAGGTTCGTGGTCCAGTCCATACCGACGATGGTAACGAGATAGTCCATCTTCAGGTCGGCATCGTCGCGCAGTGTTTTGGCCAGGTCGTGCCATTGCGCGTTGGCAATGGTCACCACAGGTATGTTGTCACCCTCGATAGTAGCCTGAGGGAAAAGTTTTGTAATCTTATCGGTTGAATATGCCATAATGGTGGTGATAGCGAGTGGAAGATTAATCGTTGACACCGGGAACAGGGTGTGCAGCCAGGAATTCTTCCTGTTTCTGCTTGCGGTTCACGCCTCCGAAGAAACGTTCAACCTTGATTTTGCGCGACAACTGCATGATGCCGTAAATCATAGCCTCGGGGCGGGGAGGGCAGCCGGGCACGAATACGTCCACAGGCACGATGTCCTCGATACCTTTAGCCACATGGTAGCTTTTGCGGAAAGGACCGCCCGAGATGGCGCATGAACCGCAGGCAATCACATATTTAGGTTCGGCAAGCTGGTCGTAGAGGCGGCGGAACACGGGCACCATGCGGTTCACGATAGTACCGGCCACCATCATGAAGTCGGCCTGGCGGGGCGACGAACGAGCCACTTCCCATCCGAAACGGGCCATGTCGAAACGGGCAGCACCGAGGCTCACGAATTCGATACCGCAGCAGCTGGTGGCGAAGGTGAGGGGCCAGATGGAGTTGGAACGGCCCCAGTTGATGAGTTTATCGAGCGAGCCTACAATCACATTTGTGCCGGACTCCTGGAGCTCCTTGACGAGCGATTCGATATATTCGTTGTCCTTAAATGCCTCGTAGGGCATGCTTTTAGTGGTTACTTCCATTCCAGAGCTCCTTTCCGCCAGGCGTAAACGAGGCCCAGCACGAGAATACCGAAGAATACGGCAATACTAATTAAACCATTAACGCCGAGTTCACGCATCCGCACTGCCCAGGGGAACAGGAAGACCGTCTCGACGTCGAACATAAGGAAGAGAATAGCGTAGAGATAATACCCGATTTTGAACTGGGCCATACTATCGCCGCGTGTAGGGATACCGCACTCGTAGGCCTCGCCTTTCTGCGGGTTGAACGACCGGGGCGAAATCTGCTTGGCAAGCCAAAGGGCCAGTGCCACCAGGCCCGCGCCTGTGAGCAGTGCAGTGATTGCAAGCAGGCCGTTGTTCTCGATTCCAAAAATGGCTGATGATATCATATTATTCGTTTGATGTATTTCTTCGCTGGTACTGATACATAGGAGTGCAGTCGGATGAAATGCCGAAAAGAGCTCAATAGTAACTATTTAGCTCGATTCGGACCGTTCTACACCCGCTATGAGTCGGGGTTTATGGTGCAAAGATAAGTTTTTTTTATGATTTTTTTGCGCTTTTGAGCGAAAAAAATATCAACAATAACATTTTTGTCCGGTTCCATTGCAGCGAATGCAAAGCCCCCGCAACGGCCATAAGGTATCGTTGCGGGGGCTGAAAAGTTCTTTTTTATCTTCGTTGCTTAATTGCCGGTAGTGGTCTTGGCATCGAAGGGAGCATCGATTTCAACGGTGAACGCACCCAGTTTGGGCGGGTTGCACACGAATTCCAGCTCCAGGCCGTCCTCAAGCTCGATTTCGCCCTTGAGGTTGGTGAGGGTGTAGGCGGGGAAGGGGGTGTCGCCAATCGAGGGGATGATTGATTCGGAGTTGATTACGAGGTCCGAACCCGAGACGGTGAAGGGTACCGCGGGAATGTCGATGTCCATGGCGGGCATGCCCTGCACGAATTGCACGGAGTTCATGCGGATGCCAAGGATGCGCTTTTCAACATCGATTGTCGCAGTGTAGACCGGAGAGGTGGTTGTGAATTTAGCGCCGCTCTCGGAGGTGGACACCAGGTTGCCTTCAAAAATCTGGAGCGACGAGGCGAGGAGAACCGAGTAAACACCGTCCATGGTGAAGCGCACGGTCAGAGTAGGCCAGTAGCCGTTGGGGTTGCTGGAACCTTTGAGCGAGTCGATAAGGCGCTCCACTAGCTTGCCGTCCAGGTTGGTGACCTGCGGAATCAGGATGCCGTTAGCATTGGGGTTGAGCACCGAGGCCTCCATGTCAAGGAAACCGGATTTTTCGGATTTCCAGGTTATATTTTCCAGTTTGATGGTGGGGTAGGTGTTTGCGCCCACTTTCAGGCCGGTGATTTCCAGGTCGGCTTTGCTGGTGGTGTAATTAAGGTAAAGGGTTATGCCGATGTTGGTTAATGAAGAGCTTTCGCCGGTGGTCGTGTTGGTGATCATTGCTATATACTGGCCGAAAGTCTGCTGGGTGATAACCTCATTCTTGCCGTTGTCGTCGTTGCTGATGCAGCTGGAGAAGAGAATGCCAATGAGCGCAACAGCAAATAAATTTTTGAGTGTTCTTAACATTTTTAATTTGCATGAAATGGTTTGAAGTGCAAAAATAATTAAAACTATTCATATGGCAAACAACGGGCGTATAGCCTACGTATTTTTAACATATATAGCTTCTAAATCGTGATTGTTTCTGAGAATTATAAACAGAAATTTGCACATCTCAACTTTTGTTATTACTTTTGCATCGGATTTGGAGACGAACGGATGTTCGCCCTTCAATCCGATTCTTTCATAAGATATATGTTTTTATAGATTGTAGATTATTAGAGGGCTCTGTCGCGAGATACGGCCCTTTTTTATTTTGCCTATATTCCGCGAATTTAGTATTTTTGCACTGATGAAACACAAAAACTCTACATTATATATTATAATAGCCGTCCTTGTGCTTGCTTGCGGCGGCGCTGCACTGTGGGCATGGAACCTGCTCGGAGCGCAGTACGAATACGAAAAAATCCGCGTGGAAATACCTGCCGGCAGTACGACTGCCGACGTGCAGCGCTGCCTGACCGATGTTCTCGGCCAGGATTTCGGCTCGAAAGTCTACCGAATCTGGAGCCTGAAGGATGGTTCGCCCGAGCGAGCTCACGGATCCTACCTGGTTGAGCCCGGCACCACGGCGCTCACTCTTGCCAAGGCATTGTACAACGGACGCCAGACACCGGTTAAACTTACGTTCAACAACATCCGCACCATGGGCGAGCTGGCCGCACGCGTGGCAACAGTGATGGAATTCGACTCCGTCGCTTTTATGCAGGCATGCGACAGCGTGCTGCCCGGCTTCGGGTTCGACCGTGCCGGCTACCCGGCCGCATTCCTGCCCGACACCTACGAATTCTATTGGACCGCCGCGCCACAGAAAGTGGTGAATACCCTTGTGGATACCCGCAATAAATTCTGGAACGACGAGCGCCGAGCCAAGGCAGCCAAACTTGGCCTGACCCCTGTGCAAGTGACCACCGTTGCAACCATAGTCGAGGAAGAAACCAACAAGGCCGACGAGCGCCCCAAGGTAGCGCGTCTGTACCTGAACCGCCTTGACCGCAAGATGCCCCTGCAGGCCGACCCTACGGTGAAGTTTGCCGTGGGCGACTTCTCGCTACGGCGCATCACCGGAGCCCATCTGGCTGTTGAGTCGCCCTATAACACCTACAAGGCTCCCGGTTTGCCACCGGGTCCGATTCGTGTGGCCGAGCGCTCAGCCATAGATGCCGTGCTCGATGCTCCGCAGCACGACTATTTATATATGTGTGCCAAGTCGGACTTCTCGGGCTACCACGATTTTGCTGCCGACTACAACCGTCACCGCATCAACGCCGCCCGCTACCACCGCGCACTAAACAAACGCGGAATATAATACAGGGGCCATTCTTCCGTTAAGTAATTAATGGACTTCATCAAACGAATATCACTATTGCTGGCAGCTGTCTGTGCCGCTGTTCCTTTCGGGGTGCGTGCGCAGGATGGCTCAACGGCATACAACTTCCTTAATATAACTTCCTCGGCGCGTATCTACGGCCTGGGCGGCGTGAATATAAGCCTCGTGGACGAGGACGTGAGCGTCATCGACCAAAACCCGGCGCTGCTTGGCCCCGAGATGAACGGGCAGGTGGCGCTGAACTATATGCACTATCTGGGTGGTTCCAACTTTGCCGGCCTGCGCTACACGCACAGCGCCTCGGACCACGGTGCGTGGGCTGCAACGGTGCAATATTTCGGCTACGGCTCTATGAAGGAAACCGACGTTAGCGGCAACATCATGGGCGAGTTCGCTCCGAAGGATGTTGCTTTCGGCGGAACGTATTCCCACGATATCACCGACCGCCTGCGCGGTGGCATCGCGCTGAAAGGACTTTACAGCAGCTACGCCGAGTTCTCGGCTTTTGCCCTCGCCACGGACCTCGGCATAAACTATTTCGACCCGGACCGCGACCTGTCGCTCTCACTCGTGGTGGCCAACCTCGGCGGCCAGGTGAAGCGCTTCAACGAGTCGTACGACCGTCTGCCCATCGACGTGCGCCTGGGATGGTCGCAAACCTTCGGGACCTTTCCGGTGCGCTTCTCGGTCACGGCCTGGAATCTCACCAAGTGGCATCTGCCCTACGTGGAGACCGGCGACGGCAGCGAAACCGGCGACCCTGTGGTGAAGGACAGCTTCGGCAGCAACCTGTTCCGTCATCTGGTGTTCGGCGCCGATCTGGTCAGCTCGCCGAACTACTACATATCCATCGGCTACAACTACAAGACCCGCACCGACATGAGCACCTACTCGCGCAGTTTCATCTCCGGGTTCTCCATCGGCGGCGGTATCACAGTGAAGAGCCTCGGCATAAACCTTGCCCTTGCGCAGCCCCACACGGGCGGCACAACCCTAATGTTTAATCTTTCGTATAATCTCAGCGACCTTCTACATTAATTGATATGAGCACAAGCACTCCCCGCATAATCATCGCTCTGGACGGCTTCTCGTCGTCGGGCAAAAGCACCATGGCTCGCCGTCTTGCCTCGCGCATCGGCTACCGCTATATCGACTCGGGCGCAATGTATCGCGCCGTCACCCTCTACGCGCTTGACCATGGCATGATTGATGCCGAAGGTCAGCCCCGCGCCGAGGCAATCATCGCCGCGCTGCCTGAAATCCGCGTGGACTTTGCCGTGCAGCCCGACGGCACTCAGCACACCATGCTCAACGGTGCCGACGTCGAGGCCGAAATCCGCCGCCTGCGTGTGTCCAATGCCGTGTCGGGTGTGAGCGCCATCCCCGAGGTGCGCCATGCACTGGTGGCCATGCAGAAAGCCATGGGCGCCGAGCGTGGGATAGTGATGGACGGCCGCGACATTGGCACCGTTGTGTTCCCCGATGCCGAGCTCAAGATTTTCGTCGATGCTTCGGCCGAAACCCGCGCACAGCGCCGCTTCAAGGAAATGATTGACAAGGGCGCCCAGGTGAGCTACCAGGAGGTGCTGGCCAATGTTGTCCATCGCGACCATATCGATTCCACCCGTGCCGAGAGCCCTCTGCGCCGTGCCGACGATGCAATTTCGCTCGATAACTCCTACATGACCGTCGAGCAGCAGGACGCCTGGCTATACGACCGTTTTTGCGAAACCGTTAATCGTCTTTGACCTGTGGCCTCGATTGAAATCGACAAGGAATCCGGCTTCTGCTTCGGAGTGGTGACTGCCATCCGCAAGGCCGAGCAGGAGCTGGCCGGCGGCAGCGAACTCTACTGCCTGGGCGACATCGTGCACAACTCCGACGAGGTGGAGCGCCTGTGCGACAAGGGCCTTCAGACCATCACCCACGAGCAGCTTGCCGAGCTGCGCGATGCCAAGGTGCTTCTGCGTGCTCATGGCGAGCCGCCGTCCACCTATGCCACCGCCCGCCGCAACGGCATCGAAATCATCGACGCCACCTGTCCGGTGGTGCTGAAGCTCCAGCAGCGTATCAAGGAAAAATACGATTCATCGTCGCCGGCCGAGGTTCAGATTGTGATTTACGGCAAGCGCGGCCACGCCGAGGTCAACGGCCTTGTTGGTCAAACCGAAGGCCACGCCATTGTGGTGGAGGATATGGACGGCCTGAGTCAGATTGACTTTTCGCGCGACATCGCCTTGTATTCGCAGACCACCAAATCGCTCGAAGGCTTTCAGAGCATTATCGAGGAAATCCGCAAGCGCATCAGCCCCGAAGCGCACTTCGAGTACTCCGACACCATATGCCGCCAGGTTGCAAACCGCGTGGGACACCTGCGCGAATTTGCCGCCCACAAGGATGTGGTGCTGTTCGTGGCCGGAACCAAGAGCAGCAATGGCAAAGTGCTGTTCAACGAGTGCCTGGCCGTGAATCCGCGCACACATCTTGTGGCCAACGAATCCGAGGTGCAGCCCGAGTGGTTGGCCAGAGCCGAGAATATCGGCATCTGTGGTGCCACTTCCACACCCCGCTGGCTCATGGAAAAAGTGGGAGCTAAAACCGCCGAACTGATAGATGGATAATTTCGTAGCAATCGACGTTGAAACCGCCAACTTCAATCCCTCGAGCATCTGCGCTATCGGGGCAGTGAAGGTGCGCGATGGCCTTGTGGTGGATTCGCGCTATTCGCTCGTGAATCCGGAACCTAATTTTTACTCCTACGCCTGTGTGCGTGTGCACGGCCTGACCGACGCCGACACCTTCGACGCTCCAACGTTCGGCCACGTGTGGGCCGAGTGGCAGGAGTGGCTTGAAGACCTTCCGCTGGTGGCCCACAACGCCGCGTTCGACTCCAAGTGCATCGCCCAGGCCTGCCGCATCTATCAGCTTGACCCTCCTGAGCCCTTCCTATGCACCTTGGTTGCTGCCCGCAAGCAGATACCCCGCGCCATGCTGCCCTCCAAATCTCTGGACAGCCTTTGCGACTACTTCGGCATCCCGCTTCACCAACATCACAACGCGCTCGACGATGCTCAGGCATGTGCGGCGCTCGGAATAATCCTGCTATGAATACGGCCAAAGAAACCTTCAGCCGCATCCGCGCATGGCTCGGCTCGCTATCGTTCCGCACCGGAGTGATTGTAGCCGTGTGCTGTCTGCTGTTCTATGCTATTTCCTTTGCCCAGATGCTGCTGCCAATCTCCGTGGCGGCTAAAGGAGTGCTGTGGACCGTGTTTTTTGGCCTTGCCAAGGCTGCGCAGTATAGCGCCCTGCTCATTCTGGGCACCACCGGAGTGAAGCGCATCAAGCAGTATTTCAAATCATCGCAACAAGACCTATGAAGAAAATCATAACCATCATTGCCACCATCGGGCTGCTGCTGGCATCGTGCGGCGCCGAGGAGCATGCCGACTCCACCGATGCCGAAATGGATGCAGCCGAGGCTGCCGGACGCCGCGACGCGCTCAAAGCACTGCAGGCACCCCACGGCACCATGGAACGCGAGGAAGCGTTCTTTGCCATCCGGGCCCGCGAAACCGAGCTTCGTGATGCCGCCCACCCCTCGTGTGCCGACGCCTACGCCCGCGCCGCCGAAACAATCCTCCGCGACTCCTTAGATTTCTGACCATTATTATACTTTGAACTTTTCGAACTATCGGATACTTCCGATAGGCACGCTTTCATATAGAAAAAAAGAAAAATTGGAGATATTTTCGTGATATTTTCAAGATAATTACTATCTTTGCACTCGCAGGTCGCTTCAGAAGCCCGACCGGGGTTTTGGGGTGGGCCGGCAGACATAATGAAAAGCGTCACTAAACGCTCTTTCTTGACAATTGGAAACTTCGCAACTTTCTTAGGTTAGTCAGGATTGCAGCAACGGTAGATGCCATGTGGATATGTACATAAATCCGACAGCAGACGCGTGAGCGTCGGCCGTTGGTGTATTTACATATTTCTGCGTGAGGCTTCTGCAGTTGCTCGTTTTAACTAACCGGGCATTGCGAAGGCCTCCAATTGTAGAACGAGCAACAGGTTGGCTCTCACGCTTTTCTTGTTTATTAGCTCTAATGCCAATGAAGGGAGCCCGGCGGCAATTATCGTCTATGGAAAATGAATTCATAATCGACCTGCCGGTCCTTTCTTTTAAGGAATGGATGGAGGCGCTCGAATTTTCTGAGCGTACTATTCAAAGCCGGCTTTCTAATCTGACCAAACTCGAAGAGCACTATGGACCTCTCAAAGATTTGTGGCGTAAAGACCGATTCAAAGACCTGCTGGCTGAATTAGCCTATTCTTCTGAAGACAGGAGAAATAACGTAGTTCCGTCAGTAAAGATTCCGGTATCAGGCAATGTGTATGAAGGGTTAGCCACGTACCGCTCCACCCTTCGTCTGTATGACCGCTATCTCCAGTATGTACAAAACATCTCCGCATACCCCTTCGGTAAGGTCGGGAAGGCAGTCGATGATGCTATCAATAGGCTGAGAGCGACACTGATCGGTTGCCATTCCAAGTACACCCAAAAGCAGGTGAAGACCTTGATTATCGAGCCACTTATTGTGAGTCTCGAACAAGCGTTGCTTAAGGATGGCTACACATTCGGGACTGAATTGACCACCTCAAAATCCGGTGACGATTCCACGACCACCAAAGACAGATACGATATAATCGGTACGTGTGCAGACAACACGAATCTACCCACGATAATAATTGAGGTCGACACCCATCGTAGCGACCAGGTTTCAAAAAAAGTAGTGTCTCGCATAGCTCTCAATTCCGGTTCCAAACTCCTATACATTGCCCTCGTCTATCCGAATAATCATACACAAAAGGAAGCCGAGAAGAGGGAGTGTGCCAAATACTTCCTTTTTATCGGTACCCTGTTCAACGAACTTAGACCGCCAGAAAAGAAATTCAAAGGCTATTACCTCTATTAATTGTGAACCATAACCCGAGGGTAAACCGATATCGAAATGCGAGGCGTGGGTCGTAATTCGCGTCGAAATGTAAGCGCCACAGCCACGACTTCTGTTTGTCCCCACTTCAATCATCAATCAATCTTTTTATGACAACACATTCTATCTACGGATTCGAGAAACTTGCTTGGCCCGGAAGTTCCTTGGCCTATCAATTCAGGCGAGTCACTCGCGGCGCCGCATTAGCTGCTATGTTCATAGCGGCGGTCACCGCAAAAGCCTCTGAGCAGTTTACCTACACTTATGAGGGTAGTACTCTCACTTACGAAACAATCGACGAAGGTACCTGCATGGTAACCGGGTATCAAGAGCCTCTGTCAAAAGCTCTTCAAATCCCATCCAAAGCAAATAATTATGATGTCGTAGCAATTTATGAAAGGGCTTTCTATAACTGTGACGACCTTACCTCGGTAACAATTCCTAATTCTGTAAAATCAGTTGGTAAAAGTGCTTTCGAGTACTGTAACGGGCTGAAAAAGGCGGAATTTGCAAGTATCGAGGCTCTGTGTAATATCCATTTTGAGAACGAATTTTCGAATCCGCTTGGCTATGCACACCGTCTGTACATAGATGGGAAAGAAGTTATCAAAATAGAAATCCCGGAGTCGGTAAGTGCTATTGGTAACTGTACTTTCCAAGGCTGCAGCGAACTAATATCCGTGACCATCCCTGCTTCTGTCACCTCTATCGGCGACTATGCATTCTATTATTGCACCGGTCTGAGCTCGGCGATAATCCCCAATTCGGTCACCGCCGTCGGAGACTGGGCTTACACGGGGTGTACCGGATTGACCTCCGTGGCTATTCCTGAATCTGTAACAGATATCGGCGATTATGCTTTCCACGGTTGTAGTAGCATTACCGCACTGGCTATTCCGGATGCTATCACATGTATTGGCGATTGGACTTTCGGGGACTGCCGAGGCCTGACTTCCTTGATTATCCCTGATTCTGTCATATCTATCGGCGAAGGCGCTTTCGCCGGATGCAGCGGCCTGACTTCAGTGCTTATACCCGATTGTGTCACAGCTATCGGTGAGTCTGCTTTCAATGGCTGCCTCAGACTGGAATCAGTGACTATCCCCAATTCGATCACTTCTATCTCCGACTGGACTTTTATCGGATGTGAGAGCCTGATATCAGTGACTATTCCCGAATCCGTGACTTATATCGGCACTTATGCATTCTCAGGATGCAGCCAACTGCCTGAGGTAACTATACCCAACTCTGTCACGTATATCGGCACTTATGCTTTTTATCGATGCACCAATCTGAGCTCGGTATATTACGGAGCCGATACGCTTGTTGAGGGAGCACCGAATATCTTCCCCGACGAAGCATATGAAGCAGCTACTCTTTACCTGTCAACTGAAGGAATGAAGTCATACGCAAACATTGACCCCTGGAAAAACTTCAAAAATACTAAAGAATATATTTTCAGCGGTATCGACGATGTCATCGCGGATTTCGATGCCGAAAAGCCATACGAAGTATTCAAGCTCAACGGCATTTCAGCAGGCACTTCGACCACCGACCTGACCCCTGGTATTTATATCATCCGTCAGGGTCGCCTTGCAAAGAAAATTTCTGTAAAATAAGCTTTGCAAGAACTACTGTAATAAACAATAGCAGGAGCCCTGGGAGCCCGCTGGCACCACATCGAGCGAACTGGTCCATCCCCAGGCTCCTCCTACTTCTTTCTTATATTTAATCAATCTTTTTATGATAATACATTCCAACGCAGCATTGAGAAGGCTCGCTTGGCCTGAGATTTGGGCCACGAAGCAATTCAAAGGATTCGCACGAGTCTTCGCTCTTACTGCTATGCTCATAGCGGTGGCATTCAATACATCTGCTAAAGAGTTTACCTACACCTACGAAGGCTGTACACTCACCTACGAAACAATCGACGAAAGCACCTGCAAGGTAGCTGCGCCAACACAAAATCTGCCGGGAGATCTTCAAATACCGTCCTCCGCTGGAGGTTATATCGTTGTAGAAATAGGCAGTAACGCTTTCTATGGATGCGGCATGATGTCTGTCACAATTCCAAATTCTGTAACTTCTATCGGCGAATTTGCTTTCTATAGATGCACCAGATTGATGTCTATCACAATTCCAAATTCTGTAACTTCTATCGGCAAACAAGCTTTCGATGGCTGCAGCAACCTGACTTCGGTCACTATTCCCAATTCTATCACTTCTATAGACGACCAGACTTTCTCCGGGTGCACCAGGTTGATGTCTGTCACAATTCCCAATTCTGTCACTTCTATCGGTGACTTAGCTTTCTACAACTGCCGCAGCTTGACTTCGGTTACTATTCCCAATTCTGTCACTTCTATCGGCAGAAGCGCTTTCTATGGCTGCAGCAGCCTGGTGTCTGTCACAATTCCAAATTCGGTAACTTCTATCGGCGAGCTAGCTTTCCAAGCCTGCAGCGGCCTGACTTCGGTCACTATTCCCAATTCTATCACTTCTATAGGCGACCAGACTTTCTCCGGGTGCACCAGCCTGATGTCTGTCACAATTCCAAATTCTGTCACTTCTATCGGTAAATATGCTTTCTACAATTGCGGCAGCCTGACTTCGGTCACTATTCCCAATTCTGTCAAGTATATCGGAATGGGCGTTTTTGAGTACTGTAACGGGCTGGAAAAGGCGGAATTTGCAAGTATCGAGGCGCTGTGTAATATCAAGTTTGACAACGAATTTTCGAATCCGCTTTGGTATGCACACCACTTATATATTAATGGGATTGAAATTATCAAAATAGAAGTCCCTGAATCGGTAAATACTATCGGTAACTATGCTTTCAATGGTTGTAGCGAGTTGATATCTTTATCTATACCAAATTCCGTCACTTCCCTTGGCAACGGAGTTTTTAGGGGATGCAGCGGCTTGACGTCAGTTACAATACCAAATTCCGTCACTTCTATCGTTGATTCTGCTTTCTATGGCTGCAGCGGCTTGACTTCGTTTACCATTCCCAATTCTGTCACTTCTATCGGTAATTCTGCTTTCGCTGGCTGCAGCGGCTTGACTTCGTTTACCATTCCCAATTCTGTCACTTCCATCGGCAAAAGTGCTTTCGCTTACTGCAGCGGCCTGACTTCGGTAATAATAGGAAATTCTGTCACGTCCATCAGCAATTCCACTTTCGATAGATGTCGCAATCTTGTAAAAAGCGCCTATCCTAATACCATCTCCAATCCTTTCTTTGATGGTCTGGCTGTTGCTTATAATCCCAAAGGCGCTATAATCGAAGACGGGTGGGTTTATGGTCCTGAGAAAACGGAAATCCGTTTTGCGCCTTATTATCTTGAAGGAGACTGCATTATCCCTAATTACATCACTTCTATCGGGAATTCTGCTTTCCAAAATTGTAGAGATTTGACCTCGGTAATTATACCACATTCCGTGACCTCTATCGATGATTTTGCTTTCTACGAGTGCAATGGCCTGACATCGGTAATCTTGGGTAATTCAGTTACTTCTATCGGTAATTCTGCTTTCAAAAGTTGTAGCGGGCTTGTAAAGAGCGCTTATCCCAAGACAATCTCCAACCCTTTCAGTCATGGCGTGGCTGTTGCTTATAATCCCGAAGGCGCTATAATCGAAGACGGGTGGGTTTATGGTCCTGAGAAAACGGAAATCCGGTTTGCTCCTTATAATCTTGAAGAAGACTATATTATCTCGAATTCCGTCACTTCCATCGGCGATTATGCTTTCCAAAATTGCAGTGGTCTAACGAGAATCATTATCCCCAATTCAGTCTCTGCGATCGGCAATGCTGCTTTTTCAGGCTGCGATTCTCTTGAGCTGGTAAAAGTGTCTTGGAACGTTGCGGTAAATATTGATACTTCAGTTTTTACAGTTACTACTTATAGTAAGGCAGAGTTGTATATCAACGAGAACTTCCCATCTTATTTAGAAACTAACTGGAGTCTTTTTGACAATATTTTTGTAGCCGGTCATCCGACTAAAAGGTATTCAGACGGGGTGCTTTCGTATAGAGTTATTGAAGATCCAAATAATCGTGAGGCGATAGTGGTTGCAGGTGATTATTCTTCGTTATCAGAGGTGTTTATACCCGAACGATTTACTGACGACAGTAATCCTTCAGAACCGGTCAGATATTATGTAACTTGCATTGGTGCGGGCGCATTTAAAAATTGCCGTAACCTGAAATCCATAATGTTTAACGACCGAATAAATCTTACAGCAATCTGCGATGAAGCTTTCTGTGGATGCAGTGGCCTATCTGAAATGACTATTCCAAATTCAGTCACGTCTATAGGCAATTCTGCTTTCAGAGATTGCAGCAGCCTGTCCGAGGTGATTATCCCCAATTCTGTCACTACTATAGGCAATTCTGCTTTCTATGGATGCAGCAGGATGTCATCAGTGAATATTTCTGAATCTGTGACATATATCGGGGAAGATGCGTTCTACAACTGTAAGTCTTTAAAAAATTTTGATTTTGCAAGCATTGAATCACTATGCAAAATTCAGTTCGCCAATATTAATTCTAACCCTACAATAAATGCCAGGTGGACATGTGAGTATTATCCGACGAGGTTTGACGCAAATATACTCGGAAATATACATATAAATGGAGAAGATATATCCGATTTGGCTATTCCAGAAACCATATCATCTATTGGCAATTATACATTTGTACGTTTCCCAATAAGATCGGTTACCATTTCTAATTCTGTAACCACCGTAGGCAATTCTGCTTTCGAAGGTTGTTACTCTCTTAGTTCAGTTACTATTCCTAATTCAGTTTTTTCTATAGGTAATTCTGCGTTCTCAACGTGTATCAGCTTGACTTCTGTGACTATTCCTAATTCTGTAAAATCTATCGGAAATACCGCTTTCTCATCATGTGGAAGCCTACGAGAAGTGTCGCTACTTGAAGGCGATGAAATAGATTTTGGGGATGAGGTATTTCAGGAGGGGCGGAATTTAGAACTTGGGCCAATACAATGGCAAACTCCCAACATTAATAAAATATTTTTAGGGCGTCCACTTTCAAAGCAGGTATTCAATCTCTCATATCTTGAAACCCTAACTATAGGAAATTCTGTCACCGAAATCGGGATGTCTATATGGCAGGGTGCCACCAAGCTCACGAACTTAACCCTTGGCAATAGCCTCACAACAATAGGTGATGATGCCTTCAGTGGTTGCAACTCTCTCCGAGAAGTGGTCGTGCCGCCGTCGGTGGAAAATATTGGTGCTTCTGCTTTTGCCGGAACTTCACTTTCTTCGATTATAATGGGCCATAATGTCAAGGAGATAGGTGAGAAGGCTTTCGACGGGTGTCCTGCTTCAACGGTAAGCATTACGGCCCCGACCCCTCCCACGGCACCGAATAATACTTTCAGCAATTATACCGGCAAGCTGTACGTGCAAGGGCAGGATGCTATCGAGGCGTATTATAATGCCTACACCTGCTGGGACCGGTTCAACAGCTACGCTTTGATTGAGCCGACAGAAATGAAGCACGAGGGCTCGCTGAGCTACAAGGCTGAGCCCGGAGAACAGATTCAGCTGTCGGCCACGCTGATGCCCGAGGGAGTATCGCTGCCGCAGGTGTTCTGGCGCTCGACCAACCCCGCCGTCGCAACTGTGAATCATAATGGTCTGGTAACAGTAGCCGCCGACCTAAGTGGCGTGGAGTCCGGCGCGAAAAACTGCAAGATTATCGCAGAGAGTCTTTATGCCGATGGCCCGGTGATAGAGTTCTCTATCGACACCGAAAATGACGAGATAGAGGTTAACGGAATATCCCTCGATAGGACCGAAGCTATGATGACAGAGGGGCAGACGCTAAAGCTGATTGCCACCGTAACTCCAGAGAATGCTACTGACAAGGCCTTAGACTGGGCTACTAGCGACGCAGGTGTGACAACTGTTGATCAGACCGGTACCGTAACCGCTCAGCACGCGGGCACAGCCACCATCACAGCCACCACTGCCAACGGGCTCGAAGCTGTCTGCGAGGTTACCGTTGTGGCCAAGGCTGTCGAACCGACCGACATCACTCTCAATCTTACAACTGCTAAGATAATCGAGGGTGAGACCGTCCACCTGACAGCTTCGGTTGCTCCGGCCGATGTAACCGATGCGACCGTAACCTGGACCTCAAGCGACGAGACTGTGGCTACGGTCGACCAGACCGGTCTCGTGAGCGGTGTGAAGATGGGTACTGCCACCATTACCGCCACCACCGCCAACGGCCTGACCGCCCAGTGCGTGGTCACCGTCGACGAAATGACAGGACTCGACGGTGTAGATGGTGCTGACATCAGCGTTGCCGTTAGCGACCACTTGATTGTCGTCACCGCACCCGAAGATACTGAGGTTGAGGTGTATGCAATTAACGGTATGCGCGTGGTGGTGACCCGCGAGCACAGAATCGAAATCCTCGTCGACGGAGTCTATCTGGTTCGCGTAGCCGACCGCGTCTTCAAAGTTGTGGTAAAATAACCTAAACTTTGTTATTAGCAGGCCGCTATCCACCTCGGGTAGCGGCCTTTTGTTTTCCTTGAGCCTTTGATTTTCGGCGGGATTTTCGTAATTTTGCGGTGATTATGGCTAATCTACTGAACATCGAGAATCTTACCAAGAGCTACGGCGACCGCCTGCTCTTCGGCGATATAACTTTTGGAGTGGAGGAGGGCGATAAAATAGGTATCGTCGCCCGAAACGGCACAGGTAAAAGTACGCTGCTACGTATTCTTGCGGGCGACGAGGCTGCCGACAGCGGTAAAATTGTGTACCGCGGCGGTCTGCGAATAGGCTATCTTCCCCAGGAACCGACTTTTGCGCCGGGTGTCAGTGTGATTGACGCCGCTCTGCAGGCCGATGACCCTATTGCCGACCTTGTGCGTCGCTATAACGCGGCTCTGGCTGCGGGCGATGCGGCAGCAACCGAACGCATTGTGCATGAAATGGACGAGGCGCATGCCTGGGACTATGAGGACCGCCTGAAACAGCTCCTTACCCGCCTCGGGCTTCCCGATCCCCACGAGAGTGTCGACCACCTTTCGGGCGGTCAGCGCAAGCGTCTGGCTCTGGCACGGACTGTTATCTCGGAGCCTGAATTCCTGATTCTTGACGAGCCTACCAACCACCTGGACATCACCACTATCGAGTGGCTTGAGAACTACCTGAAGCGTTCGCGCGCCACATTGCTGATGGTGACCCACGACCGCTATTTCCTGGACCGCGTGTGCTCCAAAATTATCGAACTTGATAACACCGAGGCCTATATGGTGGAGGGCAACTACGATATGTATCTCCGCCGCCGTGCCGAGCGCATCGAGGCCATGACCGCCGAGCTGGCCAAGGTGAAAAACACGCTGCGCCGCGAACAGGAGTGGATGAGCCGTCAGCCGCAGGCCCGTGCCGGCAAAGCGAAGTACCGCATCGATGCTTTTTATGACCTGAAGGAGCGCAGCCGCGTGAACCTCACGGAAAAGAACGTTAAGCTCGATGGCGCTACTTCCAGCCGTATCGGCTCAAAGATTTTCGAGGCTGAGGGTGTGAGCAAACGCTTCGGCGACAAAGTGATACTGGACGATTTTACCTACACTTTCGCCCGCGGCGAAAAGCTCGGCATCGTTGGCGAGAACGGTGTGGGCAAGTCCACATTTATCAAACTGCTTCAGGGCCTGGTGCCGCTTGACGCAGGTAAGTGGGACGTCGGCACAACCGTGCGCTTCGGCTATTACAGCCAGGACGGTATTCAGTTCGATGAAAACAAGCGTGTGGTGGACGCCGTGACTGAGATAGCCGAGGATATTGCCATGGCTACCGGCGAACGCATCGCTCCGATGCAATACTTGCAGCGCTTTCTGTTTTCGCCTGCCGACCAACGTAAATTCATCCACACGCTGAGCGGCGGCGAGCGGTGCCGACTGCATCTGGCCGTCACGCTGATGCGTCAGCCCAACTTTCTGATTCTGGACGAGCCGACGAACGACCTCGACATTATCACCCTGGGCATACTCGAAGAGTATCTGGCCGACTTTGCCGGCTGCGTTATCATTGTGAGTCACGACCGCTACTTCCTGGATAACATAGTGGACCATCTGTTCGTGATGGAAGGGCAGGGCGTGGTGAAGGATTTTCCGGGCAATTACAGCGACTACCGCGAATATCTGGACCGCAAGGCACGCCAGGAGAGCGCGGTGGCCGCCACCGTGCGCGAGGCTGCTCCCCAGCCTCGCCGCCAGCAGGCGCGCCCTGAGCGCATGAGCTTCAAGGAGAGGAAAGAATT
The DNA here is from genome assembly GCA_014800735.1 of Bacteroidales bacterium. Taxonomy (GTDB): domain Bacteria; phylum Bacteroidota; class Bacteroidia; order Bacteroidales; family Muribaculaceae; genus CAG-873. The sequence continues at coordinate 45,652 of JAAVFP010000008.1, forward strand.
TGAGGCTCTCGAAAAAGAGATTGAGGCGCTCAACGCCGAGAAAGCCGCTCTGGAGGCCTTCTTTGCTTCGGGCGAGAGTTGTCCGGCCGATGAATTCGCGCAGAAAAGCAAGCGATATAATGAAATAGGCGACGTTATCGACGAAAAGGAGATGCGCTGGCTCGAATTATCCGAAAAAGAAAAATGAGAAAACTCCTTGCGGTTCTCGCCCTTGCAGCCACCCTGCCGGCTGTAGCTCAAACCGAACCCGACACTACGCTGCGCCAGCACCGCCTGGCGCCCCTGGAAGTGCTGGGCGTGAAGCAGACATCCGATGGCGTGGCCTCGGCCGAGGCCGTTACCCGCATTTCCGGTGCCGAAGCCCGGCGCCTGGGCATCGAGGCCGTGAAGGGTGTCAGTGCCGTGGCCCCGAACGTGTATATGCCCGACTATGGCTCGCGCATGACTTCGAGTATCTACGTCCGCGGCCTCGGTGCCCGCATCGACCAGCCCGTGGTGGGCCTTACGGTGGACAACATCCCCTATTTGAACAAGGACAACTATGATTTCGATGTAGCCGACATTGAGAACATCGAGATTATCCGCGGAGCGCAGTCGGTGCTCAACGGCCGCAACACAATGGGAGGCCAAATCAACATCCGCACCCTGTCGCCACTCAACACCCGTGGGTTTCGCGGGCTTGTGAGCTACGGCAACGGCAATACCGCCACGGTTTCGGCAGGCTATTACGGCAAGCTGAGTGAGGGGCTGGGCATGAGCCTCACCGGCCAGTATCACCACACCGACGGTTTCTTCAGAAATTCCTACAGCGGCGAACGGCTCGACACCGAGAATTCGGCCAGTTTCCGCTGGAAAACAGCGTGGCGCCCGGCCTCGCGCCTTTCGCTGGCCAATACCGCCGTGCTTTCGTTCAACCGTCAGGGTGGCTACCCCTACGCCTCGCTTGAAACAGGTGACATATCCTTCAACGACGAGTGCAGCTACCGCCGCTCGGCGTTCTCGGATGCCGTAACTGCGGCCTGGGCCGGAAAGAGGGTAGTGGTCACGTCGGTCACATCATTCAGCTATCTGGACGACCGCATGGTGCTTGACCAGGATTTCCTGCCGCTTGACTATTTCACGCTAACCCAGAAGCGCCGGGAGTGGAACGTGACCGAGGACCTTTTCACCCGCGGTTCGCGCGGCAAGTACAGCTGGCTCGGCGGAGTTTTCGGCTTTGTGAAGAGTACGGACATGGATGCTCCCGTCACCTTCAAGAACACAGGTATCGCAGAACTGATCGAGGCACATCGCAATGATGTGAACCCGCAGTTCCCCATCCGCTGGGATTCGCGCATGTTCACTCTGGGCAGTAATTTCGACCTCGATAACCAGGGCGTTGCGCTCTACCACGAGAGCACCTACACCACCGGCCCCTGGCGCTTCGAACTGGGTGCACGCCTGGATGTGGAGCGCACGCAGCTCAGCTACCGCAGCTTCTGCAACACCGGATTCTCAACCATGCAGCTGATGCCCGACGGCAGCGAGGAGGTGTACAGCCACACCCCTCTTGATATAGACGACCACGGTTCGCTGTCGCGCACCTTCGTGGAATTTCTGCCCAAGGTATCGGTGAGCTACAAGTGTTCGGCCGCAACCACCTATATTTCGTTCTCCAAAGGCTATAAGGCCGGCGGTTATAACACCCAGATGTTCAGCGATGTGCTCCAGCAACGCATCATGCAGGAAATGGGCATGAGCGCTCTCTATTCTCTTGAAGAAATTGTGGCCTATAAGCCCGAAACGAGTTACAACTACGAGCTGGGCTTCAATTCGAGTGTTTTCAACGGTCGTCTGGAGCTTGATTTCGTCGGGTTCTACATTGATTGTCGCAACCAGCAGCTGACAGTGTTCCCTCCCGGAACCACCACCGGGCGCCTTATGACCAATGCCGGCCGCAGCCGCAGTCTGGGTGCTGAACTCACAGCTACCTGGACTCCCGGAGCTGATGTGCTTGTTCGGGCGGCCTACGGCTACACGCACGCCACATTCCGAAAGTACGATAATGGCCGCGAGGACTTCCGCGGCAAGCGTCTGCCCTATGCTCCGTCCAACACCCTCTTTGCCGAATTGAACTGGACGGCCTCGGGTCTACGCTTCGGCCAGGTGACCCCCGGCCTGACTGCCGACGTGCGCTGCGCAGGCAATATCTACTGGAACGAAGCCAACACGGCCCGCCAGAATTTCTATGCTCTTGCGGGCCTGGCACTCTGGCTCAGGGCCGAACATTGGTCGCTGCGCCTGTGGAGCAAGAACCTCACCGGCACAGCCTACGATACTTTCTACTTCCTTTCGATGGGCAACGAATTCGTGCAGCACGGGCGTCCCCGCCAGTTCGGCGCTACCCTGAGGGTGAATATTTAAGATTTAATGCAGCATAAAAAGATAAATTGCATTTTCGGCTGCGGAATATTGACGGATAGTTTGCACAGTTTTGGGAAAAGCGCTAAATTTGCCTTGTCAACAGCACCGGCCCGGAGCAAGCGGATACACACGCCAATGCTTCCGGCCTTTTTCCGCCAGGAAGGGCAGCAGCCGGGGCAGTAACCTATGTATTAAAATAATTAACAAACTATAACAATCGAACGACTATTTCAATGAAAACCGATTTAAGTTCTCAGATTAAGCTCGATATGATTCCGCGCCGGTACTACAACCCCGACAGCGAAATCGAGCTGGTCGCTCTTCGTCGCGAAGAGAAAATCTACACAAAAATCTGTGAAACTGCTGCCGAAGGTGCGGACTATCTGGCCGCCCAGATGGCAAAATATATCAACCGCTACACCGAGCAGCAGGGTAAGTGCGTTATGGCACTTGGCGCAGGCGTGTCCACTCATCGTGCCTACGCAGCTCTCATCAAGCTCTACAAGGAAGGCAAAGTGAACCTTGAGAACGTGGTGGTATTCAACCTCTGCGCATTCTTCCCCGTTCAGCCCGATGGTCCCTCGACCCTCGCCAAGCTCAACGAAGTGTTCCTGTCGGCCACCAATATCAAACCCGAAAACATCCACACATTCGACGCTGCTTCGACCAAAGAGAACGTGTTCGAATCCACCCAGGCCTACGAGCAGGCTATTGAAAACGAAGGTGGTCTGGACGTAGTGTTCTGCGAGCTCGGCACCAACGGTTCGCTTGCATTCAACGAGCCCGGTTCGCCTGCCAACAGCTACTGCCGCATGGTGCTCCTGGGCAGCGAAGCTCGCCACCAGGTTGCTTCCGACTACAAGTGCGACACCGCACCCACCACAGCTCTTACCCTCGGTATTGCCAATATCCTCAGCGCCAAGCGTATCCTGGTGGCTGCATGGGGCGAGAACCGCGCAGCTATCGTAAAGAAAGCAGTTGAGAACGCTCCCACAACTGCAGTGCCCGCATCGGCCCTGCAGGGTCACCCCCACGTGAAGCTGGTCATCGACCTCCCCGCTGCCGACGCGCTCACCCGCATCAGCATGCCCTGGAAGGTTACTTCCTGCGACTGGAACGACAAGCTCATCCGCCGTGCCATCGTGTGGCTGTGCCAGCAGACCGGCAAACCGATCCTGAAACTCACCGACAAGGACTACAACGACTGGGGTCTGGGCGAACTTGTGGCTCTCTACGGCTCGGCCTACAACGTGAACATCAAGATTTTCAACGATCTTCAGCACACCATCACCGGCTGGCCCGGCGGTAAGCCCGATGCCGATGATACCTATCGTCCCGAGCGCGCCAATCCCTATCCCAAACGCGTGATTGTGTTCTCGCCTCACCCCGATGACGACGTTATCTCGATGGGCGGTACATTGCAGCGCCTCGTTGATCAGGGTCACGACGTGTATGTTGCCTACGAAACCTCCGGTAACATCGCCGTTGGCGACGAGGACATGATGCGCTACTTCCTGATGATGGACAAGATTGCGCCCATGTTCGGCTTCGCAACTCCCGGCTACGACAAGCTCACCAAGGAAGTCCGTGAATTTGTGGCAACCAAGAAAGCCGGCGAAATGGACACCGCCGACATCCGCGAAATCAAGACCATGATTCGCCAGGCCGAGGCTACCATCGCCTGCAACTATATCGGTGTGAAGCCCAGCCATATCCGCTTCCTGCGCCTGCCCTTCTACGAAACCGGTACCATCAAGAAAGGTGAACTCACCGAGAAGGACGTCAACATCGTGAAGGCACTCCTCGAAGAGGTTAAACCACACCAGATTTTCGTGGCCGGTGACCTCGCCGACCCCCATGGCACCCACCGTGTGTGCACCGACGCCGTTCTGGCCGCCGTCGATGAGCTCAAGGACGAAGCCTGGATGAAGGACTGCAACATCTGGATGTACCGCGGTGCATGGGCAGAATGGGAAATCGACCACATCGAAATGGCAGTGCCCATCAGCCCCGAGCAGCTTCGCAGCAAGCGCAACTCTATCCTCAAGCACCAGAGCCAGATGGAGAACGCTCCCTTCCTTGGCGACGACGACCGTCTGTTCTGGCAGCGTGCCGAGGAGCGCAACCGCGCCACTGCAGCACTCTACGAATCGCTCGGCCTCGCTTCCTACGAAGCCATGGAAGCTTTCGTGCAGTACCATCCCATCCGATAAGAAGTTAACCGTATAAATAATAAAAAAGGCGGATGTCCACTACGGGCATCCGCCTTTTTTACGTTATACGGTTAGTGTTTTTTGCTTACATAACGCTCTGTGCGGTGGTCGGATATTTTACCTCTGAAATTCAGGCCGTAGCCAAAGGTGTAAATGTTGCCGTCGAGGTCGCGATACGGTTCGATGTCATGAGGTTTATCTTCACAGTGCATCTCTACCGCTTCCATAGAAATTGGGAGTTCAAAGGGCAGGAGTGCTGAGGGTTCGGCACGGCCTGAAATCAGGTCGAGAAAAGCTTGGTTCTGTACGCTGAACCCGATGAGGATCGCATCCGCAAGAGGTTCGACTTCTGTCATAACTGTAGGATTGTTCATTGCCATAATGAGTACAACCGGTTTATTTCCCATCCGGGAACGCACACTTTCCAGTAGGTCAAGCTCACATTCATTCATGGCTTTTACGGTCTTACCGCGGTAAGAGCGGTCGGTATTACCATCAAATGGGTCCGTGGCTATGCTATGTTCGCGGGCTGCAGTGGCTGTATATGGTCGGTATTGCAGTGTGATAGGAATGTAACCGTTTCCACCGGCTTCCTTGTCGGCCGGGTCGTAACCGGCGCGGAAACTTTTGGGCGATTCCATGAATACTATTGCGAAATCGGCTTCCTCGGGCGTGGATACGGGCTGGAAGTAGCGGCTGAGAACGTTGCTGTCAAGGGGTGCATAGTTCTGTGCTGCGTCGGTGCCACCCCAAAAATTACGCATTGCCGGAACACTGCGGTTTGGCACGTATACTTTGGCTTTTTCAACCATCGGAAGTACATTACCATGATTTTTCAGCATGATAATGGATCGAAGTTGCTGTGCGTAGCCTTCATCCATCCATGCGGGTTGCCCGACAGTGGCAACAGTTTTGTCAACATCTACATACGGATTTTCGAACAGCCCGAGTCTGAAAGAATTAAGCAGTAATCGGATGGCAGATTCTTCCATCCGTTGCCGCATCCACTCTTCGCCATGCTCACGACATCCTATTTCGTATGCTTGAACCACAGGAGCTTTAGCATTATTTCCACCAAATTGGTCCACTCCCGCCATCAGAGCCTTGTAATGACGCTCGGCCACTGAGAGATTCTCCACACCCCAGGGTTTTGACCAATGGCGCCCGGGGTCCACCGGGTCGTCGGTAATAACCCAATCGGTACATACCACACCATCGTAACCACACCCGTTTCGGAGGCTGTCGGTGATTAGTGCGCGACTGAATGAATTTCCGACATTTTCATCGGTCTGCCCGAAGGATACAGTATAGTAAGGCATCACGGCAGAGGCCTGAGCTGTAGCTCCGTTGAGTTTGAAGGCTCCTTCGCGAAATGGCAGCATGTGGTCTGCTATGCATCCGCCCGGATATACGGCAAATTTACCGTTACCGTAGTGAGCATCCCTACCACCTTCGCCCGAACCACCTCCGGGCCAGTGCTTAACCATAGCGTTTACACTGCCGGTGCCCCAGTCGCTATCAGTGGGAGAGTTGGATTGAAACGCATCGCAGTATTCGCGGATTAGGTCACGCACCAGTTCCGGGTCGTTGCCGAAAGTAGAATTGAAGCGATACCAGCGAGGATCTGTTCCCAAGTCAGCCTGTGGGGAGAGTGCTGTAGCAAGACCGAGGGCTCGGTACTCCTGCGAGGCAATCTCGCCGAAGCGTCGCATGAGTGAGGGGTCGAATGCGGCCGCAATACCCATAAGATTGCTCCACATCGATAATTTTCCTCCGGCACCCGGTGCGAACTCTGCATCCTGAAATGCTGAGTGACGCGGGTCGGACGAGTTGTTGGCCGGAATACCATGGTTGGTTCCCTCAACCAAAGCCTGAACATTATTGTTCCATCGTGCCGCAGCTTCGGGGCTTTCCACTGTCGACACGAGCACATGTCGGACATTGTCGTTGAGTAGGAAGGAGCGTTGGCTATCGCTTATATCCCAGGCGTTACAACCACTTTCTTCGAACGAGACTCCTCCGTAGGTGTCATTGAGCATAGGCAGCCGATTCTGCTGCGAATATAGCATGAGGCCTGCTATTTCATCGATTGACATGCGTGAGGCAAGATCGGCAGCCCGGACACGGGCCGGCAACCGCCAGTCCTCGTAGGGCAGCAGCGAATCGGTGCCGTCAAAACTCTTGAAAGCGAAACCGTCGCGTTCAATTATTTTTACACCGGAATCAGGGTTATATCCCAAAGTGGGACCATTTGTCTGTGTGACTACACAGAATCCGTCTTTGTCTGCTCGTGTTATCTCATTATTTACTGCGTCAGAATTCATGGCAAGTAGTGATAATGCTAATGGTACAATCATAATGGTTAAATAGTTTATTTTCATCATCGCAAAGGTAATTAAAATAATCTTGAGAGTTATATCTTTGACAAAAAAGTGCTCCCGAGGTATTCAGGAGCACTTTAGGGTAAATGAAATGGATTCGCAAGATTAGTCTACGGTGTAGTCCACGCAGACGCGGCCTTCGAGGGCCGGCTTGATGATTGCCACGCAGGCAAGGTGCTCCGGAGCGGCGGAGTAAGCCTCGAGTGCGGCATAGTCGGCGCAGTCGGCTGTGAGAACAATGTCCCAGTTGCCGGCGGCAGGGCCGTCGTTGATACCGACTGCCACGGCGTCGAGCGTGGGGAGCACGGCGGGCAGTTTTTCAATAGCTTCTTTGAATTCTTTGGCAAGTCGGGCGCGGTCGCTGTCGGCTGCCAGACGGAACATTACGATGTGGCGTACCATTTTATGATATAGTTATTTAAGGGATTATTTGCTGTATAATCTTTCTCTTGCCTCAAGCACGCGCGGGTCGGTGATGTAGTCGTCGTACTCGGCAATCTTGTCGATAATGCCGTTGGGTGTGAGTTCGATGATGCGGTTGCACACGGTCTGGATGAATTCATGGTCGTGCGAGGCCATCAGGATAACGCCCTTGAAGTTCTGGAGCGTGTTGTTGAAAGCCTGGATGGATTCGAGGTCCAGGTGGTTGGTGGGGGAGTCGAGCACCATGGTGTTTGCATCGCGGAGCATCATGCGTGCAATCATGCAGCGCATTTTCTCGCCACCGGAAAGCACTGAAGCCTTTTTGAGAACATCCTCGCCCGAGAAGAGCATCTTGCCCAGGAAGCCCTTGAGGTAGATTTCGCTGGAGTCGTCGCTGAACTGCGAGAGCCAGTCCACAAGGTTATAATCGGTGTTGAAGAATGCCGAGTTGTCCAGCGGGAGGTAGGCCGTGGTGATAGTCTGCCCCCACTCGTAGGTGCCTTCGTCGGCCTTTCGGTTGCCGTTGATGATTTCGAACAGGGCAGTCATGGCGCGCGGGTCGTGGCTAAGGAAAGCCACCTTATCGCCTTTTTCAATCTGGAAATTCACGTCGCGGAACAGCACTTCGCCATCCACACTTGCAGTGAGGCCCTTGACTTCGAGAATCTTGTTACCGACTTCGCGGTTCGGAGTGAAAATGATGCCCGGATAGCGGCGCATGGAGGGCTGGATTTCCTCGATGTTGAGTTTTTCAAGCATCTTCTTGCGCGAGGTTGTCTGCTTGCTCTTGGCCACATTGGCGCTGAAGCGGCGGATGAACTCAAGCAGCTCGGCACGCTTTTCCTCGGCCTTCTTGTTGGCCTGCTGCTGCTGGCGCAGGGCCAGCTGGCTTGACTGGTACCAGTAGCTGTAGTTGCCGGCGAAGAGCTGCAGACGGTTGTAGTCGATATCAAGGGTGTGGGTGCACACGGAGTCGAGGAAGTGGCGGTCGTGCGACACAACGAGCACCGTGTTCTCGAACTTCGAAAGGTAGTCTTCGAGCCATGCCACGGTGTCGAGGTCAAGGTCGTTGGTGGGTTCGTCCAGCAGCAGGTTATCGGGGTTGCCGAACAGAGCTTTGGCCAGGAGCACACGCACCTTTTCGTTGGCGCTCATGTCGCGCATGAGCATATTGTGGCGGTCCTCCTTGATGCCGAGGCCGCTGAGCAGTGCGGCGGCATCGCTCTCGGCGTTCCAGCCCTCGAGCTCGGCGAAGCGCTCCTCCAGTTCGGAAGCGCGGATACCGTCGGCTTCGCTGAAATCAGGCTTGGCGTAGAGGGCGTCCTTTTCCTGCATGATGTCCCACAGCACGGTGTGGCCGCGGAGCACAGTTTCAATCACCGTGCAGTCGTCGAACTTGAAGTGGTCCTGCTCCAGCACGCTCATGCGCTCGCCGGGTCCTTGGCTTACGCTGCCTGCCGAGGGATTGAGCTGACCGCTGAGAATGCGCATCAGGGTTGACTTGCCGGCACCGTTAGCACCGATAATACCGTAGCAGTTGCCGGGAGTGAACTTCAGGTTCACATCCTGGAACAGGGGCTTTTTACCGAATTGTATTGCGAGATTGTTTACTGTTATCATCTGACCTTAGAAAAATGTACCTAAATCTTAATTAAAAAGATGCTCCGAAAGGCTGCGGAGAGCTTTGATTTTGTCCTCCTTGCGCACGAGCATTGAAATGTTGTAGTTGCTGCCGCCGTAGGAAATCATGCGCACGGGGATATCGGCCAAGGCACCGATGGCTCGGGCCTCGAAGCCGGTGTTGTGCCACTCCAGGTCGCCGACGACGCAGATGATCACCATGTCGCGGTCCACGGTGACGGTGCCGAAACGCTTGAGGTCGTCCACGATAGCGGCCAGGCGCGAGTCGTCATCGATAGTGAGTGTGACGCCGACCTCCGAGGTTGCAATCATGTCGATGCTGGTGCGGTGGTTCTCGAATGTTTCGAACACCTTGTGCAGGAAGCCGTAGGCCAGCAGCATACGGCCTGATTTCACCTTGATGGCAGTAATATTGTCCTTGGCGGCGACGGCTTTGAGGCTGCCGTCGGGAGCCATATTATATATGAGGGTGCCGGGTGCTTCGGGCTGCAGAGTGTTGAGCAGGCGCACGGGGATATTGTGGAGCTTAGCCGGAAGCACACACGAGGGATGCAGGATTTTGGCACCGAAGTAGGCCAGTTCGGCGGCTTCCTCGAAGTGGAGGCTGCTCACCGGTCGGGTGCCCTCAACAAAGCGGGGGTCGTTGTTGTGCATGCCGTCGATGTCGGTCCAGATCTGGATTTCCTCGCAGCCGAGCACTGCACCGATTATTGATGCGGTGTAGTCGCTACCGCCGCGCTTCAGGTTGTCAACCCCGCCGTGGGCATTGCGGCAAATGTAGCCTTGGGTGATGAAAAGTTCGGCCTCGGGTTCGAGGTCGATGAGGCGGCGCAGGGTTGCACCGATATAATTCATGTCCGGCTCACCGCTCTCCAAGGTGCGCATATAGTCGAGTGCCGGCACAATCACGGCCTTCACTCCCTGCTCGCGCAGGTAGGCCAGCATGAGTGCCGTGGACATCAGTTCGCCCTGGGCCAGAATTTCCTTTTCGCCGTCCACGTTGAAATTGTCGTTGAAAAAGTAGCGGATAAGGGCAAAAGTTCGCTCGATGGCGGCCATGGCCTCGGCACGGGTAGCTTCGGTAGAAAGAAGCTCGCGCACCACGCGGATATATTTAGCTTCGAGCAGGTTGAGAGTTTCCTGCGCTCCGGGAATATTACCCTTGTAGAGATATTCCGAAATTTCGACGAGCGAGTTTGTGGTTCCGGACATAGCCGAAAGAACCACCACATTGCGGCTCTCGCGGCGGATGAGCCCGGCAACGTGCTTGATACGGTCGGGAGTCCCGACGGATGTACCACCGAATTTAAGTACTTTCATTAACCTTCAAAAATTTGCGACTGCAAAGATACGCAAAATTTGCGATATATCCCTCGCCCTGACAGCATAATGCAGCGTATTGACCGCTCACATCGCTATTTTGGGCTGCGGCTAATAATAAATGGGAAACTATTCCGTTATATATTATCATTACTCTATTAACTATCTGATGAACCAGACGTCGAGAACTACTAAAAGCATCCACAACACGGTTGTGGCGATGGCCTTTTTTGTTCTCATGCTGCTGCTACAGTTCGTGTCGCGCAAGGTGTTTCTGAACTATCTTGGCACCGAGGTGCTGGGTCTGAACACAACGCTTACCAATCTGCTGCAATTCCTTAATCTGGCGGAACTTGGTATTGGTGCGGCAGTCGGTTTCTCGCTTTATAAGCCCCTGGCCAATCAGTCCTACGCCATCATCAACGAGATTGTCACCTTCCATGGCATGCTCTATCGGCGCATAGCCTCCTATATTCTGGTAGGTGGTGTGTTGATTTCCGCTTTCTTTCCCCTGATTTTTAAGAAAATGAACCTGCCGCTGTGGTATGCCTACGCATCCTTCGGCGTGCTGTTGGTGAGTGCGCTCATTGGCTACTATGTGAACTACAGGCAGATAGTGCTGTCGTCGGCACAGATGGACTATAAAATTCAGGTGGCCACGGTGCCGTGGACGCTCACCAAACTCATTGCTCAGATAGCTGCTATGTACTGCCTGCCATGGCCCTACGAAAGCTGGATAGTGCTTGAGCTGGTGTTTACGCTTATCTCGGCTTATTCCCTCCACCGCGCCACCCGCAATGCCTTTCCCGAACTCCAATCCACCGGGCATACCTTCGCAGAGCTTAAGGAAAAATATCGTGAGCTGCTCGTGAAAATCCGTCAGCTGTTCTTCCACCGAATCGGCGGTTTCGTGATGACTCAGTTCAGCTCGATAGTGATATATGCGTATATTTCACTCACCACTGTAGCTCTCTATGGCAACTACATGCTTGTTGGCACCGGACTTATCCGCCTGTGCAACGCTATGTTCAATTCGATGTCGGCCGGAGTGGGCAACCTGGTAGCCGAAGGCGACGAGCGGCATATCCGCGAGGTGTTCTACGAGCTGCTGAGCCTGCGCTTCGCCTTTGTGGGCATGCTTCTCTATGTTATGTTGCTTTGCTTCCAGCCTTTCATCAGTTTGTGGATCGGGCCGGAGTACTTGTTCGGCTATAGTACCGTGGTGCTGATAGTGGCCACGCTGTTTATCAGTCTCACCCGCAACGTGGTGGACCAATTCATCAACGCCTACGGTCTTTTCGGCGACATTTGGGCACCTGTTGTTGAGGCAAGCCTCAATGTGGGGCTATCGGTACTTTTCGGCTGGCTTTTCGGGCTGAACGGTATTCTGTTCGGAGTGTTCGTAAGCCTGGTCGTGGTGGTGGCCATGTGGAAGCCGTTCTATCTGTTCAGCCGTGCCTTCAAGCTCGGTGTGTGGCACTATTGGAGTGAGTGGATAAGAAATTCAGCGGCACTGGCATGCGCCGGAGTTGCGTCGTACTATTTGCTTGGTTCTTTCCTCAGGCTCAATCCGTATCAGGGCTGGAGCGAACTTGTGCTGTTCGCGCTGGTGCAGGGTGTGGCGTTCGCAATATTTGCCGCAGCGTTCCTGCTGATGTTCCGCACAGGCTTCTGCCTTTTTGTTAACCGACTGACCGGTCGTCAAATTTTATAAAACTGTGTGGTTATGAAGGGCGTCGTATCTGTCATAGTACCCGTTTACAATGCCGAGCGTTTTCTGGATGAATGTATCGGCGGTATACTGGGGCAGACGTATTCCAACTTCGAACTTATATTAGTTAACGATGGCGGTCGCGATACCTCGCTTGAGATTTGCCGCCGCTACGAGGCCTGCGACGGCCGCGTCCGAGTGATTGATAAACCCAACGGAGGTGTAAGCTCGGCGCGCAACGCAGGGCTCGATGCTGCGCGCGGACAGTGGATAGTTTTCTGCGATGCAGATGATTACTATCTGCCCGACGGCCTGCAAGTGCTCACACAGTTGATGGAACAATACCCTGAAGCCGACTTCGGAGCGGCTTCGTGCTTGAAATTGATGGGTGGAAAACTGAGCAATTTGTGCACATTTACCGATGGCTACTTTGCAACTCCCATAGTTCATCATCGCGATTACGCCCTGTGGGCCAATATTTTCCGGCGCGATATCATTGAGCGGCTCAAACTGCGTTTTGCCGAGGGAATTTCATATTCGGAGGACCGCCTGTTCATGCTTGAATATCTCCAGGCATGCAGGGCCATGGCTTCCTCGTCGGTGCCGGTATATGCCTACCGCATCCATCCGGATTCAGCCTGTCGTACGCACGACGTGGTGAAGATGGGGGAGCAGCAGTTTATGGCCGCCGCACGGATTCTTGAACTTGAGCAGCGCACCGGCGATGCCGAGGCCCGCGCAGTGATGCACGGTGCCAGCATCTCCATTGTGCGAATGGCCGTGGAGCACGCTGCTCTGAAGCGTTTTAATATCAAGGACCTCTCGGAACTGAAGCGTGTGTTAGAAGATACCCGCAGCCTTACGCTTCCGTCGCGGTTGCCTTACTGGCTTTTTTGCCTGGTGTCGCGCGCACGCGGAATGCGTCGGTCACTCGTGCGTTTATTTCGGGCGGATGCCAAGGGCAAATTTTAGTTTGATATAAAATTTAGCTACTGCAAAGAAGGGAGCACCCATGTGTGTGCGGTTGAGCACTCGCCATGTGGCAGGGACGCTGAACCCAAGTGACCGGATCTGATTTTCGGTGGTGTTGGCTTCGCGGCTCATGCCAAGCATTGTTGCGAAGCGGTGTTTTTTCATCAATTGCCCGGCGAGCACCCTGCGCCCGGTTTCGGTGGCTGAGTAATCGTCGGTGAAACGGTCGGCAAGGATGCCAATAGCCTTAACGGTACGGCGGAGGGTTTCCTTGTTGTCGGGCAATACGCTGAAAGTCACACGATCGTCGCGACCGCGGTCCAAGTCGAGAAGCACCTTGTTGAAGAATCGCATTGTGCCGGCTTCTTTATAGAAGCTCATAAAGAAAATACCCTCGTAGATACGCAGTTCCTCGTCGAATGGGTGCGCAAGCATCGTGGAGCGGAGCACCACGTGAGTGAAATCGCCGGTCACACGCTGTTCAAGAAAATCACGGAACGAAAACAAGGCGGTTTCCGGCATATCGGCGAATTCCTCCACGCGATAGTCCACGGTGAACATCAGATGGCCACATTCGGGATAGCGGCTGATTGCTTCGGCGATTGTAGCCAGCGCACCGGGGCGCATGGCATCGTCGCTGTCAAGGAAGATTATGAAGCGACCGTGGGCCTTGCGGATGGCAGCATTGCGGGCTGCGTTGGGGCCCATATTCTTCGGCAGTTGCAAAGCCACAAGCCGGGGATTGCCAGCAGCCATTTCCTGGACTATGGTGGGGGTGGCGTCGGTTGAACCGTCGTCCACCACAATATGCTCGAAAGCTACGGGGCATTGCTGCGCCGCCACACTTCGGATGCAGTTGGCTATGCAGTCCTTGCGGTTATATACCGGAGTGATGATTGAAAATAACAAATTGGAATCCGTCATATTCACTTGGTAGAGCGTCCGGCAGCGGCATGGAGGATGAAGGGCAGGGGAGCTTTCATCGCCACGGGAGCTTTGGCGCGGAGCTGTTCGAGCGCATCGGCTGCCTGAGTGAGGCCTGAGTAGCTTCCGGCTACAACATAGTAGTAGGGCTCGGAGGTTTCAACCACAAACGCTCCGGGATAGCCGAGATCGGTGAGGCGGTCGCGTAGCGATTTTGCATTGAAAAGCTGCTTGAACTGGCCGGCCACCACATTGTAGCTTTTCAGGTTTTCGGGGATGCCGCCACCGTTTTCAGTCACTTTCACGAACTGCGACTGAACTTCAACGCTGCGGCCGTCGGGTGTCTGCATTACTTGCGACTTCATCTGGCGGCGCACTTGGCCGTAGATGGTGGAATCGATGGATTCATCCTCGGCCCGCGCGGCTACGGCTTTTTCGTAGGCTGCACGGTAGTTGGCCTCCGAGGTCTTGCATCCGGCCACAAGGGCGATGACCGTGAAAATCACTATTATATTCAACAGCTTTTTCATATCGGGAAATATCGGTTGTTATGTTATTCTTCTTCGTAATAATATGAGTAATCGATACCTTTCATAAACATTTCGCGATCGTTGATTCTCTCAGTGAGGGCTCCTTTCCATCGGGAGCCTCAAATTTGAACCCGTGAGTGGGACTCACGAGTTGAAGTCCTTCCTGACTGAGTTTGCGTTTGAGCCATCGCCAATAGTTGCCGGCTTTCGTATAGTCCGGTTCGTCATTGATGGCGCGTACAACGTCCGCGGCCGAAAACCACCAGCAGTTGTTTTCGTCGTCCCATACCGCACGCACCTCGCGATCATTGAAAAACCGGATAGACTTTTTGCTCATATCTTATACCCGCGTATCTTTGGATTACAAAGATAGTGATAATTATCGAGAAATCTGCTATCCCTGCAGTTCTTTGAGATTACATCGTAAGAGCCTTCCCTCGGCATCGCGCAGATGCATGCCGTTGCCGCGGCAGTAGCGGAAGTTGCGGCAGTCCTTGCAGTCGTCCTTGCGCATCCATGAGCGGTCGCGGTAGGGCTGGTAGCGAGTTTGCCACACCTCCCACAGGTCGTCGGTGCGCACGTTGCCCTGAGCCATATAGCAGCGTATGCTTGGACAAGCACCGATGGAGCCGTCGATAAGCACCGAGGCAACTGACACACCGGCATGGCACTGGAAAAAGCCCGGACGCACGGTGCCTTCGTAGTCGCCCAGAAAACCTTCGCAGCAGTACTGAGCATTGATACGGCCTTCGGAACGGGTATCCTTTATGAATTCCATCAGGCTACGATACTCCACAGGAGTGAGTGCCAGGTCGGCATCGCCTGCGGCTCGGCCGGCAGGGAACACTGTGAACAGGCGCCAGCCCTTTACACCGTTGGCAATCAGATGCTCCTTAAGCTCGGGCAGGTGCGCGATGTTTCGGCGGTTCACGCAGGTCACCACATCCCAATTGATGCCGCGCACAGCGGCCACGGTGCGGATTGCAGCGGTGGCGCGGGCAAAGGACAGCGGGTTGCCGCGCATCCAGTTATGGTCCTCCTCAAGGCCGTCGATGCTTATGGTGATGGCACGCAGCCCCGCTTCCACCAGGCGGCGGAAACGCTCAGGGGTGAGCGCCAGGCCGTTGGTGACTATGCCCCAGGGGTAGCCGAGGGCGTGAAGCTGAGCGCCTACGCTTTCGAGGTCGGACCGCACCAGCGGCTCGCCGCCCGTAATCACGATGGTCACCTGGTGCGGGTCCACATGCCGGGCCAGCTTGCGGCACACCTCCACAAATTCGTCGCCGGGAAAATCGGGGATGGTGGTGGATGCCGAGCAATCGCTGCCGCAGTGGCGGCACGCTATGTTGCAGCGCTGGGTGCACTCCCAGAACAGTTGCCGCATGGTGTGTTCGCGAATTTTCTGTTTTTGGTGCAACCGAAACAACTCAAGCGCAAGGCGGCGGCGAATGCCGAGTTTTGCTTTCGGGGCGCTCATTCTGCTTCGTCCTCGACTTTTATCAGATTAAAGTCCTGCACGGCTTCGGCCTTTCCTTCGTACCACGAACCTTTGCCGCCGGAGTACTTGAGAGTCACTTCCTTAGTCTGATCCTTGTAGCCGGATTTTTCGGCTTTTACTTCAATTTTGTTGATGGGGAATGTACTATCAGGTGACTTTATAGTGTACTTACCTTCAGAGGTGTAGACAGTATCACGCCTGGAGGTTGTCACCATGGCTCCGTCGAGCTTCTTATTGTCATCGCCGTACACCATGCCGCTGATTTCGTACTCGCCAGCTGGGGTGCCATACATTACCATCATGCCACCATCATCGGTGGAGCATCCCGAAAATCCCAAGAGGGCTATCAGGCCGCCAAGAATCTTGTTTGAAATGTGATTAAACCTACTCATAATAAATATATTTGTGTGATTTTTGGTTATTCTGATTTCTGGAGATTAAAGTCCTGCACGGCTTCGGCCTTTCCTTCGTACCATGAACCTTTGCCGCCGGAGTACTCGAGGGTCACTTCCTTAGTTTGATCCTTGTAGCCAGATTTTTCGGCTTTTACTTCAATTTTGTTGATTGGGAATGTTCTCTCAGGAGACTTTATAGTGTACTTACCTTCGGAGGTGTAGATAGTATCACGCATGGAGGTCGTAACCATGGCTCCGTCGAGCTTCTCATTGTCATCGCCGTACACCAGGCCGCTGATTTCGTACTCGCCCGATGGAGTACCGTACATGCACAGTTCTTCGCCACAGGCAGAAAAACCGAGCAAGGCGATGATTGCCCCGAGCATTTTTCTAAGTGTTTTATTAAACGTTTTCATGCGGGATAAGATTAGTTGGTAAGATACTGAATTCTGTAAATTCCCGGTCACCTACCGAAGTTTTTGCAAATATAATTAAAACTTTTGAAACGGTGTCTTAATATACGAAAATTGTGCGTTTATCATAACATTTTAATAAAAACGCCTCCGGCAGTAATTCCGGAGGCGTTTAGGCACCTTATTTTTAACGTATCTTATTTGCTGAGGTCAAGCACGTAGACACCACGTGCCGGCATAAGTACGGTGTCGGTCACATCGATTACCTCGCCGGTCACGGCTTCGGTACCCTTGGTGTTGTCGCCTATAACTTCGGCGAAACGCGACATATCCACCGGGCGCACGGTGTCCGAACCGTTAATCATCACCAGTACGGTGTCGTCGCCGTTAGTGCGTGCGTAGACGTAGCACTTGGTCTGGTTGTCGGGAGTGTAGTGAATGAGTTTTCCCTCGGTGACGGCTTTGGAGTTGCGGCGCCAGTTGAGCAGCTTGCTGGCGTAGTCCCAGCACTCGTTCTGGTATTCGTTGCGGCCCTCGGGAGTGAAAGCGCTGACTGCGTCCTCCTGCCAGCCGCCGGGGAAGTCGGCGCGCATATTTTCATGTCCGCCTATGGCGATTTCCGTACCGTAGTAAATCTGAGGAATACCACGTGTGGTGAGCAGGAAGGCAAGGCCCTGCTTGAGTTTCCAGGCGGGGTCGCCAGGCTCCATGAAGCGGTCAATATCGTGGTTGTCGAGGAACGTGAGCACATAGTTGGGGTCCGGAATCAGGAAGTCCTGAGTAATAGCCTCGTAGATTTTGAACAGACCGGCTTCGGAACCTTCGGTAGTGTTGCTCTCGTTCATGATTTCGCGCTTTGTGGTGAAAGTAAGGTCGAAGTCCATCACGGTTTTGAGCTTGGGATCCTTACCGTTGACCATCGAACCGCGCTGCCACCAGCCGGCTGCCGAATTGCGCGGGTACCAGCCTTCGCCCACGATGTTGAAGTCGGGATATTCGTCCTCCACTTCCTCGCACCAGCGCACCATGAAGTCATAGTCGGCATAGGGGTAGGTGTCCATGCGGATACCGTCGATACGCGAATATTCAATCCACCAGATACTGTTCTGAATGAGATATTTGGCCACGTGGCGGTTGCGCTGGTTGAGGTCGGGCATACCGGCCACGAACCAACCGTCGGTGAGGATGTCGCGTTCGGATTGCGGAGCATGGGGGTCAAGAAGCACCCATTTGTAGTGCGTGGTGTTCACCAGGCTTCCGGGCTCTTTCTTCACGCTGCGCATGATTGAGTCCTGTTTTTCCTGAGGCAGGGCGTTGAATTCCTCGATGGTAGCGGGCAGAGGCTCGGCATTGCGGCGACGCCATCCGCCGGGACCAAAGTTGGGGCGAGGGCCGGCCTGACGCTTGCTGATACTGGCGGCGTAGTCGTTCTGATTGAACCAATCGGTGTCAGGGATATCTTCAATCCACCAGTGGCTGCTGCCTGAATGGTTGAAAATCATGTCCATCACCACTTTTATGTTCTTGTCGTGGGCGGCATCAATCATTTCGCAGTATTCCTCGTTGGAGCCCAGGCGAGGGTCAATTAGGTAATAGTCGGAAATTGAGTAGCCGTGCGAGGCATTGCCTTTGTTGAACTGGACAGGGTTGAGCCAGATGGCAGTCACTCCCAAATCATCGATGTAGTCGAGGTGATCCTGGATACCGCGGATGTCGCCGCCATGGTGGCCGCCGCCATTATTGCGGCTTGCTTTCCATTCGCCCAGGTCGTCGTTGGTGGGGTCGCCGTTGGCAAAGCGGTCAGGCATAATCAGGTAGAGCACATCCTTGGTGGTGAAGCCCTGGGCACCGGTTTTGGTGTTGCGGGGGCGCAGTTCGAAGTGCTGCTCGGTGGTTTTACGGCCCTCTTTCAGGTTGAAAGTAAGGGTTCCGGGTTTGGCAGTGTTGTCGACATCCAGATACACGAACAGATAGTTGGGATTAGCCACCTTGGCCACCTCTTTCACCGTTACTCCGGGATAATCTTTGAGCGAGAAATCAGCTTCGGCAATATCCTTGCCATAGAGCATCACCTGCACTTCGGGGTTTTTCATGCCCGTGTACCAGAACGGAGGATCCATGCGCTCCACGGTTGCCGCAATGGCATCCTGGCACAGGCTCAGCGCTGCCATGGCAGCTAAAGCTTTAATTACCTTCATGGTAGAATGATTTTTAAGATTGGTTGTTTAGTTTATGATATAATCTCGTATTGTATGCGCAAATTTATTAAAATTATTGCACACAAGCAAATTTTTTATCTGGCAACGGGGAGCAGAGTCGGAGCGGTGGAAAAAGCTCCGGCACCACGCCGCGATGCGGGTGGTGCCGGAGGTATGGGGTGATGGGTGGATTTATTTCAGCTTGAGTTTCTTGGCGATATCCTTGGGGATTGCGTCGCGGTGAACGAGGATGTCGATGGTCTTGGCCAGGACGTAGGGTTCGCTCACATAGAAGAATCCGTCGTACACCTGATTGGTGTCCCACGAGTTTTTAACTTTGTAGTAGCGGTTGCCGTTCTGGTCCACAGCGGTGCCCACGATTTCCATGCCGTGGTCATCGGTGGTTTCCTGGTTGTCAAACATTTCCTGGCGGAGCTCCTGGGAGACTGTGATTTCCTCCGTGGGACCGTCGAACTGGTAGCGCTCGGCAGCGCGGTCCTTGTCGGAAAGTTTCACCCAGCGGGCCAGCTCGGTTCCTTCCAGGTTTTCATCTTTGGCTTTGGGCATGAGAGCAACACCCTTGGCCCATTGGAAACCGGGTTCGCTGACGTCGGCTGCCCACACGAGCGACATGCCGTTGGCGAGCGAATTATCGATTATGGCCTTGAGGTCGTCCAGCGGCACGTTGTAGTACTGTGCCCACAGCCAGTTGTCGGGCACCTCGACGGCGAAAGTTTCGTAGAACGGATGATGCGAGAACGATGTGAGGGGCACATAGTCGCTCATGGTCAGTCCGAGGCTTTCCGCATAGCTCTTGGGGGTGTAGGTCTTGCCTTTGTATTCGAAGGTTTCGGGCACGGGGCCGAAGTAGGCATCCAGGATACCCTGCAGCCCCTGGCGCCAAGCGGTGGTGAGTTTTTTGCCGGGTTTCTTGACTACGGCGTTGAGGTAGGCTGCCAAAGCGGCATCCAGCTCGGAGTGGTCGTGCTTGGGCTCTCCGTAGTTAAGGCCTGAGTAAACTTCCTCGGGCACAGCGCCGTAGCGGCTCCACACGTAGGGAACGTCCATTAGCGAACCGCCTGCAGCGAAGTTGCACTCGCCGTAGAGGCGGATGAAGCGGTCGGCCTTGTCCTCGTAGCATTTGCGCACGGTGTACATTTCCGAAATGTCCAGCGAGTCGCCTTTGAGGCGGCGGATTTCATCCTCGAAGTAGGATGTGCCGGCGAAGCACCAGCATGTTCCGGAACGGTTCTGGTCCTTGACAGAGGTGGTGGGTACGGTGATGACATCGGTGAAGATGAAGGATTTCACCGAGTCGGTGGCGACGGAGTCGGCCGGAGCGTCGGCCATAGCCGAGCAGGGCAGTGCGGCCGCCAGCGCTAAGATAGCAAGATATTTCATTGTATATTGTTTTAATTCAGAACTTTATAACCGGCATTCACCAGAGCGGTGCGGATAGAGTCGATGTGGTCCTTATCGCGGGTTTCGAGCTCCACTCGGATGGTGCAACCGTTGATAGCAGCCGAGGCATTGATTCGCTCGTGGGTCACCGAGATGATGTTGCCGCCCTGCTCGCCGATGGCGCTGCAAACACCCGAAAGCTGGCCGGGTTTGTCCACGAGGTCGATGATGAAGGTGTAGTTTCGACCACTCTTGTTGAGGCCGCGGGTGATGACACGGCTCAAGGTGTTCACATCAATGTTGCCGCCCGAAACGAGGCACACTGTTTTGAGGCCCTTGATGGGAACTTTATTGAACATTGCAGCTGCCACTGCCACAGCGCCTGCGCCTTCGGCCACGATGCGCTGCTGCTCAATGAGTGCGAGGATGGCGGCGGCAATCTCGTCGTCGCTCACGGTCACAACTTCGTCAACGTATTTATTACACATCTCGAAAGTGTTCACGCCGGGTTCCTTCACTGCGATGCCGTCCGCAATTGTGCTGACGTCGTTGAGGTGGCACAGTTTGCCCTCCTTGAGCGATGCGGCCATGGAGGGTGCGCCGGTGGACTGCACGCCGTACACCTTCACGTCAGGTCGGAGGGTTTTGATGGCGTAGGCCACGCCTGAAATCAGGCCGCCGCCGCCGATAGGCACGATTACGGCCTGCACGTCGGGCATCTGCTGGAGTATTTCCAGGCCGATAGTACCCTGGCCTGCAATCACTTTGGGGTCATCGAAAGGATGCACGAAGGTGTAGCCGTGCTCCTTCTGAAGTTCGAGGGCTTTGGCATAGGCGTCGTCGTAGACACCGGGCACCAGGCACACTTCGGCACCGTAGCCCTTGGTGGCTTCAACTTTCGAAATCGGAGCACCGGCAGGAAGGCAGATAAGTGCCTTGATGCCGTTGTGGGTAGCGCCGAGGGCCACACCCTGGGCATGGTTGCCGGCCGAGCAGGCAATTACGCCGCGCTGCTTTTCCTCGGGAGTGAGTTGTGAAATCTTATAGTAAGCTCCGCGCAGCTTGAAACTGCCGGTGAGCTGCAGGTTTTCGGTTTTCAGGAAAACGTCGGCTTCAGGATTGATTTTCGGTGCGGGGATAATAGCAGTTTTTCGCGCCACGCCCTTGAGCACGGCGGCTGCATTGAATATTTCGCTTATTTCGAGCATAGGATAATACAGATTTATTTGGCAAAGATAAGGAAAAAAAGCGAGTAATGCTCAATTTTGTGGTAAAATGGTACAAAACAAAAAGAACGCGGCCCTTTTGCAGGGTCGCGTTCAGTAAAATCGATGGTTCAAGCAGTGTGCTTATTCCTTGATAAGGTCCTTGCCGTTCATTTCGGCGGGCTGAGCCACCTTCATGATGTGGAGCAGCGAGGGTGCCACGTCGGCCAGGATGCCGTCCTCAACCTTGGCGTCGGTGTTCTCGGTGACGAACACGAAGGGAACAGGGTTGAGCGAGTGGGCGGTGTTGGGTGTGCCGTCGGCGTTGGTGGCGTAGTCGGCGTTGCCGTGGTCGGCGATGATGATAACCTCGTAGCCGTGAGCCTTGGCAGCTTCAACGGTGTCCTTGAGGCAGTTGTCGATGGTTTCGACAGCCTTCTGGATTGCAGGGTAGATGCCGGTGTGGCCCACCATGTCGCCGTTGGCGTAGTTCACAACGATGAAATCGTACTTCTCCGAGTCGATCTGCTCAACGAGTTTGTCCTTCACCTCGTAGGCGCTCATTTCGGGCTTGAGGTCGTAGGTAGCCACCTTGGGCGAGGGCACCAGGATGCGGTCCTCACCGTCGAAGGCTGCTTCGCGACCACCGTTGAAGAAGAAGGTTACGTGGGCGTACTTCTCGGTTTCGGCAATGTGGAGCTGCTTTTTGCCCATGTTGGAGAGGTACTCGGCCAGGGTGTTTGCCACGTCCTCTTTGTCGAAGATGATGTGCACGCCGGTGAACGATGCATCGTAGGGGGTCATGCAGTAGTATTGCAGGCCGGGGATGGTGTGCATGCCTTCCTCGGGCATATCCTTCTGGGTGAGCACTTCGGTGAGTTCCTTGGCGCGGTCGTTGCGGTAGTTGAAGAAGATAACGCAGTCGTTGGGCTTGATGGTGCCGTCCACGGTGCTGTTGTTGATGGGCTTGATGAACTCATCGGTCACACCTTCGTCGTAGCTCTTCTGGATTGCGGCAACCATGTCGGTGGCCTGCTCGCCCTTGCCGTCGATAAGGAGGTCATAAGCTTCCTTCACACGGTTCCAGCGGCGGTCGCGGTCCATGGCATAGTAGCGGCCCACAACGGATGCGATGACGCCTGCGCTCTGCTGGCAGTGCTTCTGCACGTCGGCCACATAGGTGATGCCCGAGCGGGGGTCGGTGTCGCGGCCGTCCATGAAGCAGTGCAGGTAAACCTTGGTCAGACCGTACTTTTTAGCGATGTCGCACAGGGCGAAAAGGTGGTCGAGCGATGAGTGAACGCCGCCGGTGGAGGTCAGGCCCATGAAGTGCATGGCCTGGCCGGTGGTGGCGCAGTACTCAAATGCTTTCTTAATTTCGGGGTTATCGTAGATGCTGCCGGTTTTGATGGCGTTGTTGATTTTCACGAGGTCCTGATACACGATGCGACCAGCACCGATGTTGAGGTGACCAACCTCGGAGTTACCCATCTGGCCGTCGGGCAGACCGACGTATTCGCCGCTGGCCTGCAGCTGCGAGTGGGGGTAGGTTTTCAGCAGATAGTCCCAGTAGGGGGTGGAGGTGTTGAAAATGGCGTCGGAGTGCTCGTGGTTGCCGAGGCCCCAGCCGTCGAGGATGATAAGTAATGCCTTGTTAGCCATATCTATAATATGATTATTTATTATTCTTAGCGTTTTGCTCTATGTCGGCCATGCGTTCGCGGCGCAGACGTTCGCGGCGCTTCAGGTTGAAGTGCAGCAGAATTATCACGGCAATGGTCACACCGATTATGCCGAAATACTCCAGGGCCGAGGTGCGGCCGGAGGCGTATTCGGGGTAGCCGATGGATGCCATTACACCCAGATAAATCAGGAGCAGGCAGGGAATGACAGTGGAGCGTTGTAGTTTCATGGTTTGGCTTGTGATTTTTCAGCCGGGTCTTCGGGCAGGTGGCGGTAGGGCGACCCCAGTTTGTCGAAGCTTCCGGTGCGTAGATAATCGTAGATTTTGAGGCACGCCCAGGCGTCGAGGGCCGCATAGGCCTGCTGGGCATCGCTCAGCGTTTCGGCCTCCCAGTTGGTGAGGCGTTGGGTTTTGCTGATGCGCTCCCCGAAGAGGATGGCGTAGATTTTCTGAAGCGAGATGTCGGTGATGTCGTAGTCCTTCACCATGTGCTGGAGGTCCACAAACCCCTGCGGGTCAATGGCTTCGGAGCGGCGGAGCACGTTGAAATCATCGTGAACCGACAGGCCCACCTTGGTGATTTCGGGGTTCTCGAGGAATGCCTTGAGTTCGGCACAGATGCCGATTTTGTTAAGTCGGAAAAGAAAACAGCGTTCGGCAGTTGAAATCTGCATCAGTGCCACCTTGTGCACACGGCCTTTCTGGAACGAAGGGCGGGTCTCGGTGTCGAAACCCACCACTTTCTCGCGGGCCAGCACACGCAGGGCCGAATGAGCCACAGCGGCCGAATCAACAAGAGTGATTTTGCCGGGATAGCTCACCACGGGCAGGGTTGCCAATACGTCTTTGGGTATGCTTATTATGTATTTGTCGTTGCTCATAAGATGGTTCACCAGAACCTACTGCAAAATTACACAATTTCGACGGCTAAAGTTGCGTGTTTAACGTATTTTAAGCCGTTAAAGTATCTAATTCGAGAAACTCTGCCTCCGGAAAGTGGCGCGCGGTGTAGCGGCGGATAAAACCGCGGGTGTCCTCGGCTATAGTGGCGTCCTTGTCGAAATGACGGTTGTAGATTATGGCTGCCAGGCGGATGCCGCGGCGCTCCAGCGCTTCGAGCGACAGGATCG
The DNA here is from genome assembly GCA_014800735.1 of Bacteroidales bacterium. Lineage (GTDB taxonomy): Bacteria > Bacteroidota > Bacteroidia > Bacteroidales > Muribaculaceae > CAG-873. The sequence goes on from JAAVFP010000008.1 coordinate 70,094, forward strand.
TGTGGTTGATGGATCCGAGGCGGCCGTTCGTCACCAACACCACCGGCAGGGCATGGTCGGCAACATAGTCGATGGTAAAATAATCATCGGTGATGGGCACCATCAGTCCGCCGGCGCCCTCAATCAGCACACGGTCGTAGCGCTCAAGCAGCCGGGCGGTGGATTTTTCCACCAGGCTGAGGTCGATTTCGCGCCCGTCGATACGCGCGGCCAGTTGGGCCGAGGCAGGGTAGGTGAAGATGATAGGAGCGGTGGTGCCGTCCAGGTCCTCGGGCAGCGGCGGGCGGTTCATCAGGCGGCGGTGCGCTTCGATGTCCTCCGAGGTATCGCGGCAGCCGGTCTGGATAAACTTCTGGGTGGCCACAGTCAGCCCCTCGGCCTCAAGCCGCAGGGCATAGAATGCGGTTGCGTAGGTCTTGCCGGCATCAGTGTCGATGCCGCTTATAAACAGTACCCGTGAATTATCGTGCATAGTCAATCGGTAGTTTAATTAGGAAGATAAGCGCCTTGTAGGTCAGCTCGAAAGGCTCGGCACTGCGCAGTGCGTGGCGGAGTTTTCCGGCGCCCTCGCCGGTGGTGGCAAGCGAGTTTACGCCAGTGAGTTTCAGGTGGCGGAAAGCCTCCAGGGCCGAGCTGAAGTGTAGCGTGCTGCTGTAGGGCGTGAATTGCGCTACGTCGCCACCCAGGGCGGCCGCAATCCGGTGCCAGTCATCGGCCGATAGAAGCGACAAGCCTGCGCCTGTCAGGTTGCGCACTTCGGGCAGATTGCCGTCCACATAAGTGCCTATGGCAATGCAGCCTCCGGGCATCAACACCCGCCGACATTCGGCCATAAAACGCTCCGGCGAGTGAAACCATTGCACGGTGGAGGCCGAAATCACAAGGTCGTAGGCAGCGGAGGGGAGCGCGCGGATAATCAGCTCCGCATCGCCGCGCGTGAAGCTCCTGTCCGCCCCCTCAACAGGCGCACAGGCCGCAAGGTCAATCATATCCAGGCAGCCACCGGGGCCGATTTGGCTGTCAAGTTGCCGCGATAGGAGCCCTGTGCCCGAGCCAACCTCAAGCACACGGGCCGAGGCAAGGCTCACCCCGGCGTCGGCCAGCATGCACATCATGCGCGCGGCCATGTCGGCCTGCACAGTGGCTGCGCTGTCGTAGGTCCGCAGGCCGTTGCTGAAACGCTCCTGCACAAGCTCTTTGTTGATAACATAGCGGTCGATGATATCCTGGAAGTCCGGCATGTGCGCATCGTCGGTGTCGACACAGCGCGTGCGTCCGGCCCATGCGCGGTGCATATTTTCCGGGGGAAATATCGCGTCGCGCTTGCCGATTATTGCCATGTCCCAGTTCATCGCGGCGGCACTGTAGCTGAGGAACATCGCCAGCTGGCGGCGCAGGGTGTCGAGGTCAAACACAGGGCGGTCCACGTCAAAGCGGTCAAACGCCGGTCGGCTTCCGGTCACACGCCGGTAAAATTTGGTCAGATTCCGGTCATCAAGCCCGTCGAGGGTGCCGCGGAAGATTGCTTCCGGTATTCCGCAACGGTCATCCACCGGTGTCATCGTGCCGTTGACCGCAATCGCCAGCGTGATTTTATCCGCTATACAGCGGACGGCAGCCGGCGCCACAGCCACCCCGAGCGACCATGCCACGAGGCAAATCTCGTCGTAGCCCTCGGCGAAGTCAGGCACCACATCATCAGGGGTGTAGCCCCACACCACGGCCACGTCGTAGCCCGGACGGCGCAGATTTTTCATCGGGCGCCAATCCATAGCCCATCCCGCAAAAATCAGGATAAGCCTGCGCGATTCGGTATGTGAAATAATGCGGTATTCCATCGTTCGGGCTGCAAAACTACAAAAAAAACGTGAAATATCGAAATCGCCCGCAACAGCCAGCTTGCAAATATGGCTATCAAAATTTCGCAGAATAAATATTTATTTCTAATTTTGCTGCCACTCACGCCGAGCGTCTTCCAAGAGTGGAAGCGAGGCGGGAGGAAATATAAAAGGCGTTTACTCGCGCTTTATTCTTGCTGGACTAAAATCGCCAAATTTTATCAGCAGTCAAGAATATAGCAAGGTGGACGCTCACGGGTATGTATTTACCTATCCGGGCTCATTCTATGCCTTAACTGGCATGGAGTGGGTTTGGGGTATTAACATATCGGCGTGAGTATCTGCGTTGTTTGTCTGACTGCGAAGGTGTTTGGCGATACCATGTCCAGCAGGCAGCAACGGTACAGATACCCACGCTTTTTGTTTTACCCGTCGCAGAGGGGTATTGGCGACATTTATTTGTTTGATGCCGCCATGAAAGCGACTGACCGACATAACCTAATTGACCGAATCAAGACCTTAGAGGGCTTGACTGACGATGAACGCTCGGCACTTCTTGGACTTCTACGAGAAAGCAAATCCTACGGAATTGTGTGGGAGGATAAGACCGAGGACGTAGAGGAGCGTCTGCGCAACGAGCTTCCGGTTCTAATCGAGGACAAAGGCCGTGCACTAACTGAAGGGGGGCCGGATGCACCTAATCATATTCTAATTGAGGGCGACAATCTCGAAGCCCTGGCCACCCTTGCTTACACTCACGCAGGTAAAATTGACGTAATCTACATCGATCCTCCTTACAATACAGGCAACAAAGACTTTATCTATAACGATTCATACGTTGATAACGAGGACAGCTATCGTCATTCCAAGTGGCTATCTTTCATGTCGCGTCGCTTGCGTATAGCAAAAAAACTCCTTTCCGACCGCGGTGTTATCTTCATATCCATTGATGATAATGAGCAAGCCAATTTGAAACTTCTTTGTGAAGATAAAGACCGTGGACTATTTGGGGAACAAAATTTTGTAACATCTTTTATTTGGCAATCTACGCCTGGTTCAAATACAGGAACTGATATTATCACTACGACCGAATACATATTGGTTTATTCTAAAAATCGTAAGGAATGTGTTTTTGATGGCATGTTAGTTGATGAGGCTTCGTTCCCATATTCTGATGAACATGAAAGTGAACGTGGAAAGTATACCCTTGACAAAATGGATCGCAGACGAGTTGGAGGTCATTATTCTCCATCACTCGATTTTGGGTTAGAAATGCCTGATGGCTCAATTCGGTACCCAGGCGGTGGCGTAACTCAATCAACAGAAGGATGGAATTACCTTTGGAGTAGATCTAAAATTGAATGGGGATTAAAGAATGGGTTTATTATATTCAAAAGAGGGAAAAATGGGTGGAATGTCTATAATAAACGTTATTCTCGTGTAGACAATTCAGGTAATAAATTTGAAAGGAGTATTCCTTTTAGAAATTTAATCACTACAGATATCTGTAACACAGCTCAGGGCACTGCAGAAATTACGGGCATTTTGGGTAAACGTTTATTCGATTTTCCAAAGCCATCTAAATTAGTCAAGAGACTACTTTCAACTATAATCCGTACGAAACCAACCGCTTATATTCTTGACTTCTTCGCAGGTTCAGGCACAACGCTTCACGCAGTAATGCAGCTCAATGCCGAGGACGGTGGAAAACGCACCTGTATTCTCTGCACCAACAACGAAAATGGCATTTGCGAGAATGTTACTTACGAGCGAAATAAGCGTGTTATTGAGGGCTATACGAAACCAAATGGTGACTATGTGGATGGGCTGCATAACAATAATCTCCGCTATTATCGCACTGACTTCATAAGCCGAAGTCGCTCCACTAAAAATATGCGTCGATTGGTTTTGCTCTCTACCGATATGCTCTGCATCAAGGAGAACCTTTACTCGGAAAAGAAAACATTTGCAGGTATGCCGACCTTCAGAAACATATATCGTTACTTCGAGCAAGACGATAAGAAAATGCTCATCATTTACGATGAGCGATATGTGGATGAAATCGTCAGCCTTATAGAAAAGGTGGAAACCGACTCGAAGATTAAGGTATATGTGTTCTCTCCGAGTGAGGACCCGTGGGAGGCAAGTTTTGAACCGGTCAACGACAAAGTAGAACTTTGCGCGTTGCCCCAAGCTATTTATAACACTTACAAGCGCATCCTTCCGAAACCGAAGCGTAAACCGCTCGAATGGGAGGAAGAGGATGCACCGAACATAGATAACGATACAATCGGCGGACTTTTTGCCGCAGAACCGGAAGGAGGTGACAAATGAAAACACTGAAATATCAACAGGACGCAATCAGCGAGCTTACTGATAAGACGATTAAGTTGCTCAACCTCGGAGGCTCCCGACGTAAGATTGTTTTCGAGGCTCCCACAGGCGCAGGAAAAACGGTAATGACTTGTCAGACGCTTGCCAATATTGTTGACGAGCTACGCACACGCGGCGATAGCCGCTTCAAGGAGTGCGCCTTTATATGGTTCGCTCCCCGAAAGCTGCATTTGCAAAGTTACATGAGCCTCAAAGGGGCTTTCGGAGATAGCAGAAAGCTTACTCCGCTTATGTTTGACGAACTCGACCAAAGCGAGGGTATTCAGCCCGGCGAGATTCTTTTTGTTAACTGGGAGAGTGTCAACAAGGAGAAAAATATAATGGTGCGCGACAGCGAGAACAGCGCATCGCTATATGAGATAACCCGACGCACGCAGGAAGAACTGGGCTTACCCATTGTCGCAGTGATTGACGAGGAACACATGTTCTGGTTAAATACCGCCGACAAGACCAAAGCGGTGCTTGAGCGCATCAACCCTGCCGTTGAACTTCGGATATCGGCTACTCCGAAAACCGTACATCCTGATGCACTCTGCAAGGTGGACCGAAGCGACGTAGTTGCCGCCGAGATGATTAAGAAAGAGGTGGTGCTGAACCCTGAAATCGAGGTCAGCAGTAGTGAAAATGAAACTGCGCTTAACGAGCGACTGATGAAAATAGCTCTCGAAAAACGCAACCAGATTGCCGAGGCTTATAAAGCAGAAGGTGTTGATATCAATCCCTTGCTTCTGATTCAGCTTCCGAACGACAAAAAGGAGTCAATGACTACTGAAGATGAAAAGGTAGCGGAGCAGGTAAAGACCTACCTTAAATATATGTGCGATATCACTGAGGAGAACGGTAAACTCGCCGTTTGGCTTTCTAACGAGAAGTCAAACCTTGCCGGGCTTGAAAATCCCCATAATCTTGCACAGGTACTTTTGTTCAAGGAAGCCATTGCCCTGGGGTGGGATTGTCCGCGAGCCGCAGTTCTGCTTATCTTCCGTAATATGAAAAGTGAAGAATTTTCTATTCAGACCGTTGGACGAATACTCCGTATGCCGGAGCAAAAGCATTACCCCAATGATATATTGAATTACGGATATGTTTACACCGATATTTCCAAGAATCAAATTCATATTAAACCGGTCGACGCAGATTATCTGAACAATAATTCTTTGTATGCTTATCGTCGCGCTGACCTTTGCAATGTGTCGCTGAAATCGGTGTATTCTGAGCGACCGAACATTGAGCGTAACTATCTCGGTCCCGACTTCCGCAAAGTGCTTTACGACACCGCGACCGAGTTTTGGAAACTCGAGCAGACAGCCGGATTATTCTCTATTGCAGAATTGGCTGACATTTGTGGAGATGATGAATACCAACCACTCTCCGAAACTAACGATTTAACCATCAATGAAAATCGACGGCGTGTTAAGAACTCGATCCGTCTCGATGTCAAGACTATTAATATCGAAATTCCGAAAGACGTACACTTCCAAAATGAAGTGCAGACCTTGACGGTGGAACGTGCGAAATTCGCCCGAACAGCAGGCGAGATTGATGGCGTTTTCCTTGCTTATATTGACGGTAAGGGAGGACAGTTTGAGCGCAAAGGCCGCACTGACAAAATAGCGAGCTTCCTTACAGAACTTATCGCTGACTTCTTCGGCATACACGGAACCGATGCAAAGAAAGTGGTGCTTTATCACGAGAACCGCCCCAAATTCGACAGGCTCCTTGAAACGGCACTTGAAAAGTACGCCCGCCACCGTCGGGCTGCCGCTGCCAGTGCCGCCGCTAACCGTGAATTAAAGGAGCGCGAGTGGGAGGTGCCCGAGCAGCGTGTGTATGATGCTGAAACCAACCAAGTTGCTCAGGCTGAAAATCATGCGCTATTGCCGTTCATCAGGCTTAACACCGCTTATAATCCTGAAAAGGAATTTGTCAAATTCCTTGAAGCCAACTCGCAGTACATTGATTGGTGGTATAAGAACGGCGATGGCGGCAAAGCCAATTATGCAGTTGAATACCGCAAAGGACAATATGGCGAAAAAGCTCCGTTCTATGTCGATTTCGTGATTCGCATGAAAAATGGCCATATATACCTCTTTGATACGAAAAGCATTGACAGTGATATATTCGCCGCGGATAAACATAATGGTTTGTTGAAATACATCCGCGAGAACAGCACAGAGCAGCAACCTCTTGCCGGCGGTGTGATTATCCAACAAGGTTTGAACTGGCTGTATTCACCTGTTGAGATTGAGAATACTACCGATACGTTGGATTGGATTCCGTTCTATCCATCCGAAGTTGCAGGGAAATAAAAAAGCACCCTCGAGGGTGCTTTTTTTTGACTTTTTCATCTTCCGGGTCTTGCGCCTTGCGCACGGCGTAGGTCCGGAACATCGGGGCGCCTTCTTATTTTTTCTTGCGAACGGCGTAGCGGCTCATGAACTTGTCCACACGACCGGCGGTGTCCACGAGTTTCTGCTTACCGGTGAAGAAGGGGTGCGATGCGCTGGTGATTTCCAGCTTAACCAGAGGATAGGTCACGCCATCGATGTCGATAGTTTCACGGGTAGCGATAGTCGAGCGGGTGATGAAGATTTCTTCGTTCGACATATCTTTGAAAACCACCTCGCGGTAGTTGGCGGGATGAAGATCCTTTTTCATTGCTATTACTTTTTAATACGTATTAATCAAATGTTTGTGAATTGCACTGGTAGGGTGCATATTCGTAATGGCCTGCAAATTTACGCTTTTTTTTCGACCCGGCCAAATTTTCGTCCATCTGATTTTCAAAAGATTTGTTCTTCAGTCTACCAAAAAGACCATAGAACCATAGATTTAACCAAAGAACTATAGCTAAGAGTCAGCCTGAAAAAACTATAGTCCTNTGNTTCTCTGGTCTAAAAATNTNGAGAATATGCGTGGACGGGTCAGAATTCTATCTCCACACTCACNGGNCAGTGGTCCGAGCCNGTGATTTCGGGGTGNATNAGGGCGCTGGTTACGCGGGGTGCGAGGCGGTCGGACACCAGGAAATAGTCAATACGCCAGCCCACGTTCTTTTCGCGCGCGCGACCGCGGTAGCTCCACCAGCTGTAGGCACCGGTTTCGCCAGGATGAAGATGGCGGAAAGTGTCGGTGAATCCCTCGCTNAGCAGGCGCGTCATGCACTCGCGTTCCTCGTCGGTAAAACCGGCGTTGCGGCGGTTGGTCTTGGGGTTNGCAAGGTCGATTTCGGTGTGGGCCACGTTCATATCGCCGCAAATCACCACAGGCTTCTGNGCGTCNAGGTCCTTGATGAATTTCAGAAACTCGGCCTCCCAGTCCATTCGGTAGTCCAGGCGNGCCAGCTCGTTCTGCGAATTGGGTGTGTAGACCGTGACGAGGAAAAACTCGGGGTATTCGAGTGCCACGATNCGCCCTTCGTGGTCGTGGCGCTCCACGCCCATGGCANGGCGGATGCTCAGGGGTTGGTGNCGGGCAAAAATCGCNGTGCCTGAGTAGCCCTTCTTCTCGGCGTAGCTCCAATAGCTTTCGTAGCCCGGAAATGCCACGTCGGTCTGGCCCTCCTGCAGTTTGATTTCCTGAAGGCAGAAAAAGTCGGCATCNAAGCCGTTGAATATATCGGCAAAACCTTTGCCAAGCACGGCGCGCAGGCCGTTGACGTTCCAAGAGATGAATTTCATTCGAAATTTTACGTGATAGTTCACCACAAAATTACGAAATTTTTCCGGCTTTTGCTTAACTTTGCACTTGCGATGCGTAGTAAATATTGTAAAGAAATAGAGCAGCGTGTCGGGCACTATATTGCCCGGCAGGTATTGCTGCGCGCCGATGCGCCGGTGATTGTAGCGCTCAGCGGCGGGGCCGACTCGGTGTGCCTGCTGGCGGTGCTCACAGCCCTTGGCTACGATTGCCGCGCTGCTCACTGCAATTTCCATCTGCGCGGCGAGGAGTCTATGCGCGATATGCGTTTCTGCCGCGATGTGGCCGCCAGGCTGGATGTGGACCTCTACGTGCGCGATTTCAATGTGGCCGATCGGATGGAGACCACGGGCGAGTCGGTGGAGATGGCCTGCCGCGAGCTACGCTACCGCTGGTTCGACGACCTGCTGGACCGCGACAGCGCCCAGGCCGTGGCCGTGGGGCACCATCGCGAGGACCGTGCCGAAACATTTATGCTCAACCTTATGCGCGGAGCCGGAATAGTCGGACTCACNAGTATGCACGCCGCGGCCGGNGCCGTGGTGCGACCGCTGCTTGAGCTTTCGCGCGCCGAGATTGAAAAATACCTTGAGGANGCCGNGTTGGATTATATNACNGACAGCAGCAATGCCTCNGACGCTCACCGCCGCAACCGNNTGCGCAACCGTGTGTTCCCCCTCCTTGAGGAGTGCTTCCCCGGCGCGATGGATGCCGTGCTGCGCTCGGTGGCCAATCTTGAATCCGCCCGCGAAATCTACCGCGAAGCCATCGCCGCCAAGCGCGAGCGCTATGTGGATGCCGCCAACGGCAGCATACGNCTGACCGANCTCGCGGCTGAGCCTCAGGCCCCGACNGTGCTGTTCGAACTGCTCCGCGACGCCGGGTTCACCTNCTCGCAGGTGTGCGACATGCTGGCCGACCCNTCGGCTTCGGGACGCGAATATTGCTCGCCCGACGGGGCTGTGGTGATTGAGCAGAACCGCGGCACGCTCACACCGGTGGATGCNGCCTCGCGCAANATTGCCGGAGGTGTNTATCCGCTCAACTTGCGCCACGACGTCCTTTCGCCTCTCCACATTGCCGTGAGCATCCGCCCTGTGGCACTNTTTGCCCGGGAACCGCGCACGCCGCTCACTGCCTATTTCGANGCTGCNGTGGCTCTTGCTCCCGACAGCCGCTGGGTGCTTCGCCATCCTGCCCGTGGCGACAGAATGGTGCCTTTCGGCGGGGTTAAATCCAAACTGCTGAGCGACTTTTTTGCCAATGCCAAGTTCTCCGCCGGCCAGAAACGCGCTCAGTGGGTGCTTACGTGCAACGATACCATTGCGTGGCTGCCCGGTCTGCGAAACTCAAACTTCGCAGCCATCGGCCCGGACACACGTGAATATATTAAATTAGAGATTATATAAACTTACCATGAAGCTTAACGTGAAACATTTATTACCCCTGCTGGCTTCGTCCGCAGTGCTTCCGGCGGCGGCCCAGGTGATTGTGAGCACCGATGCATATACCTGGCACGGCGACACCATCACACAGGGCATTTTCACCGCAACCGCTCCCGACCCCTATCGGATCGAGTCAAACTATTATGCTCAGCCCGGCTACGGCTTCGGCATAGACCATGAGTGGAAACTGAAAAACGACATTTCGGGCTATCCTCAGCTCACCACCCCCAACAACTTGCATACCGCTATATATAATATGGGTCTGGACGAGATGGTGAACGCCGTGGAACCCGACACCACCCTGCGCACCGGGCGCGAGTGGGCCGGCGTGTGGACCCGCGACGTGAGCTACTCCATCCTGCTTTCCATGGCCTACATGCAGCCCGAGGCATCGCGCATATCGCTGATGAAAAAGGTGAATCCGCGCGGTGAAATTATCCAGGACACCGGCAGTGGCGGCGCATGGCCCGTGAGCTCCGACCGCATGATCTGGGCGCTGGCCGCGTATGAGCTCTACAAGGTGACCGGCGACCGCCAGTGGCTGGAATACATCTATCCGATTATCCAGCGTTCGCTCCGGTCCGACAGCCTGACAGTGCGCACCGAGGGTGGCCTGGTGAAGGGCGAAACCTCGTTTATCGACTGGCGTGAGCAGAGCTATCCCAAGTGGATGCAGACGGCCGACATCTACAACAGCGAGGCCCTCAGCACATCGGTGGTACAGGCCGCGGCCCTGCGTGCTTTGGCGGATATGGCTACCGATCTTGGCCACAAGGATAAGGCCAAGGAATATGCCGCCGAGGCAGACCGTATATCTGAGGCCGTGAACCGCGACCTATGGATGGCCGACAAGGGATATTATGCGATGTACAACTACGGCCGCACCGCCCCGGTGCTCAATCCGCGCGCCGAAACGCTGGGTGAATCGCTGGCAATCCTCTGGGATGTAGCCGATGCCGACCGCGCTCGCACTATCACCGAAAATAACCCCACCACACCTTTCGGTGCTCCGGTTTTCTTCCCTCAGATTTCCGACATGCCTGCCTACCATAACAACGCCCTGTGGCCCTGGGTGGCTGCCTACTGGGCATTGGCCAATGCCAAGGCCGGCAACGAGGAGGGAACGCTTGAAGCCATCGGCTCCATTTTCCGCCCCGCAGCCTTGTTTGCGACCAATAAGGAAAATCTCAATCTGGACAACGGCGATATTGCCACCGAGCTGAATTCGAGCAATATGCTCTGGTGTCTTGCCGGCAACATTGCCGTGACTCACAAAATTCTGTTCGGCATCAATTTCGAAAAGAACGGTCTGGCGTTCCGTCCCTTCGTACCCAAGGCTCTGGGCGCGGAGCGCACCCTGACGGGCTTCCGCTACCGCGATGCGGTGCTCAATATCACCGTCAAGGGCTACGGCGACCGCATCGCCTCCTTCACCCTCAACGGCAAGGAGCATAAACCCTTCATTCCCGCCGACATCAAGGGCGAGAACAACATTGTGATTACCATGGCCGACAACGATATTGCGCCCTTGCGTGTGAACCGCACCCGCAACGTTAAGGCCCCGCTCACTCCCATCGCCCGCCTCAACGGCACAACGCTGGAGTGGAACCCGATTGAATACATCGGGCACTATGTGGTGCTCCGCGATGGTGTCCGAGTGGCCACCACCCGTCAGACCTCGTTCGACGCCTCCGTCCCGGGCGAGTATCAGGTGATAGGCGTGTCGGGCGACGGGGTGGAGTCCTTTGCCTCCGAACCGCTGTCAACACGCGGACGCACGGTGCTTCAGCTTCCGGATGAAACCACTGCAATGGTATCGCCCGAAGTCAGCTACCAACCCTCGGCGCCTGTCGAGGGATATACCGGCGCCGGCTTCTTCGAAGTGGACCGTGCATCGGCTCCAATCACCATCCCCGTCGACCTGCCCGAGGGCGGACGCTATGCCATCAGCGTGCGCTATGCCAACGGCAACGGCCCCGTGAACACCGAGAATAAGTGTGCCATCCGCACCCTGAGTGTCGACGGCCGGCGCCTGGGCATCCTGGTGATGCCGCATCGCGGAGTGGGCAACTGGTACGACTGGGGTGCATCCAACACCGTGATTACCCACCTGCCTGCCGGCACTCATAACCTGACCATTGATTTCCGCCCCGAGAACAACAATATGAACATCGCCACCAATCACGCGCTGATTGACTGTGTGAATATTGAATATTTAGGTCAATAAGCAGAAAACTCTTGCAAAATTCACCAATATAATTTAAATTTGCGGAGAAGTTGGGCCGGACCCGATTTCTCCGCAAAATCTTTTCTATCCCATATAAAACATACGATGAAAGAATCAGATATGAACGTGCGCCTCATTTCCGTCAACGAGCTTGCCGGCGCCACCGCAATCAACCGTCGTGCCCTCCGCCGTCTGGGCGGTCGCACAGTGAGTGTGGACATGAACGTCCGCGCCATCCCCGACCTCAATCACTCCATGGTCACACTGGTGGTGACCTGCTCCTATATCGCTGTCATAGGCCTGCTACGCACTCGTCTGCTCACATGCTCGGCCGTGGCCACGTTCGAAGTCGAAGACCTGCGCAAGCACATCGAAACCGAAGGCGAGGATGCTGTGCTGGGCGGCCAGCTCATGACCCTCATGCTCGGCATCGCTGTCGGATCGCTCCGCGGCATCGTGGCCATGCGTACTGCCGACACTCCGCTGCGCAACGTCCCCCTGCCTATCCTTGACCTCAACGCCCTTATGTACCGCCTCCGCTACGGACGGTACTGATCCGCTTATAGCTTAATCTCCGTGGGGTCGATCAGGCCGTTGAGGATTGCGAAGATTGTCAGGCCGGCGGGAGAGTGGATTTCAAGTTTGGAGCAGATGTTGCGGCGATGCGTGGTGACGGTGTGTACCGATATGCAAAGGTTGTCGGCTATTTCCTTATTACTCATGCCGCGGGCAATGTAGGCAATGATTTCCTTTTCGCGCTTGCCAAGAGCGGCTGCGGCCTCGCTCTCGTGTGTTTCGCGCTCAATCACAGTCTTTTTTGCCGTCAGCTCCTCGGCCGGTAGGCGCAGTGCACCTTTTTCGGCACGTTCTACGGCCGGCACCAACAGGCGGTCCTCCACATCGCAGTGGCTTATCAGGTCCTGCTCGCAACTGATGATGTCGAACAGCACCGAGTTGAGCAAGTCGGCATTACCTTCGGGGTAGTAACGGATGAGCACGTCCTTGAGCAGCTTGAGTTTGACGGAAATGGCGTCGTGGTGCTCGGCAAAGTTGGCTATGTTGTAGTCCTCGGCCACGGGACGACCGGCCAGAAGGTCGGCAATGTAATCAAAGAGCGTGTCGTTCTCGTAGTCCATGTGGCGGCGTACTTCCTCCACATATTCATCGAAGAAACGGAGGATGAGCAAAGCCACGTCGTGACTGCTTGAAAAATCAATGGCCGAAATCAGTTTGGTGCGAATCTGAGGCAGAAAGAAATCCAGGAAGTAGGAGTGCGCGCGCTTCAGGTAGCCCAGCAGCGACTCCAGATTGATACTTTCGGGTGTATAGTCCTTGCCGCTTATCAGGTTGGCCACGCACACGAATGTGGGGGCGTCCAGGCCCGAGTTCTCGGCAATCTGCTCTATGGTCAGATTGGCATCGCGCAGGGGGATGCCGAATCGGCTGATAGCCATCAGCAGCAGGCTGTTGTCCGCTATGAGGTCGCTCATGCGGTCGTTGGTGGAGTAAGATTTCGCGTTAACTAACATGATGCAAAATTACGAAAATTTCAATGTTATTTCGTAAATTTGCACATTAAATATTATGAATTCAAGTTATACCAAAATATCTCTGCGCCTCATCCCGGCACTGTTGCTGCTGCCGGGTGTTTTTTCATGCTCTCATTCGTCGGGGGTAATATCGCCCGAGGTTGCCGCTATCCTGGCCGACACGGTAGTGACTAATCCTTATGCCGTGATGCCAGGACCGGCTCCGGATGCCGGATGCGCACCCTTGAAGATACGTCCTGTCGGGGCGTTCGGCAAAGTGTTCAACGACCTCAATCCCGAGCATCTGGTGCAAGCCCAGGCCGGAGGTATAGTTCCCGTGACCGACGAGATTTCGGCCTGGACCGGCTCCGAAGGGCTTGCCCGCGTGGAATCCAACCAATGGTATCTGGTGGACAAGCTCACTCATTCTTACCCTTACCTCAAAGATCATGCGCGCCAAACGCTTGATGAAATCGGTCGCCGTTTCCGCGACTCGCTCCAGGCCCGTGGAGGAGGGGAGTACCGTCTGAAGGTGACCAGCCTTCTGCGCACACCGCTCACCGTGGGCAAGCTCCGCCGCGTGAACCGCAATGCGACCAGCGCCAGTGCCCACCAGTACGCTACCACTTTCGACATCAGTTACAGTAAGTTTATCTGCGACGACCGCGATGCCACGCGCCGCCGGTTCGAGGACCTCAAAAATCTGCTTGCCGAAGTGGTCTACGCCATGCGCGCCGAGGGCAAAATCCTTGTGAAGCACGAACGCAAGCAAGCTTGTTTCCACATCACGGCCACTGCGCCGACTGAAAATTCCGAGGAATGAAATACCTTGTAAAAGTTCTTCTCATCGCCTTCTGGGTAATTATGGCGGCCGTGCTGGCTGTTGTGGGCACACTGTCGTGCGCGCAGCGCCTGTTGCGTCCCCAACAGCTCACCGCTATTGTGCAGAAACTTGCCAACGACTATCTGGATGCCGATGTGGCGATGGGCAGGGTGGAGCTGGCTTTCCGCCCCAAATTTCCGCTTCTGTTTATTGAAGTCGACTCGCTCACGATTATTTCCAAATCCTTCGCAGGGCTCACACCCGAGCAGCGGGCTGCGCTACCTGTCTATGCCGACACTCTCCTGACGGTCGACCACTTGAGCGGAGGTGTGGATGTGAAGGCCTTCATGACCCGCAACGAGATTGTGCTTCACCGCATCGACATTGCCGGTGCTGGCGTGAACATTGTGATGGACGGTAGTGGCCGCGGCAACTTCGATATATATAACTCCAATTCAGGCCCCGACACCACGGCTATTGATATGCCGCGGATTGTGCTTGACCGTTTCACCTTCACTGACTCTAAGGAGTTCCGCTATTTTAATGCCATCGACTCCACGGCCGCCACGGTGCTTATGCTCGATGATGCCGGCGTGGATGGTTCCAGCTCGCCGCTCTACCGCCTGAAGGTGAGTGGCAGGATAAATAGTCCTGTGGCCCGCACGCTGCTTGCACTCGATGATATTGGTTTCGGTGTGGATGGCCGCGTGTTCTGGAGTCCGCAGACGCCGTCCCGAATCAGGGTAGAGGAGTGCGACCTGAACTGCGCGTTTGTCAACGCCCATGTGGATGCCTCGCTGCTGTTCGACACCACAATGGTGGTTGAAAGTGCCCGAGCAAATCTGAAGCCCCTGGCGGTACAGGACGTGGTGGACGCTCTGCCTGAGGACATCCGTAAAAAATACGCGCTGACTCCCCGGAATTTCAAAACCGATGCTACTGTGGCTGTGGATTTCGAACTCACGAGTCCGATGGTGTTGGGAACCGACACTATCCCCCACGCGGCGGTAGCTGTTACCATTCCTGACTGCGCTGTGCGCTATGGCAAGGCCGACTTCCGCAAAGTGGGGCTGGACATGCGTGCCACCCTCAACGGCAACGACCCCGACCTGGCCGTTGTGGAAATTGAGCGCTTCGACATTGCCGGACCGGCCACCGGCCTGCGCATAGCGGGCAATGTGACAAATGCCGCCACCGATGCCCGCTTCGATGGCACTGTGAAGGGCCGTTGCCAACTGAAAAGCCTCCCTCCGCAGGTCGCCAACCTATTGGGAGGTTTTATTTCCGGAGTAGTGACGGCCGATGTCCACGCCCTGGGCAATGCCTCGATGTTCGACCAGGCTAATTTCCACAAGCTCGACGTGCGCGGAACGCTGTCGGGCGCTGATTTGTTCTTCCTGGCCAACGACACTGCCAAGATGGTTGACATCGACAAACTGACAGTAAAGTTCGGAACCAACGAGCGACGCCGCACTGAGGCCGATACGCTCTCGGCCCGCCTGCTCACCGCCAAGTTGCAGGTGGACACAGCCCATGTGCTTATCGACGGTGTCAACATGCTGATTGCCGGGCTGGACCTCGGTGTGGGTACAGAAAATATGCCACCATCGGCCGATACCACTCTGGTTATACCCATCGGCGGTGGAATCAAAGTGGGCCGTTTCAATGTGGAATCTGTGACCGACAGCGCCGGTATGAAACTCAAAAGCTTGCTCGGCACCCTTATTCTGCGCCGATACAAGGGCAATGCCCACGCCCCGGAAATTATCGCAAATCTTGAGGCCGGGTCACTGTCGGCCGGCACGAAAACCACCCGCCAGCTGCTGCGCGACACCCGTATAAATGCCACAATGCACAAACTGCCGCCGCGCGAGCGCCGCACTTCGCCTGCCGTGAAACAAGTTGCGGATAGCCTCAGCCGTTTGCACCCCGATCTGCCTATGGACTCAGTCTACCGTCTGGCGATAGAAAAGCGTCGCCATCGCCCCGGCGAGCCCCGCAAGCGCCGCGTCTACGGCGAGATTACTGACGAGGACTCCGAGGTGATAGAATGGGACCTTTCAAACGGCTTCCGCAAATTCCTGCTCGGCTGGCAGCTCAACGGCTCGCTGGCCACGCGCAATGCACGCCTGTTCACTCCCATGTTCCCGCTGCGCAACCGCATCCGGCAGCTTGATATCACCTTCTCCAACGACTCGGTCAATCTGCGTGGTGTGCGCTACACAGCCGGTCGCTCGGATATGGCCATCTCGGGTCTGATTTCCAACATCCGTCGCGGTCTCACCTCCAAAACCGGCAATAATTCGCTCAAGCTCAACTTCAATATCATCAGCGACACGCTCGATGTCAACCAGCTTGCAGCGGCGGCTTTTGCCGGTTCGGCCTACGCCGAGCGGATGCGCAACAGCCGGGAGAACCACACTTTTAATTTCGACAACGACGAGAGCGAACTGGACCGCGAATTCGATGCGCTGGTAAAGGACCAGCCCGACCAGAGCGGCCCGCTGCTGGTGCCTGTCAATCTTGACGCACGCATCAATCTGCAGGCCAACAATATCCAGTACTCCGACCTCACTATGACCGGTCTTAAGGGCGATGTGCTGATGTACCGCGGAGCACTCAACCTCCACGACCTCCATGCTGCGTCGGATATTGGTTCGCTCGGCATTTCGGCTCTCTACTATGCGCCCAAAACCACCGACATGAGTTTCAGTTTCGGCCTGATGCTTGACCGCATCGACATTGCCCGTTTCCTCAATCTGGTTCCGGCGGTCGACTCCGTGATGCCACTGATGCGTGATTTCAGCGGCATCATCGACGCCGATATTGCCGCAAGTGTGGATATTGATACGGCCATGAACTTCGTGCTCCCAACGCTGGATGCCGCCGTGAGGATTACGGCCGATTCGCTGGCCTTCATAAATCCCGACACTTACCGTACCATGGGTAAGTGGTTGCGCTTCAAGGATAAGACGGACAACCGTGTAAAGCACGTGAATGTGGAAATGATTGTGCGCAACGACATCCTACAGATTTTCCCCTTCGAGTTCGACATTGACCGCTACCGCCTGGGTATTGTCGGTAGCAACGACCTTGCCATGAACTTCGACTACCACATTGCCGTGCTCAAATCGCCCTTGCCCTTCAAGTTCGGTATCACTATCAAAGGCAATCCGGATAAATATAAGGTGCGCTTCGGCGGTGCCAACTTCAAGGCAGGACAAGCGGCCGAAAGTGTCGGTGTGGTCAACACGGCACGCGTGAACCTCCTTACCCAGATTGAAAATGTGTTCCGTCGCGGCGTGAGCAACTCGCGTTTCTCGCGCATACGCCTCGACATGCCTTCGGGTCCCGTTGGCCCGAGCATGGACACCGAGCTTTCGCCCCAGGATTCACTGGTGCTGATGCGCGAAGGCTTTATTCCCGATACTAAAATCCCGGATGAAAAATGACATTAAAGGAAAAACTTGACCAAGCTCTCCTGCATTATGCCGCACGCGCGGGTCACGGAGTTCAGCAGCCCGTCAGGGCCGTGCTCTTCGACATGGACGGCGTGCTATATGACTCCATGCCGGGCCATGCCCGCGCCTGGCAGGGGATGTGCCGCGAGAATGGTATTGACTGTGACCCGGATGAATTTTTCGGCTACGAAGGTATGACCGGCGCAGCCACCATCGACCTGCTTTTCCGCCGCCAGTTTGGTCGCGCCGCCACCCCCGATGATGCCAAGCGCCTCTATGCCCGCAAGAGCGAACTATTTGCCGCCCAGGGAACGCCCATCATCATGCCAGGCGCTCAGAGTGCCGTGGCAAGCGTTGTGGCTCACGGGGCCCGGTGTGTGCTTGTCACCGGTTCAGGACAAGGCTCCTTGCTTACACGCCTGAACGGTGACTACAACGATGCGTTCCAACTGCGCGTCACGGCCTACGATGTTACTCACGGCAAACCCGACCCGGAACCTTATCTGGTGGGCCTTCAAAAAGCCGGAGTCCAGGCTGCTCACGCGCTGGCAGTGGACAATGCTCCGCTGGGAGTACAGTCGGCTTCGGCGGCCGGAATCTTCACCATCGGTGTGCGCACCGGTCCTCTGCCCGAAGGGGCGCTGCTGGCCGCAGGCGCGGATATCGAAATTAATTCGATGAACGAGTGCACAATTCTGCTCTCTTATTTGTTATAAGAGAGAAAATAATGTCATGCTTATTTAAAGTTGTTTTTTACTGTCTATGAAACAGAAACTTATCTTTACGAATCTCGTTGGCCAGGCCATTGACACACTCGTGGCCGAGCTGGGTACACCCCAGGTGGTGGTGGTCACCGACACCAACACCGCACAATTCGTACTACCTATTATTGTAAACGATTCGAAAGTTGTTGCTTCGGCAAAACTTATCACCATAAAGTCGGGCGACTCCAACAAGACCCTCGATGAACTCAAAAACGTGTGGATGCGTCTGGCCGAGTCCGAAGCCAGCCGTAACACAGTGGTAATAAACATTGGCGGCGGCGTGGTGTCGGACCTCGGCGGTTTTGCTGCTGCAACTTTCAAGCGCGGCCTGCGCTATATCAATGTGCCCACCACAGTACTGGGCGCAGTGGATGCTGCCACCGGTGGCAAGACCGGTATTAACTTCAATGGCCTCAAGAATCAGATTGGCGCCTTTGCCGAGCCCGAGGCCGCCATTATATCCACAATCTTCTTCAACACCCTGCCGCAGCAGCAAATTCTGTCGGGCTACGCCGAAATGCTCAAGCATGGCCTGCTCGAAAACCCCGACGTGCTTGGCAAGCTCCTTGCATTCAGTCCCGTATATCCTGTGTTCAACTCCGAGGCCATGATGCCCCTGCTTCAGGACAGCGTGATGGTAAAAGCCAATATTGTTGACCAGGACCTCACCGAATCAGGTTTGCGCAAGGCTCTCAATCTGGGCCACACCATCGGCCACGCCCTGGAAGCATTTGCTTTCAAGCATCAGAACCCCATTCCTCATGGCTATGCCGTGGCCTGGGGTCTTGTCACCGAGCTCATCCTGAGCCACACCCTCCAGAATTTCCCCTCCGACGAAGTTCACCGTTTTGCACAGTACGTCAAGACCAACTACGGTGCCTTCCCCATTACCTGCGACGACTATCCTGAACTCATCGCAGCCATGCGCCAGGACAAAAAGAACGCCAATGCCGACAGCATCAACTTCACCCTCCTGAAAGCCATTGGCGAGCCCGTGCTCAATGTGGTGGCCACTCCCGAGCAAATCACAGCCGCTCTCGACCTCTACCGCGACCTCCTCGGCCTGGCATAACATTAAAATGCTAATGATTCGGGTTATGGACAGTGAACTCAGTCCGTGACCCGAATCTTTTTATGTTCACTTTCCGCATCGGCCGCAGTTGGAGCAGCCGTTGCATATCGGTTTCATCCCGCACGTGTGGCAGCGATTGTTGTACGTGGGGGTATAGAGGTCGGCTGCTTCAATCTCAAAGCCAATCGGATCGGTGAGTTTGAAGCATATAGGGCGTCCTGCGTGGTTCACATTGGCCTTATAAGCCATCTGCGACTGTAGCTGATGGTCGGGCATCCGATAAGTTCGTCCATCTTTAATGAACACCGTGCCGGTGTTGAGGAAACAGAACGTAACATCATGGGCGCGGCACTGGGCCGATAGCGATTTAATCCAGTCGAAATTGCAGGGCCGTGCGCCATCATAGTTCTCGCCACCGGCAAGAACCTGTTCTATATCTCCGCTCGTCAGATAACGCTCCATGTCAATCGGTCCGAGCAGCGGTGCCGTCATCACCCCTTTATGCTTGAAAGGCAGACTTAGCAGCAACGGTAGTCGCTCGTCGGCCCGTAGCTGATTTTCACACGTAACATTAAAAAATATATTCTCCCAGCCATCGCCCCAGTCGGGAGGCAGACATGCGGCTACTCGCTCCGGGCGCTTCGTGAGAAGATAAAACTTCACATCGCTCCGGTGGCGCATAATTCTCCAAGCCTCGGGACGCCATTGGTCCGCTTCTTCCAGAAAGAAATCCGAAGTCATGCACACACGAATCATCTCGCCAGACATCACTTTATAGCCACCTGAGCGTCGGCGCTGCAGCGGATAGTTGAAATTCTGAGTGCGGTATATGCGGCTCCCATCCTCGCCACGGATTTTGTCGAGAAAATACATATAGCAGTGAGCGCAACCCTCACTGGCCTTTATGCAGCCGTGCCATGGATTCCAGATGTCGTGCATTTTGCAAATATACGGAAAATAATTGATTGACTTATGCAGTTTTTAATTATCTTTGCAAAAATGTTATCACCATGAAAATCCTATTTTCAGCATTCCTTTGCATCACTCTGGCCTTAGTGGCTTGGGGCGGTGAACCGCCTGTCAAGGATGACTATAGCCGGGATTATATGACCGACCTTCTGCTTTTTGAATCGAAATGCGACCGCCCGGTCACCGCTGAGTTTCTTGCAGGGGAATATCGTCTTTCACAGGATTTCTTCGCGCCTACACAAAACTTTGACCCCGGGTATGTGGAAGCTCCGGTGGTAGGCGTGCTGAGTCGCGATTTTAAACCGATAGAAGTTTACTTCAGCAGCGTGACAACCACACA
Source organism: Bacteroidales bacterium (assembly GCA_014800735.1). Lineage (GTDB taxonomy): Bacteria > Bacteroidota > Bacteroidia > Bacteroidales > Muribaculaceae > CAG-873. Next base: position 90,655 of record JAAVFP010000008.1, read on the forward strand.
AGCACCGGGCCTTTTTGATGTTGACATACTATTCAAGAATGGAAAGGATGTTTATTCATTACAAGGCTCATTAAGTTTTAACGCGGTATATTTCTGGGACGACAGACAGGAAGATTACTATTGCCCTTACACTTTTATTCTTGTAGGTACGCTTGTGGCTTCGGATGATTCCGGTCATGCCCTGAGCGGAACATACTCGGCCACCGGGTATGCAACGGAAGATAATCCCAATCTGATTTTGCTTGATGACTTGAATGTGGTGGCCGATGGGTATGAGAACCGTTGCTTCGTAGGCACGATAGACATTGATGGTAAAAAGGAGTTGTGCATGTGGAGCGACTACCGCATGCCGTATCGTTTTGATTTCGATACCGGCGACGGCGAAATGATGATTAACCCGAAATACAACTCTCCGGAATGGGACGCGCTCAGCGACAGATTCGACACCACCCGAGACTCTCAGGGCAAGCGCACAGTCAAGTACCGCAATCCCTGGTGGACTCAGTATAAGAAATAGAAAAACGAGCACCGACCCTGAGGCCGGTGCTCGCTTTTATCTGTTGGAGCAGTGATTACTTGGCTTCCCAGCCGAGAGCAGATGCACCGAGGACGGCGGCATCGGCTTCTTTGAGCTCGCTCAGCAGCACTTTGGGTTTGCCTTTGAAGATGCTCAGCATATTCTTGTCCATGGCCTCGCGCAGGGGACGCATGAGCAGGTCGCCGCTCTTGGCCAGACCGCCGAAGATGATGAAGGCTTCGGGCGAGGAGAACACGGTCATATCGGCCAGTGCCTGGCCCAGGATAGTGCCGGTGAAGGTGAACACGTCGTTGGCCAGTTTGTCGCCGCTGATGGCAGCGTCGTAAACGTCCTTCGAGGTGATGGTTTCGATGTCGAGGTTGCGCAGCAGCGAGGGCTCGTTGCGGGCTTCGAGGAATTCGCGTGCTGTGCGTGCTACGCCGGTGGCGGAGCAGTAGGTTTCCAGGCAGCCTGTGCGACCGCAACCGCACAGACGGCCGTTGTTGCGCTTCACAATCATGTGGCCGAGCTCGCCGGCGAAACCGTCGTGGCCGTACACAATCTGGCCGTTGATTACGATGCCCGAGCCTACGCCGGTGCCGAGGGTAATCATGATGAAATCCTTCAGGCCGCGGGCAGCGCCGTAGGTCATTTCGCCCAGGGCGGCAGCGTTGGCGTCGTTGGTAACGGCGGTGGGGATGCCGAATTTCTCGGTGAACATCTGTGCCAGGGGTATGGGAGTGGGCCAGGGCAGGTTCACACCGTCGTCAATCATGCCGGTGTAGTAGTTGGCGTTGGGAGCGCCCACGCCGATGCCATGAACCTTGTCGGTGGCGTCGTTGGCCTCAATAAGGCGGGTAGCTTCGGTATAGAGTTCGTCGAGGTAGTCCTCGAATTTTGCGTGTTTCTGAGTTTTGATTGATGAGCTGGCGATTACTTTACCGCGGGCATCCACGAGACCGAACACTGTGTTGGTGCCGCCGATATCGATGCCAAGAACGTAAGGTTTCATTCTGTATAAATTTAAGATGTTAATTATTTGACAATCTACAAAATCACAACTTACCTGCGAGGGAAACAGGGGTCGGAGGGCGGAGCACCCGGCGGGCAACTCCGCGCTATCATTTCTATAATAGCGCTCCAAAGTTAGTAATAAATTATGATATAGAGCGCCGTCAGGTCATAAAAAGTGCTAAAAGTATCGTAAATCCTATTATTTGGTAATAAGGTCGTTGCTTACCACTCTACATAATTATATAAGAATGGCCGCCGTCGGTGAGTTTTTACCCCACGCTGGCCGTGCTGACAAAGTGGCAGAATATTTCCCCGTGCCCTGCCAAAACCTTTTTGGCACAGCTTTTGTTTTATGAATAGCAAACGATAAAGAAACCGCCCCCGGCGGACCGTATCGCTCAACAATGAATTAATATTAATATAATAACATAAAATACACATCAACTATGGGAAAAATTATTGGCATTGACCTGGGAACTACCAATTCCTGCGTCTCAGTACTTGAAGGCAACAACCCCGTTGTCATCCCCAACAGTGAGGGCAACAACACCACTCCTTCGGTGGTAGCATTCGTTGACGGCGGCGAGCGCAAAGTAGGCGACCCCGCAAAACGTCAGGCAATCACCAACCCTAAACGCACCGTTTCGTCCATCAAGCGTTTCATGGGTGAAAACTACGGACAGGTAGAAAACGAAATCGAACGCGTTCCCTACAAAGTGGTGGACGTGAACAACACTCCGCGTGTCGACATCGACGGCCGCGAATATACCCCTCAGGAAATTTCGGCTATGATTCTTCAGAAAATGAAGAAAACCGCCGAGGATTATCTGGGCACTCCCGTGACCGAAGCGGTCATCACCGTTCCTGCTTACTTCAACGACTCGCAGCGTCAGGCCACCAAGGAAGCCGGCGAAATTGCAGGTCTTACCGTTAAGCGTATTGTCAACGAGCCTACCGCAGCTGCGCTTGCCTATGGCCTTGACAAGACCGACAAGGATCAGAAGATTGCCGTATTCGACCTCGGTGGCGGTACTTTCGATATCTCCATCCTCGAACTCGGCGACGGTGTGTTTGAAGTAAAATCCACCAACGGCGATACCCACCTGGGTGGTGATGACTTCGACCACGTAATCATCGACTGGCTCGCCGACGAATTCCTCAAAGAGGAAGGTGTTGACCTCCGCCAGGATGCAATGGCACTTCAGCGTCTGAAAGAAGCTGCCGAAAAAGCCAAAATCGAGCTTTCCAGCGCAACTTCAACTCAGATCAACCTGCCTTACATCACCGCAACCGCAACCGGTCCTAAGCACCTCGACAAGACTCTCACCCGAGCCAAATTCGAACAGCTGGCCGACAAACTTATCCAGGCAACCATCAAGCCCTGCGAGGACGCTCTGCGCGATGCAGGTCTCAAGGCTTCCGATATCGACGAAGTAATCCTCGTGGGTGGTTCCACCCGTATTCCTGCCATCCAGCAGATTGTAGAGAAAATCTTCGGTAAAGCTCCTTCCAAGGGTGTTAACCCCGACGAAGTTGTGGCCGTAGGTGCTGCCATCCAGGGCGGTGTCCTCTCGGGCGATGTTAAGGACGTGCTCCTTCTCGACGTTGTACCTCTGTCGGTAGGTATCGAAACCCTCGGCGGCGTGATGACCAAGCTTATCGAGGCCAACACCACCATTCCTACCCGCAAGAGCGAAACTTTCTCCACCGCTGCCGACAATCAGCCTTCGGTTGAAATCAACGTTCTTCAGGGCGAACGCCCCATGGCTAAGGACGACAAACTCCTTGGCAAGTTCCACCTCGATGGCATCGCACCCGCTCCCCGCGGTATTCCTCAGATTGAGGTAACCTTCGAAATCGATGCCAACGGTATCCTTAACGTATCCGCCAAGGATAAAGCCACCGGCAAGGAGCAGAGCATTCGCATCGAAGCTTCCAGCGGTCTTACCGACGCCGAAATCAAGCGTATGAAGGACGAAGCCGAAGCCAATGCCGCCGCCGACGCTCAGGCCAAGGAACGCGCCGACAAGCTCAACCAGGCTGACGCAGTAGCTTTCCAGACCGAGAAACAGCTTGCCGAATACGGCGATAAGATTCCCGCCGACAAGAAGGCTGCCATCGAAGCTGCCGTAGCCAAACTGAAAGAGGCTCACAAGAACGCTGACCTCGCCGGTATCGATGCCGCTATCAAGGAAATCGAAACCACCTTCGGTGCTGCTCAGCAGGACATCCTCAATGCTCAGGCACAGGCCCAGCAGGCTGCCCAGAACCCCGGTGCAGACGCAAGCGCCAACCAGGGCGGCAACCCCGATGACCACGTGACCGACGTTGACTTCGAGGAAGTGAAATAATCCCGGCTCCGCAAGGAGCACGATAATAACGCAAAAACGGCGTGTAGCTACAAGCTGCACGCCGCTTTTGCGTTTTTCTGTTTGGGTTTGCTTTCCGACCTATTAACCTAGAGAGGTACTTCCTGTACCATATTTGCGTTAACGAATTGTGACTTATCCGATAACTGAAGAACTTCCAGCCACACACTACAACAGCAGTTTTTCACCACCTGGAAATGCGCCGGAGCTTTAGGCTCTTTTTGTTTCCGACAATACATGCGGGGATAGTTAGCTCCTGAGCATTGACTGTCACTCGCCGCGGGAATGCTTCCTCTCTATTGCCCTGTGGTAATAGAATCAGTTCTCCGTGTTTCACAAAGCACCTGCCCGACGAAGTGATACTTCGGAGATCCTTATTAACCCGTTCAAGCGTGTAGGTCGAATCGGTCCGTACATTCAAACTGTATGTCTTGCCTCCTTGCTTACAACCGAATTCACCTTCTAACGTATGAAGATTGCAATATGATCCATGTTCGGTGGTCACTATGATAATAGAAATATTACGGTAAGGGTATATACCGGTGTTGGCAGCGAGGTTTTCGATGAATTTTATATCCTTTATTCCGTATTGCTCTATGTCAGGGGCTACCGGTCGGATAATCTGAATGAGTTTGTCACGTTCGTCCGTTATTTGCTCATGTGGTATAACATCTAATTTGTATGGAAGTCCATCAATCACTATGAGAGGATTAACTGGTTGTGTATCGACAGTTTGAGCACAGGTGCACACTCCGATAGTTGCGAGGATGCAGGAAAAAACTGCAAATATAAGCCGTAAATCTCTCATACTTCCACGTATTCTTCGATGCACACTCGGGCCAGGCCGTCGCAGAAATCTTCGGCCTGGCTGAATTTGGATCTGAATGCCGCCTTGCCTTCGGTGTTGATGAACATCCACTTGGCTTTCGGGCCGGTGAGCACCCGGGCCAGCCCCTCGCAGAATGGTTCGGCGCGGAAGAACTGTGGTTCAATCACAAAATCTCCATCGGAGTTCGCATAACCGAATTTTCCATCTTTCTGGCGTGGTGCGAGGCCGTCGTTGAAAACTTCGGGCTCGGGCTGCTCCGCGGGCTCGGGCACCGTGGCTCCGTTACGGTCAATGTAGCTCCATTCGCCATCCTTTTTCACGCGGGCCACACCGCCGTCAAAGTTTCCGGCAACGTCGTAGACCGGCTCAATTACGTACGTGCCTGAGCGGTCGATGTAGCCGTACTTTTCCTCCTTCATTACAGCTGCAAGGCCGTCCGAGAAGTCGTTGGCAATATCAAAGACAGGATTTATTGCCCAGCTTCCATCGCGCCCCAGATAGCCATACTTATGGTTGCTCACGGCCCATGCGAGCCCGTCATGAAACTCGCCCACGAAATCGTATTCCGGCCTTACGGCATAGGCACCGTTGCGGTCAATGTATCCGTACATATCACCGACTTTCACCATTGCCAGACCGTCCTTGAATTCGCTTGCCTTATCAAAGGCGGGCTCGATGGCCCAAGAACCGTCCGGACGGATAAATCCCCACTTATCGTCAATCATCACACGTGCCAGACCCTCGGCAAACGAATATGCCAGCTGAAACTTCGGTTCTATTGCAAAAGCGCCGGTGCGGTCAATGAATCCACGGAGATAATCCATCCTCACCACAGCGAGGCCTTCGTGAAAATTCATGGCATCGTCGAACCGCGGCTCAATCACATAATTGCCGCTGCGGTCAATAAAGCCCCACAGTAATTTTTTCTCTCGGTTCATAATATCGGTTATTTATGTCTGCAAATATACGGCAAAAAGAATCTATATTAAAAAATATGTGTTAACTTTGTCCGAAAATCCGAGTGAATATCCTCTAAGTACAATTATAAGCACTAATACAATTAGCACTATGCCCGATAAAAAGGTATCACGACTGCACTGGAAGCTCTATTTCCCCCTGGTGGGATTGCTGTGGCTTATTATCGGCATTACAATATGCTACTTTGTGCAGCATGAGCGGCATCGCCAGAAATTCAACCTGGAGAACCGCCTGATGAACGTGAACAACACCGTGATTGACGCTTACGACCGCGGCCTGGACCTTCAGGAAACCGTGAATTTCATACAGCTGTTCACCGACAATACCACCCTGGCGCCGCTGCGTATCACCGTCTATGACCGCAATGGACGCATGGTGGCCGACAACCCCGAGGCAACCATTCTGCTGATTGACTCCGACGGGAGGCCCAATCCTGCACTGCTGAAAATCATGGAGCAGAACGCCAGCAATGCCGTGCAGGACATTCTCTATAAGGAGGATATGAGCATGGTGAGCTCCAAGATGAGCGCCGACGGCCAGATTTATTCACTGGCAGCGCTGCCTTACCGCGACGAGGTGACCGATTTTCTGAAAGTCGACCCAACGATTTGGTTCGTGGTGATTGCGCTCGGCCTTTTTGCATCGCTCATGGCCTATGTCGGCGTCAGGGCTGTGTGCCAGAACGTGTATGCACTGCGCGATTTTGCCGATGCGATTTCGCACGACATTGTGCCCGACGACTTATCGTCGCTCCACTTCAGCCACGACGAGCTAGGCGATGTGTCCAAAAAACTGCTCACACTCTACAAGGATAAAATCAATGCCGAGAACGCCCGCCTGAACCACGAGCGCCANATNAGCATGAACATCAGCCATGAGCTCAAAACGCCCGTAGGCATNATCAAGGGCTATGTGGACACAATTCTTACCGANNNCGATATGCCCGAGGCNGTCAAGAAGAATTTCCTGGTGAGAATTCAGCAGAACACCGACCGACTGACGAACCTTATAACCGACGTAAGCGCTGTCATGAACCTGGANTACTCNGGCGCAAAGCTGCAGCTGTCGNCAATCGACTTCGGACAGCTGACCGAGCGTGTCGCTCAGGACATCCGCCAGGGCCATGTGGCCGATGGCATGGATTTCACTACCGATGTTCCTGCCTCTTGCCGTGTGATGGCTCATGAGTCGCTGTTGACCAATGTGCTTCTCAACCTGATTTACAACGCTGTGAAATACTCCGGAGGCACCGAAATAAGCCTGCGCTATCTNGGNGAGCGCGACGGCATGCGCTTCTTTGTCTTTGCCGACAACGGCCGTGGTGTGAGCGAGGAGCATCTGGCGCGCCTGTTCGACATGTTCTACCGTGTGGANAGCGGTCGCGCACAGAAAAACGGTGGCACAGGCCTCGGGCTCCCGCTCGTGCGCCGCATCATCACNGCCATGGGCGGCAAAATANGGGTGGAAAATGCCGAAAACGGTGGCCTGAAATTCACTTTTACACTTCGCGCGGCGTAATTTTCCGATTATTTTGCGTAATTTCGCCAAAGCAAATTACCAATGATGAAATTAAAACTTACNATAATCAGTGCACTTGTGGCGGCAAGTGCGTTTATTTCTGCTTCCGCTCAGAATTTTCTCGGTATCGACGGTGAGGAATCCACCTCGATAGGTGTATATATCAAGGACCTCCGCAANGGCCAGGTGCTTGTGGACCACAACTCGCAGCTGGCACTCACGCCTGCATCGGTCATGAANGCCGTCACNACGGCCACGGTGCTGTCCGTCAACGGCGACTCCAANCGCTTNGCCACTCCCGTGGTGCTNCGCGGTGCAAAGGGTGCCTCNGGCGTATGGCAGGGCGACCTTGTGATTAAAGGCTGTGCCGACCCCACNCTTGAAAGCGAAAACTTCAAATCGCGTCTCGGTTTCTGCGACTCCATCGTGGCCAATCTGCGCCGCAAGGGCATCAAGAGNATCCAGGGCCGCATCGTGGTGGAAGAAACNCTCAAGAATGCCGGCCCTATCCTCCAGTGGGAACTCGAGGACGTGGCATGGCCCTACGGCGCNGGCCTGTTCGGCTTCAACTACCGCGACAACTCCTTCACAATCTGGCCCGCTACCAAGCGCACCAAGCCCGAGGTNCCCGGTCTGGATGTGACCGTGCGCAAAGTGGCAACCGGCAACGACCTTATCCGCGGTGTCTACTCCAACCACCTCGTTATTGATGCCCGCGACCCCAGCAAAAAGGATTGGGCCGTGAAAACCACCATGCCCGACCCGGCCGCTGTGTTTGTGACCGAGCTGANATCCAAGCTCACCGCCGCAGGCATCCAGGTGATGGACAAGAAGAACGCTGTACCGGCCGACAAGAAGGACGAGGCCGTCTACACCCACCGCTCTGCGACCTACGGCGAAATNATGCGTAGCCTTATGGTGCGTTCCGACAATCTTTTTGCCGAAGGCATGCTCCGCACCCTCGCTCCCACCGACTCGCGCAAGGCTGCTATNTCGCGCGAAAANGACCTTTGGGCCACCCGCGGCATCAACACCCGCTACACTATCATCAACGACGGCAGCGGNCTGACCCGTGCCAACCGCATTTCGTCGCACTTCCTGGGTGACATCCTGGAGTGGATGGCTAAATCCGACAAAGCCAATGCCTATGCCGCCTATTTCCCCCGTGCCGGCAAGGACGGCACANTGCGNGGCTTCCTTGCAAAATCGCCTCTCAAGGGGCTCATCGCTCTTAAAACAGGTAGTGTAAGTTCCGTGCAATGCTATGCCGGTTATAAGCTCGACGAGGACGGCACTCCCACCCATGTGATTGTGATTATGGTGAATGGCTTCTTCTGTCCCCGCTCGCAGGTGCGCGAGGCCGCCGAGAACCTCCTTACCGATATGTTTGTTGATTAACTCCACCTACATGACTGATATAAACAACCTTATACATCTCAACCTCGAACTCGAGGGCCTGCTCCGGGTGCTGGCGGAGCGCAACAGTATCCACGCCAAATCATTACTGGCGCAGAAGTACCGCGAGTATGCCGCGCAACTTGAAGCCTTCCTTGCCGAGCCATCCGAGGAGTCTGCCCGGCAGCTTGAGGAAACCGCAAGCAATTTGGCTGCCGAGGCCACTCACACTGAGGTCAAGGACCAGGAGGCCGAAAGCGCCGAAGTAATCGACGAAACCGATGCCGCCACCGCTGCCATTGAGCGCGGTGTGGAGGAAGCCCCGGCTCAAGCCGCTGCCGAACTTCAGGAAATCGAAGAGCCCGAACAGCACCCCGAACCTGCAGTTGACCCCGAACCCGCGGTTGAACAGGCGCCAGTGCGCACTGCCGACCCCATCGCTGTGGCTGCTGCTCAGGCCGCTCCGATTGCCCACGTGCCCAACCAAAAGATACTCAAGGCTTTCACACTCAACGATAAGTTCCGCTTCCGCCGCGAGCTGTTCGGTGGCGACGACCGCGCCTTCGAGGACACCCTCGCCATTCTTGCCGATATGCCGAGCTACGACGATGCCTGCGACTTCATCTATAACGACATGATGCTCGACGAGAAGAACCCCGACGTGGCCGACTTCATGGCCGTTCTGAAAGAGTGTTATAAGTAAGCCATGGCCGGGAAGCTCTACATTGTGCCCACGCCGGTAGGCAACCTGGGCGACATGACGCCGCGCGCAGTCGAGGTGCTCAAAACTGCCTCGCTCGTATTGGCCGAGGACACCCGCACATCGGCCGTGCTGATGCGTCATTTCGGCATCGACACTCCCATGGCCAGCCACCATAAATTCAACGAGCACAAGCCCCTCGACCCCATTTTGGACCGTATTGCCGCAGGCGAGGATATCGCCTTAGTGTCGGATGCCGGCACTCCCGGAATTTCCGATCCCGGTTTCATGCTGGCCCGTGAATGTCGGCGCCGCGGCCTGACCGTTGAAACTCTTCCGGGGCCTACGGCTTTCGTTCCGGCGCTGGTAAATTCCGGTTTGCCTTGCGACCGCTTCTTTTTCGAGGGCTTCCTGCCTCCCAAAAAAGGCCGCGCCACACGCCTGGCATTCCTGGCCGACCTGCCGGTCACGTTTATAGTCTACGAGTCACCTCTGCGAGTGGCCAAAACCCTCCAGGCGCTGGCCGAAGTGTGCGGCCCCGACCGCGAGGCTGCCGTGTGCCGTGAAATATCGAAACTTCACGACACGACCCATCGCGGAACGCTGGGCGAGCTTGCCGCTTATTTTACCGAGAACAATGCGCGCGGTGAGATTGTTATAGTTGTAAGTGGCCTTGAACGCCCCAAAGGCGACGACCGCCGGCACAAGAACAAATATAAATCCGAACCGGTCGATGCCACTGACCAGGACGAATAATAACATTCAACACATAAAAAACGACATGAAAAAGTTAGCAATCATCTGTGCTATCAGTGCACTGGTTCTCGGCGCCTGCAACAGCAAGGAGAAAGAGGAAGAAGCTCGCCAGCGCGAGGCGCTTGCAGCTGCAACAACACAACAGCTTCAGGAAGCCGTGAGCGACCGCGACCAGCTCCTGAGCCTTGTCACTGAAATTTCGGGAGGCATGGAGCAGATTAAGCAGCTCGAAAATATTCTCACCGTCAACGCCGGTCAGGAAACCACCAGCCAGCGCGAGCAAATCCGTCAGGACATCGCCGCTATTCAGAAAACTCTCCAGGAGCGCCGCGAGCGCCTTGCCGAACTCGAAAAGAAGCTCAGCAATTCCTCGCTCACAAACTCCAAGCTCAACTCCACAATCGCCGCCCTGCGCAGCCAGATTGATGCCCAGACTCAGGAAATCGCCACACTTCGCACCAACCTCGACGAGGCAACCGCTAAAATCGGCGAACTCGACGCTACCGTCGAAGACCTGAATGAAGCCGTAACCCGTGTGAACGCTGCCAAGGACTCCACCGAAATCCGCAACAACGAACTCACCAACGAGCTCAACATGTGCTTCTACGCAATCGGCAGCAAGAAGGAACTCAAGGAGAACAAGATTCTCGAAACCGGCTTCCTGCGCAAGTCCAAACTGCTCAAGGGCGACTTTGACCGCGACTTCTTCACCATCGCCGACAAACGCACCCTCACCACCATCGACCTCAATTCCGATAAGGCCAAGGTGCTCACCAACCAGCCCGCCGACTCCTACACCATCACCGAAGCCAACGGCCACAAGGTGCTCCGCATCACCAACCCAGCCACCTTCTGGAGCCTCAGCAACTACCTGGTTGTCCAGATTGACTAAGCGCCGATGAGGCTATGTCATAATGCATAAATGCGTCCGTAGGACGCTGAATTACTACTAACACCGAACGCCGCAGCTTTAGCGGAGGCGTTCGGTGTTATGATAATTCAGCGTTTATAATTATAAATTCGCCACGGCGGTCCGGTAGTCGGGTAGTGTGCGGGCTTTGAGGACGCGTTTCACACCTCGGCGCTCGAATTCGGCGCCGAAATATTCCCAGAAGGGGGACATTTTCATCAGAATCTGCGAGTCACCGCACAGCGTGGCGGCGTAGGTTTCCAGTATTGAGCCGTGAAGTTCAAGTAGCTTGGCGCGGCGCGTTTCTGCACGCCATTCCTCGCCTGCGATAAACTCGGCAAACAGCGAGGGGCGCTCCAACAGGCCGCGGCCGGCCATCACGCCGGCAATGCCCGGAAAGCGTCCGGCAATGGCGTTGATATCGGCCGGAGAGTGGATTTCGCCGTTGAAAATCACAGGGTGCCGGGCCTCGGACAGCAGACCGGCAAATTGATCGAGCATCAACTCGCCCCGGTATTGCTGAGTGGCGGTGCGCGGATGCACACTGATGTGCCGCAGTGGCATCCCGTTGATTATTCCGATAACCTTGCGCCACTGGTCGGGGTTGTCAACACCCAGGCGCATTTTCACCGACCATTCAATTTCGGGACTCATAGCCTCGGCAATCTCGGCCAGGCGCTCAGGCTCTGCCAGCAGTCCGGCACCACGGCCGTGGTGAACCTGGGGCGGGAATGGACAACCCAGATTAAGGTCCATTCGCCGATGCCCATGTGAGGCCAGTGCTTGCGCAATAGCGAGGAGCTCTGCCGCGTTGGCCGCAATAATCTGCGGCGTGCAGCGTTCAGGGTCATCGAGCTCCGAGGTGGCATCGCGCAGGTCGCGGCGGCGCACCTCGCCCCGCTCGAAGCGGACAAAAGGAGTGAAATACTCGCAGGCAGCCCTGTAGATTTGCGCATGAGCCCTTCGCCAGGGCGCTTCGGTCAGGCCCTGCAAGGGCGCGCACATCAGTTGCATGGCGTTGTTCAGGCCACTGCGGCAGGACGGATGGCGTGCACCGCCTGGCGGATTTTGAAGCCGGTGAAGGCCATCACCAGTGTCATTACAGGCGACAGGATATTGAAGAAACAGAAGGGCAGATAAGCCAATGTCGCCACGCCCAGCACGGTGGACTGTGTCACACCACAGGAGTTCCAGGGAATGAGCACCGAGGTCACGGACACCGAGTCCTCAAGCGTGCGGCTGAGCAGCTTCGGCTCAAGGCCCATACGGCGGTAGGTGTTGCGGAACATATTGCCACCGATGATGATGGACAGGTACTGGTCGGCAGTGCAGGAATTCAGGCACAAGCCACTCGCCACCGTGCTGCCTACAAGCGCAAAGCGGCCGTGCAGACGCCGGGTGAGCGATTGGGTGATGGTGCCGAGCATGCCGGTGCCAATCATGGCAGTGCCGAATAGCATGGCGCATAGCACCAGTGCTACCGTGGGTAGCATGCCGGTGATGCCGGACGTGGTGCAGAGGTCGTCGAACATGGCGTTGCCGGTGTCGAACAGCGTTTCGCTCCACAGCAGTTTCCACATCATGGCCGTTTGGTTACCCTCGGCCGCGGCAAGCAGATTAGCCGCGATTGCAGGCTGGAACACGAACACGCCCACCAGACCCATCAGTCCGCTGGCAAAGAGCACCGTGAGTGTGGGCACGCGCAGGGCAATCAGGGTGAGGGTAATGGCAGGAATCACCAGAGTCCATGCCGAGATATTAAATGTGGTGTGAAGCTGAGCCAGGATGTCGTCGATGGCGATGTCGGATGTTGGTGTAACATTCAGGCCCATGATGAAGAATATAATCAGGGCAATAATCATTGCCGGCATGGCCGTGAGCAGCAGGTAGCGGATGTGCTTGAACAGGTCCACCCCGCAGGCCGACGATGCAACGACAGTGGTGTCGCTCAGCGGCGAAACCTTGTCCCCGAAATAAGCACCGGAAATTATTGCGCCGGCAATCCAGGCCGTGTTGAAGCCCATCACTGTGCCGATGCCCATAAACGCCACGCCGATAGTGGCGATGGTGCTCCACGAACTACCCGTGAGCACCGAAATCACGGCACACACAGCGCAGGTGATAACCAGGAAGAAAGTGGGGTTGAGCATCCTCAGGCCCAAGTCGATGAGCGTTGGCACAACGCCCGAAAGCATCCATGTGGTGGCAACCATGGCGATAAAAATCAGCATGGGAACAGCCGGCAGAATCTGTCGGGCACTGCGGCGCATGCCGATAATCATGCCGCGGCGGCATATCGAGCCTGTGAAAAATGCAAGAACCACGGCCAGCACAGCTGCCGACAACAGGGCGAGGTGGCTGAAGTCAGAAATAGCTCCGGCACCGAGAAATATGATCACAGCACCTAAAAAAGCCAACAGGGCAACGATGGGAGCAAATGATATGGCCAAAGACGGACTCTTGACCACTTTGTTTTTAATGATATTGAAGTTCAATGTGTCAGAAATATGTAGCTATTGGATAAATCGGCTGCAAAAATACACAAAAAATCCGAGGTGCGCGGGTTCGCCCTCGGATTTTATGATTATTTATGGAACATGCGGCAATGTTATGCAAATATTTGTGAATATTTCCGTTCACAAGCCTTTTTTTATCTTGTCCGGATTGCGGGCTATGAAGTCTTTCCATGAACCCGACGATTTGGTCTTAATCGGTTTGGCCGATTCGTAGAAGTGGCACAGCGCTGCAGCCAGGGCATCCGTGGCGTCGAGTTTCGGCAGTAGAGCCTCCTGGGGAATGCTGAGGATGCGTTTAAGCATTTCGCACACCTGCTCCTTGGATGCTGCGCCGTTGCCGGTGATTGCCAGTTTGATTTTTCGTGGTTCGTATTCTGTGATAGGCACCTGGCGCGAAAGTGCGGCAGCCATAGCCACTCCCTGAGCGCGCCCGAGCTTGAGCATGGACTGCACGTTTTTGCCGAAGAAGGGCGCTTCGATAGCCAGTTCATCAGGGCAATACTGGTCCACCAGCATCGCCACGCGTTCGTATATACGCCCCAGGCGCAGATAGTGGTCGCCCAGCTTGGTGAGTTCAATCAGGCCCATGGCTATCATGCGCGGCTTGCCGCCGTACACCCCCAGGATGCCGTAACCCATGATGTTCGTGCCAGGGTCGATGCCCAGGATTATGCGGTCGGCCTGCTTAACAGCTTCTTCCATCGTAAATCACGTTGAGTTCAGTCATGAAAAGAGCGAAATCGGGGTTCCACTTTCCGGCCATGGTGCGGAAATGCTCCAAGGCAGCCTCGGCCATGAAGCGGGTATGCACATCGGCGTTGGGCGCACGCATCTGCAGTGCGTAGCTCAGTGTGTCAGCGGCTTCCTCGGCACCGTCGTTCTGCACGCAGCAGAGCAGGGGAGCGTAGTAGCCCGCGGCAGTCAGCGCCGGGATGAAATCGGATTTGATGTAGGCAACGAAATCCTCGCTGTTTTTTGGTGAGATAGCAAACGTTATATTGATAAGTTTCATTGTATGTTCGTGTTATTGTTTTTTCGGCGGCGCAGCCAGCGCAGTGCGAAACCCAGGTGGCGCCCGAGTGTTGGCAGCACACCGTAGTAGCAGCACATGATGCGGAAGCGCTCGCGCAGCGAGGGCAGCATGTTGCGGGTAGTCATGCCCTCGCTGAGATAATCGATGATTACCGTATCACCCAGGCCAACGTTGTGGCGCGAGTGTTGCAGGCAACGTATGCACCAGTCGTAATCAGCCGAAAAACGGTACTTAAGATTATAAAAGCCGACAAGACTGCGGAGCGCCACGAACGCCTGGTGGCACACCACCATTCCATCGGCAAAGCTGGCCAGTGAGAGCGTGGCCGGGGCAGTGAGATGTCGCGAACCGAGGCGACGGCCATCGTTGTCCACAATATCGGTCTGACCATATACAATGCCGGGCTCGCCTGCCGAAGCGATAGCGTCGGCGATGATTTGGAGTGTGTCCGGCGAGTGGAATTTATCGCCGGCGTTCAGGAAAATCAGGTACCGTCCGCGCGACATCGCCAGTCCCTTGTTCATGGCGTCGTAGATACCGCGGTCTTTTTCGGACACCACACGCCGGCGCGGGTTGACCTCAGCCTCGATTATGGCCAGAGTCCTGTCCGTCGACGCGCCGTCGACCACTATGTGCTCGTAGTCCGTGAACGTCTGGCTGTCTACGCTACGGAGCGTGCGGCCCACCG
Organism: Bacteroidales bacterium; assembly: GCA_014800735.1. Taxonomy (GTDB): domain Bacteria; phylum Bacteroidota; class Bacteroidia; order Bacteroidales; family Muribaculaceae; genus CAG-873. The sequence continues at coordinate 105,878 of JAAVFP010000008.1, forward strand.
TGTCCTCGGCGCGGAAGGTCACGGTGATTATTGCAAACAGAGGCGCGGTTGTATCCATCGTCATAAGGCAGGCTGGCATTTGCCAATCAGTTCGTTCATTTTATATTCCACCCCCGGCGTGCCTTCCTTCACACGCATCGGGTAGCCGAAGCGGCGCCCACCGAGCGTGTCGGCCATGTTCTCGCTCAGGCGAACTTCGGCATCCGGACCGGCGATTTCCCATGCGAAGGTGTGGTGCATGCGGCTGTCGTGGATGCAGCGGGGACTGCCGGTGATGTGGGCGCTGTCGATTTGCGGCAGTTTCACGCTGCGCACCCACAGTGCACCGCCGTTGTCGGCGAACACGCAGGTTGCAATATCATCCTTGCCGGCCACGGCCGCAAACATCAGTTCGTCGTCCTTCCAAAGTGGTATCTCCACGTTCTCGCCTTTCTCGTAGATTTCCGCCAGAGGCACGCGCTGAGCTTTTTCGCCCTGAAAACCGAGCAGCAGGTAGCCGCTTTCGCTCACTTCGTGTGGTATGGCAAGGGCCAGGCGGCACTCGGGGGTCGTTTCGGCATAGATGTCCATGGTTGAAAACTGCATGTAGCCATCGTAGAAATAGAGATAGCCGGCCGGTTCAACGTATCCGTCCTCATAGTCGTGCAGCACATTCGGACGCCAGCGCGAGGTGCTCAGTCCGGATGCTGTGTCGGAATCTCGTTCATCAGCTGCGGGCTCGGGTTCCTGAACCGGCGCAACCGCTACGGGCGCGGCTGTCATCGGCACGGACTGGTCGTTGCTATCCTCGGCCGAATCCTCCTTGGAAAGCGTGTTGATGGTGTGGGCGTTGATGGCTTGCTGCTGTGCGCGCTCCAGGCGCAGCTGTTCGCGCTCGGCCACAAATTCGTCAATCTCTTTTCCATGGTACTCCTGTGTCACCTCACCGCTCTGGCGCACGTAGAGGCGGTCGTCAAGGAACACCGGCTCAAGCGACTGCTCGATGTCGATAACCACCACGCCCTTCTCGGCTTCCTCGTCCACGGCAACATCAATTTTGCGGGCCACTGTTTTTCCGAAGCGGTTGTTGATAAGGAGCACCAGGAATTTGCACAGGTCGGGCAGGCTGGTTATTTTCTGGTTGCCTTTTCCGTCGAACACCAATTTGTTGTGGTAATACTCGAAGTCGTCGTGCATACCCACTTCATATCCGTGGTCGTTCACACCAAGCATCAGACGTCCGCCGTCGGCGTTGAGCATGCCGGCAATGCGGCTCAGTATGTGGTTTTGCTGCGCCACGGGATCGGTGCGCATCTTTTCGCCGCGTCCAACTGCGGGGAATACAAGCGAGGTCTTGAACTCCAGGAACTTGGATTCCAGGCCGTAGTATTTGCCGCGTTTATTCTCGTTGTTCACGTTCAGGCGGCTTTTCAGCTGCTTGCGTATCTGGGTCACCACGGTATCCTTGTCCGTGTCGGCCTCGGCCATCAGGTTGGCAGCCAGCACCATCTGTGCCACAGCACCTTCAAGCTCGCAATCGGGGTGCGACACTATGCCGAACAATTCAGCGTTGTGCGACGCATCGCCCAGCCACGATACAATCTCCAGACGGCGGTACACCATTTTCAGTGCCGGATCGGTCATCGCAATTCCGCGCAGACGCTCAAGCGCCTCAAGGTCCACGCTACTGTTTGTGGCGTAGTACTGGTGCATTTTCAGCAATTCAGCGTGGGCTTCCAGGCGTTCGCGCAGGCGCTCGTCGCCGATGATTGCGGCCATCACGGCAGCGAAGTTAAGGTAGTCGTAGGCCGAAATCAGGTCGTTCTGCGCAAAAGCGCGGTAACGGATTATCTCGATTATCTCGCGGATATCATCGGGCGTGAGCAGTTCGTCGATGTCGCGCACCAGACCGTGCTCGCCATCGTCCCCGGCACTTTCGTCCTCATCGCGGAAGCCAATGGCCTGCATCAGGCCGTAGAAGGCTTCCAGCTTGTCGAAATTGTCACCGGGATTATCGGATGTGCGCGAAACGTAGAACTCGCGCCCGGGGTTGGCTCCGATGTTATGGCTGCTTTCGCGCATCCTGAAGTAAACAAGCGTGCCGTTGGGATAGGACTCATCCTTTTCAAGATGTAAACTCACACCGAAGCCCAGGCGCGAGATGCCCAGTTGCGTGCCGTAGAAACTGTTTTTTGGCGAAGCCACTACGGCCAGATATTCATCCTGGAAGTTGAGTTTCTCCTCCTCGTAGGCCTCCACCTCGTTTTTAAGCGAGAAACGCAAGGTGCCGTCCGGGTTCTGTTCGAGCACCTGGGCGTAGTAGCCCAGGTAGCGGCCGCGTCGGTCCTTGAAAGTGTTCGGAAAAATATTCTTGTTCAGGTTGTAGCCCACGATGTCCTCGCGCCGCAGTGTGCCTGCGCACTCGGTGAAGTCGCTGTCGTGCACCTCGCAGCTGAAAACTGGGTTATTGTTCTCGTACTCAGCCACGCCGGTGATTATGATGTAGACGTTGTCGCCCGGCTCGGGAGTTTTCAGGTTGTGCTCCTTGATAATTTTGCCGGTTTTCTCGGCCAGCAGTGCGGTTTCCACATCGCGCCACCAGCGTTTGTGTTCATCAAGCCTGTTGCTGCGGGGAAGATTGCAGATGTCCTGCAGTCGCACCTGAGGGCGCAGCCAGGGCATGGACATTTCAGGAATCAGGCGGTCCGAATAGTCGCGCATGCCCGGGCGCGAAAGCGTGATGCCCTCGGCCGATATGTCGATGTCGGCCGTCGTGCCGTTGAAACGGTATGTTCCCGGCAGGCGCTTCATGAAGTCGCTGTCCGCCATCACAGTGGCCTGGGTCATCATCATCATGGGTTGTTTCAGCTGTTTGTAGTCCAGCGTGGTGCCCAGGCGCACACCCAGCAGCGACAGGAACGACTTGCTCAGCAGTTTCTCGCAGCTTTCGGGGCGCAGCAGCGATATGTAGCGGTAGAACAGCGATTTGGAGCGCGACAGGTGAGCACTCTTGTCGGCCAGAATAAGCTGCAGGGCTATGGCGGTTATCACCGTTTCGAGGCGTTGCTTTTGTTCGCGCGTTTCGGCCAGGGGCAGAGCGTCGATTTCGCTGCGCATCTGGTGAACATAGATTTCGAACTGCTCCACGAAGGCACTGCGGAAAGGTTCGCGCTTCCAGTTTTCAAGGTCGCGGCTGAAAATGCTTTCGAAAATACGGTTAAGGTAGGCGCCAACCTTTTCGGGGTCCATGCGGAAAATGAGCATCAGCACCGCAAACTGGCGCGCCGGGTGATACAGGTAGCCCGAGCGCTGGAGTTTGTCCAGAAGCCGCTCAACATAATTCACCTGGCCGTCCAGGCGGAAGAGGTCAAGGATAGTGAAGTATGGCTCAAGCGAGTCGATAATTTCGGTGAACTGCTGCTGCAGCGAGCGTTGGTTCTCGTAGGCCACGGCATTGAGGAAGCCCGAGCCTTCGATGATATAAAGACATGCATCGCGGAAGGCCGTGAGCAGGGTCATGTAGATGCTGTTGCGCGGCTTCAGGCCGTTTTTTATCTCGATGAACCACTCGGGCAGATGGCGCTGCACAGTGCGGGCTGCCGTGAGAATCCATATCGGGTTCTTGGCCTTAATCTCGCTCTTTGCCGATTCAAACTCAGGCCTTGTGCGAACCAGCCCGATTACGAAGCGCCGCAAGGCTCCCGGCAAGCCCACGGCCTCGAAAATATGCTCCGGCGAATAGAATGGCATATTCGCACCCTCGTCCACACGCTTGATTTCAAAAAAATGAGGCGCAAGCTTCACGAATTTGCACTTCACAATCTGACCTTTTGTCAGCAGACCCTCGCGGTCGAACAGGCGATAGAGAATACCGAACGAGTCGCGGATGGTAAAGGACTCCTCGGTCGGATTGGCCGGAATACCCACCACCCGCGCTTCCATATAATCGCCACGCTCAAATGTGTCCTTATACAATTCGTAGACGTAGGTTGAAAGCGCATGGCTAAGTACAGGCAAGTTGTCGGAATTTAAACTTTTAACTCGGCAAGTAAGAAAATCAGGCAATTTCCAGTTTGGGTCCTGTTGAAAAGCTAATTTTGAAAGGTTTACCTGCGATTTTCCGCCGGGTACATCGACTTCTAAAATAAAATGCTTATCGCTCGGAGCAGTTCCGCCGATAATTGGAAACTCATAGAATTTGTCAATTTCGTAGGTCATAACAATCAATGTGTTTGATGATTAGTAAATATCTGCAAAGATACGAAAAAATGAGCAAATTCCGTGCACACATTATTTATAAAGAAATAGGCAGTTCAAATCTGTTAAATAATGTGAATTAGAGAAATTTTTCCGGATAAAATTATGTTGTATAACATATAATTTGTAATTTTGCATCAGTTTTTCATGGTATTAGATTTAAGGTGAAAAGATTATTCGTCGTGACGACGGGTAATTTTTTTTTATACCTACGCTTAACCTCTTAAAATTCCCTCGTTTAGCATGATTATACTCATTGCCGAATCCAAAACTATGACAGATTGCAGCAGCCCTGTAGCGGCTGCCGAGTTGGCTGCGCACACACCTGAATTCCAGCTCACAGCTGCCGAACTGATGCACTCCTGGGCCTCGCTGTCGGTGCCCGAGCTTGCGGCGGCTATTAAAATCAGCCGTCCTATGGCCCAGTCAATGAGGGAGATGATACTTGATTTTCCGGATCGCTCGCGTGGCTCGCAGGCAATCGAGGCATTTACGGGCGTGGTTTTCCGGGCACTTGATTATGGCAATATGACCGATGCCGAACGCACAGACCTCGCCGCCCGTGTGCGCATCGTTTCGTCGCTCTACGGCCTTCTGCGTCCGGATGATATTATCAAAGCCTATCGTCTTGACTTCTCTACCCGTCTTGCGCCTGGTGGGGGCGCCATGGCTGCCTTTTGGCGCTCGCGGGTCACCGATGCTTTGCTGAGCTTGGTGGCAGAGGAGGGCAGCGGCGAGGTGCTCGACCTGATGCCGGCCGATGCCGCCAAGTGCATCGACATGACACGTCTGCGCAAGGCCGCAACCGTGTGCAAGGTCGACTTCCGCACCGCCGACCCCGAAGGTTCCATCCGCACACCCCACGCCAACCTCCTGAAAACCCTTCGCGGTCAGCTCCTTCGCCAAATCATCACTGATAACATATTGTCACTCGCCGCCCTCCGAACCCTCGCCTCGGATGCTGCTCCCGGTGAAACAATCACCATAACGGTATAAAAAACACACCCCGCCTCGGCGCTAATGCCGTGGCGGGGTGTGGTATAATCAGTTATGTTCGGGTTTATTTGATGGCGCTTACCATTGCCTCGAAGGCTTTGGTGAGGCCCTCGGCGTCCTTGCCGCCGGCCTGGGCGAAGCCGGGCTGACCGCCGCCGCCGCCTTTGATGTTCTTGGCTGCCTCGCGCACGATGGCGGATGCGGAAAGGCCACCGGCCACAATATCGTCAGTAAGCATCACTGTGAGCAGGGGCTTGCCCGAGGGGTCGACCGTAGCTGCCACGAAGGCGGTGTTTTCGGGTGCGATGGCGCGCAGGTTGAAGGCCACGCCCTTGGCAACTTCAGGCAGGCGGGCTCCCTGCATGGTGACAAGGCGGATACCGGTTGCGGTGAGGGTGGCACGCTCCAGCAGTTGCTTGGAGAGTGTGGCGATGCGCTCCTTGAAGTATTCGTCGGCCTGGCGGCGCAGTTCGGCGTTCTCTTCCACGGATTTGCGGATGGCCGCGGGAATATCAGGCGCGTTGTTGAACATCGCGGACACAGTCTTGAGGGTGGTGCCGAGTTCGTCGAGCATATCCTCCACCTTGTCGCCGGTGATAGCCTCGATGCGGCGGATGCCGGATGCTATACTGCTTTCGCTCACAATTTTAATCATGCCGATATTGCCGGTATTCTCCACGTGTGTGCCGCCGCACAGTTCCACCGAGTCGCCGTAGCGGATCACTCGCACCTCATCGCCGTACTTCTCACCGAAGAGTGCCATAGCACCCATGGCGCGGGCATCGGCAATGGGCACGTTGCGGTGCTCATCGCGGGCAATAGCCTCGCGCACGTGGCGGTTGGCAATGCGTTCAACCTTGGCCAGCTCCTCGGGTGTCACCTTCTGGAAGTGCGAGAAGTCGAAACGCAGTACGTCGGGCGACACGTAGGAACCCTTCTGCTCCACGTGCGTGCCCAGCACCTCGCGCAGGGCAGCATGCAGCAGGTGGGTGGCGGTGTGGTTGCGGGCAATGGCAGTGCGGTTGTCGGCGTCGATAGCGGCGCGGAACGTTGCCTCGGGGTTGGCGGGCAGTTCCTTCACGATGTGAACGCCCACACCATTCTCGCGCTTGGTGTCGAGCACCTCGATGGTCTGGCCGGTGGCGATCTCGGTCAGGGTTCCGCGGTCGCCAACCTGACCGCCCATTTCGGCGTAGAAGGGGGTTGCGCTGAGAATTACCTGGTAGAAATCGCGGTTCTTCTGCTTCACGTGGCGGTAGCGCAGGATGCGGGCCTCGGTTTCGGTGGCATCGTAGCCCACGAACTCCTGCTCGCCGTCGTTCAGGATAACCCAGTCCGAAGCCTCTACGGCAGCGGCATTGCGGGCGCGGTCCTTCTGAGCGGCCATTTCCTTGTCGAAGCCCTCCTGGTCCACGGTCATGCCGTAGTCCTTGAGGATGAGGGTGGTGAGGTCAAGCGGGAAGCCATAGGTGTCATAAAGGGTGAAGGCCTCCTTGCCGGGTAGCACGTCGGAGCCGGCCTTTTTGGCAGCCTTGGCGGCATCATCAAGCAGGCGGATACCGTTTTCAAGTGTACGCAGGAATGCGTCCTCCTCCTCCTTGATAACCTTCATGATGAGCTCGCGGTTGGCGGGCAGCTCGGGATATGCCTCGCCCATGCTCTCGATGAGGGTGTCGACAAGGCGGTAGAGGAAAGCTTTTTTCTGCTCCAGGAAAGTGTAGGCGTAGCGCACGGCACGGCGCAGGATGCGACGGATCACGTAGCCTGCCTTGGCATTGCTAGGCAGCTGATTGTCGGCGATGGAGAATGCGATGGTGCGGATGTGGTCAGCAATCACGCGCATGGCCACGTCCACCTGGTGGTCCTTGCCGTACTCCTTGCCCGAGAGGGCTGCGATTTTGGAGATAAGGGGAGTGAACACATCGGTGTCGTAGTTCGAAGTCTTGCCCTGCAGGGCCATGCAAAGGCGCTCGAAGCCCATGCCGGTGTCGATAACCTTGGCGGGCAGGGGCTCCAGCGAGCCGTCGGCCTTACGGTTATACTGCATGAACACAAGGTTCCAGATTTCAATCACCTGGGGATGGTCGTGGTTCACCAGCTCGGCTCCGGGCTTTTCGGCGCGCTCGGCGTCGGAGCGCAGGTCGATGTGGATTTCGGAGCAGGGGCCGCAGGGGCCTGTATCGCCCATTTCCCAGAAGTTATCGTGCTTGTTGCCGTTGATGATGTGGTCGGCTGGCAGGTGCTTGGCCCAGATTGCAGCGGCTTCGTCGTCGCGTGCAAGGCCTTCTGCGGGCGAGCCCTCGAACACGGTGGCGTACAGTCGGTTCGGGTCCAGACCCAGCACACCGACAAGGTATTCCCAGGCCATGTCGATGGCTTCGGCCTTGAAGTAGTCGCCGAACGACCAGTTGCCGAGCATTTCGAACATGGTGTGGTGGTAGGTGTCCAGACCAACTTCCTCAAGGTCGTTGTGCTTGCCGCTGACGCGCAGGCACTTCTGCGAGTCGGCCACGCGGGGCCACTTGGCGGCCTTGTTGCCCAGAATAATATCCTTGAACTGGTTCATACCCGCATTTGTGAACATAAGGGTAGGGTCATCTTTGATGACCATAGGTGCCGATGGCACGATGCGGTGGTCTTTGGATGCGAAAAAGTCTTTGAAAGACTGGCGTATCTCCTTTGCTGTGAGCATGTTGAAAATAATGATGTTGTCGGTTTACGCGCCGGAACACGGCGTGAACTTTGGTGGTGGCGAAGATTTTTGCTATCTTTGCGCTAATAATCTGCAAAATTACTCGAAAATTATCTTTTTTGCAAATGAGTCGCAAAGTCTTTTATCGCTATAACCCGGCCACGCAGCAATACGAGCGCGTTTATCCCACACGCCGCACGCAGATGGTGGCCTCAGTCTACCGCTACGCCAGTGCTGTGGCAGTAGTGATAGTGCTTGCATTAGCTTTGTACTCGCTCATCGACATGCCCCGCGAACGCGAGCTGCGCCGCCAGAACGAACGCCTTGAAGCACGCCTGAACCTGCTCAACAGCCAGGCCGACCAGGCACTGGCCGTGATGGAGGACCTTGCCGAGCGCGACAATAATTTCTACCGTGTGATGATGCAGGCCGAACCCCTCTCGCCTGCGCGCCGATATGCCGGCCTGGAACGACAGAGGAATTACGACCACCTCGATTCCCTCTCGGACAACGCTTTGCTTCAGAATGTGTCCAATAAATTCGACCGCCTGGACCAGATGCTCTACACGCAGATTAAATCCTTTGACTTCCTTGCCGGCGAAACCCAGAACCAGCAGACACGCATGGCCCACACTCCGGCCATCCAGCCTGTGCCTGAAAAGTATCTGCGCACAATGGCCTCGGGCTACGGAGCACGCCTCGACCCTGTGTACGGCACAATGAAATTCCACGAGGGCATGGACTTCTCGGCTCCGGTCGGGACGCCGGTCTACGCCACGGCCGACGGAAAGGTGACAACATCTTCGTGGCAAGGTGCCTACGGCAACATGATTGAAATAAATCACGGCTATAACTACACCACGCGCTATGCCCACCTGTCAAAACTCATTGCCAAGCCGGGCCAGAGTGTGAAGCGCGGCGACCTCATTGGCGAAATCGGTAACACCGGCAAGTCAACCGGTCCGCACCTGCACTACGAAGTGCGCTACCGCGGAGCAGCCCAAAATCCGGTGAACTATTATTACTACGACCTCACTCCCGAGCAGTACGACGAAATCATTGCACTTGCCGAAAACGCCGGCCACGTGATGGACTAAACACACTCAAAATGGACTCCCTCGATAAGAAATTCTACCGCATAGGCGATGTTGCCGAGATGCTTGAACTGTCGCAACCCACGCTCCGCTTCTGGGAAAAGGAGTTCAGCGAGCTCCGCCCGCGTCGTAATGCCGGCGGCACGCGCCTCTACACGCCCAACGATGTTGAGATAGTGCGCCTGATTAAGTTCCTGGTCAAGGACAAAGGGCTGACTCTTGACGGCGCACGCGAGCACCTGCGCCGCAACCGCCGCAACCTGGACCGCACACACAGGGCCATCACCCGCTTGCAGGAAATCCGCGCGCGGCTGGTGGCCCTGGGCGAGGCGCTGGATAAGCGCCAGAAGAGTTAAACTTAGAGCTTGTTTAATAACTACTGTTAAATTCTGGGCGGTCAGTCTTTGAGTGATTTTGGCTTAATGATAAGGGAGTGTGCCGTTTGGCACTCGACCGCAGAATTAAGCCAAAAGCGCCAAAGAATGGCCGGCGATGGGTATTTTACAATAGGCAACATTAATCAGCATCTTTATTTTTTGTAAGAGCAAGCTTTTCTTTGCAACTAAGTTACTTTTTGTCTCTCATCTTTCGGGTGCATTTTCCGCTTTGTTTCAGTCGTGTACATTGAGTACACTTCTTCAACGTCAGCGAAAAATTCCCTCCGAAATATGAGACCCAGCATTTAACATTAGTTTTTAAACAAGCTCTTACTTATTTACTGCCTCAATCACTTCCTCCATGGTCATAGTGCCCAGGAAGCACACAATAGCAAGCTGGTCGGGCTCATGCGCCACGATGCGGAACTCGCTGCGCCCTTTGCCCAGGTCCTTGAACAGTATCTGCACATTCTCGCCATCGTCGTTCACGGTCAGCAGTGTTTCGTAGCCTGTCAGGGGCTGAATCTTTTTCTCAAGTGTTTTCACTGCTTCGCCCTCGGCGTTTATCACCTCAAGGGCGTCAAGTTTATTCACGAGCGAACTTACATCCACGTTGCCGGTGGTGATGCCGGATTTCGCTGCCATGCCGAGCATCAGTTTCGACACATACACGGTCTGCACGCCGGGCAGCTTTTCACATTCTTTGAAAAAGGCACTCTGGGCCGATGCTCCGATGGCTGCGACGGCCACAATCAGGAGCGTAATGAAAATTTTGATTCTTGTTTTCATAAGATTATAATGTGTTTATAGATTCACAACCTTTTTTTACTGTGGAAGTTAGCAGGGTAAATGCCATTTCAACCTGTTGGTTGGCTTCTTCCTGAGTCAGCTGTTCCGGCTGCTGCGGTGCAGGACGGAAAGCCCCGATTCCCACTGCGGCAAGCACGGCCACGCCAGCGGCTATTGCTGCTATACGTGCGCCCACGCGCTTGCGGCGCGATTCGGTGGCCAGGATGGTGCCCATGGCGGCATCCACTTTGCGGCGCACGGTGTCCGGAACTTCGCACTCCGCGCCCAACGCACGGAACAGTGCCGCATCCGCCTCCATATCCGGAGGCACATCCGCCCCGGCAAAAAACTTCCTGAGCTCGGCTTCCTGAGCCTGCGAGCTTTCACCACTATAATATAGGTGGAGTAGGGCACGTATGTTGTCTGATTCCTTGTTCATACTGAAAATCGTTTGCGCAGAGCCGCACGTGCGCGGCAAAGCAGGGTTTTGACATTTGCCACCGTGTAGCCGGTGGCCTGGATTATCTCATCTACCGAGCGGTCCTCGAGGTCGCGCATCGTGATGACCACACGCTGGTTCTCCGGCAGACGGGCTATCTCGCGCTCGATGGCAGCGAGGGTTTCCGTGCTTTCGCAGGCCGTTGCCGTGTCGGCATCCGAGGCTATTTCAGGAATCTGTTCGGGGCCGACAGCCGGATGGCGCGCCCGGATTATATCCAGGGCCGCATTGCGGGCTGCCCCGACGCAGTAGCCGCTCGGATTGGCCGACTCGGCCAGCTTGGCGCGCTTTTCCCACAGGCGCAGACACGCATCCTGAACGGCGTCGGCAGCATCGGCCTCGCAGCCGGTGAGCGCCAGAGCCACGCGGTACATCACCCCGGCACTCCCGTCGATAATATTCCTGAACTCAAGGGCGTTCATTTTTTTGATTTTTTCTCAATCATTTCGTTGATATCCTTTTGCGAGAACTTGCCGGCCAGTTTCACCATGGTGCAGTCTGCACTGTCGATAGCCACAATTACGAAATCCTCGAACTTGTCGCCCTTCGCTTTTGTGAGGATGCGGACTTTTTCGCTACCTTCGCTGGTGGCCACCAGCGTTTCGTAGCCGCTGATTTTGTCCACTTCGTTCACGAACTGATTGCGTGTGGCAGCCGATGCATCCGAGAGGTCCAGCACCGTGATGCCTGAAATGTTGCCGGCCAAAGGCAAGTCCTTTCCGGCGGTGGCCATGCCTATCTTGACCAGGAACTTGGGTAGGTGAACATAGTCAACGTTGTCGGCGCTGCGGAAGCGCTTGATAATCTGGTCGGGCGAGAGAGCGAACGACGGGATGATGGCGGCTGCCAGAGCCAGGGTGGCGATGATTGTACGTTTCATAAGATTGTAGATTTTAGAGAGTTTGTCATTGTTGATTTGCTTTACACCTATATGACGGAACCACCGCGAAAAAGGTTACAAAAAAAGTTGCTGCTCCGACGTATTTTTTTAGAACAGCAACTCGGTAGTTTTATAAACGCTTGATAGCCATGCGTTATAGGCCAAGTACAATAGCCGGGTCAATATTCAGCTTTCGGCTGATTTCCCGGCCCACCTTGATTGTCGGCTCACTTTTTCCGGAAAGAAAATCGCAGATTCTTGACGGACTAACCCCTATCAATTTCGCCAATGCAGCTTGTGTAAGCCCCATTTCGTACATCCTAAGTTTAATTACGTCGGTCAAGGATGGATTTCCCAACGAATAATGTTCCTCCGAATAATCTGCAACCAGATTGGACAGAAGAACCATCTCTATATAATTAGGATCCGTTTCAGGGGTGTTATCATTAACGAGAGGCAGGAGTTGTTCAACTCTTGCCACCGCCCATTCATATTGTTTTTCGTTTTCAATCTTAGTCATGATTTTTCAGATTTAAATTGTAGAACAATTAATTCGGTCGTATTCACTATGCGTGCCGATGAAACGGATATACACGAACTTGGGCCTGAATTGGATTACAACCACTAAACGATAGTCATTGCCTTTGATATTGAACACATAATGCTGGTTGCCGACATAATCAACACTATTGAAAGTTTGCTTAATATCAGCAAGCGATTGCCATTCGGCATTCTTCACTTTCCTGACCCAGTCCTGCAGTGCTGTGCGGGCATCGGGATGGACTTCGGCATAATCCCTTAGCGGTTTTTCGGTAAAAATCCTCATTGCTATTATATAATATTGCAAAATTACGAATTTTGTTCGATAATCCGCAATATTTAGATGCAAAAAAACGCGCGGCCGGGTGGTCGCGCGTTTTATTTCGGAATTAATCAGGATTTTGCGAGATTAATAGGGGTAAAGCTTACTGTTCGTTGGATTTCTCAACGGCAGCAACTTCGGGGTCCACACCCCACTGCTGCAGGGCCAGACGGCGATAGTTGTTGTAGCGCCACTGAGCGTTGGCCTGAGCGGCTGCGAAGAGCTCGGCAGCTTCGGCGGGATACTGCTTCTGAACGGCAGCGTAGCGCACTTCGCCTGCCAGGAAGTCGGCGAACTTGCTCCAGTCGGGCTGCTTGCTGTCCAGGCTGAAGGGGTTCTTGCCTTCGGCTTCGATGGCGGGGTTGTAGCGCCACAGGTGCCAGTAGCCACATTCAACTGCCTTGGCTTCCTCGGCCTGCGAGCGGCCCATGCCGGCCTTGATGCCGTGCGAGATACAGGGAGCGTAGGCAATGATGAGCGAGGGACCGTCGTAAGCCTCAGCCTCGCGGATAGCCTTGAGGGTCTGAGCCTGGTCGGCGCCCATGGCAACCTGTGCTACATAAACGTAGCCGTAGGTGGTGGCGATGAGGCCGAGGTCCTTCTTGCGGATGCGCTTGCCGGTAGCGGCAAACTTGGCGATAGCGCCCAGAGGAGTAGCCTTGGACGACTGGCCGCCGGTGTTGGAGTAAACCTCGGTGTCGACAACCAGAACGTTCACGTTCTTGCCCGAAGCCAGCACGTGGTCCAGACCGCCGAAGCCGATATCGTAGGCAGCACCGTCGCCGGCGATAATCCACTGGCTGCGGGCAACGATGAAGTTCTTCAGGTCGAGGATAGCCTTGCAGGTGTCGCAGCCGCAAGCTTCGCACAGAGGCACGAGCTTGTCGTAAACCTCGCGGGTGATGCCGGCGCTGTGACGGTTGTCAAGCCACTGCTGAGCGAGAGCCTTGATTTCGTCCGAGCACTTGGGGCAGTCGAGTGCCTTGGTGAACAGGTCGGCAAGGCGGCTCTGCATCTTCTCGGTGGCAATCTTCATACCCAGACCGAACTCGGCGAAGTCCTCGAAGAGCGAGTTGCCCCATGCAGGACCGTGACCGGCAGCGTTGGTGGTGTAGGGAGTGGAGGGCACGGAACCCGAGTAGATCGAGGAGCAACCGGTTGCGTTGGCCACCATTTCGTGGTCGCCGAACAGCTGGCTGATGAGTTTCACGTAGGGAGTTTCGCCGCAACCCGAGCAAGCGCCCGAGAATTCGAACAGCGGGGTAGCGAACTGGCTGTTCTTCACGTTGGCAGCCACGTCCACAAGGTTCTGCTTGGAAGCAACCTTGTTGATGCAGTAAGTCCAGTCCTTCTGAACGTCGAGCTGGGTTTCGAGAGGCTTCATTTCCAGAGCCTTCACGCCCTTCTTGCCGGGGCAAACGTCCACGCAGTTGCCGCAACCGAGGCAGTCGAGCACGTCAACGGCCTGGATGAAGCGCATGCCCTTGAAGGCCGGGCCGAGTGCGGGGATAGTACCGGCTTCGCCGAAGGGTGCTGCTGCGGTTTCGGCCTCGTCGAGAACGAAGGGACGGATGGCAGCGTGAGGACAAACGTAGGCACACTTGTTACACTGAATACAGTTCTCTTCGAGCCACTGGGGAACGAAGGTTGCCACACCGCGCTTTTCGTAGGCTGCGGTGCCCTGTTCCCAGGTACCGTCGGGGTTTTCGATGAAGTCCGACACCTTCAGCAGGTCGCCGTTCTGGGCGTTGATAGGACGAACGATGTTGTTGATGAAAGCGGGATCGTCGTTGGCTTCGGGAGCTTCCGCGGGGAGCTGAGCCCATGCGGGGTCGATAGCCAGCTTGTGGTATTCACCACCGCGGTCAACAGCCTGGTTGTTCTTGTCAACAACGTCCTGGCCCTTCTTGCCGTAGCTCTTCACGATGAACTTCTTCATCTGCTCGATAGCCAAATCCACGGGGATTACGCCGGTGATGCGGAAGAAGGCGCTCTGAAGAATGGTGTTGGTGCGGTTGCCGAGGCCGATTTCCTGGGCAATCTTGGTGGCGTTGATATAATATACGGTGATATTGTGCTCGGCAAAGTAGCGCTTAACGTTGTTGGGCAGGTTCTTGGCCAGCTCCTCGCCTTCCCAGATGGTGTTGAGCAGGAAGGTGCCGCCGTCGCGCAGACCGCGGGTCACGTCGTACATGTGCAGGTAGGCCTGAACGTGGCAAGCAACGAAGTTGGGGGTGTTCACCAAGTAGGTGGAGCGGATGGGCTGGTCGCCGAAACGAAGGTGCGAGCAGGTGTAGCCACCCGACTTCTTGGAGTCGTAAGCGAAGTAAGCCTGGCAGTACTTGTTGGTGTTGTCGCCGATAATCTTCACCGAGTTCTTGTTGGCACCCACGGTACCGTCGGCACCGAGGCCGAAGAACTTAGCCTCGAAGGTGTCGCCGTCAAGTGCGATTTCGGGCAGCAGGGGAAGCGAGGTGAAGGTAACGTCGTCCACGATACCCACGGTGAAGTGGTCCTTGGGTTCGGGCAGAGCCAGGTTCTCGTAGATGGAGATAATCTGGGCGGGAGTGGTGTCCTTCGAAGCCAGACCGTAGCGGCCGCCTACGATTACGGGAGCGTTCTCCTTGCCGTAGAAGCATTCCTTCACATCCAGGTAGAGGGGCTCGCCGTTGGCGCCGGGTTCCTTGGTGCGGTCAAGCACGGCAATGCGCTTGGCGGTGGCGGGAACGGCAGCCAGGAAGTGCTTGGCCGAGAAGGGACGGTACAGGTGAACGGCCACCAGACCAACCTTTTCGCCCTTGGCAGCCAGGTAGTCGATGGTTTCCTGGATAGCCTGGGTCACGGAACCCATGGCGATAATCACACGCTCAGCGTCGGGAGCACCGTAGTAGTTGAACAGGTGATATTCACGGCCGGTGATTTTGGAAATTTCGGCCATGTAGTTCTCAACGATTTCGGGCACAGCCTCGTAGTGCTTGTTGCAGGCTTCGCGGTGCTGGAAGAAAACGTCGCCGTTCTCAGCCATACCGCGGGCCACGGGTGCTTCGGGGCTCAGTGCGCGGGCGCGGAATTCAGCCACTGCCTCGCGGTCCAGCAGCGGTTCGAGGTCCTCGTTGGAGAGGGCTTCGATTTTCTGGATTTCGTGCGAGGTGCGGAAACCGTCGAAGAAGTTCACGAAGGGTACGCGCGACTTCAGGGTGGACAGGTGAGCTACACCGGCAAGGTCCATTACTTCCTGAACCGAACCCTCGGCAAGCATGGCGAAGCCGGTCTGACGAACCGACATCACGTCCTGATGGTCACCGAAAATCGAAAGAGCGTGCGATGCGATGGTACGTGCCGACACGTGGAAAACGGTGGGAAGGAGCTCGCCCGCAATCTTGTACATGTTGGGAATCATCAGCAGGAGGCCCTGCGATGCGGTGTAGGTGGTGGTGAGAGCACCAGCCTGGAGCGAACCGTGAACGGCACCGGCGGCACCGCCTTCTGACTGCATTTCCTGAACCAGAACGGTTTCGCCGAAGATGTTCTTGCGGCCTGCGGCTGCCCATTCGTCAACATACTCAGCCATTGTGGACGAAGGGGTGATGGGGTAGATAGCAGCCACATCGGTGAACATGTAGCTCACATGGGCCGCTGCCTGATTACCGTCGCAGGTCAAGAATTTTTTTTCTTTACTCATAGCGTTAAATCGGGATTTATACGGAATTGGTTTATTGATTCAATATTAAAGTTGTTAACGGTGCAAAGATACGAAAAAAATCATAAACTCGGACAGCATTATGCCATTTTTATAACGCCTGTTTTTGTTGCGGTCACTGAAAAATCCTTAAATTTGCTGCCATGAAAACTTTCGCAATCATCTCTTACATCTTTGTCACCATGCTGGCCATTGCCGGCACCATCTTCCTGTTCAACTTCACCAAAATGCCTCTCGGGGTACTCCTGGCCATAGGCGCAGGGGCTGTGGCGGTGTTGTGGCCCGTGCTCCGCCGCCTGTGGTTGCGCCTGGGGGTGTGGTTCGGTGTGGGTGCTCATGTGCTGCTGGTCGGCTCCCTGGCCATGTGCGCGTTTTTGTGTATTAACACCATTTTCCGCCAGCCGGAGGCACATGTGGAGAGGGGAGTGGTGGTGTCCAAATTCACCAAGGAGCATGAGCGCCGCGGGGGCTATCGCAATCGTCGCGTCCTGGGGCACTACAACACCTACCACGTCATGGTGGCACTGCCCGACAGCACCGAGGTGGAGTATCAGATTACCGCCGACCGCTTCCGCCGTGTGCACACAGGCCGCGAGCTCGACATTGAGGTAACCCGTGGTTTTTTCGGCTACGAAGTAATCGACACCCGCGCTTTCTGATTTGTGCACAAAGCACAGCGCAAAAAAAGGAATCGTCGGCCGAAAACTCGACCGACGATTTCTTTATCCGTTGCCAATAGTCCGGCTGAGCCGAACCATCAGTAAAATGCTGTCTTAAATTATTCAGCAGCAGCTTCAGCGGGAGCAGCTTCAGCAGCAGCTTCGCCTTCAGCAGCGGGAGCTTCTTCAGTAGCAGCAGCTTCTTCGCCTTCAGCGGGAGCAGCAACTTCTTCTTCAACTACAGCAACTTCTTCTACTGCGGGAGCAGCTTCTTCAGCAGCAGCCTGTTCCTTGTTGGAGCAAGCAGCGAACGACATGCTGAGTACTACAGCAGCCATGAGAACTAACTTTTTCATATTCGTGTTGATTTAGTAATAAAACAATTGTTTGCTTCAAAAACGCCACAAAGTTAGGCACAATTTCTCATATACCAAATTTTTTTTGAACTTTTTTAGTTCGGGAATATGTTATTTAACACATTTCCCCGGAAATTGGCCTTTCCTTCCACCTTTTCAGGCCTCGCGGCGGGCGTCGGCCGCAATCAGGTTGGCCATGATTACGGCCTTGTTGATGTGGTCGCAGATGTGGTCGGCACCAATCAGTTTGTCGATTCCGGCATGCTCAAGCGAGGCGCGCACGTTGGGCTTAACGCCCGAAAGAACGATGTGGATGCCATCGGACTGCGATGCCTTGATAAGAATCTCAAGGTTGTGGATGGCAGTGGCGTCGATAAACGACACCTTGCGCATGCGGATAATCCGCACCACAGGCTTATCCGCCATAGTGCTGCGCATGATTTCCTCGAACTTCGTGGCCACGCCGAAGAAGAACGGACCGTCGATTTCGTACACGCCCACACCTTTGGCCACGTTGAGCACCTCGTGGGTGGAGAGGTCGGTGCCTTCGGCCACGTCAAGTTGCTCGGAGTACACCTTGATTTCGGTGTTCTCGGTCACACGGCGCAGGAAGAACACGATTGCCAGCAGAAGGCCGATTTCGATAGCGATGGTAAGGTCGAAAATCACCGTGAGCAGGAAGGTGACGATGAGTACCGAGATGTCGCCCAGCGGAGCCTTGAAAATACCCACGATAGTGCGCCAGCCGCTCATGTTATATGATACTACCATAAGCACGGCCGCAAGGCACGCCAGGGGCACGTAGTTGATAAGGGGCATGGCAAACAGGAAAATCAGCAGAAGCACCAGCGAGTGCACGATGCCGGCCACAGGCGTGCGGCCGCCGTTGGTGATGTTGGTCATGGTGCGGGCAATAGCACCGGTCACAGGAATACCGCCGAAGAAAGGCACGGCGATGTTGGCAATGCCCTGGCCGATAAGTTCGGTGTTGCTGTTGGTGCGCGAGCCGGTCACACCGTCGGCCACCGTGGCCGACAGAAGGCTCTCGATGGCACCCAGCACTGCGATGGTGAACGCCGACGGCAGTAGCAGGTTGATGGTGGCCATGTTCAGTGTGAAGCCGTGGGGCGCAGGGATGTCAGTAGCCATGGTGCCGAAGCGGTCGCCGATGGTTTCGATAGTGTACCAATCAGTGTAGCGTCCGAGCAGATACGAGCCCAGAGTGACCAGAATGATGGCGATGAGTGCACCGGGGAGCTTCTTGGAAATCTTGGGTGCGAGGATAATGATGAACAGCGCCACCAGCGATGTGGCAAGCGCATTGAGCGAAATATGGTCGAAGTTGCGCAGATACATACCCCACTTGGGCAGGAACTGGCCGGGGATGTCGCGCAGGCCAAGGCCGAAGAAGTCGTTGATCTGTGTCGAGAAAATCGTCAACGCTATACCCGCGGTGAAACCGACCACAATAGGGTAGGGGATGAACTTAATCACAGTGCCCAGGCGGAACAGACCCATCAGCACAAGGATTACACCGGCCATAAAAGTGGCGATGGCCAGGCCGTGGAGGCCGAATTGGGCGATGATGTTGTAAACGATAACGATGAACGCACCCGTGGGGCCGCCGATCTGCACCGAGCAGCCGCCGAAGAAACTCACCATGAAGCCGCCGATGATGGCGGTGATCAGGCCGATTGTGGGGCTTACGCCTGAGGCGATACCGAATGCGATGGCAAGAGGAAGTGCAACGATACCAACCACGATACCGGCCGTAAGGTCGGCTTTGAGCCGTTCGGACGAATAGTGGCGAAGTGCACTGAAAAGTTTGGGATGGAAATCAATGGCCGAGCGAAACGCGGCCTTAGTGTCGGTTGACATAACTTGTTGAAAAATTGTACCTTATGATTCAAACCTTGCGGGGCCATTAAGCGGACCCCGTAAAAACAGCCGCAAAGTTAACGAATTTTTGCAAATTTTGCAAATTTTATGTCACGACAGTGCCTCGCACTTCGCAGGGCTAAGAGTGTGTTTACTTTTAAATGATTTTAGCACAAAGAGAGATTTTGGAGTGATTTTTCAAAATTGAAGAAGGAGCAATGCGGGCATTGCGATTGATGAAACTTTGAAAAAGCGCCCAAAAGATTCTTTGTGATGAAATCAAAAATTATAATACACACTCCTCATTAATTTGGTTTAAAAGTAAACACACTCTAAAACCGTTTCGGGCTTTTCACCCTCAGGAGGTCCACACGCCAGCGGAAGCCGATGTCGGCTATGGCCGTGCGGCGTTGCAGCGCGTCAAGCGGATTGCTGTTCCGGCCCCAGGCGTAGATTGCGTTGGCATGCATGCGCAGGTTGTGGGTGCTCCGGCGCAGCACGTTGAACTCTGCACCTATGCCCAGCATGTTCAGGTGTGTGCCGTCGGTCACAGTCAGGTCGGCTGCGGTGCCGCTGTGATTGTTGTCGAACGTATATTTCATGTGGAAGCGCCAGCGGTCCGTGGCGCGCCACGACAGCTCGGACAGCAGCGAGAAGTCGCGAAACAAAAACACTTGGTGCGATGCCGCGCGGTTAATCAAGTCGACGGTCACCCACACCCGGCCGAAGCTCAGTTTGTTGCCGAGCGCTATATAATTAATGTATCGGTTCGGGGCATACTCCATCATGTTCACCGACCACAGCGCCGAGTAAGGCCCGTGGTGGCCGGTCCACAGCAAGTTGTAGGCGTACATGTTGTTATGCTCCGGTGTGTGCCAGGGCGACTGCGTCACCTGGAAAGCCAGGTTGTCGTTCGGGCCCAGGTCGCGCGCCACCGTGGCGCCGAATTCAAAGCAGGGAAGATTGTCCCAGAACAGCGAGAAAGTGTACACGTCCACCGGATTTTTGTCGTACTCCCAGCTGCCCACCAGCACCACTTCCTTACCTCCGGAAATATGCCAGCCCTTGTGGTTCACGCGCACCCACACCCAGTCGGTGTCGTCGAAGGCCGACGTATTCTCTTTCCGCCGGTTCAGGCGCTGGCGCCATGAATAATCTACGAAGCCGTCCATCACCGAACCATCCACCCTGAGCATGAAGTATTTTCCTTTGAAGCCCGAGGCTGCATCGTCCGTCGTGCCGTCGTACCACACATTCTGGAAGTCGATGCGGGTGTCGAAACTCACATTCAGTGCCGTTTCGGTATTCTCATCTCCACCGTTCAGATTCAACAGTGCTTCAGTCTGGGCTTCTTCGGCGTGGACTGCGGAGCCTGCAATTGCAAGCAGAAACACCGACCACACCCTGGCAAAATAGCTGGTCATATATGATAATTGTGCGATATTCAGCGAGCTGCGTCTGCTCGCGTAGGGGTACAAAAAAAGGTAAGCGATCTACATCGCACCGCTACAACCCAATACCCTTGCTTCGGTCAAGACCTGGGGGAGTTTTCGGGGAGCTGGTCGTGTAGGACTTACCCGGGCACAAAGTTACGACCTTTTCGCCGTTCTGCAATACCATAACGCGCTTTTTAAGATTAATTCACAATTCAATTTCCCTGCTTTGCTTACCTTTGCACTTGAATTAAACGCCCGCGATATGCACCAGAGCACAGCCATCCTTTTCGTCCACGGCATTTTAGGCAAACCGGATTTCTTCAATTTCCTGCTGCCCGAGGTGCCGGCAGGTGTGCATGTGCGTTTCATCACTCTGAAGGGGCATTGCGCCTCCGCCAGCGAATTTGGGCGCGCCTCCATGCGGGAGTGGAAAACCCAGGTGGCCGAGGCGGTAGGGGAGTTGCGCGCCAGCTTCTCGCGCGTGCTGATAGTGGCCCACTCCATGGGCACCTTGTTCGCCATCCGGCAGGCAGCGGAGGGCAATGTGGACGGCATGCTGTTGCTCAACCCGCCGCTGGCTCTCCACCTGTCGAGCCGCCTGTTCACCAATCCGCTCAAAGTGCTCTTCAATCGCGTCCGTCCCGACGACGTCTGGGCCACCGCTGCCCGCGATGCCTGCGGAGTAGCCACCGACCTCAATCCCCTTCACTATCTCCGCTGGCCCGCGCGCTACGCCGAACTCTTTGCCGAAATCCACCGCACGCGCCCGCAGGTGAGCCGCATTGCCGTGCCCACAGAGGTGTTCTATTCCGCTTACGACGAAATGGTGTCCGCCCGCTCCGCCGCCCTTTTCCCTGCGGCTGCAACATCGCTGGCCACCCTCGGCCAATCGGGCCATTATTACTATTCGCCGGCCGACAAGCAGAAAATTTGCGAAGCATTCCGCTCTTTGCTCAAAAAATTTGGGTGAACCAAAAAATGGGTGTAAATTTGTATTATCATACATTATTGACCATGAAATTTTCCAAGATACTTGCACTCATGCTGGCCGGAGCACTTTCGGCTGTCTTTTCTGTTGCCGACGCCTGCACCTCGGCCATAGTTTCCGGCAAGGCCACCGCGTCCGGCCGACCCATCCTTTGGAAAAACCGCGACACCTCGGCCGACGGCAATTTCCTGTACCGCGTGGAAAATCCGGGCCAAATCGGCTATGTGGGCCTGTTCAACGGCTCCGACAGTCTTGACCTGTCCGAAGCATGGATGGGCATGAACGACGCCGGCTTCGCAATAATGAACACCGTGGCCTACAATCTGCCCGAGAACGACCCCGAGTGGATTGACCGCGAGGGCATTGTCATGGCCCGTGCGCTGGCCACCTGCCGCACCGTCGACGACTTTGAGGAGCTGCTCCGCACTCTTCCGAAGCCGCTCGGGGTACGCACTAACTTCGGCGTGCTGGATGCCGCCGGCAATGGCGCTTACTTCGAAACCGACGACTGGAACTACGAGCGCTTCGACCTTAAGGATGCCCCGGACGGCATCCTGATTCGCACCAACTATGCCTACAGCGGTCAGCCCGACGAGGGCATGGGCTATATCCGCCACGCCAACGTGGAGTATATTCTCAAGGACGAAATCGCAACACACTCCATCACTCCCGCCTCGCTCACCGAGGATGTCAGCCGCTCGTTCTATCACTCCGTGCTGGGCAACGACATGCTTGAAATGGGCGACTCCTGGACCATCGACCAGGACTTCGTGCCACGCCGTTCCACCCAGGCCACAGTGGCAATCGAGGGCATGCTCCCCGGCGAGAGCCCTGAGGCGCAGATTATGTGGGCCAACCTTGGCTATCCGCCCTGCGGCCATGTGGTGGCTGTCACCCTCGACCACATTCCCGTCGAGGCTCTCCCTGCCGGTGGCGAAGCCGGCTACCGCAGCCCCATGAGCCTTGTGGCCGACGAGCTCAAACTGAGCGTCTTCCCCATGGTGCGCGGCAACGGCAGCCACTACATCCACCTGGACGCCCTGCGCCCCATTATCGAAGAACAGTATAAAATTTCGCTCGGCAACTACGCCAACGCACGCCGATGATTCGCTTCTACGAGAACGCCAGCGGCTTTTCCGAAACATCCGAGTGGCATCCGCGCTGCTGGGTGAACGTCATCATGCCCACAACCGATGACGTGGCCTACCTTACCGAGGAGCTGTGTCTGCCCGAGGACTTTCTGGATGATATTTCCGACGTGGACGAGCGGCCCCGACTCGAACGCAACGGCAAATGGATGATGGCCATCCTCCGCATCCCCGTCTACGAATCCGGGCGCGATGTGCCGTACTTCACCGTGCCGATTGGCGTGATGCTCAACGGCGACTACATTGTCACCGTGTGCAACTTCCGCAACGCGCTCACCGACGATTTTATCGAGCACACCCGCAAGCGCGGAATCGTGGTCCGTTCATCGGTGGATTTCATTCTTCGCCTGCTCAACAGCTCCGCCTACTGGTTCCTGCGCTACCTTGGCAACATCAACAGCAATATGACCCGCTATGAGCAGGCACTCCGAGCCAGCATACGCAACGAGGAATTGCTCAACCTGCTCAACGTGCAGAAATCGCTCGTGATTTTCGCCGCCTCGGTCAAGGGCAACAAAATGCTTGTGGAGCGCCTCAAGCGCGTGCGCTTCGACGATATCGACACCGAGCTTCTGGAGGATGTGCAGATTGAAATCAGCCAGGCCGACTCCACCATCGCCATCGCCACCAATATGCTGGACCGCACCCTGGACACCTATGCCTCGGTCATCTCCAACAACGTCAATGCCATCATGAAGCGCCTCACCTCCATCTCCATCATCCTGATGGTGCCCACCCTTGTGGCCAGTTTCTACGGCATGAACGTGGACGTAGGCATTCCCATGGACAATCCCTGGGCCTTCCCGGTTATCATCTGCGCGGCCCTGCTTGTCACCATCCTGGTGTGCATCTGGCTCCGCAAGGTCCGCTGGCTGTAGCACCGTGATGCGAGCGAAGCGAGCATAAAAGCTATTGCATAAAACCCAAAACAGGCCACACCCGGAAGAGTGCGGCCTGTTTTGGTGGAGGGCAGAGGAGTCCTTATGCTTTGGCAGCTTCAAGGGAAGCTTTGCGGAATTCCTTCATCAGTTTTTCGAGTTCGAGCGATGCCTTGCGTGCACGGGTACCGGCGGCCTTGTTGTTCTTTTCCTGCTGGAGGGCAGCGTCGGTCTTGAAGGCCTCGTAGGCCTCGGCGATTTGCTGGATTAAAGCGTCCATAGTGGTGTTGTTTAAGAATTTATAATATGATTTGTTGATTAAATTACATTAGAGCTCACTTTCTTCGTAGGGGGTGTGGTCCTCGATGCCGGCTTCGGCCAGGGCGGCGCGGCGTTCCAGGCAGGTGCCGCAGCGGCCGCAGTGTTTCTCGCCTCCGCGGTAGCACGAGTAGGTGTGTGTGTAGTCCACCCCGAGTTCCTTGCCTTTACGGGCAATCTCGGCCTTGGACAGCAGGGTGTACGGCGCTTTAATGGTGATTCCCTCGTAGGTACCTTCCTCAATAGCTTTGCTCATGGCCTTGATGAAGCTTTCGCGGCAGTCAGGGTACAGGGCATGGTCGCCCGCATGGTTGGCTATCATCAGTGTGCGCAATCCATAGCTTTCGGCCAGTCCGGCAGCGGCGGCCAGCATGATGCCGTTGCGGAAAGGCACCACCGTGGACTTCATATTGTCGAAATCGTATTCACCTTCGGGAACAGCCTCGGCCCCCTCCAGCAGCGAGCTGTGGAAGTAGGTGCCGATAAAACCCAGGTCAACCTCCAGAAGCTCGATGCCAAGGGCGGCGCAGTGATAGCGGGCGCACTCCAGCTCGCGCTCGTTGTGGTTGGAGCCGTAGGTGAAATTCACGGCCAGTTCAATGTCGGCGGCATATTCATAGAGCATTGTGGTGGAATCCATTCCGCCCGACAGCACAAGCAGCGTATCTTTTTTCGTTTGATTGGTCATTGACTAACAGATGAGTGAACAGGTTGTCAGAAATCCGAGGGAAACGAGGCCGCAAGGCGGGTGCGCACCAGTTCCTGATGCTCGGCATCGCCGTAGTTGGCGAAGGGGATGATGGAAATACCGCCGCGGGGCATGAAGATGCCGCGTACCTCGATATATTTCGGGTCCATCAGCTTCACGAGGTCCTTCATGATGATGTTCACGCAGTCCTCGTGGAAATCGCCGTGGTTACGGAAGCTGAAAAGGTACAGCTTCAGGCTCTTGCTCTCCACCATCTTCTGGCGCGGTATATAATTAATGAGTATTTTGCCGAAGTCGGGCTGTCCGGTCTTGGGGCACAGCGAGGTGAATTCCGGGCAGGTGAACGTGACAAGATACTCGTTCTCGGGGTGCTTGTTGTCAAAGGTTTCAAGCAGCTCCGGAGCGTAGTCGGTCGGATACTTCGTGGCCTGGTTGCCCAGAAGTGTGCATCCTGATATTTCTGTGTCGGTTCTTGGCATTGGCGTATTGGAAATTGTATTGTTTCACAGCAGTTTTCGGCACTGTGCTTGGCCAACTGCTTTTTTCGCTCGGCAAACATACGAAAAATTCTTAAACTGGCAAAAAAAATACCATTATCCTGCACTAAAAAGTAGTTTTTTTGTTAATTTTGCACGCAAATCATACTTATAACTTTATTACGTGGAAAAGATTCAAGTAATTAACAACGGCGTCCTCGGCTCCATCAACCAGGCTGCCATCGACGCGCTGACCGCTGAAGGTCAGGCCGGTCTCTCCAAACTCATCAACGGCAACGGTGCCGGCAACGACTTCCTCGGCTGGGTGAAACTACCCGAAGAAACCGATGCGGCCCTCCTGGACGACATCAACGCCACCGCCGCTCAGCTCCGCGACAACTGCGAAGTGGTCGTAGCTATCGGCATCGGCGGTTCCTACCTCGGTGCCAAGGCCGTTATCGAAGCCCTCAGCAACTCATTCGCTGCCTACGCTCCCTCCAATACCCCCAAAGTGCTCTTTGCCGGTCAGAACATCGGCGAGGACTACCTGGCCGAGCTCTCCGACTTCCTCAAAGGCAAGAAGTTCGGTATCATCGTAATCAGCAAATCGGGCACCACCACCGAGCCCGCCATCGCTTTCCGTCTGCTCAAGGACCAGCTCGTGGCCGAACTGGGCCGCGAGGAAGCCAACAAGCGCATCGTGGCTATCACTGATGCCAAGCGCGGCGCTCTCCGCACCCTGGCCGACACCGAAGGCTACAAAACCTATGTTATCGCCGATAACGTCGGCGGTCGTTTCTCCGTGCTCACTCCCGTGGGTCTGCTGCCCATCGCCGTGGCCGGTTTCGACATTCACGCACTGGTGAAAGGTGCCCGCGAAATGATGACCGCTACTCTCGACGGTTCCGACAAGAGCGCAATGACCTACGCCCTCACCCGCAACGCCCTCTACCGCGACGGCAAGAAAATCGAAATCCTCGTGAAGTACAACCCCAAGCTCCACTTCGTGGGCGAATGGTGGAAGCAGCTCTACGGCGAAAGCGAGGGCAAGGACGGCAAGGGTATATTCCCCGCTGCCGTGGATAATACCACCGACCTCCACTCCATGGGACAGTGGATTCAGGAAGGCGAGCGCACCATCTTCGAAACCGTTCTCTCCGTGGCCAACCCCGACCGCGAGCTCCGCATTCCCACCGACGAAGCCAACCTGGACGGCCTCAACTACATCGCAGGCAAGCGTGTGGATGAAGTCAACAAGATGGCCGAGCTCGGCACCCGCATCGCCCACATGGATGGTGGCGTACCCAATATCCGCGTGGTCATTCCCTCAATCTCGGCCTACTATCTCGGTCAGCTCATCTACTTCTTCGAGGTGGCTTGCGGCATCAGTGGCTATATTCTCGATGTGAACCCCTTCAACCAGCCCGGTGTGGAGGCCTACAAGAAGAATATGTTCGCTCTGCTTGAAAAGCCCGGCTACGAGGATGCTACCGCTGCCATCAAGGCCCGTCTGTAATTGAATGACTCCCATCGGCGTTTTCGACTCAGGATATGGCGGCCTGACGGTCCTGAAGGACCTTCAGGCTGCCTTGCCTGATGCCGACTTCATTTATCTGGGCGACAATGCCCGCGCGCCCTACGGTGTGCGCTCATTCGAGCTTGTCTACCGCTTCACCCTCCAGGCTGTCGAGTACCTTTTTTCGCATGGTTGCCCTCTGGTGATTCTGGCTTGCAACACTGCATCGGCCAAGGCCCTGCGCACAATCCAGCAGAACGACCTGCCGCGCATCGACCCCTCCCGCCGAGTGCTCGGCGTGATTCGTCCTACGGCCGAAGTCGTGGCCGACTACACCACAACAGGAGCCGTCGGGCTGTTCGGTACTCCGGGCACCGTTGCCTCGCAGTCCTACGACATGGAACTGGCCAAGCTCCACCCCGGCCTGCGCCTCACCAGCAAAGCCTGCCCCATGTGGGTGCCTTTGGTGGAGAACCTCGAAGCTGACGGCCCGGGTGCTGACTACTTCGTGAAGCGCTACATCGACGAGCTCTTTGCTCTCGACCCGCAGATTGACGCCCTCATCCTGGGCTGCACTCACTATCCGCTCCTGCTCAACAAAATCAGGCAATACCTGCCGGCCGGAGTCAGCGTCCTGTCGCAGGGCAGCATAGTGGCCGCCTCGCTGTTGGACTACCTGCGCCGCCACCCCGACATGGCCGCCCGCATCAGCCGCGGAGGCACCACCCAGTACCTCACCACCGAGCAGCCCGACAAGTTCGACTCCCTCGCCGCCGTGTTCATGGGCACACCCGTGGCTGCCCGCAGGGTGGAATTGGATGAAAAGCGCTGACCCGGCACCGTGTTCCGAACCCAGTGAGGAATCCCCCCTCGCGCCCATATCGCCGCAAAAAAACAGCGCTCCCACCCTTGCCCCCAACGTTTTTTTGCGTACCTTTGCACAAATAACCCGAAACAAGAAAAATAATCAACAAAAATATTAACCCTAATAATCATTACCAATGAAAGAAGCTACAGCCAACAACGGCAAAGGCAACGTCATCGCCATCGTCGCGATGTTCTTCCTCTTTGCCATGATTGCGTTCGTAACGAACCTCGCTGCTCCTATGGGAGTAATCTGGAAAAATAACTACGACTGGTCCGGCATGCTCGGCAACATGATGAACTTCCTTGCCTACCTGTTCATGGGTATCCCCGCAGGCAACATGCTGGTGAAGTACGGCTACAAGCGCACCGCCCTCACCGCTATGATTGTCGGCCTCGTCGGCCTTCTCTTCCAGTGGCTTTCCGGTTTCGTGGGCACCGAAGTGCTCATCTCGGGTGTCACCCTCAATTTCTACATCTACCTCCTCGGTGCATTCATCTGCGGTTTCTGCGTGTGCATGCTCAACACCGTGGTTAACCCCATGCTCAACCTCCTTGGCGGCGGTGGCAACAAGGGCAACCAGCTCGTGCAGCTCGGTGGTTCCTTCAATTCCCTGGCAGGCACCCTCACCCCTCTGTTCGTGGGTATGCTCATCGGCCAGGTGACCGCCGAAACCACTATTAATAATGTGGCTCCGCTGCTGTTCATCGCCATGGGCGTCTTCGTGCTCGCCTTCATAATCATCGGCGCAGTCAACATCCCCGAGCCCCACATGCGCAAGGGTGGTGCTGTCAAGGTCAAGGCTTCGCACTCGCCCTGGAGCTTCCGCCACACAGTGCTCGGTGTTATCGCCATCTTCTTCTACGTAGGTACCGAAGTAGGTATCCCCGGTGTGATGATTTTCTACCTCAGCGACAGCGCCGCTTCCGGCATCCAGGTCAATGCGACTGCTGTGGCCGGTGGCATCGCCGCCATCTACTGGCTCCTGATGCTCGTTGGCCGTCTGGTGTCCGGTGTTATCTCCGGTAAGGTTTCCAGCCGCGCTCAGCTCACCGTGGTTTCCCTCGTGGCAATCTGCCTTGTGATTGGCGCTATCATTCTTCCCAACGACATCCGCGTGTCCATGCCCGCCTACAGCTCCGCCGAAGGCTTCTCCATGGCCGAAGTTCCCGCCAAGGCAATGCTCCTGGTTCTCTGCGGTCTGTGCACCTCCGTTATGTGGGGCGGCATCTTCAACCTCGCTGTTGAAGGTCTCGGCAAGTACACCGCTCAGGCTTCCGGCATCTTCATGATGATGGTTGTCGGCGGCGGTATCATGCCATTCATCCAGGAGGCTATTGCCAACGCCACCTCCTACATGGCTTCCTACTGGCTCGTTGTTGCCATGCTCGCCTACATCTTCTACTATGCTGTTGCAGGCAGCAAGAACGTCAACACCGACATTCCTGTCAACGAGGAGGACGTACCCGATCCCCGCAATCTTTGAATTGTAGAATAAAGTCAACC
The DNA here is from genome assembly GCA_014800735.1 of Bacteroidales bacterium. Taxonomy (GTDB): domain Bacteria; phylum Bacteroidota; class Bacteroidia; order Bacteroidales; family Muribaculaceae; genus CAG-873. The sequence continues at coordinate 134,736 of JAAVFP010000008.1, forward strand.
GGAGGCACGCCAGCTGTGGTGTGCCTCCTTTTTTTTGTGCTTGCATTGAACAAACTGCAACTGCATTCGTTTTATTTACATACGGAAACGATAACAACACAGTTGAATTTCCGAGTGTCTCGCAAAACAGAAAAATTTCCCGATAACTAACCAAAATAAACACTACAGTTATGAATTACGCTCCCCTACAAGGAATCAAAGTAGTGGACTTCACCGAAGTGCAGTCCGGTCCTTCATGTACACAGCTTCTCGCCTGGCTCGGTGCCGACGTCATCAAGATTGAACGTCCCGGTGTGGGCGATGCAACCCGTAAAGAACTCCAGTTCGACCCCAACGAGCCCAGCTACTACTTCCTGCAGCTCAACTCCGACAAGAAATCGCTGGCTCTCGACGCCAAAACCCCCGATGGTAAAGAAATTCTTACCAAACTTATCAAGGAGGCTGATATCTTCATCGAAAACCTTCACCCCGGTGCTATGGATAAGCTCGGTTTCAGCTGGGAGGCCGTTCACGCTCTCAATCCCCGCTGTATCTACGGTACCATCAAGGGCTTCCCTGTTGCATCGCAGTATGCCAACCTCAAGGCCTACGAACCTATCGCACAGGTGACTGCCGCAGCCGCTTCAACTACCGGTTGGTTCGATGGCGAATACAACATTCCTACCCAGTCTGGCGCAGCACTTGGTGACTCCAACACCGGTATGCACCTCACAATCGGTATCCTCGCCGCTCTTATCCAGCGTCAGCACACCGGCGAAGGCGTTTACGTTTATCAGTCCATGCACAACGCATGCCTCAACCTGTGCCGTATCAAGACCCGCGACCAGCTTACCCTCGATAAGATCGGTTATCTTACCCAGTTCCCCCAGTACCCCAACGGCAAGTTCGGCGATTGCGTTCCCCGTTCGGGCAACATCGAGGGCGGCGGCGTGCTCGGTTGGACCTACAAGTGCAAACCCGCCGGTCAGTATGACTCGGAGCAGGATGCCAACAACTACGTTTACGTCATCCTTCAGCGCGGTGCCAAGGACTTCGAGGCATTCTGCAAGGCCACTGGCTTCACCGATTGGCTTACCAACCCCGACTTCAACACAGCCGATGCCCGTGACCGCAACAAGCAGGCTATCTACAAACGTATCGGTGAATGGACTGCCGATAAGACCAAATTCGAGGTTACCTCGATTCTCGGCCCTGCCGGTGTTCCTGTAGGTCCTGTCCTCTCCACCAAGGAAATCATGACCGATGAACACAACTACGATGGCAACACCCTTGTCAAGATTAATCAGGGTGGCAACATCGGCGAATTCGTAACTGTAGGTGTACCTTTCACCTTCTCCAACTATCAGCCTACCTACGGCCCCTGTCCTTCGCTGGGTGGCAACACCGAGGAAATTCTGTCGAGCCTCGGCTACACCGCCGACCAGATGGCACAGTTCAAGGCCAACGGTACCACGGCTCCTATGCCCAAACCCGCAGCCGATTCTGCAAGCAAATAAGAGCTAATATAACAGCTAATATAACATAAGGCATCGGGCGGCCTTCCGCCTTTGGGCAGGCTACCCGATGCTTTTACTTTCAACCATAACTGAAATCAAAAAAAACTACCTGAAAATGGCTACTACTACATCAAATCCCACCACACCCTCAGCACCCAAATTCCCTGAGCAGGTCACCGGCATGTATATCCTTGCCGAATCGCTCAAACGCCTTGGCCTGATGGATGTTTACGGCCTGGTCGGCATTCCTGTCACCGAGGTCGCTTATGCCATGCAGAAAATCGGCATGAACTACTACGGCTTCCGCTTCGAGCAGCAGGCCGGTATGGCTGCCGCAACCCACGGCTATCTCACCAAGCAGCCCGGTGTTCTTCTTACCGTGTCGTCGCTCGGTTTCTTGAACGGCCTTACCGCTACCGCCAACGCCACTATCAACTGCTACCCGATGATTCAGATTTCGGGTGCTTCCGATCCCACAATGGTGGATATGAACATGGGCACCTACGAGCAGCTGGACCAGTTCAACACTGCAAAACCGCTCGTCAAGGCAGCTTTCCGCTGCTCCCACGCCAAGGATATTCCTTCGGCCGTAGCACGCGCCTATCGCGCTGCCGTCAGCGGTCGTCCCGGTGGTGTCTACATTGACATGACCACCCCCGCGCTCGCCGAAATCATGGATGCCTCGGAGGCTGAAAAACTGTTCTTCGAACCCGTGGACATCGCTTCCACCGTAGCTCCTACTCAGAGCGCTGTGGACCGTGCTGTCGAAATCCTCACCTCGGCCAAGCGTCCTGCAATCCTTCTGGGCAAGGGTGCCGCTTATGCTCAAGTCGACGATAAGATTAAAGAACTCATCGAAACCTACAAGATTCCTTACCTGTCAATGTCGATGGCCAAGGGCCTGATGCCCGACAACGGCGAACTCAGCGCCCTCAGCTGCCGCTCCACAATTATGGAGCAGGCCGATGTCGTGATGGTTATCGGTGCCCGCATCAACTGGATGCTCAGCTTCGGCCGTGGCAAGTGGAACCCTGCCATGAAGTTCATCCAGCTTGACGTTGAACCTCAGGAAATTGACCGCAACGTGCCTATCGCAGCTCCCGTTGTAGGCGATATGGGTCAGTCGCTCGACATGATTCTCGCCGCTATGAAGGGCAAGACCATGCAGGCCGATCCTCAGTGGCTCGCCTCACTTCAGGCTGAGTCCAAGACCAAGAACGCCAAATTCCAGGCCCGTCTGACGGATGCCGCCAAGCTCTCGCCCATGAACCACTGGAGCGCTCTGTCGGTTGTGAAACCTATCCTGGAATCCAACCCCGACATCGTTCTTATCAACGAAGGTGCCAACACGCTCGACGATACCCGTGACTCCGTCGATATGTTCCTGCCCCGCCACCGTGTGGACTGCGCAACATGGTCCATCATGGGTATGGGTATGGGTTCGGCCATCGGAGCCGCAGTTGCTACCGGCAAGAAGGTCGTTGCAATCGAAGGTGACTCCGCATTCGGTTTCTCCGGCATGGACTTCGCAACCATCTGCCGCTACAAACTGCCTGTGACCGTGGTAATATTCAACAACGGTGGTATCTACAACGGTATCGGTGTCAACCCCTCGGGTGGCGATGCTCCCGCACCTACCACGCTTGATATCAACGCTCAGTACAACAAAATCGGTGAGGCATTCGGTGCCGACAACTACCGTGTTGACAACGTCGCCGACCTCAAGAACGCCCTCGAAGCAGCCATTGCATCAGGCAAGCCCTGCCTGATTGATGTTCAGCTTGCCCCCGACGCCGGTAAGGAAAGCGGACACATCGGCTACCTCAATCCTACCCCGCTCATCGACTACACCGTGTAAAACGGCGCCACGAGAGTATTTGACAAACAATATTAGTTAACACTTCAACTATTTGTTTATGGAACACATAATTCTATACGCAATCGTCCCGATCGTGGTTGTCATGCTTGCAGGCTTCCTTTCGGGTAAAGCGGGTATTTTCTCCGGCGACGACGCGAAGAAATTCAACAAAGTCGTTCTTGACTATGCCCTTCCGGCAGCATTGTTCGTGTCCATCGTTCAATCCACCCGCGAGATGCTCGCACACGATGTGAAGCTCTCAATCGTTTCCCTCGTAGGCATCATGGGCTGCTTCATGCTGGTCTACTTCGTGTTCAAGATGTTCAAGGGCAATACCGGTGCCGACGCCGCTGTCTCGGCCCTTATCAGTGGTTCGCCTACAATCGGCTTCCTGGGCTTTGCAGTCCTTGAGCCTATCTTCGGCACCACACCTACCGTGGCACTCGTGGTGGCAATCGTCAGCATCGTGGTCAACGCAATCGGTATCCCTGTAGGCCTTTCGCTGATGAACGCCTCGCTCGAAAAACAGAATCCCGGCTCCACCAAGAAGCAGAGCGCGTGGCTCCCTGTGCTCCACGCTCTTGAGCAGCCTGTGGCATGGGCGCCTATCCTGGCTGTAATCTGGGTACTCGTCGGTATACCCTGGCCGTCGTGGGCAAGTCCCTCCTTCGACCTTATCAAGGGTGCCAACGCATCGCTGGCAGTTTTCTCAGCCGGTATCACTCTCTCGGCTGTCAAGATTTCCCTCAACTGGCAGGCTGTGCTGGGCTCAATCCTTAAGATGGTCGTAATGCCCGCAGTGCTCCTTATCCTGGGTCTGCTCTGGCACATGGACCCCATCAACCTGAAGATGCTTGTTGTGGCAGGCGCTCTTCCCCCTGCTTTCTCAGGTATTATCATAGCTGATGAGTACAACACCTACGTAGCCACCGGCACATCATCGCTGACACTGTCGGTAATCCTCTTCATCGGCTTCTGTCCGTTGTGGATATGGCTGACCGACGTCTGCCTGAAGGCATTCGCATAACACCACCCCTTTAAACTACCAAAACCCCGACATTCTGGTGAATGCCGGGGTTTTGGTAGTTTAAAGGTCAGAAGTCAGAAGTCAGAGGCCAGAGTTCAGAGGGCATCGACAATCGCCTCGGTGTCGCGGGCAATCATCAGTTCCTCGTCGGTGGGGATGACGCATACGGTCACTTTGGAATCGGCTGTCGAGATTTTGGCCTCGGTGCCGTGGGTGGCGTCGTTGACAGCCTTGTCGATTTCCAGACCGATGAACTTGAACTGCTTGCACACTTCCTCGCGCACATGGGCCTGGTTCTCGCCCACGCCGCCGGTGAACACAATGATGTCCACACCGCCCATCTCGGCGATGTAGGCGCCCAGGTACTTCACCAGGCGCAGGATATACATGTCCAGCGCAAGGGCGGCACGTTCGTTGCCAGCAGCGATGGCTGCATCAATCTCGCGCATGTCGCTGCTCACACCGCTCACACCGCTCACACCGCTCTCTTTGTTGAGGATGGTCTGCAGTTCGCCGGCGCTCAGGTTGTGCTTGGTCATGAGATAGGTCAGGGCACCGGCGTCGATGTCGCCCACGCGGCTGCCCATCATCAGGCCCTCGGTGGGAGTGAGGCCCATGGAGGTGTCGATGCACTTGCCGTCAACAATCGCAGCCATGGAGGCACCGTTGCCCACGTGGCAGGTGACGATACGCTTACCTTCGGGTGATACGCCCAGGAATTTGCACACCTCGCCGCTCACGTAGCGGTGGCTGGTGCCGTGGAAGCCGTAGCGGCGCACACCGTCCTCGGTGTAGTACTTGTAGGGGATGGCATACATGAACGCCTTGGCAGGCATGGTCTGGTGGAAAGCGGTGTCGAACACACCCACCTGAGGCACATTGGGCATCAGGGCCGTGATGGCCTCGATACCGGTCATGTTGGCCGGGTTGTGCAGCGGAGCAATGTCGTAGCACTCGCGGATTTTGTCCTTAACTTCGTCGTTGATAAGCACGCTGGCGCTGAACTTTTCGCCGCCATGCACCACACGGTGGCCAACGGCGTCGATTTCGTCGTAGCTCTTGATGCAGCCCACGTTGGGGTCGGTCAGGTTGGCAAGGATAGCCTTGATAGCGGCCTGGTGGTCAATCTGGCCCAGCTCCACGATTTCCTTGGAGCCATCGGCTCGCTTGTATTTCAGGAAGCCGCCGGGGAGACCGATTTTTTCCACGCCGCCTTCGGCCATGGTGGTGGCTTCGGAACCCTGCAGGTTCAGAAGCTTGTATTTAACCGAGCTGCTGCCCGAGTTGAGAACGAGAATTTTCATTGTCGGTAGTGGTATTGGATTATTTCTTTTTCAGACCGATAGCCTGGTTGCAGGTTATTATGATGGTCTTGTAGATGTCTTCGGGGAAGCAGCCGCGCGAAAGGTCGTTGACCGGAGCGGCCAGGCCCTGAAGTACGGGGCCAACGGCCTGCACGCCGCCCAGGCGCTGCACCAGCTTGTAGGCGATATTGCCAACTTCCAGCGAGGGGAAGATGAGCACGTTGGCACGACCGCTGAGCTGGCTGTTGGGAGCCTTGCTGGCAGCCACGGAGGGCACCAGTGCTGCGTCGGCCTGCAGTTCGCCGTCAAGAATCAGTTTGGGGTCAAGCTCGTGGGCCAGGGCAGTGGCCTCGATTACCTTGTCCACGCTCTCGCTCTTGGCCGAGCCCTTGGTGGAGAAGGACAGCAGGGCCACGCGGGGCTCGATGCCGGCAATGTCGCGAGCGGTCTTAGCCGATGCCACAGCAATCTGGGCAAGCTCAGCCGCGGTGGGATTGGGCACCACGGCGCAGTCGGCGAAAATCAGGATACCGTTGGTGCCGTAGGGCAGGCCCTCGGGAAGCAGCATGACAAAAGCACCGGACACAACACTGATTCCGGGCACTGTCTTAATCACCTGGAAGGCTGCGCGGAGCACGTTGCCCGTGGTGTTCATGGCGCCGGCCACCTGGCCGTCGGCATCGCCCGCCTTCACCATCAGGCAGCCCAGATAGAGGGGGTTGGCCGTGGTCAGCCGGGCTTCCTCCATGCTGATGCCTTTGCTCTTGCGGAGTTCGTAGAACAGAGGGGCGTATTTGTCGATGACCTTTTCGTCGGCGGGGTCCACGATGGTGGCCTTGTCGAGGTGGGTGAGTTTGAGTTCCTTGGCCATAGCCTTGATGTCAGCCGGGTTACCGATAAGGATGATTTCGGCGAGTCCGTCGGCAATAATGTGGTCGGCGGCGGTGAGGGTGCGGGGTTCGAGACCCTCCGGTAGCACAATGCGCTGAGGCGTGGCCTTAGCGTTGGCGGTTAGTTGTTCAAAAAGGTCCATTATACTGTTTTTGCGTCAGTTTAGTTGTCTTATTTCCATGCACCGGGCACCGCGGGGCGCCCATAGCACACTGCAAATTTACAACTTTTTTCGCCGCCGTGCCATAATTAATGAGAAAAAAACACTATCTTCGCGTACATTTTCATTTTCCGGTTTATGAAGTTCTTGTTCAGGATATTTTCTGCGGCCGCTGTGGCCGCGTCCGTTCTGTGCGGCTGTCGCGGACCGCAGTCCGACACGCTTGTTATTCTCCACACCAACGACACCCACTCGCAGCTCCTGCCCGGTCGCGACGGCCTGGGCGGTGTGCAGCGTCGCAAAGCTGTGATTGACAGCATCCGCGCCGCCGAAAAGAACGTGCTGCTTGTTGATGCCGGCGACGTGGTGCAGGGCACACTCTTCTTCTATCTCTACGGCGGAAAAGTGGAGCAGGAGGTGCTCAACATCCTGGGCGTGGAGGAGCGCATTCTGGGTAATCACGAGTTCGACAATGGCGTGGACTCCCTGGCCGCTGTGCTGCGCCTGTCCGACTCCGAATTCCTTGCCACCAATTATAATCTTGACCGCACCCCCATGGCCGACCTCTTCCAGCCCTATGCAGTCAAGGAATACAGCGGTAAGAAAATCGGCATCATCGGCATCAACCTCAATCCGGATGGCATTGTGGCCAAAGGCAACTACGAGGGCGTGGAGTTCCTGCCCATAGTAGCCACAGCCAACCTCGCCGCCGAGAAACTGCGCCGTGAGCAGGGCGTGGACGCCGTGATTGCACTCACGCACATCGGCTATAACCCCTCAGGCCTCGAGGGCGACTCGGTGCTGGCCTGCAACTCGCGCGGTATCGACGTGATTATCGGCGGACACTCGCACGACGTGATTGACCCCGCTACCGCGAAGGGCGAACGCCGCTCGCGCATGACCAACCTCGACGGCAAGCCCGTGCTGGTGGTGCAGACCGGCAAGGCAGGCCGCAATCTGGGCAAAATCGAACTTAATCTCGACAGCCTCGGCACGGCCTATCCCCAATACGAACTTATTCCGGTGGACGCCCGCTACGACGGCCGCACCGACGAGCGCCTGGCCCGCGTGCTGGCTCACTACTCCGCCGGTGTGGACTCGCTGATGACCGATTGGATCGGTACCACCGAGCGCGCCCTGCCGGCAAGCGACCCCGAGCTGCTCAACTTCTTTGCCGATTATGTGCTTGACCGCGCAGGCGAAATCAGCCCCGATGTTGACCTCTCCATCGTCAACAAGGGTGGCCTGCGAACCGACATTCCCGAGGGCCGTTTCTCCAAGGGCCACATCATCAATCTGCTGCCGTTCCGCAACTTCGTGCAGATTATTGACGTGAAGGGCGCTGACCTGGCCAGCGTGTTCGACGTTATGGCGATGACCGACGGCAACGGCGTTAGCCGCAACGTCAGCGCCAAGTACCGTGGCAACGGTGGTACGGCCGTGGCTACCAATGTGCTCATCAACGGCAAGCCCATTGACATGACAAAAACCTACCGCGTGGCCACCATCGATTATCTGGCCAACGGCGGCGACTATATGACCGGCCTGACCCGAGGCACGAAAGTAGGGCACAGCGACCGCCTGATTTATGATGACCTCATCTACTACTTCACCGAGGGCAAAGGCAAGGACAAACCCCTGACCGGCGACCCCGCTCCCCGCTGGAGCGCCGCTTCCGAAAACGAAAAATAAAAACCAATTATTTCCATACACTTAAAAATGCACAGTTATCTGAAACGTGCGGCAGCTGCCGCACTGATTGTCGCAGCCGCGGCCAATGCGGCTGCCGTGGTGCCCAATCTGGAGAAAGGGCAGAGTGAGGCCGCCGACCGCTGGGCCGATTCGGTCTACAACACTCTCACCGAACGCCAGCGGGCTGCCCAACTTGTGTTCGGCAAAATCAATCCCAAACTCGGCGAAAAGTCGAAGGCCGCCTTGCGCACGCAGGTTGCAACCGATGGTGTGGGCGGTATGCTCTTCACCGAAGGCACCCTCGATGAGTATGCCGAAATGACCAACTACGCGCAGTCCATCGCCAAAGTACCCCTACTGATGACCTTCGACGGCGAGTGGGGCCTGGCCATGCGCATCAAGGAAGTGCCTGCTTTCCCCAAGAATATGGCTCTTGGCGCTATCGGCGATTACCGCCTGCTCTACGACTACGGCCGCGAAGTGGCCCGCCAGTGCCAGGTGATGGGTGTGCAGGTGAATTTCGCACCGGATGCCGACGTGAACACCAATCCCGCCAACCCCGTAATCGGCCAGCGCTCCTTCGGCTCCGACCCCGACCGTGCGGGCAAGGCTTCGGTGGCTTACTCCCTCGGCCTTGAGGACGGCGGCGTGCAGTCCGTGGCCAAGCATTTCCCCGGCCACGGCGACACCGATGTGGACTCGCACAAAGCACTCCCCACGGTGAACCACAGCCGTCAGATGCTTGAGAGCACCGACTTCGAACCCTTTCGCCAGTACATCGAGGCAGGCTGCTCCGGCATCATGGTTGGCCATATCGCTGTGCCGGCTCTCGACGCTTCCGGCACTCCTGCTTCGCTCTCGCCCATGATTACCGACAAGATTCTGCGCGACGACATGGGTTTCCAGGGTCTTATCTACACCGATGCCCTCGGCATGAAGGGTGCTGTTGACCCCAAGGGCCGCAACACCTCGGTGGCCGCTTTCCTGGCCGGAGCCGATGTGCTGCTCAACCCCCTCAACATTGCAAAGGACATCGACGCCCTTGTGGCTGCCGTGAAGGACGGTACCATTTCCAAGGCCGAGCTTGAACGCCGCTGCAAGAAGGTGCTTCGCTATAAGTTCTACCTCGGTCTCAACAAGCCCGCTAAGGTTGAAACTAATCCTGCCAAGCTGGCCGCCCTCATCAAGACACCCGAGGCCGACGCTCTCATCAAGAAGCTTGCAGCCGCATCAATCACGGTGCTCAAGAACAATAACAACATCCTGCCTGTGGGTAACCTGGCCGGCAAGAAAGTTTCGGTGGTAAACATCGGTGCCAAGGCCGATAACGACTTCACCGCTACCATCCGCCACTATGCCCAGGCCAACGCCTACTTCACCATGGGCGAGACTTTCTCAGCTGCTTCGCTTGCCAAAATCAACGATGCCGACATGGTGATTGCCGCTGTCTACGACGACAAGGCCGCCACCCGCGAGGCCCTGGCTCAGTTGGCCAAATCATCGCCCAACCTTGTTGGCGTGTTCATGGTCAATCCCTACAAGATGCAGAAGTTCTCGGCTTCAATTCCCGCCATGGCCGGTCTGGTGCTTGCCTACGATAATATTCCTGCCGCCCGCGTGAGCGCTGCCGAGGCTATCTTCGGCGGTATTGCAGTGTCGGGCAAACTCCCTGTGGCTCTCAAGGGCGTTGCCGAGCTGGGTGCCGGTTTCAGCTATCCCAAATCGCGCCTGGGCTTCACCTCGCCGGTGGCCGAAGGTTTTGCCGCATGGCTCCCCGACAGTATCGATGCCCTCGTGGCCAAAGGCCTCAAGACGGGTGCATTCCCCGGCTGCCAGGTGCTGGTGGCACGCAACGGCAACATCGTGTTCGACAAGGCCTACGGCAAAATCTCCGATCAGCCCAACGCTCCGAAAGTGACCTCGCAGACCCTCTACGACCTCGCTTCCGTGTCCAAGGCAACCGGCACACTGCCCGGTATCATGAAGGCCTACGACCTTGGTCTTATCAAGCTTGACGACCGTCTGGCCGACTGGCTGCCCGGTGTGACCGATTCGGCCAAGAAGGAAATTACCGTGCGCGAGCTCCTCTACCACGAAACCGGTATGCCCGCCGGCCTGAATATGTACGACGTGATGATTGACACCACCACCTACACCGGCAAACTCATCACTGCCAAGCCCGATGCCAAGCACTCCATCAAGATTCAGAAGAACGCCTACGGCAACAACACCGCCAAGATGCGCACCGACATCGCCTCGGACACCCGCAGCGAAAAGTTCCCCATCGAGGCTGCCAAGGGTGTGTTCACCGGCAAGATTACTTACGACACCATCATGTCGCGCATCTACAACATCCCTCTGCGCAAGAACAAGAACTACAACTACTCCTGCCTCAACTTCTGCCTGCTGATGGACATTGAGCAGCATGCCACGGGCCGCGCTCACGATGAGTTCATGGGCACCGAGGTGTTCGGCCCGCTCGGCGCCTACACCGCCGGCTACCGCCCCATTGAGCATTTCCCCGCTTCGCAGATTGCAGTCACCGAGAACGACACCTTCCTGCGCCGTCAGACTCTCCACGGCTACACCCACGATGAACTCGCCAATTTCTCGGGCGGTGTTCAGGGTAATGCCGGCCTCTTTGCCAATGCCGATGACGTGGCCAAAATCTGCCAGATGGTGCTCAACCGAGGCACCTACGGCGATGCCCGCATCATCTCGCCTGAAACTGCCGAGCTCTTCATCACCTCCAAGAGCCCCACGTGCCGCCGCGGTCTGGGCTACGATAAGCCCGACAAGGAGAACCCTGACAACTCGCCTACATGCGACCAGGCCAACGCCGAAGTTATCGGTCACCTCGGTTTCACCGGCACTGTGTTCTGGATGGACCCCAAGGAGGACATCATCTTTGTGTTCCTTACCAACCGCGTGAACCCCACCCGCGACACTCCTGCCTTCAACCGCCTCAATATCCGTCCGAAGCTTTTTGCAAAGGTCTACGACGCCCTCGAAGAAGGCAGCCAGGAATAATCCACGCCAGCAGCGTTTTCACAACCCGCGACCACTCCGGCCGCGGGTTTTTCGTTACCCTCAGCGGTAGGAGGCACTGCGTCCTCAGCCTTTTCCGGCTTTTCGTTCTCTTCCCTTTTCGCCCGTGCTTCGGCTTCAGCACGGCGTGCTTTGGCACGCGCACGGCTTTCGGCTGCCTTACGACGCTTCATGAGCGTGGGTAGGATGTAATTCACGAACACTTCGTTGGCGTAGTACGACAGCTCCATAGCGATGCCTGTGCGGCTGAAATGTGCTATGGCCTGGAGCACTTCCACCTGCTCGTCCTCGGCCAGGCTATCCATACTTTCGAGCCACTCGTATCTGAAAGAAAAATTTTTCTGTGTCATATCATAGTATTTTAAAAGTAAACACACACTTAGTTTCCGATGCAAAATTACAACCCAAAATCCCTTATCAGACTGAATATTTTGACCAACTGGAAAAAACTGTATGTCCGAATTGTGCGATTTAAAGCTATGAAATTGTATATGAGTATGTGATTTCCAGATAAATATAAAAAGTGGAAAAATATGGCTGAAATTTGCGCCTTGTTAATTCTGAAAGCAAATCCACTCCAACTGCAATATCCGTCCGGAACTTAGACCCCGTTCCCCAACGTTAACAAATATTGGGGAACGGGGTCTAAGTTGTGCGGAAAGATGCGGAATTACTTACCGTCAGAATTTCGGGGAGTGCCGGTTGTCAATACAAAATCAACAAAATTGAACCGGACATAAGAGAAAAGCATCAGAGTTCTCACACCTAACACTCCATCATATTCACTATCGAATCCTTCTTCCTTATCGATTCTTACGTCAATTTTGGGAATTTCAGCAGTGTGTCCGCCCAATGAAACTTTCATATTAGGAATAATGTAGCGTTCATTAAATCTTACGCCCCCTATACCTGCCTGCTTAACGGTGTCCTTGATTCCGTTATCCAATACATACTGCTTATTGTGTTCAAAAAACTCTTCGCTAATAGTTCCATAAGATGTATCACCGGAGTCAACAAGCATCAACAGCGGATAGTTGTGAATTTCACACTGAGTAAGCAAATTAACTTCACGCGATAAGCACATATTTGGCTTGGCATCTGTCCTAACAGGGATTAATGTTTCCTTTGCCGGAATTATCAAATCATTGGTGTTGAAATCAATGGTTATTTCTTTAAGTTTAAACATCAAATCATTTCCCAAAATCACCTTGATTGCGTCAGTATACTGGGCTGCCTCCTGATTAATGGAGGACAGAGACATAGAGACGACAGTAAAAGGAACATCCTTAACAGTAATATTTCCAAATTGAAGCTCCTTGGCGATAGCTAAATACCCGTCGCTGTTGCCTACGCCGGCCACCGAAATCTTCGTACCCTCCATAGGTATCAGGCCATATTTTTCCGCCATTTCGGGAGTAATGATACTGGTTGTGCATCCGGTGTCAAAAATAATATCTGCCGGCATGCCGTTGAGCGTGCTCTCTCTAAGTTGCATCATAACCCCTCCCTTTTCCTTTGGACCCATGGGAACAATATCAAAAGGTACTCTTTCGATGCTATCTCCTTTGAATTGAATCTGATAAGGATTGTAAGCAGCCAGGGCAGAATACCAGTTGGCCATAAAAGCAAGATTAGAAACCGAAGCAGAATCAAGATATTGACGGGTTTCATCCATAAGCTGATTCATCATCGTTGCAGCAAATTCATTCTGGCCGGCCCTGCTTAAGTCCTTACCGTAAGTTATAGCATAAGTAATGAAATCATTCAGATCAAGATAGTCCGATTGAGTGTTGAAAAGTTCTTGAAATGCAGGGATTGATACATCCATACGATTTAACTGATGACCAAGAAAACAGCGGGACGATATTTCAAGATAAGGGTGAATTGAGTCTTTAGGCACTGATTTGTAGATTGAATCAAGGCCAAACCAATCCGAATTATTTATAGCATTGAGAATATCGTCATTGATTGATTGCGAATAACCAATCAACGAAGTCATGCCGATAAAAGCAAATGAAAGAAATTTGCGTAACATATATATTATGCGTTATTTTTTGTGCAAAGTTAGAGATAACTTACGAACTTTCAAAAAAACGTCAAGATCATTACACAAAACCCACGGCGCCGGGTGGGGCCGTGGGTTGGATGGGGGAGGGTATAGGTGGATTAGTTGTTGCCGGCCAGAGGTGCGGGCACGGTGTAGGTGCGGGCGGCCAGTTCCTGGTCGAGCATATAGAGGGCCAGGCCGTTGTCGCCGATGAGTTTCAGGCGGTCGATAAGGTTCTTGGCAGTTTCTTCTTCTTCAACCTGCTCGGCTACGAACCAGTCGAGTTTGCCGCGGGTAGCGTAGTCGTGCTCGGCCTCGGCCAGAGCGTAGAGGTTGTTGATGAGTGCGGTCACCTTTTCTTCGTGGGCCAGGGTGTCCTGGAATGCTGCCAGAGGGCTTGCCCACGAGGTGGGAACAGCGTCGATGGCCTTGAGTTCCACACGGCCGCCGCGGCTCAGCAGATAGTTGATGAAGATTTCGGCGTGGGCCTGCTCCTCTTTGAACTGGATGCGAAACCAGTTGGCGATGCCGGCATTGCCTTCGGCCTCGAAGTGCATGCCCATGGCCAGGTAGAGGTAGGCCGACCAGAATTCGGCGTTGATTTGCGCGTTGAGCGCGTCTTGAATTTTAGGACTAATCATAGTTTTATGAGAGTTAATGTGTTATGTTATTTTCTTACTGCGAGCATCAGCCTGTTGCGGAAATCGGCCGAACGCTCCGTGAGAGGTTCGAAATTGAAATTGGTGTGTAGCCCGGTAGTGTCCGTATCAGCGGGCAAAACCACCAGCGTACCTTCGGGAAGATCGGTGAGGCGTGAACTGCTGTCGATGTGGCGCATCTTGTCGTTGAGATAAAAATCAAGCGAGTAGCAGCGGTAGAATTTGTCGCCGTTGGCGTAGCTGTAGACCGTTTCCGTTGGCGATTGCTCCAGGCGCGGCAGCAGTTTTTTGTCGCTGAGCGGATTGAGCACGGCCGGCATCACAGCCGAGGCGTAGGCCACCCATATCATCCACACAATCACCATTGTGTGGCCCACAGGTGTGTGGCGGTTATACATCCACGCTATGCCCGTCAGGGCGCAGAGCGTCAGGGTGATGTAGCCCCACCAGGGCATGGCACCGAGAGGGATGCGGGGGTCGCCCGAAAGGTACGCAACCAGGAAAACCACCGGAGCCACCACGGCAATCACGGCCATTATCCAAGAAAAAACAACCGAGATGCGCTTGGAGTTCTCGTCGGCGAAAAGACAGGCGATTCCGTAGGTGATGAACGGATATGCCGGAAGAAGATAAACGCTGCGCTTGCTTTCGGGGATGCAGTAGAACAGCACTATCGTGGCCGCGATGGTGGCACAATAAAGGCCAGGGGTTTTGAGTGGTGCGCGGCGGTAGCGGCGGTAGGTGGCCGCACCCAGAAGGAGCATCACGGTCCAGGGCAGAAGGCCGGATATGAGGGTGACGAAGTTGTACCAGAAGGGCTGCACGTGGCTTTCGTAGGACATGGTGCCGAACAGGCGTCCGAGCACTTCCTCGTACATGAGGTCGGCAAACGGCTGGCCGCCTTGCTTCAGGGCTGCCCAGTACCACAGGCCGGGCAGGATGAGGGCACTCACGGCGAGGCCGAGCATTTTCACCAGCGCCAGCCAGAAATTGTCGCGCCGCAACAGGCAGTAGATGCCGAAGGCGAAGCAGGGCAGCAGTGCTCCCACCGGGCCCTTGGTGAGCGTTGCGCAGCTGAGCATCAGCCACACGGCCAGCCACTTGAGGGGGCGGAAGCGCTCGCGGGTGCCGTTCTCGTGCAGGTTATACATTACATACAGCGGGATGACCATGAGGGCCGTGAGCACCATGTCCAGGCGGCAGGCCATGCCGGCGCGGCACACTTCGAAGGAGCACATGGTGACAAAGGCGTAAATCATGGCGAAACGCAGACCGTTCAGCTTGCGGGCCCAGCTGTAGCCGGCCATAGTCATGGAAATCACGGCCAGGGCCGATGGCAGGCGGGCGATGTACTCGTTCACATGGCCGCCGTTGAACATCTTGGCACAGATGGCAATCAGCCATGCCAGGAATGGCGGTTTGTAGGGGATGTCGCTGCCGTAGAACAGAGGCAGAATCCAGTTGTCGCTGTCAAGCAGAGCCACAGCAACGAGTGCTTCGCGAGGCTCGCCCTTGGAGTAGAAGAGCGTTTCGCCAAGCCAGGGCAGGAAAAGCAGGGAGGCAGCAAGGAATACTATAAACCCCGCGCCCGGGAGATATGGGTCTTTGTGTCGCATCAGTGCAAAGTTAGCCAACAATCGTTAAACCGCAAAACTATACAGCAAAAATATTGTTTAGCGAGTGAATACCAGCAACGGAAGGTGTTTCGTCGTGACGACGGTTCTTAAAATATGCTAAAATATCAGATGTTTCACGTTTTTTTGGCCGCCCATTGTTCCACGCCCGAAAAATAATTGCTAAATTTGAGGGATTTTTATCACCTTCAATAATCCCGCACTGAAAATAATACCATAGATATGGAACAGACTTTCGTCATCCTCAAACCTTCGACCATTGTCCGCGGTCTCGTGGGCGATGTGCTTGGCCGCTTCCAGCGCAAGGGCCTGCAGATAACCGCCATGAAGATGGCACAGCTTGATGAGCAGATTCTGCGAGTGCACTATGCTCACCTTGTTGACCGCCCCTTCTTCCCCGACCTCATGCAGTCCATGATGGCCACTCCGGTGATTCTGATGGTTCTCAAGGGCAAGGATGCAGTTGAAGTTGTCCGTACTATGACCGGTGCCACCAACGGCCGCAAGGCTGCCCCCGGCACCATCCGCGGTGATTACTCCATGAGCGGTCAGGAAAACATTGTGCATGCTTCCGACTCGCCCGAGAGTGCCAAGGTGGAAATCGAACGCTTCTTCAAGCCCGAGGAAATCTTCGATTACGCGCTTCCGCACTTCCGCAACTTCTACGCGCCGGACGAAGTCTGATTAGCGCTGCCAATCGCTCCCACCCCCTCTCTCCGCCCGACCAATCTCTTTCAGAACAAAAGTTTACTTCATAAAACGCTCTCCAAATTTAATGAAACGCTCACTTATCATTCTGTCGCTCGGTTTGGCCTTGTCCTTCGGGGCAGCCGCCGAGGATTTATCATACCGTCTGCCCGCATCGCACGCCGCAAGCCACGATAACCTCCTTGCCAGCCAGAACAATCCCGCGGTATCGGTGGAAAACACCACCAAGTACCTCGAGGCACTGTTCGCCGAGGAGGAAGAGCCCGAATTCGACATCTACACCGAAGGTTGGGACAGCAAGCTTGTGAACTGCTACGCCGGTGTGAGTGTGCCGCAGACCGCCACTATCGACGTATCGAATTTCTCCATGCCCCATCCGGGCTACATCACCTCGCCCTACGGCTACCGCAAGCGCTTCCGCCGCATGCACAAGGGTGTTGACCTCAAGCTCAATATCGGCGACACCATCCGCGCGGCTTTCGACGGCCGTGTGCGTATCACCAATTTCGAGCGCCGCGGCTACGGCTACTATGTGGTGCTCCGCCACACCAACGACCTCGAAACCGTCTACGGTCACCTGTCCGCCTTCCTCGTTGAGCCCGGCGATTATGTGAAGGCCGGCGACCCCATTGCCCTGGGCGGCAACACAGGCCGTTCCACCGGTCCGCACCTCCACTTCGAAACCCGCTACATGGGCTACGCCATCAACCCCTGCGCGATTTTCGATTTCGCCAACCAGACAACCCACACGGACACCTACACCTTCGATAAGAACACCTATCAGAACGCACGCAACTACTCGCCCGAGGCAAACTCGCAGTATGCCAAGCAGTATCTTGCCGCGAATCCGTCGAAGCCCTATGTCCGTTCTTCCTCCTCCTCGTCGGCATCCAAGAGCTCGGGCCGCAAGGGTGGTTCCTCTACCTACCAGGTGCGTAAGGGCGACTCGCTCAGCCGCATCGCCTCGCGCAACGGCACCACGGTGAAGAAACTGTGCCAGCTCAACGGCCTGACCACCAATTCGAAGCTCCGTATCGGGCAGCGCATCAAACTTCGCTAACTCAATCTTTTCCGTAAAGAAACAGGCATAAAAATGCAGGACCGCAATTCCCGTGGCCCTGCATTTTATCTGTGAACAAGAGTGAACCAAGTATCGGCACATTTGTTAGTCCGATATAACGAATGAACGAATCATGAAATTGAATATAAACCGACTATTTATTCCGGCGCTCGCTGCGGCCGCAATGTGCATGACAGCGTGCCGCAACGAGGGAACCGAGGCAGCCCCCCAGGCACCGGCCGACCTCATCAGCTTTCGCAACGTTGACCTGGCGCGCTCGTTCCGCTACGTGAATTCTGCCGAATCCTATCGTGCCGATTCCGACGTTGTCGTAGCCTGTAAAGCCGAGTTGCTCCTGCCGGTGGACATTCTGGGAGCCGACATTACCGCCCTTCAGGACTCGATTCTGCATCGCGCATTTGTGATTCCTGATGCCACTATAGCCAATTGCGACAGTGCTGCAGTCGCTTTCTTCCGCAACCGGTGCTCCGAAGCCGGTTTCGACCTGCGAGAACGCGAGGTGCACCCCGACAGCATCGATGATTTCTACACCCGATACAACGGCTACGTGAGCGTAAACATCAATCCGGTCACTCTCACATCGCGTGTACTTGCCATGCAGACCATCCGCGGGCAGTACGAGCCCTATGCCGCCCATGGCATCTACTCTATCTGGTATGTGAACTATGACCTCAATGCCGGCCGCATCATCTCGCTGGAGGATATTGTGAAGCCCGAAGGTATTGCCGCGTTGCCCAAGCTCATCCGCAAGCAGGCGCGCGCCATGAGCGGCTACATTGGCCCCACGCAGATTACCGGATTGCCCGCCGACCGCAATTTCTACATCAACGCACGCAACGAACTCGTGTTTGCCTATCAGCCCTACGAGGTTGCCTCCTACGCCCAGGGCGAGGTGCGTGTGGCCATCCCCGCCTACCGCATCACCCAGTACCTGACTCCCGAAGGCACCGAGCTGCTTTTCTGATAGTTATAATGTAAAAAAACAGCAAGAGCTTGCACGTTGAAGCGCAAGCTCTTGCTGTTTAGAGGGTTGCTAAATTTGTTTTGAAGCAGAATCTTAGCTCATGTGGTTTTCCCACGATCCTTTGGTGTCCACTCCGGTTGCGGCACCGAGTTTTTCAAGAAGCTGAATTTCGTCTGCGCTCAGTATGATCTTCGCAGCCGCGACCGCCTCCTCTACATGGCGTGGTTTAGTGACGCCGATAATCGGGTATGTACCCTTGTTTATTGCATACGCTATTGCAACCTGAGAAACAGTAGCATTATGGGATTCTCCGATTTCGCGCATTGCTGCAATCAGATTGTCAAGTTTCGGGAGTATAGGATTGTATGTCGCTGCACGTCCGCTTCCTTCAGGCATGGGGTTAGCAGTGCCGTATTTACCGCTCAGCGCACCC
>JAAVFP010000009.1 GCA_014800735.1 Bacteroidales bacterium
ATTCCGAACAGAGAAGTTAAACCTCGTCACGCCGATGATACTGCGAAAGTGGAAAAGTAGGTAACCGCCCCCTCTCAGCCCTGATGGCCACAAGCCGTCAGGGCTTTTTTTATTAGACTTATTGGCCTAATAAGTCTTATTAGTCCAATTAGACTTATTGAGCTAAATTGCCCTTATGAGCCTCAGGGGTTCAACAGGTCGGGGTTGTAGAAATTCATGATGCTCCTGGCTTGCTCAAGTGCGATGGCTCCCGGACCTTGTGGGTCAAGTTCGGCAGAGTGCCCGTAATGAGTAATTGCTTTGGCTTTATCACCTTTTTTCCAATATAAGCGGCCCAGTTCGTAGAGCAGGGTAGGGTTGGTGCTGTCCGCCTTGAGGCGCGCTTCCAGTTCTTTTATTTCTTTGTCTATGTCCATTTTTAATCTTATTTATATGCAAAGGTAGAATTTTCCGTCGGAAGAATAATGAAATTTTCGTAAATTTGCAGGAAATATAACAGTGAATGAAAAATATACGCAATTTCTGTATCATCGCCCATATCGACCACGGTAAGTCAACGCTGGCCGACCGTCTGCTTGAGTACACGAATACGGTGTCGGCCAAGGATATGGAGGCCCAGGTGCTTGACGACATGGACCTGGAGCGCGAGCGTGGCATCACTATCAAGAGCCATGCCATCCAGATGGACTACGAACTCCGCGGCGAACACTATACTCTCAATCTTATCGACACTCCGGGACACGTCGATTTTTCCTACGAGGTTTCCCGCTCCATCGCCGCTTGCGAGGGTGCACTGCTGATTGTGGATGCAACCCAAGGCATCCAGGCCCAGACGATTTCCAACCTCTATATGGCCATCGACAATGACCTGGAGATTATTCCGGTGCTCAACAAGGTTGACCTCGACTCGGCCAATCCCGAGGAAGTCGAGGACCAGATAGTGGAGCTGCTCGGCTGCAAGCGCGAGGAAATTCTGCGTGCCAGTGGCAAGACCGGTTTTGGCGTACCTGAAATTCTTGAAGCAATCGTGGACCGTATACCCGCTCCTGTCGGCGATCCCGAAGCCCCTCTGCAAGCTCTTATCTTCGACTCGGTGTTCAATCCGTTCCGCGGCATCATTGCCTATTTCAAAATCGAGAACGGCACTATCCACAAGGGCGACTTTGTGAAATTCGTGGCCACGGGCAAGGAATATAATGCCGATGAAATCGGTGTGCTTAAACTTGAGATGTCGCCGCGCAAGGAACTTTCGGCCGGCAACGTGGGCTATATTATTTCAGGCATTAAATCCTCCAAGGAGGTTAAAGTGGGTGATACTATCACACATGTTGCCCGCCCCTGCGATGCCGCTATCGATGGCTTCGAGGAGGTCAAACCGATGGTCTTCGCTGGTGTGTATCCAATCGAAACCGAGGATTTCGAGAACCTCCGCGCCTCGCTGGAGAAACTTCAGCTCAACGACGCATCGCTCACATTCGTGCCTGAATCCTCGGCAGCGCTCGGCTTCGGTTTCCGCTGCGGATTTCTCGGTCTGCTCCACATGGAAATTATTCAGGAGCGTCTTGGCCGTGAGTTCGATATGGACGTTATCACCACCGTGCCCAACGTAAGCTATCGTGTCTACGACAAACGCGGCACCATGACCGAGGTTCATAATCCCTCGGGGCTGCCTGACCCCACGCTCATAGATTATATCGAGGAGCCATATATCCGCGCCTCCATCATCACCACGTCGGAGTTCATTGGTCCGATCATGACCTTGTGCCTCGGCAAACGCGGCGAGCTGGTGAAGCAGGAATACATCTCCGGCAACCGTCTGGAGCTAATATTCGATATGCCGCTTGGCGAAATTGTGATTGACTTCTACGATAAGCTCAAGAGCATCTCCAAGGGCTATGCGTCCTTTGACTACCATATCCACGACTTCCGCGAGAGCAAGCTGGTGAAGCTCGACATCCTTCTGAACGGCGAAAGTGTGGACGCTCTTTCGACTCTCACGCACGCCGACAATGCTGTGACCTTCGGGCGCCGCATGTGCGAGAAGCTCAAGGAGCTTATACCGCGCCAGCAGTTCGACATTGCCATCCAGGCAGCTATCGGCGCCAAGATTATCGCGCGCGAAACCATCAAGGCTGTCCGCAAGGATGTGACCGCCAAATGTTATGGCGGTGATATTTCTCGTAAGCGAAAACTGCTCGAAAAGCAGAAGAAGGGCAAAAAACGAATGAAGCAGATTGGCTCAGTGGAAGTGCCTCAGAAGGCTTTCCTGGCAGTGCTGAAACTCGACTGATATATTTCACCTCCGGACTCTGTTCCGGAGGTGAACTTTTTTAGATTGCTTATGTTTTATTAGTACAAGCGATAACTACTAACTAAAACACGATAAAAAGAATTATTATGGCAACAAGCATCAAAGGTACACGCACTGAAAAGAATCTCGTGGCCGCCTACATGGCTGAATCCGCAGCATACTCCCGATATACCTTCTACGCCGGCCAGGCCGAAAAAGAAAGCTATTTCCCTATTCAGAAAGTTTTCGAGGAGACTGCCGCCAACGAACTCCGTCACGGTAAAATCTTCTTCAAGTTCCTCGAGGGCGGTTCCGTAACCGTGCCCCTGGCCGTAGACGCAGGCGTTATCGGCACCACCGCCGAGAACCTCGCCACCGCAGCCGAGGAAGAACTCGTCGAGGGTTCCGAAATGTACACCGAAGCAGCGCGCGTTGCCCAGGAAGAAGGCTTCACTGAAATCGCCGAGCATTTCAGCGCCATCGCCAAGATTGAGGAAAGCCACCGCCGTCGTTTCCTCTACTACCTCAAGCAGGTGAAGGACGGCACCGTGTGGAAACGCGACCATGAAATTACCTGGAAGTGCCTTGTGTGCGGCTACGAATTCGTAGGCACCGAACCCCCGGTAAAATGCCCCGCCTGCGATCATCCTCGCGAGCACTATATGGCCATGGACTACGTTGAAGGCCTCGAATAAATGAACACTGAAAAATAGTCTTTTCAACCTTAGCGCAAGCGGGCTGACTCACATCGAGCCAGCCCGCTTATATTTTTGTGCCGGTATCAGAATTCTACGGACAGCCGTACGTTGAACTGGCGGCGGGTGAGGTAGTTTGGTACCGCATACTGCAGGTTGTTCACGTCCGTCACCCAGTAGTAGGAGCTGACGTTGCTGATGTCGAGCAGATTGAACACGTCCACACCCAGCCAGATGTTCTTGAAGTGGCGGAACAGCCCCGTGTGCTGCCCGCCATCCTGCCTGGGCTGGAGCAGAGCATAGGCCAGGCCGATGTCCACACGCTTGTAGGCCGGAGCGCGGAAGTAGCCTTTGTCGCGGCTGCCGCGCGGGGCTGTCATTGGCAGGCCGTCGGAGAAAATGCCGCGCAGATTAAATTTCAGCTTCGGGAATTTGGGGAAGTAGTCGGTGAAGAAAAGCGCGAAGGAGTAGCGCTGGTCCTGCGGGCGGGGCACCTTGACGCCATTGAGCGTTTCCTGCGTTTTCATCAGCGAGAAACTGATCCACGAGTCGGTGCCGGGCACGAACTGTCCGAACAGCTTCATGTCCAGGCCCGCGGCGAAACCGCTGGTCAGGTTCTGGCCGGCGTACACAATCTTCAGGTTGTCAATTTCGTAGGGAATGAGGTTACCCAGGGCCTTATAGTAGGCCTCGCCCGAGAGCTTGAAGGGGCGGTCGAAGGCGCGGAAGGTGTAGTCGGCGCCCAGGATGAACTGGAGCGAGCGCTGCGACTTAATGTCCTTGTTGAGCACCACCACGGTGTTGCCCTCGGTGTCCTGCACAGGCATGCGGAATTCCTTGTAGAACGGCGACTGATAGTAGAGGCCTGTGGCGAAGCGCAGCGACAGGCGTGGCGCCGAAGCCGGCACGTAGCCCACACTGATGCGGGGGCTCACCAGGAACTCGCCGTTATAGTCCCAGTAGCTGAAACGCAGGCCGCCGTTGAAGTTGAAATAACCGGCATCGCAGTCCAGGCGATAGGTGTCCGTGGCGTAGAACGACACGCGGTTGGACGACAGGTCGTGGTTAGACGACAGTGTGTAGCCCACCCGCACTGCATCCGGGTCGGCCGGCAGGGAATAGCCTGCTGAGTCGCGCAGTTCCCACTCGCGTGCGCGGTCGTAGATTGTTTCGTGATTGGCCGTGATGCCGTACTCCACCGTATGGCGGTTGATACCGGTGGTTCCGCGCAGACCAAGCGACAGCACCGATGCGCGCATGCGGTTGCGGGCATGCTCGTGGTAACGGCCCACACCGAGCTCGCCGCCGATGCTCTCGCTGCCGCTCCCCGCGCCGGCCTGGTCAAGCCAGTATTCGCCCGAAATGTCGTAGGCCACAAGCTCGTTGGTCAGATAGCCCGACGCCAGCAGGGCGAACTCATTGCCGCGGTTGGGTTTGAAGGTGAGTGACAGTGCGCCGAAATAGGTTTCGAAGCGGTCCTTTTCCTGGCCGTCAAAGTAGACGGTGAACTCCTTCGCATCCGTCGACGTGCCGAACTTCGTGGTGCGGTTGTGGGGAATGAATTTATAGTTGTTCACCGCGATGTTACCCAGGAAGTTGACCTTCCATTTGGGGTTGACAGTGTAGGTCATGCTCGTCTGGTAGTCAAAGAAACGGGGGTCGTACTCGCCTTTCTCGTCCATTGAGCCCAGGAGCGATGAATTCTGCTTGTAGCGCACGCCGTGGAGCTGGCTGAAGTGGCGGTTGCTCGAACCGATTGCCGCGCTCGCACCCATGAGCGATGCCGACACCGAGCCCTCGAAGGCCTCCGGCTCGCGGTAGGTGATGTCGAGCACTGACGACATCTTGTCGCCGTAGCGCGCCGAGAAACCGCCTGTCGAAAAGCCGATTGCCCCCACCATGTCGGGGTTCACGATGCTGAGGCCCTCCTGCTGTCCGGAGCTGACGAGCTGCGGACGATATACCTCGATACCGTTGATATACACCGAGTTCTCGTCGAACGTGCCGCCGCGCACACTGTATTGGCTGCTCATTTCGTTGTTGGAATTCACACCGGCCATTGTGGTGAGGAGCGACTCCACACTGCCGCCGCTCACGTCGGGCGCCAGCTTGTAGTCGCCGCCGTCAATCTTCTGCATGGCCGAGGTTTGTTTCTGATAGTCGGTCACCTCGATGCCGTCGAGAGCGTAGGACGCCGGCGACATCTTCACATTCACCGTCACCTCACCCTCAGCGCTGATCAGGCGGCGTTTGCTTTCCTCGAAGCCTATGCACGAGAACACAATCCGGATGGTGTCAGCCTCGGGCACCGACAGCGAGTAGCGGCCGTCAAGACCGGTGGTGGCGCCCAGCTGCTTGCCCTCGATGCGCACGGTAACAAACTCAAGCGGTTCGTTTTCCTGGTCGGTCACCAGGCCCGAAATCTTCACGGGGCCTTTCGCGCTCACGCTCACAATGGCGCAAACTAATATGATGTAGATGGCTAATAATCGCTTCATACATTATTCAACGTAACATGGTGCCCAAAAATTTTGCAGTCTATCAAAAATGTAGATTATAACTTAGCGGCGTGGCGGCTGCCGGCATTATGCGCGTATTGGTGCCATGAAAATTTGCGCAAAACCCTGACATTGCTTATTTTTGCCACATGATTGCCTGGCGATACATATTTTTTGCCATTATCGGCGCGCTTTTGGCCGGGTGCGGGCGCTCGCACTCCGACCGCGTGCGCCTGGAGCGCGCCGAGGCTATAGTGCGCGAATACCCCGACTCCGCTCTCTCTATTCTCGACAGTATCACGCTCAAATCCTTGCAAAACAAACAGTTCGGTGCCCGTGTCGCCATCGTGGAGGCCGAAGCGGCGTATCAGCAATCACGACTTTTGGAGAAAGACTCATTATTTGAATCCGCACTCGATTTCTACCGTGGTGAGCCCGACAATCCCCAACGTCTCCGTGCGTTCTATCTTCATGGTTATCAAAATTATCTCTCGCGGCGCTACGCCAATGCTCTGGTCGATTACCTAACCGCAGAACAAACCGCGAAAGCGCTATCCGACTCAATCACCCTCGGCCTTATTTATAGAGCTATGGGGAATATCTATTATCAGATAAACGATTTCAATAGTTCGCTGGCATACTTCAAAAAGTCAAAAAATATTTTCAACTCCGGAACTGAGAATGTCTATTCTCGTGAGTCCGTTATCATTCTTGGAATCGCCTATTTCAACGCTTATAAATACGATGACTGTATAGCTACGTTAGCCCCTCTCCTTGATTTNAAACACGAACTATCGGATGACNAAATCACGAACATACAAAGNCAAATATTGTGCGCTTGTGTGAACAAACACGATTATGAGGNGGCAGAAAGGTACCTTGAAGAGTTAANCCCGGCGTCAAACCTATGGAACAGCGAACTTTTTGTGCAAAATGCAGGAGAANTAGCATATAATAATGGNGATGAGGNAGANTTTCTACGNTATAAAGAACTGCTGAATAAAATCAATCCTGAAAATCANTGGCTTGAATTCCTTGACGCACGNAGGCGTTCCGACTATAAAACTTCATTTGAGTTACTTGATGAATTCTACCAAGACAATCACGATTTTGTCGTGTCCTGGGTTGCTAATGATATTAGATNGCTTGCCAATGAATTTCTCGATGGTCAGAACGCTCGTCTGATTTCAGAGANAAAACATCGGTCGCAAGTGTTTACGTTTACTATNGTAATCTTACTGCTCATTATCGNGNTNCTTATTGTTTACCTTTGTTACAGACGCGCCCGGCAGGAAGCCAAATTCGCCCACCAGATGCAGCAGATTCAANATCTTGTTNCNGATTTGAAGANNAAGGAGCAAGCNTTGGNNGCACTNAATGCTAAAGAGNNNGAGAANNCCNATNAACNGANAANNNATATCNANGCNGCAACTTTGAGNTTNCCNCGNCANTTTGATGCCCTNGCNAANNTNTGNGAAATNTATTANCANCATCAGAATANNCCNGGNTTGCANAAGAANATTTTTNCAGANNTGAANGCNATTATTGANTGTTTNAANTATGANANTNCNGANTTCCGNCANCTTGAGCAGTTTATTGATGANACGGAGCGAGGACTATTNACGCGGTTTAAAACNGACTATCCGACCTTCAAAGCCGACGATTATCANCTATTTGTTTTTATTGTGTNGGGCTTCTCCCCGGCGGTAATTAGTACGGTCACNGGTATCNNTGTCGACAAGCTCTATTCGAAGAAAGGCTACCTCAAAAANAGAATTATGAATANCGANTGNGAGTNNAAANCCGAATATCTTGCCCACTTTTAGTACACNTACTTCAGAACATTCAAGGCGTTGAAAGCCATTTTCCAGATATTTGCAGACTCTATACAGNNTATACTGCTGATATACAGAGATGTAGTGACGCGATTTTACAGATTTATATAAGCAGTTTCCAGGCCTTTTTTCGCACTTTATTCATAACTTTGCAGTGTTAACTAACCCGAAAAAGTTATGAAAAGTATTTATCATTTACTTCTCTCAATCTTCGTCCTTCTCGTTCCACTCACGCTGAGTGCTGACGAAAATCCCCCGCAGCCTTTACCAATTAAAAAGAGTAAACCGGAGATTCCGCCCCAACACAAAGCCCCCTCCTTAATTCGACTGTACTTTACGTACAGTCCTCAGGAGAAGTGCGCAACATTCGAATTACTTTCCGATATTGAATACATCGACATCGAGGCCGAGAATCTTGAGTCACATATTATCTATGTTGGAAGCGTATGGGCCGAAAATTCCGTCTGGAATCAAGAACTTCCTACAGGCGAGTACATCATTACCTGCACCGCCGACAACGGCGATGTCTACGAAGGTTACATCTATATTTGAGCTTTTTATCAAATACTAATTGATTAAGAATATGAAAAAGATCCAACTCTTGATCGTTGCGATGTGCTACCTAGTTTGCGCATGCACATCACAAGATGAGCCAATAATGGCCAAGCAGCAGGTTACCGAGGGGCTAATCTCTGAGATTTACGATATAGAAGAAGCAATAACTTTTGCAAACGATATTGCAGAACAACTTGACTTGAGCACAAGTCGAGCAACCCCGCGCACGGCATCTAAAAATAATGTAGTTGAGTATAAGACGACAAAAAGCCGCACAGAAAACTCACAGTTTTATGTAGTAAACTATGAAGAAAATCAAGGTTATGCTATTATAGCAAAAAAGCGTATAGCGAATCCGGTTGTGGCGGTAATAAATGAAGGGAATTATTCNGAAGGAGAAATTATTGACAACCCGGGGTTCAATATGTTTATGGATGTAACATCCAGTATTATAGAACGAGATACTACCATAAAGCCTATAGACTGGGAGTGGAAACCGGGTGATGGTCCAATTCCTGCTATACAATTCAAAACAGAAAGAGATACTTTAGAGCACCTGCTTATCTCGCCAAAAACTATCAATTTCTTTTGGGGACAAGAACGTCCAGAAGGTCTACTTTGCCCGAATGGGCTAAGCGGGTGTGCAAATACCGCCCTATTTATGGTTATGGCATATTTCCATACACCTTCAGCGATAGCATACACTTACGAAGGAGCCACGATGACCAGAGAGACTCTGAATTGGACGAATATCGCTCAACACATTTACCGGTATGATAATTGCACACAAAGTGTACATAATACTATATCCAGGGTTTGCCGTCAACTTGGCCAACTCACTAATAGTACATATTATCCTCAGACAAGCAATCAAAAGCGTTCTACATCAACAGCAAGAAAAAAGATGGCCACTGTTGCAAAAAACATCTTATCAGGAAAGACAGTGAGTGAATTAAAGAGTTATACTGATTTTTATGACTTTTATGATATCCTACCAGATCTTGAAACAGGACTCGTAATTATGGCTGGCGAAGTATATAATAAGGAGTCGGGGAAAAATGTTGACATGAAAAAAGGTCATGCGTGGGTAGTTGATGGATGCAAGTATTATTATGTCCGAGTAAAGACGTATAAGAAAGAGTATAATGATTTGTCTTGGGTCCTACAGTCGATGAAGTTGGAAACAACACCTTTCCTAAGTATAAATTGGGGCTGGGAAGGCAGTCAAAATGGATATTTTTACTGGAATAACTTTAATCCTAAAGTGGAAGATGTTGAGAACCCAATTTTCTTGGATATACAATATATTGTCATTAAATAAACTGGCTTACAGAAAACATTACGTAGAACTAAAGAATTGTTTATCTTTGCACAGTATAAAAAAGCTATTATGAACAGATTTCTTAAACTATTGGTATTGATGCCGCTACTGTCGCTCGTAACTTCATGCACGAACGATGATGAGCCGGTAATCCCCGAATTCGAGGGAGTAGTAGAAAATGACTTTTTTACGAATCTAATCACTTCGGCCGAAACGCGATATTTCGATGAATATTATGTAGCTGAATATGTAAAAGCTGATAGCGAGTCGAATTGGAGACATGATGACGAAGCAAAGCTTGGTGGCACAGGAAGAGATTCATTTCTGTTCTATAGAGGACGTCTTTATCTTCGTGCTGATTTTTCGCCTTTTGATTTTATAGACGATTTCGAATATCTCAAGTTGCTTTACAGCTTCCTTTCTGATGAAATCGCTAACTTACCATACATGTTCGTGGCTTCTCAGCTTTCATACGATAAAGATAACAACCTGCTGTCATATGATTATTACACAGAACGTCGCTTAAGGAACGTAATTAGTGCTGGCGGAGACAAATTCCGTCTGTCCTATGAAAGTAACTATATATCGAGTGAAGGAAACGGCACAACTCTTTATATAAATGATTATGTAGAATCACACCGTTTTTCGGATTATGAATTAAATCAGGCAAAATTTTTTAATTCTTGGAAGGACGTTGCAAATTATTTGGCAGATTTGGCAGAGGAAAAATATGGTGCTGACTATAAGTTACATGGAGTCGGCCCCTCTATCAGTGAGATACGTGCATTTTACTCAACAGATCTATTCGAAGCGAAATGACTTTGTAATCCGTTGACTAACAAGAGATAAATAGTGGTCTTACTCCTATAAGAGCGCCGAAGCAGTAACGTAGGCGCAGCTCGGCAACACGTAGGAACGATACAATTTGTATTGAATACGGATTTTGCGTATTTTTGCCACATGATTGCCTGGCGATACATATTTTTTGCCATTATCGGCGTGCTTTTGGGCGGCTGCGGACCCTCGCACTCCGACCGCGTGCGCCTGGAGCGTGCCGAGGCCATAGTGCGCGAACACCCCGACTCCGCTCTCCCTATTCTCGACAGTATCACGCCCAAATCCTTGCAAAACAAAGAGTTCGGTGCCCGTGCCGCCATCGTGGAGGCCGAAGCGGCGTATAAAATGCAACGCCCTTTGCCATCTGATTCAGCTTTTGCAACTATGATTACTGTCCTTTCTCAGCATAAGCTTGATTCCTATCTTGTCCGGGCATATTTTCTGAGCGGATATCGCAGAATTGGTGAAGAAAGGTATATAGATGCGGTTCTCGATCTCCTTTATGCCGAAGAGCTGGCTTCTTCGCTCGATGACGTTCATTTCGTAGGCTTGATTCAGAGGAATATAGCAGAAGCTTTTGAAAAAATGGGTGACCAGGCCAGCGCGTTGGCATATTATAAAAAATCAGCTGAAACTTTCAAGGCTGACCCTGATTCAGGCTATTATTATTGGGGGTTATATAATATTGCCCGCGCATACAATAATTCATTGAAATATGAACAGGCTGTAAAGCTAACAGATTCATTGGCACAATTACAAGATGTTCAAACTAACGATATTATATATCCGCATGTAATTGCATTGCAGGCACTTGCAAATTTAAATAATAATAACAACGAAAAAGCCCTTGAACTCTATCGGTATTTACAGGATACAGGATACCCATTTTCAGCCAGAGATTATAACAATCTGGGCACCGTTTATCTGAATCTCGGCGTGATAGATAAAGCAAATGAATGTAATGACTCTTTAAGACATCGCGAAGCAACCGATACGAGCCTTGAATTTGCAATCGCGTGCAAAACTCATAATACAGATGGGATTTTTAAATTAATCGATGATAATTTCGACTATACTAACTCGGAATTTGAATCGATATATAAGCGCGATTATGCAAAAGTAATCGACGAATATTATAAAGCAGCTATTGATAAGCGTCACGCCGAATTGCAGAGAAATAAACGACAGTTCATCGGATTCATAATCCTTGCAATCGTGCTCGCCATAATAATTGCAGTGGTTGTCTACGTCCTGGTGAAGCGTAAAGAAGCAAGAGTTGCCGAGACCTTGGTTTTGGTCGATGAACTTTCGGGAATGCTACGTTCGCAAGCCGACGATATTTCCAAACTTCAGGACGAACTTGCCGAAGGTTCAACCTATAAAGCAAAGGCGCAAAATCAGCTTCTGTCTAAAATCGAAGCCTTCAACGAGGTGTGCGATGTCTATTCCGATTCCACCGGCGATTCCAATCAGCTCGCTCGCCGTATCGAAACTTTTATCAACAAGAATGCTACGAAGAAGAATCTCGAAGAAATTGAAGAGAATATCAACGAATACTATGACGGTATCATCCTGCGCTTCCGTTCTGACTTTCCGGAATTGACAGCTGCCGATGTCGCCCTGTTTACTCTGATTGTGGCCGGATTTAAATCTCCTGCCATAGCTCTATACCTTAAGACTGCCATCAGCACCATATAC
Organism: Bacteroidales bacterium; assembly: GCA_014800735.1. Taxonomy (GTDB): domain Bacteria; phylum Bacteroidota; class Bacteroidia; order Bacteroidales; family Muribaculaceae; genus CAG-873. The sequence goes on from JAAVFP010000009.1 coordinate 11,730, forward strand.
TCCCGCAAATATAAACTCAAGCAAAAAATGCTTCGGCTCAATGCCGCAGCAGCGTCGGATTATATAGAGTTCCTCTGAATAAACTGATGTGCTAATTGGTTGATAATTAGGCATCAAGGCTTAAAATAGGCGTACCTGTTTATATAATATACTGATAATCAATGGATTGCGCAAGGCGAGAAAAATAATTCGACCACTGGATGTAACAGGTTGAGAAATAAATGATTAAAGTCGTATCGGCGAGATTTTTTATCTTGAGATTATTTGATTTTCATACCTTTTGATTGTAACTTTGTGGCACATAATTTCAATCAAAATCGCTATGCGCAAACTTCTTAAACTTCTCAAACTCCTTATACTATTACCGTTGATGGTCCTCGTCGTGTCGTGCTCAAATGACGAACCCAAGCGTAATTTGCCTAAGAAACAACAGCCATGTCCGCCGGGTATTTATCTATATTACACTAATGGAACTCTGGCATTCTACTATAATGCAGAAAGCTCAATGGTCTATTTCTCGCTGCCATCAGGAGTGAAGTATATAGACATCGAAGCCGAGAACCTTACCTCGCAGATAATATATAAGGGGCGTGTGTGGGCTGACAATCCTGTTTGGGAACAAGAACTGCCGACCGGTGAATACATTTTCATCTGCACTACCGACAAGGGCAAAGTCTACAAGATGAACGNTCGTATCTGNCAATCCATCTATTTATTAACCAATTAATTTATTACTAATGAAAAAGCTTATCCACTAAAAGTAGGANTGTGGGTACAAGGAATTCCCGCGAATATGTACTCTTTCCAGTGTGTAAAATCCTAAATGCTCATAGATTATGAAGACGATTTTTAAACATATATTTTTGCTGCTGTCAATNTCACTGATAACTGCATGCTCAAATGAGGACGAACCGAGCAGTCTTCCGTCCGGTGCCACTGAAGTGACTAAGGGAATCAGCTCNTTCACAAGTTTGTCAGAACTTTATCAACCTGTACACTCNGAACTTCTCGGCACCTTGCTTTCCGGCAAGGAAGCCATGACTTTCAACCGCAACGGCTGGGAGATGTACCATCGTTATGACAACGACGTTAAATACGAGTATTTCGATATGACCGGNTGGTACGGTTTTGCGAGCACTATGCCTAAAGAGATTATCTTTTCTGAGGGTAAGGTTTGGGCTCCTTATTCCACATTCTCCTCGGCATTCGGCCCGAGCAAATTCGGAATGGCATGGGATGCTTATAAGAAAGTGAGCGGAGTGACGGCNTCGCTTTACGTTGGCCATGATTTCAAGTACGACGAATCGAACCGTAAAATCACCTTTTTAGGCCGGTCGTTCGATATGCTGCTCTTTAACCGTAATAGCATGGTTATGGCCGAGAANCAACCNTCCTACCAGGCTTGTCCNGAGGAAAATCGCATGAAGGAAGGTGAGGCATTTGAAATCACGGCCTACGAGCGTACTGCCGACGTAGCNTTGCTCGAGCCNGGNGCNATNGGTTTCNNNAGNAATGCCGANGTNATGGCNTANATCATCGNNAAATGNCGCGAGCAGTTCGGCGAAGTNATCAATCTNAATGAAGTATATGCGCCAAATGTGATATTGGANNACCCTTACATTTNCATTGAGGATCTCGANAAATTAGCTGAGTCGGGCTATCACTGCGGNCAGTATTAAGCCTCTGTGCCTCGCCTCATAACCGATAGCTATAAAAAATCCAATACCAAATGAAAAAATGTAATNTAATCTGGTTCTNTCTGCCCNTNCTTGCGGTTTTGGNNTGGGGGTGCAGTGANAAGGNCGATGAGCCGGTNGCGGNGCCTGAGCTGTATCTGCTGCCGTCGGATTCGTTGGCTTTAGTCCGAATTTCCGANTCGTTCAAGACCGAATCGGCCGTGTACCCGCATCCTTGGTCGGTGGCCGACCGCTCATCGTGGGAAGGCTCAATCCNGTTGGACACGCTGGTGGACGANGAAACNGGAACTGCNGTCCTGACNGTCGGNGCCTTGACACTCTACATTCCTGAGCCNTCCANNCCGATGAATANCGNNCTTACNCAGCTTCGCCATGTANGGGATTTTAAGNTATATGCCTGNCCGGGTGCTANAGTANNNCCCNNCTNTACCCCNATTGGATGTGATTCTATTCTGATTGATAAAATCGACCCGCANGCCNGTGGCNATATTAAAGTGNATGNTCAGGTCTGGGATATCTCAACTTACATGCAAGCTGTAGGCTGGGGATTCGATAAAGTAGTAATAAGAGGCACGGATATCAATTTTATTAATTTTATAGTNGACTANAATGCTGTNATTGACTTGTCAAATAATCTTTTGGACGGCAATGTCGATTACATTATGNGTCGTTTCACAAACCGNGTNAATCTGAGCCATAATAAATATACAGGGCTTGGTGCCGGTTGGGATAATTGGGTCTATTTCGAATGCAATGTGCCNAACCTGCAATATAATGATATCCCTATCCCNGAATGGGTTCTCGACACCGATTTCTGGCNGAANAATCACGANTGTTTTATAGGCAATCCCGGCTATAAGGCGCCTGAGAAGTGAGTGATTGCCAAGCACCTCCACATAACCAANGGAATATGATTAATTGTTAACAGCCGGAGCGTTCGTAAGAGCTCTGAATAATTTCCCCCGACCGCCTTAGTTTGAGCGAAAGCAGTCGGGGGAAATTTTTAGAAATAAGGTTTCGGTGGNGAANGTAGCTTATTCTACGGTGAGGAGGGCGGATTGGGTAGCGTTGCTTGCGGAGCCAATCATGATGTCGAATTCGCCGGGCTCAAGCACGTATTCAAGCTCGTGGTTGTAGAAGCTGAGCTCGCGGGCACCGACGGGGAAGGTAACTGTTCGGCTTTCGCCGGGGGCGAGCTCGATTTTCTCGAAGCCCTTGAGCTCCATCACCGGGCGGGTGGAGGATGCCTGGCGGTCGCGGATGTAGAGCTGAACCGTTTCTTTGGCTTTGCGCGTGCCGGTGTTGGTCACGGTGACGGATGCGCGGCAGATGTCGTGCGTGCCCATGCGCTCTTTGGAGAGCGTGACGGGCGAGTACTCGAAGGTGCTGTAGCTCAGTCCGTAGCCGAAGGGGTAGAGCGGATCGTTGGGAATGTCCTGGTAGTTGCTGCGATATTTGATGTAGGGCTGTCCCTGCGGATGGGGGCGTCCGGTGCTCTTGTGGTTGTAGTACACCGGCACTTGCCCCACGTGGTAGGGGAATGACACGGGGAGCTTGCCCGAGGGCGATACCTTGCCGGTGAGTACGTCAGCGATAGCGTCGCCGGCTTCGGAGCCTGCGAACCACACGTTGAGGATGGCATCGGCCAGCTGGGCCTCGCCGGTGAGCACCAGCGGACGGCCGGTGAAGAGCACAAGAACGACCGGTTTTCCTGTGGCAGCAAGGTCGGCCAGGAGTTGGCGCTGCGGTTCGGGAATGGTGATGTCGGCGCGGCTCGCACCCTCGCCGGTCATGTTCATCAGCTCGCCCATGGTGGCGATAATAACATCGGACTCAGCCGCAAGGGCCAGAGCTTCGGCGCGCAGTTGCTGGGGCATGCGGTTGTCGCGCTCCAGGCCACCGCGGGCCGAGAGTTTGGCTTCCAGTGCATCATCGGACAGGGCATTGCAGCCTTTGGCGAATTTCACGCGGTCGGCTCCCAGGGCGGATTTCAGTCCCTGGTACACGCTCACAGGCTTCACACGCTCATCGGCCATGCTCCACATGCCGAACATATTGTCAGGCGAGTCGCCCAGCGGGCCGATAACGGCTATTTTCTCTTTGCCCTCAAGCGGCAGCAACTGCGAATCGTTCTTGAGAAGCACCATAGTCTCGGGCGCCATCGCGCGAGCCAGCTGGCGGTCGGCATCGGTGTAGACTGCTCCTTGCTCGCGGGCGGGATTGCAGTAGCGGTAGGGGTCGTCGAACAGGCCCAGCTTGTACTTGGCCTCAAGGATGCGGCGGCAGGCGGCGTCAATCTGCGCCTCGGTCACCTTGCCCTCGGCAATAGCCTTCGGAAGGACGTTCTTGAAGCCTTCACTCACCATGTCCATGTCGATGCCTGCATCCAGTGCACGCAAGGTGACATCCTCGAAGTTGCCCAGGCCGTGGGGCACCATTTCGGCAATGCCGGTATAGTCCGTCACCACGAAGCCGTCGAAGCCCCAGAGGTCGCGGAGCACATCGGTGATGAGGTACTTATTGGCCGTTGCAGGGATGCCTTCGAAGTCGTTGAAGGAGGCCATGTAGCTACCCGCACCTTCCTCGGCAGCCGCTTTGTAGGTGGGCAGGTAGTCGTTGAAAGCAGTCTGGCGTGATATGTTCACCGAGTTGTAGTCGCGGCCCGCCTCGGGGGCGCCGTATAGGGCGTAGTGCTTCACGCATGCCATCACCGTGGTGGAGTCGGCCAGGTCGTTGCCCTGATAGCCACGCACCATTGCCCGCGCAATCTCCGAACCCAGGTATGGGTCCTCGCCCGGGCCTTCGGCAATGCGTCCCCAGCGCGGGTCGCGGCACACGTCCACCATGGGGCTGAACACCCATGCTATGCCCATGGCCGAAGCTTCGGTGGCAGCGGCACGGGCGGCCTCCTCGATCAGCGGCATGTTCCACGACGCGGCCTGGGCCAGCGGGATAGGGTAGGTGGTCTCGAGGCCGTGAATCACATCCAGACCAAAAATCAGGGGAATACCCAGGCGGCTTTCCTCCACGGCAATCCGCTGAAGGTCATGGCAAGCCTGTGCGCCGATGGTGCCGAACACACCGCCGGTGTGGCCCTGACGGATATTCTCGGCCACATTTTCGCTGCGGGCGTCGCCGGTGAGGATTCCGGCCACAGGAAGATTGAGCTGTCCGATTTTCTCCTCGAGTGTCATCACGCTCATGAGCGAATCGATTTTCACGCGCATTTTGGCCTCGCGGTTAAGCGGCACGCGCTTTTGAGCCGGAGCAGCCACTGCCATCGGTGCGCACAGCGCCGCCGCCAGCGCCCCGACCAGGAATTTATTCATTTTCATAAGAATTTTAAGGTGATAATTTTTGCAAATATATCCATTCTCCGGCATTTTTACAAATAGAATTACATGGTTTTGTTTGGATATTATGGGCGGAATCACTAACTTTGTGACATGAAGCTGATTGAAATGAATATTGATAAAATCGTGGCCTTGTGCAAAAAGTACAAGGTGGCAAAATTGTGGGTGTTCGGCTCAATCCTGACTCCGCGCTTCAACGAGCACAGCGATGTGGATTTCGCTGTGAGTTTCGATAAGGAACGAATTGATTTATTGGATTATGCCGATAATTATTTTGATTTTGTCGATGAACTGAAGGCTTTGTTTTCGCGTGAAATAGACCTTGTATGCGCCGACTCCGTTAAGAATCCATTCTTCCGCAAATCCCTGGATGCCACTAAAATCCAAATCTATGGATGAACGTACGGAAAAATATCTGAGTGATATCCTTGCAGCTATAATTGAAGTGACGGAGGAAACTGATTTGCGTGGACGAAAGTTCGAGGACCGGGATGGCCAGGAATAGTACGAAAAGCCCCTATGGTGCGGGGAGTGCAACATACGTAAGTTTTCGTTAATTTTTATTCGCAGAAGCTTGTGCGTGGAGTTAAAAACATATAAATGCGGCATAAAAACGCGGTTTTAACCCTAATAGTTTGCCCCTTTAGCGCAAAAGTCATAATTTTGCAGCTTGAAATATCATAAACAATAATGAAGAAATTCACGGTAATCAGCTTGTCGACCCTCGCAGCAGCCCTGACTTTTGTGGGCTGTAATTCGTCCTCGAACTCTTACGAGTACGAGCTGTCGGCCAATGTGGCAGTAAGTTCGTTCAAACTGGCACAGGACGACAGCGTTCTTGCGAACCTCGACACTGTATTCTTTTCGATAGACCTGGCCAACGGCAAGATTTTCAATGCCGACTCTCTGCCCTACGGCACTAAGATTAACAAACTGGTGCCCCGAATCACCATGAACAGCGGCGCGACCTCGATGAAACTGACCGTGCACCGCGCCAATGGCACCGACACAGTGTATGATTACATTGAGAATCCCGGCGACTCCATCGACTTTTCCAACGGCCCTGTCCGGCTGGACGTGAGCTCGGCGAGCGCAACGGCCTCCAAGACCTACGAGATTTCGGTGAACGTTCATACCGTGGTGAGCGATTCACTTGCATGGGGCGAAACCGCATGGGCTGAGCTCCCCTCCACTTTGTCCACCCCCACGGCCCAGCGTACTGCCCGCACCGATGATGGCCTCTACTGCCTGACCACCGATGCCAAGGGCCGCTTCTCGATGGCCTTTACCGCCACTCCGGCCACGGGTGACTGGGAGAAAAAAGCAGTGACGCTTCCCGCCGGAGCCGATATCACCAGCCTGGCCGGCAGCAGCAATGCCCTCTACATCCTGGTGGACGACGGTGCCAACGAACCTAACAAGATGCTTTATACCAGCGCCGACGGCGGTTCAACCTGGACCGCTACCGGTGAGCGTTATCATTATATCTACGGAGGCTTCGGCTCGGACGTGCTCGTGTCGCGCTACGGCAGCGAGTGGCGTGCGGCCGCCTATCCCTCGAACCCCGAGGGTAGTGTGATGGCTGCCGATATGCCTGTGGCCGGTACTTCGCTCCCGGTTGCCTTCTCTACTCCGATGAGTCTCACCCAGCAGGCTATTGTGGTGGGCGGTGTGAAAGCGGATGGCAATCTCAGTGCACAGGCCTGGGGCTACGACGGCACGAGTTGGATGCTGATTTCGCAGGATCCTTTCCCCACAGCACTCGCCGATATGATGCTTGTGCCTTTCTATGTGGTGCATATCAACAGCTACTTCGTTACTACAAAGTACTCCGTGCTGCTGGCCTTCGGCGGTAACGACGGCAGTGAGAACAGCCGCGACGTGTATGTGAGCTACTACATGGGCACCGACTGGCACAAAGCGTCCGACTATCTGCAGTTGCCCGATTACATTCCGGCACTCAACGGTGCTCAGGCATTTGTTTTCGATACCACCATGGGCGATGACCTGACCGAGGCCGACACCGAGTGGCACCCGGTAGATGTGGTTCACCGCTTCCCCTCAGGGGTGAGCATCGTGCCTCAGCAGCCCGATTTCACCACCATGGCCACCAAGCCTATCACCACCTGGGAGTGCCCGTTCATCTATATTTTCGGCGGTGTAACGGATGATAATCAGCTCAACACCGAAATCTGGCGTGGAACCATTAATCGTCTGCGTTTCAAACCTATCCAGTAAGCAGATGATCAAGCACCGGCACTCGGCAATACGGCGTATCGCGGCGACCCTGTTCGCTGCGTTGCTGTGCGTGTGCACATTCGGTGCGAAGGGCCAGACGGCTCCCTATAAATTCGATGCCGGTGCATCACTTGGGATGAGCGGCTACATAGGCGATGCCAATGGCTCGAACCCCTTCAAGCATCCGGGCTTCGATGGCGAACTGTCGTTCCGCTATCTGCCCGATGTGCGCTGGGCCGTGCGCGGTTTGCTTTCGGGCATGTCGCTCAGCGGCAATACCGAAGGCATGGCCAACGTGCTCCCCGATGCGGCAGTGTATAGCTTCAAAAGCACTGTCTATGAGCTTTCGGTGCGCGGCGAGTTCAACTTCTTTGCCTACGGCATAGGCGAAACCTACAAGCGCCTGCGCCGTTGGTCGCCCTATCTCACCGTGGGCGTAGGCCTGGCCATGAGCAGCAGCGGCGGCAACACCAGCGTGGCACCCACCATCCCGATGGGCCTGGGTGTGAAATATAAAATCAAGCCCCGCCTCAACCTGGCGCTTGAGTTTACAATGACAAAGGCCTTCAGCGACCATTTTGATGGCGCCGACCTGGCTGACCTTAACCAGATTAAAACCGCGTTCTACAAGAGCACCGACTGGTATTCGCGCCTTACCGTGGGCATATCCTACGAATTTGGCGAGCGATGCGAAACGTGCCACTACGTGGACTAAACAATATAAACGTTCGATAAAGCTATGACCCATACACCCGAAATAGACAAGACGCGTCTGCCACGCCATGTGGCCGTCATCATGGACGGCAACGGACGTTGGGCCCAGGCTCGCGGACTCGACCGTAGCGAAGGCCACGTGGAGGGTGTCAACACCGTGCGCCGTATCACCGAGGAAGCTTCGGAAATCGGCATCGGATATCTGACCCTCTACACTTTCTCCACCGAGAACTGGAACCGCCCGCAGGACGAAGTGGATGCACTGATGAACCTGATTGTCATAGCCATCGAACGCGAAACCCCCGACTTGATCAAGAACAACGTGCGCCTGACCTGCATCGGCGACCTTGACCGTATGCCCGCTTTCGCCCGCGAACGTCTGGGCAAGTGCATGGCCGATACGGCGCACTGCACCGGCCTGACTCTGGTGCTGGCTCTGAGCTATTCCTCGCGTTGGGAAATTGTGCGTGCCGCACGCCATCTGGCCGCCGAAGCAGCTGCCGGACGTCTGACTCCCGCGGAGATTGATGAGGCCACTGTGTCGGCCTCGCTCTCCACTGCCGGGATGCCCGACCCCGACCTGCTTATCCGCACCGGAGGTGACCGCCGCATAAGCAACTTCCTGCTCTATCAGATTGCCTACACCGAGCTGATTTTCACGCCCACCTACTGGCCCGATTACAGCCGCGAGGACTTCCGCAACCATATAATAGAATTCCAACGCCGCCAGCGCCGCTTCGGTCTGACCGGCGAACAGATAACCGAGGCCGAATCCTAATCCTTCGGCCATCCCCCCCTCCCCACATTATCAAACGAATCGTCATTATCATTTATGCGCTCTAAGATACTTCTGCTTCTCACCCTGGCCACACTTCTGCTGCCCGCCTTCACCATCAAGGCGCAGGTGGCCAACGACACCATATACAACCCCACGGTGCTGTATTCCTCCATGCCGAGAACCTACGAAATCGCCGGTATCACGGTGGAGGGTGCTCCCAACTACGATGAATTCCTCATCCTGGGATACGCCGGCCTGAAAGTGGGCGACCGCGTGACGATTCCCGGCGACGACATCACCGCTGCCGCCAAGCGACTGATGCGTCAGACCCTGTTCTCGCAGGCACGCATCGAGCTTGTCAAGACCTATGGCGACAAGGCATGGCTCAATATCGTGCTCCGCACTCAGCCCCGCATTGCCAGTGTGAACTTTATCGGTGCCAAGAAGGGCGAAATCAAGGACCTGAACGAGCGCCTTCAGCTGGTGAAGGGCAATCAGATTACCCAGAACATTGTGAACCGCGCCGAAGCCATCGTCAAGAAATACTATACCGACAAGGGCTACAGCAATGCCGACGTGCACATCACTCTCCATGAGGACCTCTCGCACCAGAACGAGATGATTGTGGACATCAACGTGGACAAGCACAACAAGGTGAAGGTGCACAAAATCTACCTTCAGGGCAACGAAGTGCTTTCCGACGGAGCCATCAAGCGTGCAATGAAGAAAACCAACGAGAAGTCCAACCTGCTGAAACTGTTCAGCCAGAAAAAGTTCATCGAATCCGACTACGAGGACGACCTCAACCGTATCCTCGAGAAATATAATGAGAAGGGCTACCGCGATGCCCGAATCATCACCGACTCCGTTGTGGCCTACGACGACAAGACGGTTGACGTCTACATCGACATTGATGAAGGCAAGCAGTACTACATCAAGGACATCCAGTGGGTGGGCAACACAATCTATCCCACCGAGGTGCTTGACGACTACCTGGGCATGAAAACCGGCGATGTCTACAACCAGAAGCAGCTGCAGAAACGACTGATGGAGGATGAGGATGCCGTGTCGAACCTCTATATGGACAACGGCTATCTGTTCTACAATCTCGTGCCCATCGAGCGCGAGGTGGTCGGCGACTCCATTGTGCTGGAAATGCGAATGATGGAAGGCCCCCAGGCTCGCATCAATAATGTGATTATCAACGGTAACGACCGCCTTTATGAAAAGGTTATCCGCCGCGAGCTCCGCATCCGTCCGGGCGACCTGTTCAGCAAGAGCGACCTCATCCGCTCCATGCGCGAAATTGCCCAAACCGGCCACTTCAACCCCGAGAACATGGCTCCTGACGTGAGCCCCAACGAGGAGAACGGTACTGTGGATATCGCCCTCAACCTCGAGTCCAAGGCCAACGACCAGATTGAATTCTCGCTCGGCTGGGGCCAGACCGGTATTATCGGTAAGCTGCAGCTGAAGTTCACCAACTTCTCCATCAAGAATCTGTTCTATCCCAGCACCTACCGCGGCGTGATTCCGCAGGGCGAGGGTCAGACTTTCAGTATCGCCGCCCAGACCAACGCGCGCTACTATCAGTCCTACTCGATTTCGTTCCTCGACCCGTGGTTCGGCGGCCGCAGGCCCAACTCGCTTTCAGTGTCGGCCTACTATGCCCGCCAGACCGGTGTTAACTCCTCGTACTACAACAACACCTGGGCTAACTCCAGTATGCTCGGCTACGGCTACGGTCTGTACGGCTACGGCTACGGTGGTTACGGCAATAACTACAGCGACTACTTCCAGAGCAGCTACGAGAACTCACTCGACCCCAACAAGGTGCTCCAGATGGTTGGCGTGAACGTTGGTTTCGGCAAGCGCCTCAAGTGGCCTGATGACTGGTTCACATTCACCGCCGAAATCGGTTACAACTGGTACTTCCTCAAGAACTGGGACTATCTGTTCTCGTTCAACAACGGTTCGTCCAACTCCATCGTGCTCGGCTTCACACTGGCACGTAACTCGATTGACAACCCCATGTACACCCGCTCGGGTTCGACGTTCTCGCTCAACTTCCAGTTCACCCCTCCGGCCGACCTCTTCGGCAAGAAGGACTGGAAAAAGCTGAGCCAGGAAAACACCAATGAATCGCGCAAGGAACTCTACCGCTGGATTGAATATTGGAAGCTTCGCTTCAAATCGCGCACCTACACCCCGCTGTCCACCAGCCCGCAGTGGACCCCGGTGCTCATGACCCGCTTCGACTTCGGTCTGCTCGGCAGCTACAATAAATATCTGCGTTCACCCTTCGAAACATTCTATGTCGGTGGCGACGGTATGTCCGGTTCCTACACCTACGCGCAGGAAACCATCGCCCTGCGTGGCTACGAGAACGGTTCGCTCACTCCCTACGGACGCGACGGTTACGCCTACACCCGCATGGGCGTTGAGCTCCACTTCCCGCTCATGCTCCAGCAGTCCACCACCATCTACGCCCTCAGCTTCGTGGAGGCCGGTAATGCATGGACTTCGGTGAGCCAGTTCAACCCCTTCTCGCTCAAGCGCAGCGCCGGTGCGGGTGTCCGCATCTTCCTGCCTATGGTGGGTATGATGGGTATCGACTGGGCCTACGGTTTCGACAAGGTATTCGGCGAGCGCGGCGGCAGCCACTTCCACTTCATCCTGGGTCAGGAGTTCTAAGCCGTCTTAAAAATTGCTAAAGCCTTAAACTAAAGCACTTCTGCGCTGTCATATTTTGTATAACGTAAAATTGCACTCAAATGAAAAAGACTCTTCTCCTGATTGTGATGGCGATTGCCGGTTTCGCGGCCGCTTCGGCTCAGAAATTCGCTCTTGTCGATATGGAATATATCTTCCGCAACGTGCCTTCCTACGAAATGGCCAACGAACAGCTCAACCAACTGTCGCAGCGCTACCAGAAGGAAATTGAGGCCATTGGCAAGGAAGCCGAGACGATGTATCAGAACTATTTGTCCGACAAAGTTTTCCTGACTGAAGAACAGGCCCGCAAGCGCGAGGAGGAAATCGTGGCCAAGGAGAAATCCGCCACCGAACTCCGCTACAAATATTTCGGTCCCGAAGGCGAGCTCTACCAGAAGCGCCAGTCGCTGCTGAAGCCCATCCAGGACGACGTGTATAACGCAGTCAAAAAAGTGGCCGAGGAACGAGGCTACCAGGCTATATTTGACCGCGCCTCGGCATCGGACATCATCTACGCCTCGCCGCGTATAGATGTCAGCAACGAGGTGCTTGCAATGTTGGGATATTCCAATTAATTCCGTATCTTTGCACAGAATCTGAATATTCAAAAATAAAAACTAAAATACGACTATGTTTAAGAAACTTCTTCTTGCCCTTGCCGTGGCTCTGCCCATGAGCGCAATGGCACAGAAATTCGGCACTGTCAATATCGACGAAGTAGGTGCCGCAATGCCCGAAGCTGCCGCAATGCAGAACCAGATGGCAGAAACCGCCAAGAAGTACGAGGACGAATTTGCCAAACTTCAGGAAGCCATCAACCAGCAGTACACCGAGTACCAGGCAATGGACAAGGACCCCGCTGTGACCGAAACCATGAAGGAACTCAAGATGCAGGAAATCCAGGAGCGCGCTCAGAAAATCGAGCAGTTCCGTCAGACCGCTACCCAGGACCTCCAGCGTCAGCAGGAGCAGCTCATGGCCCCCATTCAGCAGAAGCTGATGGACGCCATCAAGAGCGTTGGTGCCGAGGGTGGTTTCACCTTCATCTTCCCCACCGACCTGGGCCTCTACCAGGGTACCGACGTGGTTGACGTAACCCCGCTGGTTCGTGCCAAGCTCGGCATCTGATTGCAGCAATAGCAAAGTATAAAAAAGCGGCCGCTTCCCAATTGCCCGGAAAGCGGCCGCTTTCATCTTTACCGCAGGCCTGTGGCGCAGGTTCCACAAAAAATGCGTATCTTTGCATTTCCAAAACTCAGGTCAATCAAATTTATGCAGAGACTCCAGAAAAGTACCAAAATTATCACCACGGTTTCGGACCGCCGGTGCGATGTAGATTTTATCCGCAGTCTGTTCGAGGCCGGAATGAACGTTGTCCGTATGAACTCGGCCCATCTCGGCCCGGAAGGTATGGCTCAGATTGTAGCCAACTGCCGCCAAGTGTCGCCGCGTATCGGCATAATGATTGACACCAAAGGGCCGGAAATCCGTACTACGGTCAACGCCGAGCCCGACTCGAAAATAGAGTTCCACGAAGGCGATGAAGTTGAAGTGGTAGGAGCTCCCGGCGAGGCCACCACCCGCGAGCGCATCTGTCTGTCCTATCCCGATATCATTCATGATGTCACCGCCGGTCTGCATCTGCTCATTGACGATGGCGAGCTGGATTTCCAGGTGACCGACATTGATCTTACCGGCGGTGTGATTCATGCCCGCTGTATGAACGATGGTGCTCTGGGTTCGCGCAAGAGCGTGAATATCCCTGGCAGCGACATCCGCCTTCCGGCCCTCACCCAGCGCGACAAGGATGTGCTGGCGATTGCTGCCGAACTCCATGTGGATTTCGTGGCACACTCATTCGTGCGCACGGCCGCCGACGTGCATGCCGTGCAGGAGGTACTCGACTCGCTCGGCTCCGACATGAAGATTATATCCAAAATCGAGAACCAGCAGGGTGTGGACAACTTCGAGTCCATCCTCGAGGCATCCTACGGCATCATGATTGCGCGTGGCGACCTTGGCATCGAGGTGGCAGCCGAGCGCATTCCCATCATTCAGCACAACATGATTGAGCGTTGCATTGCCATGCACCGTCCGGTGATTGTGGCCACGCAGATGCTCCACTCCATGATTACCAACCCGCGTCCCACCCGTGCCGAGGTGAGCGATATTGCAAATGCGGTGTATCAGCGCACGGACTGCCTTATGCTGTCGGGCGAAACCGCCAACGGCCGCTATCCCGTAGAGGCCGTTTCGACCATGGCCCGCGTGGCGCAGGAGGTGGAGGCTTCGCTCTCGGCCAATGGCACGAGCGCCAATATCCCTCAGCTTGTGGACGAACATGTGACCTCGTTCCTTGCCCGCCAGGCCGTTGTGTCGCAGTACGAAATAGGCACCAAGGCCATCGTGGCCGATGCACTATATGGCCGCACGGCGCGCTTCATATCGTCGTTCCGCGGTTCGTGCCCGGTGTATGCCATCTGCTATCGCCGTCGCACCATGCGCTGGCTGAGCCTGTCCTACGGTATCAAAGCCTATTACTACAAGGACTACACCTGCCAGCAGCGTTATCCCATCCAGGCGCTCCGTGACTTCATTGAGCAGGGTCTGCTCACGCCCGCCGACCGCATTGCGGTGCTCGGTGCCATAAACGGCACCGGCGCCACATTCCTGGAAATTAATGCCGTGAAGGCAATCCTGGAAAACGTGTGACGCCGGTGGACGGTTAGAGAATGAGGGACTTTAAGAACTTCGTGTTCTTAAGGTCCTTAATTTTTTGCAGTCTTGCGGATAAAGCGGGCCGCCAGCCAGGAACGCACAGGTTCGTCGTAGACCTTGAGGCAGGCGTAAGCCACAGCAATCGAGGCAATAAATATCCACACGGCCACCCAGATGTGGGTGCCCAGGGGTGCGTCCTGATGGTGAGCGGCCCAGCTCATCTGCACGTAAATCATGGGATAGTGGGTGATGTAGAGAGGGTAGGAGATAGCACCGAGGAATTTGCACACGGCGGTCGTGCGCCGTCCGGTGAGGGGGCTACCGGCTCCGGCGGCAACCACCACCGGGAAAATAAGCAGGATTACGGCGGCGCAGTAGAGGCCATTGAGCGCATTGGGTGTGTCGCCGCCCAGGTGTGGCATGGCAAGCACCACAGCCATGATGAGCGACGTGAGCAGGAAGCCGCGCATACCGAAGCTCACACGCCACCCAAGGCGGTAGAGCAGCAGGCCGCTGAAGAAGGGGTAGAACAGGCGCGCCAGGCCGATGTAGATTTGGTCGGGGGTAAGGCCGAAGCCGCCGATAACGGTGTATGCAGCATAACTGCGCGGCTCAAGCAGGCCGAACCAGTCGAAGTTCAGGCATAGGTCGATGGTGAGTAGAGCCGAAAGGCCTACGGCAATTCCCAGTGCCAGGCGCGAAAAACGGCGGATGACAGTGGCGTAGAGAATATTGGCCACATACTCCCACATTAGTGACCAAGCGGCGCCGTTGAGCGAGTTCACCTCCTGCCAGCCGCGGATGTCCATCGCAGGCGGTGTGGGGAACATGAGGCATCCAAGCAGCATTATCAACAAAAGTTTCCACCAGGGAGTCTGCATCACGAATTCGAAGCCGGGTGCATCGCCGAAATAGAACCAGAAAGCACCGATAAGAGTACCCATAATCACCATTGGCTGCAGGCGGATGAGGCGGCGCTTGTAGAAATCCCACTGCGTCATGCCACGGCCCCAGCGGTCGTCGTAGGCATACCCGATGACGAAACCCGAAAGGATGAAGAAGAAATCGACGGCCAAATAGCCGTGGTTGATAATCTGATGGCAAGGACCGGCCGAATAGGTTTCGAACAGGTGGAACACCACCACTATCATGGCTGCCACACCGCGAAGACCATCGAGAATCTCGAAGCGCGGCTTGGAATTCATTGCAAAACTTGTACTCATGGGATTGATAGGTTTATTCGGTTGCAAAGGTAGTCTATTTTGCGCATTTAACGCTTGGATTATAGTATAAAATCTTTGCTCAAAAAAATTACCCCACAGTAGCTCATACATGCCTAAGTTAAATGCACGGTCACGATGTTGATAGTAAACTTTAGGGTGCCTTCGGGTGTTTGTATTATAACGCATTCAACTATACCGCACAGCACGCCGCCGCGCAGATTCAACACCGCGCTGATACCCACACGACGGATACTTACGGAAACGATAAAGAACCGTTATGAAAAAACTACTACTTTCATACATCCTCATCACCGCTTGCTTCGCCACAGGCCTTGCAGTGGCTCCGGCTGATTCCGCCCGGCTTGCTTTCCGCCAGTCGCAGTGGAAGTTTGACGGCACGCTGGACGGCAACCACACTCGTGTTGAGGAGTTGGTTCGCAATATCGAAGACTACACCGAGGGTCCCGACGCACGCTTCAGCGTGAGCGGGGTTGAGGTGGTGGGCGGAGCATCGCCCGAAGGCAGTGTGGAAATCAATAAGCTTCTTTCGCGCCAACGTGCTGCTACAATTTTCAATTATATCAATTCCAACACGGCTTTGCCCGACAGCATGGCAAGCTTTACCTATCTGGGCCGTGACTGGTCCGGACTGCGTGAACTTGTTGAGCGCGATGGCAATGTGCCTTATCGCAATGAAGTCCTGGCTCTGCTTGCCGGAATTGTGGACGAGACGGCAACCGGAGAGCAGGGTGGGACGCACACGCTGGAGCGCCTCAAGGCCCTTCGCGGTGGTGTGCCCTATGCCTACATGTACAGCCATCTGTTCCCGTTGTTGCGCGAATCGCGCCTGTATGTTAGCTACGCACTGCGTCTGCCGGCCCCGCGCATTCCTGAGCAGATGCCGGTGATTGAGACATCGGTCATTGATTATGTTCCTGAGCAATTGGCTTTGGATGCTGCGCCCGAACACCGCTGCCGACCCTTCTATATGGGATTGAAAACGAATATGCTTTACGATGCTTTGGCACTGCCGAGTATCGGGGCCGAATTCTATGTCGGTAAAAATATCTCGCTGGTTGCAAACTGGACCTACGGGTGGTGGGACAAGGACCACGTGCACCGCTACTGGCGTGCTTACGGCGGCGACTTGGCCGCACGTTGGTGGTTCGGCCGCAAGGCACATGAAAAACCGCTCACCGGGCACCACCTTGGCGTGTACGCCGGTGTGCTAACCTTCGATTTTGAATGGGGTGGCACGGGCTACATGGGCGGTATTCCCGGCGGAACCCTGTGGGACCGCTGTATGGTGAACGGTGGCATCGAGTACGGCTATTCGCTGCCCGTGGGCCGACGCCTGAATATTGATTTCACCATCGGCATCGGTGTGCTGAGTGGAAAATATGTGAAATACGTGCCTTCGGAGGCCGGATATCTGTGGCAGTCAACCCGCCATGTGAACTGGGTGGGCCCGACAAAAGCCGAAATCTCGCTTGTGTGGCTCATTGGCTGTGGAAACTATAATAGCAGGAAAGGAGGGCAGCGATGAAAACTTCACTTATCGGTATGGCGGCACTGCTGCTTTGCCCGGCACTGAGTTCGTGCCATCACAAGGATTTGATATATGAGTCCGACCTCCTGCCCGAAATTAAGGTTGTGTTCGACTGGCGCAACGCTCCCGAGGCCAATCCGGAGTCCATGGCTCTGGTGCTGTACGACGCCACTACGGGTAAACCGATGCATTTTATGTTCGATAACCGCAACGGCGGCATAATCAAGGTGCCTTACGGCCAGTACAACGGGCTTTGCATCAACAGCGATATCAACGATTGGGCTTACATCAGTCACGATGACGATATTGACAACTTCGAAGTGAGCACGGCCGACGCAACCGAGCTCGCGGCCTTCGATATTCCCGCCAGCCAATTGCCGGCTGCCCGCGATGGCGAAAGCGAGCGTATGGCGGAAACACCCTCGATGCTCTGGAGTAACCGCCAGGACAGCATTGTGCTGAAAGCTGCAGTGCAATCGCAAACCATCACTATGTACCCCGACGAGGCAATCTGCCACTACACGGTGGATGTGACCGATGTTGAAAACATACAGTATGTGGAAGGCTCGAATATGGATGCAACTATTTCGGGCATGTCCGGGAGTTATATGCATGGCCGGAATAAACCGAGCGACACGCATGTGACAATGCCTTTCGTGCTGTCGGTTTCGGGTGCGGACACCCTGCACAGCGAGTTCCTGACTTTCGGCGAAAGCCATGATTCAGCTTACAGCCATAAGCTGACAGTATACCTCTATCTGAAGGACGGCACGAAGTGGTATAACACCTACGACGTGACCGATCAGGTGAGCCAGGCACCCGATCCGCGCCATGTGCACATCGTGGTGAGCGGCCTGAACATCCCCAAGCCCATGCTTAGCGGAGGAGGCTTTGAGCCCGACGTTCAGGACTGGAACGACGTGACAGTGGATATCAATATGTGATAAATGATAAAGAGATAAAAATTCAAGTGTCAAACAACAACAAAACGCATTTAAGTATGAAAACCGGATTATTGATTATTGCAGCAGCCGCTTCGATGGCTCTGGCATCCTGTTCCAACGACGAACCGGTGGCAACCGAAACCGGCCGTGCCATTGATTTTCGCCCGGCCCTGGGCGCACGTTCGCGCGCAACCGAAACCACTAACGCCAATCTCACGGCGATTAATGTAACGGCCTTTATTGGCGACGGTGTGCTGTTCAAACAGACTGAATTTACTAAAGGCTCGGACGGCTACTTTGTGTCGAGCCCTGAATACTACTGGCCCGGCGATGACAGCGAGGTAGATTTCTACGCTTATTCGCCGTCGGCTCCCGGCGGCCAGTTCACCTTTACCTCGGCGTCCAAAACGTTGAGCGACTTCGCGCCTGCTGCAACCATGGACCAGCAGGTGGACTTCATCACCTCGGTGGCATCGGGCAAAAAATCGGCCAACGAAGCTGCGGGTGTTGAGCTCACCTTCAACCACCAGCTGTCGCAGATTGAAGTGCGCGCCAAAACCGACAACACGGCTTATACATATAAAATCAGCGGTGTGCGTATCGGCAAGCCTGTGGCAAGCGGTAGCTATGATTTCGATACTAATGCCTGGACTCTGGGTTCGGACAAAGCCATCTATACCGAAGAGTATGACACCCCGCGCACACTGACCTCAACCTTATCCACCATGATGGGCGATGAGGGCAATGCAATGCTCTTGCCCCAGCAGCTCACAGCATGGGCCCCAACCACCGATGGCGCAAACTCCGCCCAGGGTGCTTACCTGAGTGTGAAACTTGAGATTGAATCCGCCGAAACCGGTGTTCAGGTTTATCCCTTCCCCTCCAACGCCAACTGCCAGTGGGCTTCAATTCCTATTGATGATAATTGGGAAGCCGGCAAGAAATATATCTATAATCTTGACTTCACTCATGGCGCCGGTTATGTTGACCCGAACGATCCTATTCCCGGCACTCCCGTGCTTGGTGGTCCGATTAAGTTCACTGTCAGCGTTGTTGACTGGGATGATGTGACCAAGGATGAGCCGATGACTACCGTAGAATAATACATTAATAATATAGTAAGGAGAGTTCCACCCTATGAAGACGAATGATGTGTATAGGATACTGATACAGTCAGTAATGGCCGTGATGTTTGCGGCCGGCGCAACGGCGTGCAGCGATGAGGGTGTGGACTCTCCTACCGCTACCGGCGGCCGTGAAATCTCGTTCGAGGTACGCGAAGCTTCGGCTTGGAAAAGTCCGCAGGCGCGTTCCGAATCCGCCCAAACTGGTGGGCGTTCAATAAAATTGACCGATGGTCACTCGGAACTCTACCTGACACCGAGTGTTCGGCCCGGAATTGATCTTGATTCGGCTCNGGGTTCGCGCGGCGACATGAAGGATGCCAGCACGATGGATGATTTCGGCGTGTATGCTTCGCACAATGACGGTGGCNCCGGCACTCTCACACCTGGCTACATGTTCAACGTTGAGGTTACCCGCAGCAANAACTGGACACCACGACAGGAGTATCTGTGGCCCGGCACAGGGNTGTTGCACATAAATGCTTATTCGCCCTACTGNGATGCTGCAGGCTCCGAGGGATTGACCGCACTCCCGGCGCAGAGNTCGGAGTGTCCGCTGTCGGTGAGTTTCGTAACTCCTGCCGATGTTGCTGACCAGTTCGACCTGATGTATGCCAAGGCGGTTGATGCATCGGCATCGCCGGTGGAGCTTTCGTTCAACCACGCATTGACGGCGGTGCGCTTCGCAACCGGAAGCGAGATGNCTCCTTGCACTGTGAAGAGCATTGNTCTNCGAGGCGTGGCCGATAGCGGNGTTCTGAGCCTGGAGAGCGGAGANTGGACCGGTGCGACGGGCTCCGCGAGCTACTCGGTGGCTCCTGAAACGGTGTTGACCGCCCAGGCCGGTAGCGCCTATGCTGCGGCTGATGTTGCCCTGGCGGATGAAACTTTCCTATTGCTGCCTCAGACGTTGGGCAAGGACGCTACAGTTGAGCTGACCATCGAATTAAATGGTGCGNAGTCCACTTTCACTGCATCGTTGGNCGGTCAGACNTGGCAGGCCGGTACTACGGTTACCTACCGTCTGGCAGTGAATCCTTCGAAGCCNGGNCTGATACTGGAAGTGCTGGATNCCAACGGNAATCCTCTCACCGACCTTNCATATCCCTACACCGGCGGNACGACAAAATACACCGTGCGNAGTTTCTATGGCGAGGGTGCCGACACTGCTGGCATGACGCCGGTGGAATGGGAGGCTCAGTTCCTGGATGCCGACGGCAATTTCACAGCGGACGTCCCTGAATTCTTCTCCTCGGTTACGCAGCAGGGTAGTGGCGAAAGCAATTGCGTGCTTGCCACCGAACTGCCNGACCCGAATTTNCTTGAGATGAGCGAGAATACCCGCACGTTGCGCAATGCNACGGATATCAACACCAGNAGCGGAATGGCCCGCTATAANCTGTCAAATTCCACCGGTGGTGCCGCTGTTGANAATACGGCGAACTGTTATATAATCAATGCTCCCGGCAAGTACTCGCTTCCGCTGGTGTATGGCAATGGGGTGAAGGACGGAGCTACNAANGAAAGCGCCTACATATCAACCCTNGAGGCTACAGCTGCCAACCAAAAGAAANCGCTGNTGCACTTTGTGAACCATCGGGGCGCAGAAATCACGGACCCATATATCTACAACAATGCCGGTTGTACTCCGGCAAGTGCCGGGCTGATGTGGGAGGACCGCATGAAGTTGGTGCAGCATGTGGCTCTGAGCGCCGACGGGCATAGCATCGAATTCGACGTNCCGGCATCTTCNATCCGCCAGGGCAATGCGGTGCTGACTGTGCGCGATGCCGACAGCACGGTGTTGTGGAGCTGGCACGTGTGGATCACGGACTTCACACCGGCCAACGGAACTATGCAGCTTAGCCACGGCACGGTTGACGATGGTACGTCGGACATCTACACCCGCAGTCTTGGCACNATCTATGGNGGTGACCGTGCCGAATTCAAAGCTGAATCCATGACGATGCGTATAGTCCAGAAAAACGTGCCCGAAGGCATGACNCCGCTCAGTGCCGATGTGGTGATTTCGCGCGAGGGTGTGACACTATCCACCGGCAACAGCTACTCGTTCTACCAGTTCGGGCGCAAGGACCCGATGATAACAGGCCTGGACCAATATTACAACAGCGAACATCAGGCCNTAAGNACCAGCAATATACCGAAGCAAGTGCTTGGCACCGATGCCACTCAGNATGTGGCCGATGGTATCTGTAAACCGGCAACATTCTTCACCGCTCCGGATGGAACTCCTGCTTATTACCTGAACCTCTGGGATATAGACCGCTTGCGAAGGAATATACGAGATATGCAGCCGGAGAATGTTAAAACNATTTACGACCCATGTCCGNTGGGAGCGAAGGTGCCAATGGGCAGCATGTACTTTACGCTGATGAACATCTCGGCGTCGGACTTCAGCTTTGACAGCTCGAACAACACCGCAAAGTTCGAAGTGGACGGTGGTACCCTGGAATTCCTTGCCATGGGCTATCGCCAGACCTCCGGCGGCGAAATTGGCAATAAGGGCATGAGTTTTTGTTGGACTGCACTGGCAACCTCGGTCAATATGGGCCGCTATTTTTCGGTAGGGCCGAACGTGCACAACCTGACTGGTTCGTCGGTTCTGCATGGTTTTGCGGTGCGTCCGGAAGCGGAATAGTCTACTTTTATACGTTTTTTCCGCCGGTGGCCATAGTGGCTGCCGGCGGATTTTTTTGCGCGGGTGCAATTTTTTACCGAGTTTTGTGTAACAAATGGTCCGGAGTGGTGTCATGTAGATGAAAGCAATCAATGATGAACGTCCGCGAATTCGAAATACTGGCCCGAGGGTTGCGCCCACGTCTGGTGCGCAGCATCCATCCGCTGCTTGGCGAGGAGGATGCCGAGGATGTTGCGCAGGACACCATGCTGAAGTTGTGGGACCTGCGCGACACGCTGGATATCTACCGTTCGGTGGATGCACTGGCCATGGTGATAGCCAGGCGCCTGGCCATCAACTGCCTTCGCGACCGCCATCCGGAGCGATTCGAGACGCTGGATGGCAATTTTGCTCAGGCTGTGGAGCGTTCGCCGGAGGATGATGTGATTCTGCGGCAGACGGTGGACTATGTGGACCGTATAATCGGTTCGCTGCCCGACTCGCAGGCCACGCTGATAAGGCTGCGCCACATTGAGGGCTACGATAATGCAACCATCGCGGCTATGCTTGGCAGCACAGAGGCTGCTGTGCGTACGGCCCTGTCGCGAGCCCGACGGCGGGTAGCCGAGATTTTCGCGGCGGTTAATAAATGAATTTATCTCTCCAAATATTTTGATATGAACAAAGTAGAACAACAGACAGCTGTTATGAGCCACGATGAGGTGCGTGAGCTTGTGGCCCGATTCATGGACGGCGCAACGGAGCCGGCTCAGGAAAAGGCGTTGTACAGCTTTTTCAGCATGGCGCCAGCCGGAAGCCTTGAGCCGGACCTGGAGGCGCTCCGACCGATGTTCGGATGGTATGCCGGACTGCAGGAGGCTGCGGCCACGGAGCCTGTGCGTCGGTCGTGGTGGATCCGCTTCCGCGGGCGTGTGATTGCCGGAGCGGCGGCAGCGGCAGTAGTGGCCGTGATGGTGACTGCGGGCATCGGTCTCTTCGGCAAGAAGCAGCCGGCGGCGACGGATTCGCTATATGCTTCGTACGAAGGCAGCTACATAGTGCGCAACGGTGTGCGCACCACCGACCTTGCTGTGATTTATGCCACTGTTGCGGCTGCCGAGCACATGGCCGACAGCCTGAACCGCAGCGCGGACCGAGTGCTGATGGCCGACCTCGATTACGACCGCCAGGCCATCGACGAGGCTCTTTCGGCTATCTCCGACCCGGTGCTGGCGGCCCAGCTGAGGCACGATTTGCTGGACTGATATTTATGTGTGTTTTGAACTTAAAAAATCTGTACTATATATGATTAGGCTAATATTAGCAATATTGATTTCGGTGATGGCTGTGAACGGATATGCACAGTCGAAAATCGACAATCTTATTGATCGTTACGAAAAGAAGAAGGACGTGGAAACCACCTATACCGAACGACGTACGCCCAAAAAGCAGCTCTACAAGGTGTCTAAAATACTAACATTCAGGGATCAGGGCTACTACAATAACCTGATGAAAGCTTTCGAGGACGAGCGCGAGAACTCGGTGAGTGCCGTGAAAACTTCGAGCCAGATTACATATAAATTCCAAAACAAGAAGGGCACCAGCACCTACACGCTCACACGCGAGGCGCCCTACACGCTGATTATGACCTGGCGCAGCAATACAGTGAAGGGCGACGACGATGATGCGTTCAATGACATCCGCAGCGGTGGCAGTACAGTGATTATCAATGGTAAGGAACTGACAGTGCTGGACGACGACGATTGCGTGGACAGCGAGGAGGTGTGGCAGGCGCTTGCACGTCAGATAACCGACATCAGCGCTGAAATGGCATCGCTGGACCGCAGCAAAAAGAGCGATTGCCGCCGCTACATGACGCTTGACCGCCAACGCACCAAGCTGCAGAAACGCATTGCCAAGATGACCGAGCGAAGCACAGAGCAATATGCCGCGGCAGCAGCGCGTCAGCAGGCCGCCGTAGCCCGTCAACAGGCCGCAGTCGCTCGTCAGCAGGCTGCTGAGGCTCGCCAGCAGGCTGAAGTGGCCCGCCGTCAGGCAGAGGAAGCCCGCAGACAGGCTCGCTATGCATCGGCCTCATCATCGTCGAACGGTACGACTACAATCTATTATAATTATTGATAATACCCACTACAACAAGCAAATCACCCCGGCCATAGTTTGGTCGGGGTGATTTTGTAGGGTGGGGTAGAGTGATGCTTATTTCGCGGGAATCTTGTCGATGCGCTTCTGGTGGCGTCCGCCTTCGAAGTCGGTGTTGAGGAACGCATCCACAATCTGGATGGCTGTTGCGGGGTCGATGAAACGGGCCGGGAGCACCAGGATGTTGGCATCATTGTGAGCGCGGGCCAGACGAGCCAGCTCGGGGGTCCAGCACAAGGCGGCACGGATGCCCTGATGCTTATTGAGAGTCATGCCTATGCCGTTGCCGCTGCCACAAAGTGCAATGCCGGGATAGCAACGTCCGCTCTCCACAGCTTCGGCACACGGATGAGCGAAATCGGGATAATCGCAGCTGTCGGTGCTGAAAGTGCCGAAATCCTCCACTGCAACGCCGAGCGACTCGAGGTATCCCTCGATCATACACTTAAGCTCATAGCCGGCGTGGTCGCTGCACATGCCGGGTTTGATTCCTTCTTTGAGAATAGTCATTTAGCTGAATATTAAATAAATAAGGGCCTGAAAAGCCAATCGTGGCCGACAACCCTGAAAAATTTATTACAAAAATAAGAAAAAAACTGCACAAAAATGTGTGGTAATTGAAAAATGTTTCGTAACTTTGCACTGCAAAACCCGGAAAGCCCGCATGAAGGGCCTGAAGAGACAGGCTGCCGGACCGGAAGGGAGGAGCAACACCTTGCCCAGGTGGCGGAATGGTAGACGCGCTCGTTTCAGGTGCGAGTGCTGCGAGGCGTGCAGGTTCGAGTCCTGTTCTGGGCACCCCATAAAATTGCAAGTAATTGAAATTCAGTTACTTGCAATTTTTAATTTCAGCCCGTGTCAACGCGGTGTCAACCAACCCCGCGCCAACACCCTATTTCAACCGAAGTAAATCACCATGAACTACCCTGAATAAATCGAAATTA
>JAAVFP010000010.1 GCA_014800735.1 Bacteroidales bacterium
GAAGAGGCTTTCATCCGCCAAATGAAACGCCGAAAAAAGAAAAAAGGCAGAAGTTTATAACCCTTAATCCCCAATTCAAATGTCTCAAAATTTTGACTCATCTTCTGAGGACTTCCTTAGAAACATCGCTGAAGAACTCACGACAATCTCCGGCGAATGTACCGAAATCAAACAGGCGCAGCTCACCGCTGCCACTACCGATGACCTCAACAATATGGGAACATCCATAGCGTCAGCCGTCGCCGATAAAGTCAATTCACTGCAATCCGCTATTGATTCTCAGAGTCAGACCGTCAGTGAAATCGGTGACAATTTAACGACTTCAGTAGATTCATTAACTACTGCTGTCACTGAAAAGATTGATAATTTCACTGGCAATCCACCGGTGCAACGAGTCGAGAAAACCATCAGAATCGCTAAGGAATCATGGCAGTATTACCTCTGTATAGGATTCTCATTGTTCTCATTTCTCTTATTCTTTGCCATGACTTTTTGGCAAGAAGGACGCATCGAACAGGAACGACTTTCCGACATCAAGTATCACTTTATTCTGATGAACGGAGGTGTTACATCCGCCGGACTTGACAGTATCGAAAGCTGGTTCCGCGACCCCGACAAAGTGAAAATTATCGAATCCAAAGTCCACGACTACGAAGAGCGCGTACAAGAAACCGCCCGTGCACTCGACCAGAAACACCGTCTCGAAGAAAAAATCAATGAACTCAATTCTCAAACAACCCCCAAATCCAACAGAAAATGAAAGTATCCAACAACCTCAATCAACTCCTCTCCCGTGTGAAAACCATCTTTAGCCACAAGGCATACCACGAAGAAAAACCGATAGACCACACAACACAGCAGTCCCTAAACACCGACCAGCGTCTGCGAAATGCACTCGCCGATGTAGAGAAATATCTCGCTGACCATTTCGGGACTGCGCCCTCTGCTCTGACTTATAAAGAGTACAACAATGGCATCGTTCTAACCTCTGATGACCCGACATTCTCAACAGCAGTTGTCATTCTGACGCAGACTAAAGGTATGCTCAATCTACCCGACAACGTAATCCTTTTGGGCTACGTCAAAACCGACAAAGGCGACGACTACCACATCGAACATCTCGGAAACTTCATCACGTATCTGATGAAAGTCGGCACTCCCCACGGTATCCAACACCTCGCCATCGCCTTCTCAAAAGAACACTACGACTACCCCAACATCGTCCAATCCGCCGACATAACCTGCGTCCGCCTCTACTAATCCCTCTTAACCCCTCGCCCCGACAAGACTAACCATCTTGTCGGGGTGTCTTTATTCCTTCTCATTTTCTAGACTAATGCATGAAAGTAGGTTTTTCTGAGTAATCGTCTATAAGAACTGACCCAGTATCGTCAACAAGTCCATCGCCCTAAAGAAATTTAAGTGTGACATCTTAAAGTCCTTTACTCTCATTGATGCAACAAAGGCACATCTCATAAAGTCCTATATATCCGTAGAATGACAAAACTTGCCGATTTGTTTATCCCATCAATAGCAGACGTGTCTGATTAATTATTAGGTCTCAAATAATTAGGTAGTGTTTTCAATAATTTCTCTTTTGAATAGTCATTATCACCTCTTTTATTTATTTTTTTATCGGCTTCTTCTACTGCTTCTGCGAATGTTAGAGGTGCTATTTCGCTTAATTTTGTCCACTGATCAAGCAAGGAATTTCTTCTTTGTACAGCCTGATCATACGATGAAGTACCATTGAATAGGTCAGTAAGCAATGACTCCAAATCTATATATATTCGCCAGACTTTAGCCCCCACTTCAATATTCTGAGGAATCTTACCTATATACCCTAATTTCTGATTACAAGATAATAAGACGGAACTAATTCCACTCAGTCCGGCAGCGACAAATGATACCCATGCCTCGGAGACTCCAACGGCTTGCGCGATACCTCCTGAAGTTGCAAACAACGTAGCTAATCCTCCCAAAATAATTGAAAGTAGATTTAAGTGATTGTTTCTATTGTGGTATTTTTCAGCCTGGGACAACTGTATTTTATAAGTCCATTCGGCTCTATGGCGGAGTTCTGCTATTTGATAGTACAATACTGTTGTTCTTGCATCCATAATGATTTTGATTTTATTTCCATCCATGTTCTTCAGCAGGCCATGGTTCCACACCATAACGCTCATAATAGGCTTGCCAATACAGAACCGCTTTAATTATTTCGAAAAAGTTTTGAAGAATAAAGGGGGAGTTGCGAAACCTTTTCAAAAATGCATCTGGTCGTATTAAGCAGAGCTTGTTATCCTCATATTGATGAAGGTCTATAAGTGGACGATTATAAAGCACTGAGGTTTTACGTATTCGATTACCGACTTCAAATACCTGAGGTATGAAAGGAGGATCCAGCCTGACTAAATCAATCCTTAGATCATAACTATCTGTTATGGTTATGTTCTTGTAGCTTGAATGAAGATCAAAGTATCCAGCAATCTTCCCCGCCTCTTCATTATAGAAAAGACGGGGATAAGCTTGACGAAGCCACGCTATTTCGTTCCGACTCAGCACGAAGCCCACGGACGAACCGGAGAGATTATACTGCATTCCTTTACTTTAATATCATTCTTTTCGGCTTTGGGGAACATGTCTCCGAAGATTTTTCTACACTCTTGGGTTGCCTCCACGTATTTTCCTTCATTTGCAAATTGCATAGCCTTAACAGCTCTATTTTTTGCGGTGGTAATACATGTTTTATAATCCATAAGGTGGGAGGGTGTATGATTCTCCATGTAGGTGAACCAATCCTTGAGCACGATATCGTAGGAAGCTGACCCTCTACCGGACGGGTAGTTCTCCGAGATGAAGTCAATGACATCATTAACAATGTTATATGATGAATATTTCAAAGAGGACGTATTGCGTACCCACTTTTTTACAATCTTAACCAAGTCTTTTGATAGACCATGGGAAACTTCATTGGAAGAAGTAAACGAGTCGAGTTGACCTCTTACATCAAATTCTTCCCAATCAACCTCACTGTAGCAAGTATTGGGTATAAGGAATACTCCATCTTCCTTTTCGAAGCAAGGTGCGACCTCAACATTATGACAACCTTCCGTAAATTCTACGAGCACTACTTTACCCCAAGCAGAAATATGATCCGTAGTGGTATATGTATCCTTTAGTATGGAACGAACCTTTTGAAGCATTCCCGACGGATTATTCTGATATGTCTCATAGGTGTTTTTGTCAATCTTGAAGACTACGTCTACATCTTGACCGGCTCCCATCGGGCGAACCTGAGTTTTGGTTTTGAAGGAGCCAAAAAGAATTTTGTCATTGTCGCATAGTCCCCGCCCGTAGAAGGCTCTCGCAAGGCAATCACATACCCCACGATACTTCGTACGTCCATCTTCAATCTGAGCAGACGTAAGATTGATATTTTCTAAAAATTTTTTATAATATGAATTCATATAATTAAGTAATTAAGTTTGAATTAATCCGAGCAAATTCCGTGCCAAAAGCTCCTGTCTGTCAGGATGACATGACAGGATACATTTGGCATGTTAATGGTTAGAATTCGTAACCTAGTTTTATTGAGATTCCTTCGCAGTCAAGTTTACGAGGAGTGCGAGTATAGTTCATGCTTGTGGTACTATTGAAACGACTGAACGTTTGGAATTCCAGTTTCTCGTAGGTGTAACCGATGGATAGGGATAGACCTTGCTTACCTTTTAAGGCCATTCGGCAGCCCGCACTGACGTTTCCATAGAAGCCGTCATGGTTTGTTACAAAGTAACCAAGTTTAAGGTCTGCGAAAGGTGCGAACTTCCTCTTTGAGAATGTTCCCCGGAAATCAGCAAAGATAGGTATGCTTACCTTGGAATCACGTTTGTCAAGTGGGATGTCCATTCCTTTTGTTTCATAAGAAGACATGAAGTGGAAACCAACACCTCCGCCGACAAAGAAAAAGGGATTTACCTGATAACCATGCATCGAGCTGATTTCAAAGCGTCCAAAGTCATAATCGCCGACACCAATGGTATATCCCACATCTGCAAAACCTCTGTATCCTCCTCCGAAAGTATTTTCTTGCGCCTTTGCGGTAAGCAGCGAGAAGGTAGCGATCAAGATCAAAAGAATTTTTTTCATGATATAGTATGATTATCTTTTAGTCGCTCTTATATCCATACTTGTTGACCCCATTGTAAGTTTAAGTTCAGCTTTGTTTCCGGATATTAAATTTACATAATAAGTCCCGTAAAGCTCTCCTCCTACATAGGTCTTGATGGTTCGGCCTGATACCGTATAGGTTCCTGAACCATTGCCGAGAGCTCCACGCCCTGAGTAGCTTCCATCCTTGTTGAATGTGATAGAAAGAGCCATGCTCGGATAGTTCGTGATGTCAACCCAATCCGAGTCACTGAACTTTACAGATGTGGCATCCCATGTACCAATCATCTGTGTCTTGATGTCTTCCGGTTCGTCTTTGTCATCAGAGCAAGCGGGTAAGAACACCATAAATGTTGCCAACAGCAACATTAGTGAAAATACTTTTTTCATTACTACAAACGAGGGGGATTTAATCCTCGTGCCGCGAAATTACTGTGTATTGGCTCACTCTATTTGAACATATCGGATATTTTTTGTAATTTTGCATGTATCAAGAAATTTCATTATGCCTAATACAAAGAGTTCAGATATAAGATTTAAAGTACTCGACCGATGTCTTAGACGTGGCGGGTATTCAACTGCACAGCTAATGGCAGCTGTAAGCGAGGAATTGGAATTTCAGGGATATGAACCGGTAACAGCGTTAAACACGATTCGCAATGATATAAGATACATCGAAGCTACATATCCTAATATTACAGTTGTAACATCAAAGAGCGGGCGCAACAAAACCTACTCTTATGAAGATCCAAATTCATCCATATACAAACTACAGCTGAGCGATGAAGAACTTGGTCAGTTATCACAATGCATGGCTATCCTATCTCAATTTGAGGGAATGCCACAAATGGAATGGCTGCATTCCTTTATGGACCGATTCAAGTTGTCATTAAATATTGATCCGAACGGCAAGAGGGTTGTTGGCTTTGATGAAAATAAGTACCTTGTCGGTCGTGAACACTTTTCAAGGCTTCTTAATGCTATCAGCAACAAAGAGGTACTCATCATAAAATATAGAAATTTTAAGAAACAGGAATCAAAGTCTGTTATTGTTAGCCCTTATTATCTAAAAGAGTATAACAACAGATGGTTCCTGATTGCCAACATTAAAGGTAGAACCGGCATATCTACATTTGCCTTTGACAGAATAGAGGAAATCAAATCATGTGTCGGAGAAGATTATTACGAAAATACAGAATACGACTTCAATGATGACTATTTCACAGATATGGTCGGTGTAAGTCGTCCNGTAGGTGAATCGCTTTCATGTGTTGAATTATGGGTATCACCAAATCTGACTCCTTATATAATAACCAAACCGATTCATGAATCACAAAAGATAAAATCTAAAGACGANTCCGGNNCTATTATTCAACTAAACTTATATGTCAACTATGAACTGAAGCAACTGTTATTGTCTTATGGCGAAGGAATTAAAGTNCTATCACCCATTAATCTAAGCGAAGAGATTCAACNNAGATTAAGNGAATCACTNAACCTTTATAAAATAGTTCAGAATGATTGAACCTATTGAAAGTAACTTTGCAATCGAATCCANCGTCGGGTTCATCTAAAACTGATCTGATATGAATACTTCCGCCTCTTCGATCTTCAAACTTATGGACATCTTTCGTGCTTATGGCCACGAAAGAGATGGGTTGTTAGGGTTATATTATGTTCTGTATTGTATTCACAAAGGGTATAGGGTATACTTTACTTATGATAAACAACATTGCGTTATAGATGTAATGGTGGNCAGTGAGGACAATCGCCATATCGAGGATAATATTATCCGCGAGTTCCCAGTANCAAGTATTCNGNATTCATTCATAGGATTGTCCGAGAAAAGCATCCAAAGCTTTTTTGATATAATATTAAAATTGGATTTTGACAAAGCTTACCGTGAAATAATTGATAATTTAGCAGATNTCTTCNCATTGGCAATNGGAAAAGCATTTGGAGGTTTNGCAATCCCCGATAATGTGGNTGGTCTTATTGATAAAATTCTTTCTTCCCTTCCAACGGAGAAAATATATAATCCTTACTCCGGATTAGGGTCGATTGTATCCACTGTAAAGAATAAGNCCATTGTGGGAGAAGAACCCTTCTCACAAGCNGCNCTTATAGCTAAGATTCGGCAGGATGCACATGGAATAAATCCTNACACCATTATCTTAGGGAATNCCTTGCTTCNTTCTCTTCCAACAGGATTTGATGCNNTTGCCTCAATACCTCCTTTTATGATGAGGTTGCGTGACAATGAAGCCNCTCTGACCGGTATTAATCATAAAGTTAGTTCGGTAGAAGATGTTTTATTATGGGGATTCTTAAATGAATCATCCTATCGCACAGGTGTTATTATTGTGCCNGCCNGTATAGGGTTCGCTATNAATTATCGTGAGCTCCGGGCTGCTTTAATTAATAGCGGTTGTCTTGATGCTGTTATATCGCTTCCAGCAGGAATCTTNTTTACAACAGGNATCAATACACTTTTACTCGTCTTAAATAAAGACAAGACCAATCCATTAATACGATTTATNGATGGAACAAAATCCTTTACAAAAGCTGAAAAGAGAACTGTTCTTGACTTCAAGAATATATTTATGAAATATGTAGGAGATGACAATCAAACTACATACAGTGCAACCATAGATGAGGTAGTAGAGCGAGATTATTCCTTCATGCCTACACTGTACGATTTTGGGANGGATCAAATCGTACCGGAAGGTTACAANGAATATAAATTCAGTGAAGTGTTCAAAGTTGCANGTATGGCGATGTGTACCCCTGATGACAAAGGGTATGTTCTTAAATCATCCGATTTTTCNCGAAATCTTCTTGAAATTTGCGATTTCAAAAAAGAGGTAGAGTCTGGAATAACATCGTCGTATCGCAAAGCAATGGAACCGGTTACACTTGCCCTCTCATTCCTCGGTGAAGAAATGAAGATTGTCAAGTTGGACGGAAAATCTACTGTATTTGCCAACTCGAATCAGATACCACTCAGTTTCGTTCCGTCNTCTCCAATAGATTTTAATTATGCTATTGTTGCTTTACTGAAGAACGAAAACTTCAATAAATTGGCGGATAATTATAAAGGTTTGCAATTACGTCGCGCTCGTGATCTGGCTAAGTATCTTGATACAATTATGTTGATATCACCTTCTTCGAAGGATGAGCAATGCAGATTATTTAGCGAAGAACTCAACGCATTAAAGTCAGAAAAGNCTCAGTTTTTGAAAGATGAGTTGGCTCGACTTGGCACTCGNGAGACTGTATCTGATTTATCTCACATGATGAATACTCCATTCTCAAACATTGGCGATTTACTCGGAGTCCTTCTCGATGAGAAAATGTCAGATACAGCCAAGGGATGGATTGTCAAGCTAAGAGACAATTTTGAATATCTTAAACGATTGATTAAAACTGTTGGTGCAGATTTCTCTATTGATGCTTGTTCAATCGAGGACATAGAGATTCGTGGCTTCATGAATGAATATATGCAGAGCTGGTCAAATATCAATCATCAGTTCTTCAAAACAGAATTATTGTCGAACCTTTCCATTGACAAATTATGTGTGAAAGGCAATAATACTTTGCTCAGAATTGCCCTTGATTGCATATTCAAGAATGCACAGCGNCATGGATTCAAGAATAAGTACAGCGATGAGAATAGAGTATCCGNAATACTTTCTGAAGTCAATCACCAAAATAGGCCCTTTGTGTGCATCTCTATCGCAAATAATGGAGAACCATTTCCTGAATCCTTCACAATAANTGATTTCATCAAAAGAGGAAAGGTCGCGGGAGATAGTGGTAAAACCGGTCTTGGTGGATACCACGTCTACTCCATTATAAAAAGACTGGGAGGATTTCTCAATCTAACTAAAGATGGCAATGGTGATGTCATATTTGAATTGCTTATTCCGGCTCNGGGGTTAAGTATTAAAACTCTAAATGCTTANAACAATGCAGAAAGCTGTTTATAATATAATTTGGGCTGATGACGAAGTCCATGAATTGATGCGTGAGGAACTTAAGCAAAAGTTTCTATCCGACAATAATATCAATGTTGTTGCAGCCGTAACAACAGGTACACAGTTTCGATTAAAATTTGAGGAGCTCAAACATCAGATAGATGCAGTGGTNACTGATGCAAATTTTAATAAAAACGAAGCTCTACCCAATGACGATAGNGATATGTCAGGATTTACAGTCGTGCGTCAGGTATTTCATACTATTTCTTCGGTTGAAAGGGAAATCCCATTTTTCCTATACACNGGCAGAGGTCAGTTTATAGCCGAGAAATATACTGATGGAGAATTAGACTATTTTACTGAGACTGATCGAATCTTCACAAAAGATAAGTTTAAACAACTTTGCGAACGNATTCCTAAAGATGTGGATGCCATAAATTCNCCCTCTTATAGAATTCGAAAGAAGTATAAAGAAGCTTTCTACAAAGCATCAATACTTCCTGAGAATGANAATACTCTCTTCCGTATGATTCTCTCTCATGAAGGAGGTTGCCAGCAAGAACTGCATGAGGTGAAAGATGACTTTAACTCCTTACGTAAGATTGTAGAGTCAATACTTGACGATGGAAAGAACAAAGGTCTGTTCCCTACTCAGATAGATTCATTAAACACATTGAAGAGATACTTAAAGAATGAGGATTCCNCTGTTGAATGGAATGGTTTTGAATGTCCATCGGCTCTTGCTCATGAGGTTGGATTCCTGATAGATTTTTCACAAGATGGGTCTCACAAATACGAGGGACTTAAGTTAAAGGCTGACCAATATGTATCTACTGTTAGAAACGACTATCTCTTGATGTCCTTGACTTATATAGCACTGGATTTTTGTATCTGGTATTATGACTTGTTGCAATCTACTGATGAGTGGTCCACATGGAAAGAACGAGTTCTTAACAAAGGGACTGTTACTCGNAAGGGATCCAAGTTCTATTATGGAACAGCAGAAATCCAGGCACTAAAAGATGGAGATGAAATCGAAGTTAGAAAAACTCGTCCGCACGGACATCCTTATACAGTTTATGACGAAACGACCAAGGAAACTCTAACGATTGACTCATTNATAGCTTTCGGTGACTATAAGATTTTGCCTAAAAAGAAGGATAAAACGGGCTTAGCTTCAAAATAGCCCAATAAGTTCACATATATTGAANATATTTTTTGTAACTTTGCATTGTAAAAAACATATACTATAAGATATGACAGANCAAGAGCTGGCAGGAATGATTTGGAACATCAAGGAGATTATCCGTGGTGTCTATGATGATACGGAAGTGGAGAACGTGATTCTACCGTTTACTCTTCTGCGTCGTCTCGATTGTGTGTTGCAGGATAGGTATGAAGAACTCTATGAGCAATACCGTGCTTTTCCCGATGAAAAGAAGGAAATAATGCTTCAGGCCCTTATGCGTCGCAATGGTCTCACATTCTTTAACACCTCAGGCCTGTCACTCAACAAGCTCTTAGCTCAGCCAAAGATGCTATCCGATAATTTCAAGGCGTATCTCGACGGTTTTACTAAGAATGTGCGTGATATCCTTCTTGCCTTTACACAAGAGGATGGAGAGAACGGAGACATTACCCGAATCTATTCCCGGCTCGACCGAAACGATCTGCTCTTTCAGGTAACGGAAAGTTTTGTCAATAACGCCGACCTCCATCCCGACAAGGTGGATAACGCCATGATGGGTACTATCTTTGAAATCATTATCCGTAAGTCAAAGGAGACGACCAATACTAAAGCCGGTCAGTTCTACACTCCGCGTGAAGTAGTGCGTCTGCTCGTTTCTCTTGTCATGCACGGTCGTGAAGCGGAAGTCAATACTCTTGGGAAACATTTCCAGATATACGACCCCTGCTGTGGCACGGGGGGTATGCTGACCGAAGGTAAACGTTTTCTCCAGTCAATGACCGACCGCAAGGATATGAAAGTCTTCCTATTCGGTCAGGAACTGAATGAAAAGACATACGCCATATGTAAGTCCGACCTTTTGATAAAAGGAGACTTGGATAAAGACCGTAATATAGCACTCGGCGATACTCTTGCCAACGATCAGTTTCCCGGTGAGCATTTCGGTTATATGCTTGCCAACCCGCCATTCGGTGTAGATTGGAAGAAAATCGAGGGTAAGGTAAAAGAGGACGCAGCCAAAAGCGACGGACGGTTCTCAGTCGGTCTGCCATCCACATCCGACGGTTCGCTGTTGTTTCTGCTTCACATGATAAGCAAGATGGATCCGAACGGTTCCCGCATCGGCATTGTCCTCAACGGTTCGCCACTGTTCAATGGAGCTGCCGGAAGCGGTTGGAGCGAAATCCGTAAGATGCTCATGGATCGTGACCTCCTCGATGCCATCATAGCATTGCCAAAAAATCTTTTCTACGGAACTGACATATCCACCTATCTCTGGATTCTCGATAATAATAAACTGGATGAACGTCGGGGAAAGGTATTGATGATTGATGCCACCAATCCTCGCTATGCCAAACTGCTTCAGCGCAGTTTAGGAAAGAAGCGCTATGAAATCCCCGATGATGCCATAGATGAGATTTTGGGAATATATGGCAACTTTAAGGATGCCACACTTCCAGATAATGAGGAGGTGAAAGTGGCACGCCTTATGGATATAGAAGATTTCCTCTACACCACAGTGACAATCTACCGTCCCTTACGTCTCTATTATACCGACATAGCTAAGAAAGCGGCTGAGGCCGCGGAAGCTCCAAAGGTCAAGAAATCGGACAAAGAGTTGCTGGAGAAGATCGCGGCCATCTCTTTCCCGAAAGAGAGAATGACGGATGAGGAGGTATTTGAAGAGTTGAAACGTATTCTCCCCAAGAAACCCACACAGGCGATGGTAAAACTGATTCGCACTTTTGGCGATACGGATCCTGAGGCTCCCGAGGTATATGCTGTCCCGGGCGATTCAAAGAGCGGAAAGGTGATAGACCCTGCTCTGACGGATACCGAAACCATTCCGATGAAAGAGGATATAGAAGAGTATATTGAAAGGGAGGTATTGCCGTTTGTTTCCGACGCATGGCGCGACCCGTCGAAGGACAAGATAGGTTGTGAGTTCCCGCTCACACGCCTATTTTATCGCTATACGCCCCTGCGCGACAGCAGCGAGATACTTACCGACCTTATGGCACTCGAATCCGATACAACCTCTGCACTTCAATCCCTAATCTCCGAAGTAAGATGAAACAGCGTTACGATTCATATAAGTCCTCCGGCATTGATTGGATTGGAGATATTCCGAGCCATTGGAATATTCTACCTCTAAAAAGGATAAGTGTTATGTTTGGAAGAATTGGTTACCGTGGATACACCGTTCAAGATTTAACCGAAGATGGTAATGGAGCAATAACATTAAGTCCATCTAATATGGTAGATGGTCGAATGAATTATTCAAATGTATCTTATCTAAGTTGGTATAAATACCATGAAAGTCCTGAGATAAAAATTCAACAAGGAGATATTTTGTATGTAAAAACAGGGTCTACTTTTGGCAAAACATCCTATGTCGATAAACTACCTATGGAAGCGACAATTAATCCTCAGATCTTAAGGATTGTTCCCTCCATACATCCAAAGTATCTGGCATATTGCATGAGCACTCCTTATTCTCAAGCACTGACTGATTGTTATGTTGTTGGAAGTACAATCCCTACAATTTCGCAAGAAAGCATTGGTAATTTTTCTTTTGCTATTCCACCTCTTGCTGAGCAGGAGGCGATAGCGGCGTGGCTTGATGAGAAGTGTGGAGAGACTGATGCGGCTATTGCAAAGGTTGACCGAGAGCTTGAGCTGATCGATGAACTGAAACAGAGTGAGATTTCACGCGTAGTCACCCGTGGCCTCGACCCCACTGCTCCCCTCCGACCCTCCGGCATCGACTGGATCGGAGAAATCCCCGAACACTGGAGAATCTGTCTTGTAAAACACAAATATTCAATACAGACAGGTTTTACTCCTGCTACTAAGATCAAAGAATATTATGATGCAGAAAATGGGTTTATCTGGATTACCATTGGAGATATGAAAGATAATGTAATTTCTGATTCCGTTAATAAAGTTAGTTCAAAATATATTGAAGAATTTAAGCCGCAAAAAACACCCAAAGGATCACTGCTATACAGTTTTAAGCTTTCTGTAGGTCAGGTAGCATTTGCAGGTGTTGATTTATATACTAATGAGGCTATCGCTTCATTTCTACAATCAAAATCAGTGAACTTAAATTTTTTGAAATACAGCAGTTCTTTGATAATAAATAATGCAAATATCAATATATATGGAGCTCCTATAATGAATCAAGAATTAATAAAAAACGCTCCGATAGTATTTCCTCCATTAAAGGAGCAGGAGGAGATAGCGGCATATTTGGATAAGAAATGTGCTGACATTGACGGTTTGAAAGCCAAGTTGGTGAAGAAGCGTGCGACACTGAAAGAGCTTCGCCAAGCTATAATCTCCGAAGTTGTGACCGGAAAACGAAAAGTAATATAATCTCTCCAATATAATTATAGTATGAATATCGACAACGAAACCAAGTTTGAAGAACATATCGAAGCATCCCTGTTAGCTTCGCCTCTCTATATATCCCGAAAGCCCGGCGATTTTGATATAAAACGTCGGGTGGATCCTGATATGCTCTATCAGTTCCTCCGTTCCCAGACCGATACTTGGGCGAGGATGATCAAGCGGTTCAAAAGTGATGATGCCGCCCTCGATGCCGTGATCAAGGACTATAATTCCAAGCTCGACAACGGCCATTCGCTCGTCGATATTCTGCGGAAGGGATTGAAGATTCAGGGTATTCCCATAAAATTGATGCAGACCAAGCCGACGCTTGCCGGAGAAGATTCTGCGCTGCATGAACTATATCTCGCCAATCGGTTCGCTGTGGTGAGACAGATGAGATATTCCAAAGAAAAAGCCGATAAGAACAACGAACTGGACCTTTGCATTCTCCTAAACGGATTTCCGATAATCACCGCCGAACTAAAAAACGAAGGGACAGGTCAGAACTATACCAACGGAATATATCAGTATCGCCATGACCGCGACCCGAAGAATCCAATGCTCCACACTGCATTGGTGCATTTCGTCGTGGACAATAACTACGCCTTCATGACCACTTTCCTCAACGGAGAGGATACCGCTTTCCTACCATTCAATGTGGATTCTGTCAATCCGCAAGTGCCGCGCGACTATGCCACAAGTTACCTTTGGCGTGAGATATGGCAAGCAGATTCCCTTCTGAATATAATCGACCACTTCATAAAGAACTATAAAGAGAACGGCAACAGCATCACAATCTTCCCGCGTTATCATCAGTTGCGCGTGGTGCGTAATCTCGTGAAATGGGTCGGAGAAGAGGGTCCGGGACATAACTACCTTATCGAACATTCAGCAGGAAGCGGAAAAACCAAGTCGATGGCATGGCTCGCCCATCAGCTTGTGAATATGGTTAATCCTGACCAGACTCCGGTGTTCGACTCAATCATCATGGTGACCGACCGCATTGTGCTCAATGCAAATATGGCGGAGGACGTGAATAACTTTGCAACGGAAGCCGGGGTTGTGAAGGATATACGTCACGGTTCAAAGAGACTCGCAAAAGCTATCAACGAAGGAGGCCGAATCATTGTCAGCACAGTTCAGAAATTCAGTTACGCCCTAAGCGAACTGAAGCGCGACAAGCACCGTAACTATGCCGTCATTATTGACGAGGCACATACGGCTGTCGGCAATGAGAGTGCCAAAGACATTGTTGCCGCACTGTCAACCGATGCCGACATTCAGTCAACCATGGTGAATGCTGATGCCGAAGGATTTGAGGA
Organism: Bacteroidales bacterium; assembly: GCA_014800735.1. GTDB lineage: Bacteria > Bacteroidota > Bacteroidia > Bacteroidales > Muribaculaceae > CAG-873. The sequence continues at coordinate 14,052 of JAAVFP010000010.1, forward strand.
TGAAATGGATGCACTGATGGCATATATGCAGACCCAACGTCAGCAGATGGCACATATCAGCTATTTCGCTTTCACTGCTACTCCAAAGGATAAGACCTACGCCCTTTTCGGAAAGAAGACTGAGTCCGGATATATGGCTCACGACTACTACACGATGAAACAGGCGATCGATGAGAAGTTCATTCTTGACGTACTACGGAATTACACCACCTACAAGACGATGTTCGAGTACATTGAGAAGAACAGCGCGCATCCCACAATGGCAATGACCACTGAGGGTGTTGCTTCAGAGCCGGAGGAACTTTACGGAGAAAAGAAATCTGTTTCATTGATACTGCGTAAGCTAAACTCTGAGCCAGAGAATATGACCCTGAAGGCTCGGCTTGCCCTGAATTACTTCATGCAGCATACCCGTCATAAAATCGGCGGGAAAGCGAAGGCAATGTTTGTAAGTGACAGCCGTGCTTCAGCTATCCGATACAAACAGATATTCGACAATCTTATCCATGAAGAGTATGGCGATGAGTTCAAGACTCTCGTGGCGTTCTCCGGAGAAGTGGAACTGCCTGACGGCGGCAAGTACACAGAAGACCGCATGAACGGCTGGGGATTGAAGGACAACAAGATTGCTGAGGCATTCGACACTCCGGAATATCGCATCCTTATCGTAGCAGATAAATTTCAGACCGGTTTCGACCAGAAACTCCTACACACTATGTTTGTGGATAAGAAGCTGGGAGGTATCCAGTGCATACAAACCCTATCGCGCCTAAACCGCTGTTACGACAAGGGTGGTGTGAAGAAGGAGGATACGATGGTGATTGATTTCCGCAACGATGCCGATTCGGTGCAGAAAGCTTTCCAGAAGTATTATCAGACGACCATCCTGACCGGAGAAGTAGATACACAACGTCTATACTCCCTCATCGATGACATCAAGGCGTTCAAGATCTACAACGATGCTGAGCGCGATAGAATAGTGAAGTATATGGTAGAGGAAAATGTCCCTGCTGCCGTGTCGGAATGTTGCCGGATTGTAGAGGAACGCGAGACTCCGCTCAGCAATGATGACAAGGATAAGTTCCGTAAGCTCGTAAACCGTTATATCCGCAGTTACGGCTTCATGGCACAGTTGCTCACATATTGCGATCCCGAACTTGAACGCGAATATATTTTTCTTCGCACACTATATCCGCGTCTTCAATATACGAAGGAGACCCTCCCGATGGAGATTCTCGACCGAGTTGACCTTAACAAGCTCCGTCTTCAGATGATGATGGAGGGTACGATCATTCTCGAAAATGAAGATTCCGAACTATCCTCTTCACGAATCGGAGATGTAAAGGCTCCTCCTGAGGATGAGAAGAAATCATTACGCGAAATCCTTGATATTGTCAACGAACCATATCGCGGGTTCCTTGACGACCATGATATAGTGTTGCGTCCGCTCAATCACCTTATGCTGACGGACAGCAGCATCAATGAGGCGATAAGAAGCGGCAATTCTTACGGTGTGCTGCGTGAACTCTTTTCAGAGCGGGCCCAGGATCTTGTGCTTGACATGAGCGGAAAGGGAATAGACCTATACGAAGAGTTTGTCAATGACACTCCGTTCGCACGCGAATATATCCGTGGTATCCTCGATATGGCACTGCGCAACAATCAGCAAAGCAGTATCGAGCTTGACCTGCACCGTCTCGCAGAAAAGATTGTCGAGGAAATCCGGGAAGAGTTCATCGAACTGGCTCAGACATCTCGCCGACTGGACGAGGTGGCGGAATATCTTATCAATGTGATTCAAAAGAGAGCCGCCAAACCGAGGTTGAACGGCGCGAACGACCTTCTTATAAATTCATTCAATCATTTGCTCTGCAATGAGCGTCTGACAGAACTTGACCGCCGCGCCCACTTCAATACCCTTGTCGGAAAATTCGAGTCGTTTCTTAAGAAGCTCTACTATCTCATCAACAACCGTGAGCTGACTACCAGAGAAGGTTCTGCCGACAGCACTACATTTGCTGATTGCATCTTCGGACATGAGTCACTGAGACGGCTAAAGCATACGACCGATACCCGCTATTACCGATTCCGTGACTATCTGGAAAAAGTGCGTGGCTGGAGAAACGACGAGGCACACAGTGCCCCTGAAATCCCGGATGCCGAGCTCCGTGAAGCCGTACATGTCCTTGTGACCATGTACGCCTATGTCATAGCCCGCAGCATTACCGACCTTGAGATGAATGGATTCTAAAATCAATTGAAAAATGTACACTCTCCTTCCGAAATTACTCAGAAAGGATAATCCCGAAGATGCAGACGCATACAAAGCGGTTGAAGATCTTAATGAAGCCTTAACACAAGCAAAGTGTGAAGGTATAAGAAATATTGCTCTTACCGGGCCTTATGGGTCGGGCAAGAGTTCTGTTCTAAAAACTCTAATGAACGATTTTAAGGAAAATCGTCATTATCTTTCTATATCGCTGGCCACATTACAATCTGACGATGACTTGCCAAATACTCCAGAGGACAAAAAAGATGAGAAGAGAGAAGTCTTGAATAGGAGAATAGAATATAGTATTCTTCAACAACTTATATATAAAGAAAAATCCTCAACTGTCCCGAGTTCAAGATTCAAGCGAATTGCTCATTTCACTAAAGAAGAGCTAATCCAATACGCATTTTGGATAGTAGGATTTGTCATTTGCTTTTTCATCGCATTCGAGCCTTCTTTTGCTAGGATAGAATCCATGTATGAGATTTTTGACTGGGGACGGGCAAATACGTGGATTGACTTGGCTGCGATACTATATATGCTATTCTGCTTTGGATACGTCATTCGGTATTTTATACAAGGCTATAGTAATTCCAAGTTAAATAAATTGAATCTTAAAGATGGAGAGATTGATATAAAGGAGGATACTTCAATTTTCAACAAACATCTTGATGAAATTATATATTTCTTCAGAGCAACTCCTTATGATGTGGTCATTATTGAGGATTTAGATAGATTCGAAACTCCAGACATCTATCTTAAGCTTCGTGAGTTAAATCAATTAATAAATGAATCGGAAGAAATAAACCGACATATAGTGTTCGTGTATGCGGTCAAGGACGATGTGTTCGTGGATCAAGCGCGCACAAAATTCTTTGATTATATCATTACTATCATACCGGTAATAAATCCATCTAACTCGAAAGCAATTCTAAAACAGGAATTGCTTGCCTCCGGATTGCAAGATGGAGATATTTCAGATGATGATATAGCGGGTATTGCATTCTTTATACAAGAAATGCGTATCTTACGGAATATTGTTCATGAATTTACAGACTATAGAATTAAACTGATAAAGGGTGAACAGCACTTAGATTTGGCAAAATTACTTGCCATGATTGTATATAAGAACTATCATCCGAAGGACTTTGCTTTGTTACATAAACGAGATGGGAACGTATATAAATGTATAAGCAAAAAGCCTGACTTTATAAGAATTCTAACAAAAGATACAGAGCAACGTAGAGCAGAAATTATTAAGAAAGGGGAGAAGCAACTTCAAGAAGACAAATTGAGCATATCAGAACTAAGGCTACTATTTCTATATGATGTCTCAAATTCGTTTTCATATAAACGAATAGAGTCTATAGAAGTCTGCAATTCATATCGGACACTGCCTTCAATAGCAAAAAATGACACCTATTTTAATGAATTCTTATCTCTTAAGCGAATTAATTATAGCTTTTACCACCATTATAATAGCAGTACAACTTCATCGGACAACATTGATATTAGTGAAAAGTATAACAGGTCTGCAATAAAAAAAAGAATAGATGACATTAGTGGGGAGTCACATAAACAAATTAAAATGGAACTCGCCAAAGTTGAAAATGACCTTGTTGGAATGAAAGACCTTCCATTGGCGATGATTATTTCTAACAAATCAGTCAGGGCTTCAGACTTATTCAAGAGCCTTGGTTTAACTGAGATGATGGAGGTGTTTTTGATTGAAGGCTATCTTGATGAAGATTATTATGACTATATCTCTTATTTCTATCCCGGGATGATTTCGCCCTCCGATAGGGATTATTTGATGAGCATAAAAAGGCTAATTGGGAAAGATTATACTCGCCATATAGACAAAATTGAGAATTTTGTCAAAGAGCTACGCCCCAATAATTTTAATACAGAAAATGTTCTTAACGTAGAAGTATTAGATTTCTTGGTTGAAAATCAAGATATATCTTCGCTATATAGGGATTATTATCTTCGTTTTATTCAAGTCATAGAGAACGATGGTTTCAACCTTTCATTTTTAAGTGCTTACTATGCCCACTCCAATAAACCTGAGAAATTCTTTAAATCATATCTGGGAGAGACTATCGACGAATTGTGGAATCACGTTTGTGATAACGAGACTGAAGAACAAGAGCTTATTATAGAGTGCATTTTAAAGTATGGAGCGAATCTTAATTCCAAAATACTTGATTGGATTGTTGATAACTATCAATACATTAGGGAACACAAGGTTGCACTGGGCTCTTCTCGAATTGGATTCTTTAACAAAACTGTAAAATATTCCAATCTAGATTCCGAAGATAAAGATTTAATCAAAGCAATCGCAAAAACGAATGCATATGAAATTACCCCGAATAATCTTACAATAATAATTTCTATAGCTTATGAAGATCCTGATATTTTGCAGGATTCACTTTCCTTTGATTTAATCAGAAATTGTCCTATCGGGCAGGTGTCTGAGCATCTGTTATCCGATGACATTCTTAAACAGACCTACAAATCATTATCGGGTAAAGTGAAAGATGAGTCAATCGATTCGGTTGATTTCATACTTCAATCTTCATTAGATGTGGAAAATAAAAGGAATTATCTCACAGGTCAGGTTGCAAAACGAGACGATCTTGAAGGGCTATCAGAAGAAGAACAAAGACTGGCGATTGAGTGCAATCTCTTGAAGCCTATATGGAAGAATATTGACAAGGCTTATACAATTTTTCAAAATCAAGAAGATATTCTCACAACTTTTATCAACAAGAATATAGAAGCATTACTTGAAGTCGAAAGTGCAGTTGGGATTAAAAATGAAGCGCAGTTATTTGATCTTTTGTTTGGCGACAATAACACGTTAAGTATGGATGACTATCGGAACTTGATCAGTGCATTTGAATGTGTTTGTGAAGGTAACCAATATTTATGTGAGCTTGAATCTGAGAGATTTGATGTTTTGCTTAACAATGGTTGTATTCCCTTTGATTTAGAGAACCTTGGAATTATTAATGGCACGACTTTCCTGTCGCGTTACCTCATATATAATTCTTCATCCTTCATGAGTCATCTAGATTGGGATTACTCGTTCTCGGCAACGACCCTTATTGATTTGTTGCAATCTGATAAATTTACTCTGCATGAGAAGAAGTTGATATTAGAGAAAGCTGGTGTTAGTTTAATATTGGAAAGTTCTCAACTCGCATCATTATCAGCCAGTATTATTGCCGATAATCTTCCTGATACAAATTTCAATATTGCCGAAATTAGGGCTATTATCTCCAATAGTGACGATTTAGAATGCAATCTCAAACTTGCAACTTATCTTATACCGTCTGAGAATTTGGATGAAGATGATATATCTCATTTATTAAAGTCATTAAAAGATGATAAATTTGTTCAATTATCTGAAAGGCGTAAGCAACCTAAATTTGATAGAAATCCCCTTTATTATAATTTCTTGCATGCTTTAAAGGAGAAACATTACATCTCATCGATTTCAGGAAATGACGAGGTAATAAGACCAAACTATCATAGACCCAAATAATTATAATATGAACTACTGAGGAATTCTCGGTAGCTGATAACAAACAAGAAAATATGGCATACGAAGATAGATATCTAGAGTTTGAGCAGTATCTGACTTCCGGTGAACCGGGAGTGGAGGAGCGTGCGAGGAATTGGTCAATGGCTATCGGTCTACAGGATGTTGACCGATTGAAGCCATCGGAGTTTCTGCTTGAACAAGCCAAGGCAAATATAGAAGGTTCGCTTTCAAGTGAGGAAGTTGGCAAACGTCTGGAGGAGTATTATAGCCAGAGATCTGTCCGCGAGCAAGCTGAAGTTGACGGGACTTTTGAGGCAGATCAAGTTTCAAACCGCATCAATCTTCTTTTAGCAGAGAAGGCTTTTTCATTCTCACCTATGGAGTTGTCACGTATTCATGGTTTTCTCTTCAAAGGTATCCTTTCTTATGCCGGAC